>NZ_JBFAXH010000003.1:0-289212 GCF_040680755.1 Nocardia sp. NPDC051990 | reverse complement strand
AGCTTGCCACAGCGTGATGCTCTGGGGGATCTACCGCAGCGGGAGAGCACAGGCGGTCTGCCGAAGCGTGATGCTCTGGGGGGTTTGCCGCAGCGGGAAAGTACGGGCGGTTTGCCGCAGCGGGAGAGTACCGGCGGTCTGCCGCAGCCGAAGCGTGATGCTCTGGGGGGTTTGCCGCAGCGGGAAAGTACGGGCGGTTTGCCGCAGCGGGAGAGTACCGGCGGTCTGCCGCAACGGGATTCGACTTCGAATGGTTTGCCGCAGCGGGAGTCGGGTACTAGCGGTCTGCCGCAGCGTCAGTCGCCCGCGAGCGGATTGCCGCAGCGCGAGGCTCCGAACGGCCTGCCGCAGCGTCAGCAGGGTACGCCGCCGCCGAGCGGCCTGCCCCAGCGCGACAGTCTGCTACCGTCCCGCGACAGTCTGCCGCAGCGGGAGCCGGGCCCGACCGGTCTGCCCCAGCGCGATCCGGGTGCAACCGTACTGCCGCGCAAGGAAGTTCCGCCGGGTGTCGGTCTGCCGCGACGCGATCGCGGTGCGGTCCAGCCCGCCGGCACCGGTGAGACGCCCGCGGTTTCCGAGAGCGGGGCAACGACCACACCGCGCGATCCGGGTCGGCACAGCTTCAAACCCGATCCAGAGAAGGCGGCGTCGTTCTTCCAGACCAGGTTGCAGCCCGCGGTCGACTCCGATTCGGTCATGGGCGGGACGCCGATCTTCGCCGAAATGATGTCGGCGTGGCTCTCGGATCCGAATGCGGACCGGTCCCAGGTGGCCTCCTCCTTCGAATCACCGGGCGACGAGGGCTGGCAGGCGGCGCGCCGCGCCAGCGAGGCCCAGGCCGAAACAAAGACGGCCGCCGGTTTGCCTCAGCGCAATCCGGGCGGAAGGCTGGTCCCCGGCGGTGTCACCGGCAACGCTGATCGCACACCGCGTCGCGATCCAGAAACGATCAGGTCCAGCTTGAGTCGTCACCAGCAGGGCGTCCGGGATGGCCGCGCAATGAAGGCAATGAACCTAACCGGAGATAAAGGAGACCGATGAACCCCGATCTAGGTGGTACGAATCGTCAGCTGGATTGGCTGGTTTCGAACTTCGCCAACGAGGTTCCTGGCGTAGCTCATGCCGTCCTGGTTTCGGCTGACGGCCTACTCATGGCGGCGAGCGCGCAGCTGCCGGTGGACCGTGCCGAGCAGCTCTCGGCCGTTACCGCCGGACTGGCCAGCCTCTCGGTAGGCGTCTCGAATCTATTCGAGGGCGGCACCGTACTACAGTCGGTGGTCGAGATGGAGCACGGCTACCTGCTACTCATGGCAGTCGGCGACGGCTCGTATCTCGCGGTGCTGACCAATACTTCCTGCGATATCGGCCAGGTGGGCTACGAAATGGCCCTGCTGGTCGAGCGTGTCGGCCAGACGGTGCAGGCCACGCCACGCGTCACGATGGGTTCCTGATGGTGGGATGGACATAGACGATCACCGCATGGGAAGCGCCGAGCCGAGTCTCGTTCGCCCGTACTCCTTGACTGCGGGCCGTACCAGGCCCGCGGTCGAGTTGGCGTTGGAGGCGCTTGTCGCATCGCATCCGGTCGCCCTGGAGCGGCAGTTCGAACTGACCAACATCGAGACGTCCATCGTGGAGTTGTGCAGAGAATCGCCGTCCGTTGCTGAAGTGGCAGCGCGTTTGGGTATCCCCATCGGGGTGGCCCGCGTGCTCGTGGCCGACCTCATCGAGGCCGGGCATGTGCGAGTTTCGGCGACTTTGAAAGACGATTCCAGCGACGATGAACGTCGCGAGCTGATCGAAAGGGTTCTCAGTGGACTCCGGCGTATTTAATTCGACGGCACAGGTCGATACCCGCACCAGCAAGCCGACTTCGGCAAAGATCGTGGTCGCTGGCGGCTTCGGTGTCGGTAAGACCACGTTGGTGGGTGCCGTCTCGGAGATCGTTCCGCTGCGCACCGAGGCGTTGGTGACCAACGCCAGTACCGGAATCGACAATCTGACCGGTATTCCGATGAAGTCGACCACCACGGTCGCGATGGACTTCGGCCGGATAAGCCTCGCCGACGATCTGGTGCTGTACCTGTTCGGTACGCCGGGCCAGTACCGCTTCTGGTTTATGTGGGACGACCTGATCCGCGGCGCCATCGGCGCCGTGGTGCTGGTCGACACCCGCCGACTCGAGGACAGCTTCGCGGCCGTCGACTACTTCGAAGCGCGCAATCTACCGTTCCTCGTTGCGCTCAACGAATTCGACGACGCGCCGCGGTATCCGATCGAGGACATCCGCCAGGCCCTCGCGGTGCCTGCGGATGTGCCGATCCTGTCCATCGACGCCCGTCGTCGTGAGCCTGCCAAGCAGGCGCTGGTATCGCTCACCGAGTACGCACTACGCAAGGTCATGCAGGGCAACTGAGCGTTCGCGCCTACCAATCGACTGGCCAAGAGGTCGACTGAGAACTCTGTCGGTGCCCGGTGGAGACTGCCGTCTATCCGGGGCACCGACACTGCCTCGGTGACCAACGTCCGTGGACGCCCCCGGCGCTGGCCAGCACGCGGGTGCGGGTGGAACCACCCCGGATGGAGCGTGGAAACCGAGGTGCGCGGTCTTGTCCCGTGCACGGAGGACATCCGAGAAGGATGGTTGCCTGGAAATGCCGAAAGGGGTTTCCCAGACACGCTGTAAGCTCGCTCGATGAGGATTTCGGCGCGGGAGTTGCTCAGGCAACTGCTCGACTCGGACTCGTTTATCAGCTGGGACCGGCCACCGGTGACGGTGGCCGCATCCCCGCGGTATCGCGCGGAACTGCACAAGGCCGAGTTGGCGGCTGGCGCCGATGAGGCCGTGCTGACCGGCGAAGGTCTGCTGCGTGGTCGACGCGTGGCCGTAATCGCCTGCGAGTTCGGATTTCTGGCGGGTTCGATCGGGGTGGCCGCGGCCGAGCGCATCGTCTCGGCGGTCGAGCGAGCCACCGAACTCGGCCTGCCGCTGGTCGCGTCACCGACCTCCGGTGGTACCAGAATGCAGGAGGGCACAATCGCTTTCGTGCAGATGGTGAAGATCGCGGGTGCGATCGCGACGCACAAGGCGGCCGGGCATCCCTATCTGGTCTATCTGCGCAATCCCACGATGGGCGGCGTGTTCGCGTCCTGGGGTTCGCTGGGGCACATCACCTTTGCCGAACCCGGCGCACTCATCGGCTTTCTCGGCCCGCGCGTCTATAAAGCGTTGTACGACAGGGATTTTCCGGAGGGCGTGCAGGTCGCGGAGAATCTGTACCACAGCGGCGTGATCGACGGGGTGCTCCCGGTTTCGGTGTTCCGCCGTATCGCCCATCGTGCGCTGAGCGTGCTCGGCTGTGTGCCGGATCCTGTTGCGGCGGAACCTGGTTGGGCCGTACCGATGCACCAGGTCGCGAATGCGGCTCCGGATGTCGCGGCCTGGGAATCGGTTCGGATCTCGCGCCGTCCAGGCAGGCCCGGTATCCGTGACCTGTTACGCCATGTGACGCAACGGGTTCCGCTCAGCGGCACCGGTCAGGGCGAATCCGATCGCACCATAGTGCATGCGCTGGCTCGCTTTCGGGGCCAGCCGTGCATTGTGTTCGGCCATGACCGTTCGGGGCAGCAGGGTGAACACACCATGGGCCCCGCCGCGTTACGGGAGGCCCGGCGCAGTATGGCGTTGGCCCAGGAATTGCGGCTGCCGCTGGTCCTGGTGATCGATACGGTCGGAGCGGCCCTGTCGAAGGAAGCCGAGGAGCGCGGGCTTGCCCCCGAAATCGCCCGCTGCATAGCCGATCTGGTGACCCTGGATACCCCGACCGTCTCGGTCCTGCTCGGTCAGGGCACCGGCGGTGGCGCATTGGCCCTGCTCCCCGCCGACCGGGTCCTGGCCGCCACCCACGGCTGGCTCGCGCCGCTGCCGCCCGAAGGGGCGAGCGCGATCGTGTACCGCGATACCGCCCATGCCCTCGAATTGGCGACGGCACAGGGCATCCGGGCCGCCGATCTGCTCGCCGACGGCGTCGTCGACCGGATCGTCCCGGAATTTCCGGACGCCGCCGATGAACCGGTCGACTTCGCCCGCCGCATGGTCGCCGCCATCGCCGACGAACTGACCGGGCTGCGCACCCGTCCGCTGGCCGAAATCCGCGCGTCCCGCCATACCCGCTACCGCCGCCTCGGTCTTCCCGCGCCCTGACCGATCTCTGCCAACCCGCACAAAAGCGACAACGTTCGGCAAACCAGTGGTCAACACACCAGGGGTTCTCGTTGACGACGCGGCGCGGCACTTCTACGGTCGGTTGGTGACCTTCAGAAGCGAGACCAGCGCCATTCCCCCGATCGTGCTGAACGACGGGAACGTGATCCCGCAGCTCGGCTTCGGTGTGTTTCAAGTGCCGCCGGACAACGTCCAGCCGGTCGTCACCGCCGCGCTGGAGGTGGGTTATCGCAGCATCGATACCGCCGCGATCTACGGCAATGAGGAGGGCACCGGCCGCGCCATCCGAGAATCCGGGCTGCCGCGCGACGAGGTCTATGTCACCACCAAGCTGTGGAATTCGGATCAGGGCTACGACTCCACGCTGCGCGCGTTCGACGCCAGCATGGCTCGGCTCGGCCTGGACTACCTCGATCTCTATCTCATCCACTGGCCGGTGGCGCAGGCCGATCGCTTCGTCGAGACCTTCAAGGCGTTCCAGACTCTGAAGGCGCACGGCCGGGTCCGTTCGATCGGGGTATCGAACTTCACCGTCGCCGATCTGCAGCGGATCATCGGCGAGACCGGTGAGGTCCCGGCCGTCAACCAGATCGAACTGCATCCCCGGTTGGCGCAGCGCGAGCTACGCGCGTTCCACGATGCGAATGCCATTGCCACCGAAGCGTGGAGCCCACTCGGGCAGGGCACACTGCTCGACGATCCGACCATCGTCGCCATCGCCGAAGAGGTCGGCCGGGCCCCGGCCCAGGTGATCATCCGCTGGCACCTCCAGCAGGGCATTGTGGTCATTCCGAAGTCGGTCACCCCGTCCCGGATAGCAGCCAACTTCGATGTCTTCGGTTTCGAACTCACCCGCGACCAGATGAACGCCATCAACACACTCGACAACGACGCTCGCATCGGTCCGGATCCAGCCACCTTCACCGCCGGGCTGTCCGCCTCCCCGAATATTTAGGCCATACCAGTCGGGTGCCGCGTGAGTCGCGTTCAGGTCCTGCGTCGTGCGCCGCGCGAGTTTTGGGCGTACCCGGTGAGTTACCCATGTCCTCGCGAAATCAGTGGTCTCGTTCCGGCTTTCGCCGGAACGAGAGGAATTCCACTGCTGAGTACTGGCTAGATCAAATCCAGGTATCGCGTCAGGTCTCGGGCGGCGGCGCGGCCGGCCCGGTTGGCGCCGATGGTGCTCGCGGATGGGCCGTAGCCGATCAGGTGGATGCGCGGGTCGATGGCTACCTGGGTGGCGAGGCGGCCGGTCATGGTGATGCCGCCGCCCGGACCGCGCAGGCGTAACGGGGCCAAATGGTCCAGGGCACTGCGGAATCCGGTCGCCCACAGAATCACCTCCGCGGGCTGGAACGAACCGTCGGCCCAGCGCACCCCATTCGGTTCGATACTCGCGAACATCGGATGCCGCCGCAGCGCCCCGCGGGCCTGGGCGGCGCGCAGTCGATCGTCGAGTCGCAATCCGGTGACCGAAACCACCGAACCCGGCGGCAGGCCATGCCGCACCCGGTCCTCCACGATCGCGACGGCGGCGCGGCCGTTCTCCTCGGCGAACGGTGTGTCACGGAATACCGGCTCGCGTCGGGTCACCCAGGTAGTGGTGGTGACCTGCGAGATCTCATCGAGCAACTGAACCGCCGACACCCCGCCGCCGACCACCACGACATGTTTGCCGGCGAATTCCTCTGCGGTGCGGTAGTCGTGGGTGTGCAGTTGCCGTCCGGCGAAGGTCTCCGCACCTGGATAGTGCGGAATGAAGGGATGC
Organism: Nocardia sp. NPDC051990; assembly: GCF_040680755.1. Taxonomy (NCBI): domain Bacteria; kingdom Bacillati; phylum Actinomycetota; class Actinomycetes; order Mycobacteriales; family Nocardiaceae; genus Nocardia; species Nocardia sp. NPDC051990. The sequence continues at coordinate 283,219 of NZ_JBFAXH010000003.1, read as the reverse complement.
TCCCAAGTGCCGGTGCAGTTGATCAGGCCGCGGACCCGGATTGTGCCCGCGTTATCGGTCTCGACATTCAGCGTCGTGCCACGCCCCGCCGCGGGATCCGGCCCTGCGGCACACGGGGTTCCGTCGGCATTGCGATCGCAGACCACGGTCACCGAGACCGGTCGGTGCACCCGCAGATCGAATCGCTTCTCGTACAGCTCGTAATAGCGCGGCACTGCGGTCGCGGCGGGCACCGCATCGGAATCGGGTGGCAATGTCTCAGCGAACGACATGCCTGGGAGGTCATGTACGCGATTGACGGTGCTCAAGGTGAGCGATGGCCACCGAAACTGCCAGGCCCCGCCGGGTCCCGGTGCGTGATCGACGATGAGGAAGTCCCGTTCCGGGCGCAATCCGAGGCGTTGCAGGTGGTAACCGGCCGACAGCCCGGCCTGACCAGCACCGATCACCAGGATGGAGAAGTCTGTCGGCACAAATGGAGATCGTAACGGCTCGGTCGGTATGTGCCATGGCCTGTGGCAGAGTTGATGTAACCACTCGAACCGGTCAGTTGGGGAGAACGCATGCTCGAAGTTAGCCGCGATGGCGATGTCGTCACCATCGAACTACAGCGCCCGGAGCGGCGTAACGCGCTGAACATCGAACTCGTCACTCGGCTTCGCGAAGCGGTGTCGACCGCGGCCGAGGAGGCCAGGGTTATCGTGCTCACCGGTCAGGGATCCATCTTCAGCGCGGGCGCTGACCTGTCCAGGGTCTACTCGGAGGGATTCCTGGCGGCCCTGGTCGACATGCTGCGCACCATCGAATCGGTCCCGGTCCCGGTGATCGCGGCGATCAACGGCGCTGCGCTCGGTGCGGGTGTGCAGATCGCGCTGGCCTCGGATCTGCGGGTCATGGAGCCCGAAGCCTATATCGCCATTCCGGCCGCCAAGCTCGGCATCACCGTCGACCGCTGGACCGTGCGGCGGTTGGTATCGCTGATCGGGGGCGGCCCAGCCCGGACCATGCTGTTCGGCGCCGGACCGGTATCGGCCGCCGATGCCTACGCCTTCGGCTTCGCCAACCGACTCGGCACGCTGGCCGACGCGCAGGAGTGGGCCACATCGATCGCCCAGCTGGCCCCGCTCTCGCTACGGCATATGAAGTTGGAATTCAACGATGACGGCACCCGAGATCCAGAGGGTACGCGGCAGCGTGCCGCATTGGAGGCGGCGTGGACCAGTCAGGATGCCAAGGAGGGGCGGCTGGCCAGGGAAGAGAAACGTGCCGCGAAATTTGTGGGGCGATAAATGAAGCCGAAGAAGATAGTCGGCATTGCCGCCGCGGCATTCGGCGTCACCTGGGTGGTACGCGCGGTGTGGGACATCCCATCGGCGATCGGCGCCTCCATCAATGCCATTCAGCCCTACGCCACCGGCGCGGTGAACTACCGCAATCGACAGTTCCACAACACCGAGCCGAGCACCCAGTTCGTTTCGGGCGCCGCTCCGTCCCTGCTATTCTCGGCGCTGACCCGGCGCAATGCCGGTCGTCCGCGCAATGCGGTGCCGCTGGCAACCCCCGACGTGCCGACCGAGGCCGCCGATCTCGCGGTCACCTGGTACGGGCACGCATCGGCACTCATCGAGGTCGACGGGTACCGGATTCTCACCGATCCGGTATGGAGCGAACGGGTTTCGCCGTCCGCGCTGGTCGGCCCGGCCCGGCTGCATCCGGTGCCGACACCGCTGTCGAAGCTGCCGCAGGTGGATGCCGTGCTGATCTCGCATGATCACTACGACCACCTGGACAAGGCGACTATCCGGCAGCTGGTTCACGGACAGGGCGCGCCCTTCCTGGTGCCGATCGGCATCGGCGCCCATCTGCGGCACTGGGGTGTGCCCGAACATCGGATCGTCGAATTGGATTGGGGCGGTTCGGTTTCCCTCGCTTCGCTGGGCCGCGAGCGCGATGGTGCGGAGCTGGTGCTCACCTGTACCGAGGCACGGCACTTCTCCGGCCGCGGTCTGGTGCGCAACACCACACTGTGGGCGTCCTGGTCCATCGTCGGCCCGACGCGGCGGGTCTACTTCGGCGGTGATACCGGATACACCAGGGCTTTCGCGCAGGCCGGTGCCGCGCTCGGACCGTTCGATCTGACCCTGCTGCCGATCGGGGCCTATGACGAGGCCTGGCCGGATGTGCATATGAACCCGGAGGAGGCGGTGCGGGCCCATGCCGACCTCGGCGTTGGCGATCCCGGATACGGACTGCTGGTGCCGATCCACTGGGCAACTTTCAATCTGGCCTTCCACGGGTGGTCGGAGCCGGTACGTCGGATGGTCGAGGCGGCGCGGGCGGCCGGTACCGCGGTGGCGGTGCCGGTGCCCGGTCAGCGCATCGACCCCGATGACGTGCCGAGCCGGGATTCCTGGTGGGAGGATATCGGGTGAGCACGTCGGTTCGTCGACAGGAAGGAATGCAGACATGAGTCTCGCGGATACCCTGAAAGGCATAGTCGGCAAGGGTAGGGAAACGGTGGCCAAGAACGCCGACAAAATCAACGAAGCGGTCGACAAGGCCGGTGGGTTCATCGACGAGAAGACCGGCCACAAATACTCCGACAAGATCGACAAGTTGCAGGAGGCCGCCAAGAAGGCGGTACCCTCGGACCAGTCCGCACCGGAGCCGTCTGCTCCCGCATCGGAGGCGCCGCCCGCGCCGGAGCCGTCTGCTCCCGCGCCGGAGGCGCCGCCTGCTCCCAAGCCGGAGGAACCCGGACAGCCGCAGGCATGATCTGTGGCGGGGACCGGTTTCTGTCGGTCCCCGCCCCTAAACTTCTTTTATGGTGACCCGCCGGAAATTCGGTGGCGGCCCGGGCCGGCCGGACATCGAGGTTGAGCTGAGCAACCTCGACAAGGTGCTGTATCCGGCGACCGGAACCACCAAGGGCGAGGTCATTGCCTACTATTCGGCTGTCGCGCCCGCGATGCTTCCGCATATCGCCGGGCGACCGGTCACCCGGAAGCGCTGGCCCAACGGGGTCGACGAATCATCCTTCTTCGAAAAGAATCTCGCCGAGCACGCGCCGTCGTGGCTGGAGCGCCACACCATCGAACATTCCGGCCGCAAGCTCGTCTATCCGGTAATCGATTCCGAGGCCGGGCTAGCGTGGATCGGACAGCAGGCAGCGCTGGAAGTCCATGTTCCGCAATGGCGTTTCGACGGTGACAAGGTTGGCCACTCCACCCGGCTGGTCTTCGATCTGGATCCGGGGTCGGGTGCCGGACTTGCCGAATGCGCGCGGGTCGCGCTCGCGGTGCGCGAGATGGTCGAGGGCATCGGACTGCACGCCTTCCCGGTCACCAGTGGTAGCAAGGGAATACACATCTATGTGCCATTGGATCGGGAGTTGAGTCCGGGCGGCGCGTCCACCGTGGCCAAGCAGGTGGCGACGAATCTCGAGAAGCTGCACCCGGATCTGGTCACCGCGACAATGGCGAAATCGGCACGCGACGGGAAGGTCTTCCTGGACTGGAGTCAGAACAATCCGTCCAAGACCACCATCGCACCGTATTCGCTGCGCGGCCGGACCGAACCGAATGCGGCCGCACCGCGCACCTGGGCCGAATTGGAAAAGCGGAAGAAGCTGCGGCACTTGCGCTTCGACGAGGTGCTCGCCCGCTGGCGCGATGACGGCGATCTGCTCGCCGAATTGGATCCACCCACCTCGACCGGCGATGCACTGACGAAATACCGATCGATGCGCGATGCCGCGGCGACCCCGGAACCGGTGCCGTCCCAAACGCCGACGCCGGGGGCGAACAATCGGTTCGTCGTCCAGGAACACCGCGCGCGGCGGCTGCATTGGGACGTGCGGCTCGAACGCGACGGCGTGCTGGTGTCGTGGGCGGTGCCAAAGGGGCCGCCGATCTCATCGGACCAGAATCGGCTCGCCGTGCACACCGAGGATCATCCGCTGGAGTACTTGGACTTTCACGGTGCCATCCCGAAAGGACAGTACGGTGCGGGGGAGATGACGATCTGGGATTCCGGTACCTACGACACCGAGAAGTGGCGCGAGGACGAGGTTATCGTCACCTTTCACGGCAAGCGGCTGCGCGGCCGTTACGCGATGATCCGAACCAATGGCACCCAATGGCTTATGCATATCATTCGCGATCAGAATCCGGCCGAGGAGGCGACGGATCGAGTCTCCAGTGGTCCGGTCGGACCCGAAGCGGCGTACATCGTGCCGAGACCGGCTGGGCCCGCGCCCTTTCCGCGCGGTCTACCGCCGATGCTAGCCACATCCGGTGAGGTCGCCGAGCTCGATGACGTCGAATGGTGCTTCGAAATCAAATGGGACGGCTTCCGGCTGATCGCCGAAATAGCCTCCGGGACACTGACTCTGCGCAGCCGGACGGGCAATGTGGTGACCGAACGCTATCCCGGCATGACGGTGCTGGCCGAGGAGTTGGCCGGACACGATCTGGTGCTCGACGGCGAGGCCGTGGTGTTCGACGATCACGGGGTCGCCAATGTCGGTCTGCTACAGGCCGATGCGGCGCGCGCGGTCTTCGTCGCCTTCGACGTGCTGTATCTGGACGGTACTTCCCTTATCCGCAAACGGTATTCGGATCGGCGCCGGGTACTGGAGGCGATCGCCGCCAACGCACCGTCACTGCGGGTGCCGCTGCCACTGGACGGCTCCGGTGCCGAAGCGCTGCGCTACAGCCAGGAACACGGGCTGGAAGGTGTGGTCGCCAAGCGCAAGGATTCGGTATATCTGCCCGGTAAGCGCGGACATTCGTGGGTGAAGCAGCGCAACTGGCGTACCCAGCGGGTCCTGATCGGCGGCTGGCGGCGCAGCGATGCCCGCGACTTCAAATCACTGCTGGTCGGCATTCCGCATGAGGGCAGGCTGCATTACGTGGGGCGGGTCGGTACCGGGTTCAGCGAGCCGGTCATGCGGGAGCTGGCCAAAAAACTCGGCAAGTTGGTGCGCAAGACCACCCCGTTCGACAATGACCTCACCGCCGAGGAACGCGAGGACGCGGTGTGGGTGACCCCGAAGCTCGGCGGCACCGTGCGCTTCATGAACTGGACCGAGACCGGTCGCCTCTGGCATCCGGCCTGGCTGAGCGAGATGTGACGGCGGTCGCTGATGGTTTGCCGGGTCATCGGGGAGTTCGCTGGGTATCGTTTGTTCGCGGTTGTGTCGGCTCGAAAACGAGGAGTGCACGGTGGATTTCAAGAACCTGGCGAACAAGGCGCTGGACCTGGCCAAGCAGAACGCGGACAAGGTGGATACGGCCATCGATAAGGTGGGCGATCTCATCGACAAGCAGACCGACGGCAAGTTCGCGAGCCAGGTCGACGCCGCGCAGGAGGCCGCCAAGAAGGCCGTCCACCAGGACGGCTGAATCGCCGATGGCGGACCGGATATGCCGATCCGCCATTCCACGGTCAGCTCTGTTCGCGGGCGAGCAGCGGAATGATGGTCGCGCTGTCGGTGACCATCGCGTGCCCCTGGAATTCGAAATCGTCGTAGGCGCGGGCCATTGCCGCTTTATCGCGGCCACCCACGGCATCGCTGATGATCACCGGCACGAAGCCGAGATCGGTCGAATGGGTGACCGTCGGCGCAATGCCGATCTCCAACGCGACACCCGTGATCGCGTACGCGCCGATGCCGAGATCGCGCAGCACCGCGGCCAGTGGCGTGCCCTCGAACGCCGACATCGAGGTCTTGTCGAAGACCACCTCATCCGCCGTCGGCCGCAGCTCCGGAACCAGTTCGAAGGCCGGGGTATCGCGCTGCAGGATGAACTTCACGTCATCGACATTGTCGACCTGCTGCCAGCTCATGGCCATTCGCAGCGCGAAGGTCCCACTCAGGCGGCGCGGTAGGAAGAAATGCCGCAGGAAGATGATCGGATAGCCGCCGCGCCGCGCCGCCTCGACCACCCGCGTCACCCGCTCGATGATCTCCGGACCGTCCGGAAGTTGAGAGAGCACACCGACCTGCATGTCGTAGACGATCACCGCCATGCGGTGCGGCGCACACACATCGGCGAGTTCTTCGGGAATGTCCAGTCCGTTGCCATGCCGCATGGTCAGCTCACTCCTGTTCGATGCCGATCACGGTCGGTGGGCGGCCGGACGTGGTTCGGTTGCGCGATAGCTACTTTCGAAGCGCGCGGCGGCGTGCTCCGTCCCAACTGTAACCATGCCGGAAATCGGACACGTGAGGCGTCGCCGATGCCCGCCGATGACCGTTGCTGGGCCTCTGATCAGGCAGTACCGTGATGACATCGAGGTCGGCGCCGACGCGTTTCCGCCGCATTGTGCGTCGCGCCGCGTCGGATCACTGGAGGCCCCGATGAAGATTTTGTCTGCGCCATTCGTCAGCAGTAACCGGAGATCCGGCGCGAAAACCATCTCGCTCGTTCTCGCGGTCGTGGCATTCGCATTCGTTCCGGTTGCCAGGGCGGTGCCGAGCCCGGATCCGAATCCGTTCTACCCGCCATCGGTAGATCTGGCGCCGCAGCCCGCCGGTGCCATTCTGCAGGCGCGCTCGTTCGCGTTGTATGGTCTGCCGCTGCCGGTTACGGCCTGGCAGGTGCGGTATCGGACCAGCGATACGAACGGTTCGCCGATCGCGGGGACGGCCACCGTCCTGGTGCCGAATTGGCTGTGGCTCGGTCCGGGCCAGCGGCCGCTGCTGTCGTATCAGATCGCCGAGGACAGTCTCGGCACCCAGTGCGCGCCGTCGTACGCGCTGCGGGGCGGCTGGGATCTCGGCGCCGCGAATACCTATATCGACACACTGTTCATCGCCGAGGCGCTGCGCCGCGGCTGGGCGGTGGTGGCCAGCGATTACGAGGGGCCGGATTCCCGATTCCTGGATGGCGTCAACTCCGGCCGTGCGGTGCTCGATGGGATCAGGGCGGCTCGCGCGCTCGCACCGGGCGGCGTCGGTCCGGCGAGTCCCATTGGGGCGTGGGGCTATTCGGGCGGTGCGTTCGCGACGCTGTGGGCGGCTCAGATACAACCGGAGTATGCGCCCGATATCCGGTTCGCCGGGATCACCTCGGGCGGGGTGCCCGCCGATTGGCCCGCAACGACTCAGGGTGTCGATGGCACCGTACAAGCGGGTCTGGCCATGCTCGTCTTGATCGCGATCGCGAAGAACGAACCGAATTCCGGTGTGCCGGAACTACTCAACGAACGCGGTCGCATCGCCTTGGCCGAGGATGCCTCGGCCTGTGGTCCGGATTTCATCGTCAAGTACGACAATGCGCACGTGGACGATTTCGCGACGGTGCCGGATGTGTTGTCTCATCCGGCATTTCGGGCCGCGCTCGACCGGCAGGAGCTGGGTGGCAGTGCGCCGGTCACGCCGATGTACCTGTATCACAGCACAACCGACGATGTGGTCCCGGTCGCGGGCTTCACCGATCTGGTCGGCCGATACTGCGCACAGGGTGCCGACCTCACTTCCGTGCATTCGCCGCTGCCCGGACACAATGTGGCCGCTCTCGGTGAAGCGGCCGGTGCGATGGGTTTTCTCGCCGACCGCTTCGCGGGTATTCCGGTAGCGCCCGGCTGTCACAGCCGGTGAACGAAAGATGCGGCGCGCTACGAGGGTTTGTTGCGCGCCGCATTCGCCAGTGCTGTTCGCCGTCCTACTTGACCGGCGTGTCCTGCCATTTGGTGGTGCCGGGCTCGGCGGCCAGGGTGCTGATCAGATCGATGCCCGCGATGATCAGTGCCGGTCCGCCGACCACGACGGTGCCGATAATGCCGCCGATGCCCGCGCCCGCGATGACGCTGGCGATGACGGCCGGTCCGCCGACGATGCCGGTGAGCCCGACCAGGGCGCCGATGACCGTGCCGAGAAAGCCGCCGATGGCGGTGGCAATGCCGAACTGGGTCAGGAAGTTATCCTGCGCGCGCAGATTCTCGCGCGGCGACGCGATCGGTGTCGCCACCGGCCGCGCCTGTGTGTAGTCCTTGACCGCGGTCAGCTCCAGTACCTTGCCCGCGTCGCGGATCTCATGCGGCAGTGCGAATTCCAGACCGTCCTGCCGGAACGACAGTGGCAGCGTGACCACCGTATTGCCGGCGATGTCCTTGACGTCCACGGTGTTCGCGGACATCTGGAAGGACCCGTTGGTCAGTGTGGTGACGATCTTGTCGCCCACCAGTTTTGCCTCGTATCCGATATCGGGCACGGCACCCGCCTGCGCATACGAGGTGCCCGCGCCGACCGCGATGGCGGCGACGATCGGCACGGCGACCGCCGTGATCTTGCGGAGAATCATTCCGGTTGTCCAATCTGCATCAGTTCTGGCAAGCCGTAGCAACACTCCACACCGGAAAAATCCTTCCCCCGACGCCGTGCAGAGCCACGATGTGATCTAAAGAACGCACTCCGAGCACACCGTACCGCGTACAAAAGATGTGGCGGAATGCTTTTCGGGGTATACGAGTATGCCGGTATGACGAATATTGTTATAGCTCTTCGCTATTCGGTCAGGAACCCGGCTGCTGCAAGACATTGATGGCGCGGGCGATCACCAAGATCACCAGCACCAGGGAGGTCGCCGATTGCAGCATCATCGTCGCCTTCGCCCATCGCGACATCGGCATCACATCGGTCGGGCTGAACGCCGTCGCGTTGGTGAACGCCAGATACAAATAGTCCAGGAACTGTGGCTCCCACTCGGGTCCGGTCAACTCCGGACTCTGCATCTGGACGAACAGGAAGTCCGGCAACGGCTTTCGCGCATGGGCGCGCGCCGCAGGTCCGCCGCGATCGAACTCCCAGTACCAGAGTCCGAACACCACCACATTGGTCAACCAGACTGCACCACCCGATACGAGCAATTCCACGGGATCGGTGAGGGCCCCTTCGATCAGTTGGAACACCAGTCGCCCCGCCGAAACCGCCGTGGCTAGACTCAACAACCCGGTCAGCAGGAGGCCCCAGTTGCGCAGCCAACGCTGTTCCCGGTTGAGCCGGAACGGATTCGCCACCACCAGCACACCGAGCAACAGGACCTCGAGGAGGGGCAGCAGCAGCCAGGCGGGCTGCTGCCGAAGTTCCCGCGGCGCGACCTGCAGAACCACGATCACCAGCACGGCGAGTGTCGCGGCCCACCGCGACTCACCCTCAGTCTTGCGTTGCCAGGCAGGCACATCGTCTTGATCCGGCACAGGATCCAGTATCGCCGGTCAGATGAGCAGATCGAGGACGATCGCGCCGAGACAGACCGCGACAACAATTGTCAGCGCGATCGCGTCATTGCGTCCGGGGGCGCTCGGGCGGGCGGTGAGCTGGCCGGTGCCGCCGCGCGCGGTGATGGCCTCGCCCAGTTCGGTTGCCCGGCGGCTGGATACCGCCATGGCGGCGGTAAGGATATCGACGAGCGGATTATCGGCGGCGCGATTGACCAGGCTGTCCTTCGGCCGCAGTCGGCGTGCCGCCCGCAGCACTCGGATCTCGTCGATCAGCAGCGGCAGGCCACGCAATGTCAGCGCGATGACCACGGCCCATTCGTCGACGGGCACCCGGAATTTGCGCAGTGGGGCACCGAGTTTGGCCAGTGCGGGGGCGATATCGCCCATCGGGGTAGTCCAGGCGATCAGGAACGAGGCGGTCAGCAGAATCAGGCCGAAGACCGTGACATTGATGTAGCGCAGCACGGCTTCGCCGCCCACCGGAACATTGAGCAAGCCGCCGACACCGAGTGTGGCCCAGAACCACCACGGCAGGCGCGGCAGGGTGCTCAGCGGCAGTCGGGCCACCACCCCGATCGCGATCAGGAATACGACCAGCACGCCGAGCACCGGCCAGGATGGCAGGACCATCAGCACCACGCTGATCAGGAACGCCCCGATGATCTTGGTTCCGGCCCAGAGGCTGTGCACCGGACTCGAAACCGGCACCTCGCGGAACAGTACGGCGGTCATGGTTGCGCCTCGCTGACGCTCGGCTCCGTCATGACCGTGGAGGCGGCTGTGTTGAATGTTCGCTCGCGCATCACCGACCTCCGTTCCCGAGTCGCCACGCCGGATCGCCGGGGCGTGGTTCCGGCATCGCCGAGCGGGAATCCGTCTGGTGCGCACGCGCATTCGCGATGTCGAGGATCGGGGCGGTCTCCAGAATGCGTCCGGCCTCGAGATGGACCGTCCGGTCGCAGACCGCGGCCATATCGTGCACGTCATGGGAGATGACGATCAGGGTGAGTCCGGAATTACGCAGGCGGGCAAGCAGTTCCACGATTTCGGCGCGACCCTGCGGGTCGAGCCCGGCCAGCGGCTCGTCGAGTACGACGACCGGCGCGTGGCTGGCCACAATGGCCCCGAGCACTACGCGTTTGGCTTGGCCGCCGCTGAGTTTCTCGATGGAGCGTGCGGCGAGTGTGCGATCCAGCCCTACCGCGTCCAGTGCGCGTCCGACCGCGCCGGATCCGGTGGCTCGTCCACCCCAGTCCGCGATTTCGTCGCCGACCGTTTGTTTCTGCAGCTGCAAACGGGAGTGCTGGAACGCCAATTCCACCTGACCGATCTGCTTCGCGATCGGTTTGCCGCCCAATTCGCAACGGCCGGAACTGGGTTCGATCAATCCGGCCATGATCCAGGCCAGCGTCGACTTGCCGGATCCATTGCCACCCACCACGAGTAGCGCCTCGCCGCGCCGGACGGTCAGGTCGACTCCGTGCAAAGCCGGTGCAGCCCATGGTGTTCCATGGTTGTAGGTGTGGCGGACATCATTCAACCGCAGGATGGTTTCACCCATCGGGCGGCGTCGGATCTCACTGACCGGTCGCGGCCAGGCGGGCAGTCGCTCGACGGTCCGGCCGCCGGCCAGATGGATCACCCGATCGGCGGCGGCGGTATCGGCTTCGTGATGGGTTACCAGCACCACCGCCATCGGATGGCGTTTGGGCAGTCCGGCCAGGAGCGCGACGAGATCGCGGCGACCGTCCGGATCGATCATCGAGGTGGCCTCGTCGGCAATGAGCAGGGCTGGGCGCCGAGCCAATGCCGCGGCCACCGCCAGCCGCTGCTGCTGACCGCCGGACAGGGTCGCGGTCTCGCGATCGCCCATACCGTCCAGGCCGACCTCGCGCAGCAGGCCATCGATATCGACGGCGGCGGCGAGTTCGGTGGGCAAACCCCACACCACATCGTCGGCCGCGAGCACGCCGAGGGTTTGACTCTCCGGCCGCTGCAACACCAGTGCGGTGCCACCCAAGTGACCGAGGCCGGCCGCGCCGGGCCGGTCCACGCTGCCTGTGGTCGGCGGATATCCCGCGAGCAGCCGGGTCAGCGTCGATTTGCCGGATCCGTTGTGGCCGACAATGGCCACGAATTCGCCGATGTCGACTCGGAGATCGATCCCGGACAACGCATCCACCGGCGCACCCGGATAGCGGAAGCCGACCTCGCGCAGCCGCACCGGCAGCGGTGCGATGGGGCGGTCGTCGGGCGGTGCGTCGAGCCGATCCTCGCTGGGGAGCCAGGACAGTCGATCGAGTACCGAGCCGAGTGCGAACCAGGAGAACACCGCCGTCGCGATGATGCCTACCAGCACACCACCGCCGATCAGGACCCACCACCAGTGGATCGCGGCGTCCGCGGCATCGGCGACCCCGCGTCCGAACGGTTCCAGCTGGGGCTGGCGCGCGGCCGTGCGCTCCAGCCCCTCCGCGGTGCTGCGGATGGTGTTGAACAGCAGATTCCGGGACCGCGACAGCATGAACAGCGATCCGACGGCGAAGGCCGCGAAGCCGAGACCAGCGAGTGCCGATAATCCGAGCACCGCAGGCAAGCCGCCGCGTCGTCGTTTGACCGTGCCGATAATGCCCGCGATGGTGGCCGAGCTGAGAATGCCGAATGCGGGCGCGATGCCCGCCGCGACAAAGCAGACCAGGACGGCCGAACCGGTCGCGGTGATCAGGGCGCGCAGCCGATAGCGGTGCGCGATCATCGCCATCGGCACCGCCGCGACCAGCTGCAATGCTGCGGCGATCGGAATCAGCGCGCCGATGGTGACCAGCGCGACGGTGGCACCACCGAGCACCGCCCCCGCCGCCAATTCGATCGGGCGCAGCGCTCCGCGCTCGATGGGGCGGGCAGGCAGATCACTCACGGGACAAGTCTGCCAGGATCTGGTGGACAGTTCGTGTGGTCTTTCTGTGGAGTCCTTGTGGTCATGACTGCGCCGCGCTGGCGCTCGGCTGCGTTATGCCCACATGGCGGCTGTATTGAGTTGTTCGCTAGGCGACCTGGGTCAGCTCGTAATCGGCGGCGTTCAGCTTGCGGACGCGACGGCGATAGGCGAGCTGCCGCCCCGGCCAGTTATTCGTGATCCGGCCCGAAGTGGTGCGATACCAGCTGGAGCAGAAGTTCCACGGGGTACGCGCGAGGCGTTCCTGGACCGCGGTATTGAATTGCGCCTCCGCCTCGGGCCGCACCTCGAGTACATGGCCGGGACGTTCCGCGAGCAACTGGACGGCTTGGCGGATATAGCGGGCCTGCGATTCGATCATGTAGATGATCGAGCCGACGCCGAGATTGGTATTCGGTCCATAGACCAGGAACAGATTAGGGAAGTCGGGCACGGTAATGCCGTAGTAGGCGTGCGCGCCGCTCTGCCAGGCATCGGCGAGCTTGCGGCCCGCGCGGCCGTAAATATTCATCGGCCACAGGAATTCGGTGCCCTTGAATCCGGTGCCGTAGATGATCACCTCCGCCTCGTGCACTGTGCCGTCGGCGGTGCGTAGGCCATTCGGCACGATTTCGGTGATGGCACTGGTCTCGACCGTTACATTCGGCTGGACCAGCGCCGGAAAGTAGTCGTTGGAGAACAAGCCGCGCTTACAGCCGACCGGATAGTCGGGGGTGAGTTTGGCGCGGAGTTCCGGATCCGGGACCTGTTCCTCCAGATGTTTCGACGCGACCTGCGCGACCCATCGGGCGATAGACGGGAATTCGACCAGGCCGAGTGCGATGAATTCGGTGATGGCCCACCAGCCGAAGCGTTCGACGAGCAGGGCGCCGGGCAGGCGCGCGAAGAGTTTGTGCTGGATCGGGGTGTAGTCGGTATCGAATTTGGGCAGCACCCAGGCTGGTGTGCGCTGGAACAGCGTGAGGTGTTCGACCTGCGGCTGGATCTCCGGAATGTACTGGATGGCGCTTGCGCCGGTACCGATGCAGGCGACGCGTTTACCGGTCAGTTCGATGCCGTGATCCCATTCGGCGGAATGGAAGGCCTGGCCGGTGAAGGTGTCGATGCCGGGGATATTCGGTAGCGCGGGCCGGGATAATTGGCCGACCGCGGAGATGAGCACGTCGGCGGTTCGGGCCGTGCCGTCCTTGGTCCGCACGGTCCAGCGGCCGGAGCCGTCGTCGAATTCGGCGTCGGTCACCTCGGCGCCGAAATGGATCGCCTCCAGCAGTCGGTGCCGCTGGGCGACGCCGCGCAGGTAGTCGTGGATCGCGGCCTGTCCGGAATAGCGCTGCGGCCAGTCCGGCTTGGGCTCATAAGAGAACGAGTACAGCGGTGACGGCACATCGCAGGCCGCGCCGGGATAGGTGTTCTCCCGCCAGACCCCGCCGATATCGGTGCCGCGTTCCAGGATGGCGATATTGTCGAAACCGTTGCGCCGCAATTCAATTGCCATCCCGATGCCGCCGAAACCGGCACCGATGATGATGACCGTTGGTCGCTCACCAGCTGTCATATGTGGCACTCCTCACAGCACTGTAGGTGAGTTCCACTCTAGGACTGCTGGTCGGATATCGGGACTGATCATTTCGAGCGACCCGCAAGCCAGGCGAGAATATCGAGATTTTCGGCCATAATGTCGGCTGTGGAGCGGGTACAGGATCCGGGCATCCGCGATTGGAACTTTCCGCGCGGCATTGCCAGCGTGGCGCTGATGGTCCGCTATGCCGGTGAGCACGGCGTGCCCGTCGCGCGGATGCTGGCCGGAGCCGGGCTGACCGAGGCAATGCTGCACGATCCGGACGCGCAGATCGACGCGCGCATCGAACTCGCCGTCATCCGCAATCTCGTCCACGAACTCGCCGATATACCCGCGCTCGGTGTCGAGATCGGCCGCCGCTATCGGATCACCACCTTCGGCATCTTCGGCTTCGCCTGCGTCAGTAGTCCGACGCTCGGTAAAGCGATCTCGTTCGCGCTGCGGTATCTGGAGTTGAGCTTCACCTTCTGCCTGCCTGCCGCACAATGGCGGGAGGGCGAATTCATCGCCTATGTACACGGCGAATCGATTCCGGCCGATGTGCGCCAGTTCCTGGTCGAACGCGATGTGACCGCCATGCATCAGGTCATGAGCGATCTGATCGGTAAGCAACTGCCGCTCACCAGGGCCGAATTCTGTTTTGCCGAGCCGACATACGCCGATCGGATTATGGCGGTCACCCAGGTGCGGCCGCGCTTCGGGCGGCCGCACAATCTATTCGCCATCGATCCGGCAATGGTGGAACAGCCACTGCCGCAGGCGAATGAGCACACCTGGGCCATGTGCCTGGCGCAATGCCGGGATCTGGTGGACCGGCGCCGCGCCCGCACGGGTATCGCGGCGCAGGTGCGCGAACTCCTGGTGCCCGGCGGCGCGGACGGATTCGCCGCCCCGCGCGGAATCGACTCCATCGCACGCGATCTCAATATGAGCACCCGCACCCTGCGCCGCCACCTCGATGCCGCGGGCACCGGTTATCGGGCACTGCTTGACGAGGTGCGGCGCGCACTTGCCGAGGAAATGCTCACCGCCACACCGCTTTCGGTGAGTGATGTCGCCATCCGGCTCGGCTATGCCGAATCCTCCACCTTTATCTACGCCTTCAAACGCTGGACCGGCGCGACACCGGCCGCCTACCGCCGCGAACGCATCGTAGGTCGTTAATTCGGCCGCACGCTGATCCAGCCGTCCATCGCGACACTGCGGAAATGTGTTGTAATGCGATGGTTTTCGTCGATGACGTGCAGGGCGACGGCCGGGTCAGGCGCGTAGTCCATGACTTGGTCGGGTAGCTCGAGCTCCCATTCGGCTCCGAGCACGGATGCGGTGCTCGGTGCGATCAACAGCGGGCGGCCAGCGAAGGTGGTCGCTGCGGCGGAATGCGCATGTCCGGTGATCACGCCGACAATGCGTTCGTCGGTAGTGACCACCTCGGCCAATTTCTCGGGTTCGGCCAGCGAGATCTCATCGATGACCGGACTGAACAAGTGTGCGGGCGGGTGATGCAGCGCAAGGAGTATGGGTGCGTCGGCGGGCGTGGCGGCGAGTATGCCGCGTAGCCAGTCGTAGGTTTCCTCGGTGAGTCGGCCGCCGGGTTCGCCCGGGATCGTCGAATCCAGCAGGGCCACGGTCAAATTGCCGACCCGGTGTGCGTGGTTGATCGGCGCGGTCGATGCGGATTCGCCGAGGAGGTCGGTGCGGAAGGCGGCGCGGTCGTCGTGATTGCCGGGCAGCGCGTAGACCGGGATATCGGCGTCGAGTGCGACGCGCGCCTCGGCGTACTGCTCGGGCTTACCCGAATCGGTGATATCGCCGGTCACCAGAATGGCATCGGGCCTGCGTCGCAGATCAGCGAGATAGGCCATCACCCGCTCGGCTCGTTCGCCATTGCGGGTGCCGAGATCGAAATGGGTATCGCTGACCTGAGCCACCAGGATCATCGGCGTTCGCTTTCTCTGGGGATCGCTCCGTTGCGGCAGAATGCGCCGACATCGTTTGCCGGCACCACTTCAGGCTAGATGACCTGCATGTTCCGTGTCGCCATGAGGCTGACCACCGGTAGAAGGGCGCGGGGTCGGAAGTGGTCGCGCGCACATCGGGTCAGCTCGGCGGCTCGACGACCGACTTCCACAGCGTCTGTAGTGACCGCAGGAACACCTTGCGATCGGCGGCGGGGATTTGGGACAGCAGGCGGTTCTCCTGGTCCTGGATATCGCGTTGCGCCTGGTCGCGGGTGGTCCGGCCGGTCGGGGTGAGCGAAATCAGGCGTGCGCGCCGGTCGGCCGGATCGGGATCGCGCCGGATGAGGCCGCGCTGCTGGAGCTCGTCGAGCGTGCCGATGATGCGCGTTTTATCCGCGCGGATCTTCTTGGCCAGTGCGGCCTGAGTGTAGACGGGTTCGTCGCCGAGTCCGAGTAGGACCACGTAGCCCCACATGGTCAGGCCGTGCCGTTCGAGGATGGGCAGTTCCGCGGTGGCGAGGGCGCGGCCGAGCGGCGCGATCATCGCGGCGAGGTCGGGGCGCTTTTCCGGCATGGGTAGAAAATACCGCTTGGAATATGATAAGTACGAGCTTACGATAAGTGTGTGCTTATCAATTTGAATGTATCGAAAGGACAGCGATGACCACCGATTCCGACACCGCCGAACTGAAGAGCCTCGACTCGCTGGGCACGCAGGTCGATGTGATCGCCCTCGATGCCCAGGCCGTGCGCACCAGCATCGAAGTCGTTTCCCAGCTGACCGTCGCCGATCTGGCCAAGCCGACGCCGTGCGCGGGCTGGACGCTGCACGGATTGCTGGCGCATATGATCACCCAGCACTACGGTTTCGCGGCCGCATCTCGCGGCGAGAGTGACCTGGCGCTGTGGCGGCTGCGTCCGCTGGGGGAGGACCCGGTCGCGGACTACCGTGCCGCCGCCGAACACGTGCTGGCATCTTTCGCCGAGGACGGCGTGCTCGGCCGCGCCTTCCCGCTGCCGGAGTTCACCCGCGCCTTCGAATTCTCCGGAGCCGAAGCGGTCAGCTTCCACTTCATCGACTACGTCGTGCATTCCTGGGACGTCGCCCGAACCCTCGGCCACACAGTGCATTTCGATGACGACCTGCTCGCCGTCGCACTATCGGTAGCCGAGGTGGTCCCCGGCGGCCCGGCCCGCCTGGCCCCCGGCGCCGCCTTCGGCCCGGACATCCCCTGGTCCGGCAACTCCACACTCGACAAAATCGTCGCCATGCTCGGTCGCTCCCCGAGCTGGCCGGCGTAGTCGCCGCTCGCCGAGCTGGTTGTGGCGCGCACCGATTGGCGCGCCACGCATGGATATGCCGGTTATTCCGTGGCGGGCAAAGCGATGCGCGGCGTTGGGGGCTACTCGGGGGTGTGTATGAGCTGGTCGGCGTGAGCGAGGAGGGCGTCGGTGGCGGGTGGGGGCTGCAGAGGGTGCCAGAAGTCGGGGGTGGGGGGTGCTTGGAGGGTGAGGGTTGGGGGTGTGCGCCAAGGGGCGGACAGGGTTAGTTGCCAGGAGTGGAGGTGGGTGCGGGGGTGTTGGGTGGATTTGTCGAATAGGGGGTCGCCGACTATGGGGTGGCCGATCCAGGCCAGGTGGACGCGGATCTGATGGCGGCGGCCAGTGATCGGGCGCACTGCGAGCAGGGTGTGGGTGGCGGTGCGCAGGACCGTTGTGAACTGGGTTGTCGACGGATAGTTCTTGGTGGCCAATAGGTCCGCGTCATCGACGAACCAACGGCCCGCCCGCTCGCGAATGCATTCACGGGGCGCGGCGATCCGCACCCGGTTCTTGCGGCCGACACTGAGCGGCAGTTCGATGACGCCATGATCGGGCAGGCCGGTCGATTCGACGATCGCCAGGTACGCCTTGTCGGCCGTCTGCTTGTTGAACTGCCTGGTCAGCTGCCCGTGCGCGCCCAGGTCCTTGGCCAGCAGCACCAGTCCGGAGGTCACCTTGTCGATCCGGTGCACCGGATACAGCGTTTCCCCCGCGGCAGCCGCCGCTTCGACGATATCGCTGTCGTGCCGCTCCCCGGTTACCGAAATCCCGGCAGGCTTGTTCAATGCCAGCACCGCCGCGTCCTCCTCGACAACGCAGCTCTTGCGCAACTCGGCCCACTCGAACTCCATCGGACGAGCTTAGGTCGTGGGTTATCGGTGCTTGCCGTTGCGGCGGAGGGTGTGCGGGCGGAGACGGTCGAAGCCGCGGACACGGACGCTGCGTAGATTGTGGATGTCGAACGCTGGATCGCCGTCCAGGGCTGCGGCGGCCTTGTCATCGATGAGAACGGTGCCGGGTCGGGCGACGCCGGTGAGGCGGGAGGCGATATTGACTACCGAGCCGTACAGATCGCCGAAGCGCTGCAGGACCGGGCCGTAGGCCACGGCGACCCGCAGTTCCGGCGTGCCGCCGACCATCATTGTGCTCTCCTGGATGGCCAGCGCGATTCGGGCCGCGTCGGCGGGGTCTTCGGCAGCGAACATGACCTCGTCGCCGACATTCTTGATCACCCAGCCGCCGTTCTCGGTGATCGCGGCGGTGGTGGTGGATTCGAATGCCCCTAGCAGCATGGAGAGTTCGTCCGGGTGCAGATGCCTGGTGAGCCGGGTGTAGCCGACCATATCGGCGAAGCCGACCGCCAATTCGCGCACCGCCTCGCCCGCCGTGCTGCCGGGGTCGAGGGAACGGGCCAGGGCAGCGACTAGGTGGCGCCGCCACGCGTAGGTATTGAGCTGTTCGAGCTTGGAGATGGCTGCCTCGGTGGCGGCGCGTGCGGTTTCGGCCGGATCGGTGCCGGGCGCGGCCTCGGCCATCTGGGCGTTGATTTCGGCAAGCACCACGTCGACCTGCCATTCGGCGAGGCGTGCCATGCCCTGGCCGAGGGTGCGCGCGGCCGCGGCCTGTTGCCGGGAGTCCGCCGAGGCGAGCACATTCAGTGCGCGGAAGTTGCGCACCGCGGCTATATCGGCGTCGGTGTAGTCGACGACGGCGTCGTCGAGGCCGGCCGGGAAGCCGAGTGCTGTCCACAGCCGCTTGGTCAGGCCGGTCGTCGTCCCGGACTGTTCGGTGACCTGGGTCCGGTTGTAGCGGCGCGGTCCGTCGAGCAGATACGACTCCACGACCGACTCGACCAGCTCGGATATCTCGGTGGGAACCATGATCGGTACCTTACGGGCCCAGCGGCATCCATGGCGGTAACGGACCAGGTCGCAGCCGGCGCGGTCCGGGACTGTGATCGGTCACAATCAGCCCGAATGCAGCCATTGTCCGGTCGACGGCGCGCCCTGTTCGTTCACGACGAACACCAGGTACCAGCCCGGCGGCGCGAGTGCGCCAGATTCGACGGCCGCCGAAGTTGCCCGTTTACTGCTGCCGGTACGCAAGTGAGGATTCCCTGGACCAGGTGAGGGTGCCCGCCGCCAGATCGGCGATAACGCTGTCGGGGCACTTGCTATTCGAGCCCGGCCGTCAGATAGGTCACGAAGAACTCGTTGTTCAGCGCATGGCGGGAACGCCGCCGCCGGATCAGGGCGATGGCGTTATCGACCGAATGCCCCAGCTCGAGCAGGGTCTGCGCGACCACCAAACCCGAACGGTTGTACCCGTACTGGCAGCGCACCATGACGCTGCGGTCGGCGCGGACCGCCGCGGCGGCGATCCTGGCCAATTCGCGCGCTGCTGCCAGCTGCTCGGCGTGCAGCGCCGTATCCGGAATGGCGAGGTGATGGTGCTCGACATCCGGTCCCGGCCCGTGCCCCTCGGCCTGGAACAGGCTGATCACAACATCGAATTCGGTCCCGACGATCGCGGGCACCCGCACGCCCTCGGCATTCCCGTAATGGTGCCCACCCATCCACAGCTGTGGCACGATCTCGTTCCACGGTGCATTCGCATCCGGTATCTGTGTCTTGGGCGGCCGGTCCATCTGCACCATCGCTGCCTTCCCGCGTTTTGGCCCAGCTGCTACTACGGTACCGCCGTCCTATGCGATGGCAACGGCTCGAGAAAGCGCACGGACGCGGGCGGTTTCGTAGCCGGTCGTCCTGGGTGCGTTCGCGAGCTGACCTGCTGTCGGTGCGCCGCCGGACACGGCAACACGCGGGCTGGCTCGCGTTCACGGTGCTGAAGTGATCGCCGAACCGGCGACTCGGCCCTTGACTTGGAGAGCACTCCAGCTCGTAGCGTCGATGGCGAAGATCGTCGACCACAGAGGAGAGCCCGCATGATTCCGACCAGGAAGCTCGGCCAGTTGACCGTCGGCGCACAAGGGCTGGGCTGTATGGGCATGAGCCAGGCCTACGGCGTGCGTGATAACGACGACGAATCCATCGCCACCATTCACCGTGCACTGGATCTGGGCGTGACGCTGCTGGACACCGCCGATATCTACGGTCCGCAGACCAACGAGCGCCTGGTCGGCAAGGCCATCGCCGACCGCCGCGATCAGGTCGTGCTCGCGACCAAATTCGGCATCGTGTGGAGCGAGGACGGCAGTATGGGAGCTCGTGGCGACGCCGCGTATGTCAAGCAGAGCTGCGATGCGTCGCTGGCCCGGCTCGGTGTCGACCACATCGACCTCTACTACCAGCACCGCGTAGATCCGAATGTCCCGGTCGAGGAGACCTGGGGCGCGCTTTCGGAGCTGGTGCAGGCGGGCAAGCTGCGCTACCTCGGCATTTCGGAGGCGTCGGCGGCGACCATCCGGCGCGCGCACGCGGTCCATCCGGTGACCGCCCTGCAGAGCGAATGGTCGCTGTGGACCAGGGATATCGAAGCCGAAGTGCTGCCGACCTGCCGTGAGCTCGGCATCGGCATCGTGCCCTTCGCACCGCTCGGCCGCGGCTTCCTGACCGGCGCCATTACCTCCGCCGCCGATCTGCCCGCCGACGATATGCGCCGCCGCCTACCGCGCTTCGCCGAGGACAATCTGGACAGCAACCTGGCTATCGTCGCGACGCTGCGCGAGCTGGCCGCCGAAAAGGGTATTACCGCAGGACAATTGGCGCTCGCCTGGGTGCAGAGCCGTGGTGACGATGTGGTTCCCATTCCGGGTACCAAGCGCCGCACCTACCTGGAGGAGAATGTCGCCGCGGCCGGGATCACCCTGACCGCAGACGATCTCGCCCGCATCGATGCCGCCGCACCCGCCAGCGCCTTCTCCGGTGCACGCTACCCAGAACACCTCGCCAAGGCCGCCGGTCGCTGATTATCGCTGCGGCCTCGCGCACCTCGCATAGCGACGCACCGCATGAACCGTGTCCCGAATACGAAGGTCTGCGACAGCACTGTGCTGTGATCACGGTCAACCCGACCAATACCTGCGCGCGACATGCCATTGCCGAGAAACGGGTGTGGGCCGATTAGCCTGCGCCGGACGTGCCGTCTACGATCTTGGCGTTTGCTTGTCGTCAGCTGCTCCATCAGATCAAGTCGATCAACAGGAGAAGGTATTCGTCATGGCAATATCCCGGAAGTTCGCGATAGTGTCCGTCGCTGTCGCCGCATTCGCCGCCGCATTCGTCGGCACCCAGCAGGCCGCGGCCGAGCCGATTGCCGGAGACTGCTCCGGCGGCCAATTCAGTTACAGCACAAGTCCGCTCGGCATGTCGGTCACTCCGGTGACCGCCACCTGGAATGGCAACCTCACCGGCTGCTCGGGCACACCAGCGCCCGTGGCCACGGTGAGCGGCACCTTCAGTGGATCTGGCAACTGCGCCGATGTCGACGGTCAGATCGACGGTCAGGTCAACTGGTCCAATGGTGCGATCAGCCAGATCGGCGGGCCATGGCAGGTGCGCGGTGGCGTCGGCGGGTCGATGTCCAACACCGTGACCATCACCGACGGCCCCGGTGCGGGTGGCCATCTGGTGGTCGAACAAGGTCCGATCCGCAATGCCCTGGCAATGGCGGGATCATGTATCGCGGGCGAGGTCCGCGGTGCCGACGTGCCGATTGTCGCGGCGCATTTCAACTGAACCGATGAACGGGTACCGGGCAGTGCGCCCGGTACCCGTATTCGGATATTTGCCAGCCCGGTCGTGAAATAACTTGTCACTGAACGGGATAGGCGCAAGCGCGCATAATCGTGGCTATGGCTACACAGAACGAGGTCGTATCCGCCGACAGTCGCTCGGTGCCGCGCTGGCGCAATCGGATCATCGCGCTGCTGGTGGCGGCGGTGGTGCTGATCGCCTCGTATTTTGTGTTGGCGGCATTCATTCCGCGCTGGTGGGGGCAGCGGATCGCGGATCTGGCACACGGGAGTTTCGCCAAGGGCATCGGCTGGGGGCTGACATTCGGCACGCTCTGTACCGCGCTGGCACTGGTGCTGCTACTGATCGCCCCGCTCGTCTGGCGCCGGCGCTACGGCCGATACATCGCCGCGGTATCCGTGGTGGCCGCGGTGGTTACGGCGATCCCGAACCTGATGACACTCACCATCGTGCTCGGCGACGGTAATGGCGCACACGCCGGCCAGCGAATCCTCGACGTCGACGCGCCGGGTTTCCGCGGCGCCACCTTGGTCGGCGCGATCGTGGCCGCCATAGTGGTTCTCGGCGCGGGCTTCCTGGTCACTCGCTGGCGTCGAGGCCGCCGGACCGAGTGTCCGCAGCTGTCGAAATAGCCCCGCATCGGCTGGAAGTGGAATAGCCGAGCATGCCCCATGATCACCTCGGTTCGGTTGTCCCACTGACGAGCACGAGGGATGTGGTGCGTGGCGCGGCCGGCCGGATCATCGACCGGCCGTGCCTGCCCAGCTGTGGTAGCTAGTGCCGTCCGCCACTGATCGCGGTCTTCGGCTGATCGATATCGGCGGTGGTGGCCTGCCCGGTCTCGGACCGGTCGAGCCGGTGCAGGGCCAGCGTGGCCAGCGCGCCGATGGCGGTGAGTCCGACCCAGACCGCCCACTCGGCTTCGGCATCGTGGGCGGCGCCGACCACCGCGCCGGTGGCGAGGTTGCCGATCAGGATTCCGATGCCGACGATGGTGTTGTAGAACCCGTAGTGGGTGGCCACCAGCCTGCCGTTGGCCAAGGAGACAACGGTGTCCATCTCGAACGGGAACACGGCTGCCGTTCCGATCGCCAGCAGGGCCGCCGTTACCAGCAGCGCGGCGATCGCGGCCACTGTCCCGAATCGCTCCGGGGCCGGCACGACCGCCAGCGGCAGAAACGACACTGCTAGCAGGCTCATGCCGACGACCAGGCTGCGCCCGCTGCGCCATCGGGTCCGCAACCACGCGGTGATGCGCAACTGACCGGCCACCGCGACGACACCCGAGATCACGAATACCGCCGTGGTCACCTCCTGCGACCGCGCCCCAGCCACGTAGTCCGCTTGCAGTGGCAGTGCGAGATACACCTGGAACGACAGCACGTACGAGCCGATCATCGCCAGCGCGAAGGCCACGAACCGCCGGTTGGACACCACGGTGCGCCAGTCCTCGAGCACCGAGGTCCGCTCGGCCGGAGTTTCGGCGCGCCGGGTGGGCAGCGCGAACAGTTGCGCCACGGTCAGCACCGCGAACACCACCGCCGCCGCGCCCGCGGTCACCCGGAAATCCAGCGCCATCAGCGCGAGTCCGACCAAGGGGCCGGCCAGGATGCCGGCCTGGTAGAAGATGTTGAACACCGCGAACGCCTCAACCCGGCGCTCGCCGGTGTCGGCCGCGAGATAGGCGCGAACCGCCGGATTGAACAGCGCTCCGGCGAAACCTGTTGCCGCCGAGGCGATCAGCAATCCCGGCAACGAGGTTGCGAATACCAGTAACGCGAAGCCGCCGGTCCGCAGGAAACATCCGGCCACGATCAGCGGTTTGTAGCCGAGCCGGTCGGCGAGCGTGCCGCCGACGAGAAACATCCCCTGCTGGGAGAAGTTCCGCACGCCGAGCACGAGGCCGACCGCCCATGCCGCCAATCCCAGTGGTCCGGCGAGGTATCCGGCCAGGTACGGCATCAGCATGTAGAAGCCGAGGTTGATGCCGAACTGGTTGACCATCAACAGCCGGGCGGCGAGATCGAAGCTGCGGAACTTGGCGAGCACGGTCACGACGCCTGCCCTCGACCATGGAGATGTTTCGGATCGATGACGGTAGTGCAGCGAGTCCAGGACTGTACGACCACCTCGGTCGGGTGGGTGATGGTGTCCGGTTCGATCGGCGGATCGGCATCGAACAGCCCGTGTTGCTCGCAGTAGGTGTTGTTGTAGATGGTGTCGAAGTAGCGGTCCGGCCCGTCGGGGAATACTGCCGCGATGCGCAGTTCGGGGTCGTGCGTGCGGGCGGCCCAGCTCGCCACCAGCGCGACCGCGCCGACGCTCCAGCCACCACTGGCATGGTGGGTCGCGGCCAGTGTGCGGCACGCCCAGACCGCCTCTGCCGGAGCGATCCAGTGGATTTCGTCGAACGCGGCGTAGTCGACGTTGTGTGGATAGATGCTCGAGCCCAGCCCGCGCATCAACCGCGGACCGGCGGGCTGACCGAAGATCGTCGAGGCAATGGTGTCTACCCCGATCAGCTTCAGGTCCGGGTTGAACCGCCGCAACACCCGCGCCACCCCGGCCGAATGACCGCCGGTGCCGACCGCGCACACCAGCACATCGACACTGCCGAGCTGTTCGATCAGCTCGATCGCGAGCGATTCGTAGCCGTCGACGTTATCCGGATTGTTGTACTGATCCGGGCACCACGCATCGGCCTCACCATCGAGCAACTCGATCACCCGTGCACGCCGGGCCTGCTGCCAACCACCGATCGCATGCGGCTCGGTCACCAGATCGACCTGTATCCCATACGCGGCGAGCTTCTGCGCCATGATCGGCTCCAGGCCCGGATCGGTCACCACCGTGACCGGATGCCGATACACCATTCCCGCCAGTGCTAGGCCCAAACCCAATGTGCCGCTTGTTGATTCGACGATCCGAGCACCGGGCGCCAGATCGCCGCGTGCTTTCGCGCGCCGAACCATGTGCAGGGCGGGGCGGTCTTTCATCCCGCCGGGGTTGAATCCTTCGAGCTTCGCCCAGAACCCTCGGCCCGCCGGTGCCAATGGTTCGCCGACCCACAGGATCGGGGTGTTACCGACCAGCGCGTTCGGGTGTCGGGCCGGGCCCGGCGCGGCGACCAGCGCTGCCGGAACCTCGGTACGCGTGCCGAGCACAACTTTGTCCATGACCTTTGCTTTCTGTATCGAGACGCCCCGCGGGGGCGCAGAGACGTGCGGGCAGCGGACACCGGCCGGCGGGGGACAACACGCGCCGGCTTGGCGCTGACCGATCAGCGTCGGGCGATACAGATTCGCGTCAGCAGGACTCGGCCGCTGACGACATGCCGAGCCGCGACCGGCGGACCGCGCACGCCACCGGAATCCAGTAGGTACCCTGCTGCGGCGACCATGGTCGTTACCAGCGCAAACAGGACAAGCAGCAGGGGCACGAGACTTCCGGCAGTTGCCGGTAGCGCGGGTGTGTGGAAGCAGTGGACGGCGTGCGGTGCACCGTGGTGCTCATCGAGATCGGCGATGGCATGTGCCGAACCATCCACAGCCGAGGCCACCAGGGCAGTGATCGGAGGTGCCGCCGCATGGGGGTGCTGAGCAGTTCCATGCGCATGATGATCGGCGGCGAGCAGCGTGCAGTGCAGCAGCGATGCGATGAGCAGCGCCGCGGCGAGTAGCCCCAGCGCCCAGGCGGCGGGCCGGAACCGACCGGTGAGCTTCACCGCGACCACAGCCTCCTCCCGCGAACCCGTTCGGTCGAAACCTTCCCACTTACATCCTCACGCACTACCTACGTCCGCACGCAGAGGACATGCAATGGACATCCTGCCAAAAACCTACTATCCGCATACGTACGAGGTGGAGTTGTATGACCGATGCCACGAAGTTGGGGGGACAGGGCTGGCCGGCTGATGTGCGGCCGTCGCGCCGCCGCCGAGAGGCTTCCGGGTTGGTATGGCGTGGCGCGCTCGCGTAGCAGGGACCGGATGCTGAACTCCGCCATCCACATCGTTGCCGTCACCCAAGCGCGCACATCCAGCAGCCCCGGATCTTCCTACCGCCAGCGGAAGGCGAGACCTCGCGTGCGGCGATGCGTTGCCTGAAACAGCAAGTGGCGAAACGGCTCTGGCGAACAATGTGTGACCACGTCGGGAGACTCCCACCCGCTGCCGACGTCGGATGAATCCGACCAGGGCGGCACTCGCCGAACAATCATCGCTGTATCCGGCTATCATCGCTATATGACGATCAATGATGTTGGGGGTTGCCTCTCGACGGATAGCGAGTCGGGCCCCGCACTCGATTCTGCGGTCGCGTTATTCCGCAGCCTCTCCGACGGAACACGGTTGGCGATCGTATGTCGCCTCGCCCGTGGGGAGGCGCGGGTCGCCGATCTCGTCGCCGAGCTGGGGCTGGCGCAGTCGACAGTGTCGGCGCACGTGGCGTGTCTGCGGGACTGCAAGCTCGTCGAGGGACGCCCGCAGGGCAGGCAGGTGTTCTACTCCCTGGCCAGACCGGAGCTGCTCGATCTGCTCGCGGCTGCCGAGACGGTGCTGGCGGCGACCGGTTCCGCGGTCGCGTTGTGCCCGAACTACGGCACCGAGTCGGCAATGGGGTGACGGAATGAGCGACGCGTGCGGCTGCAGTCACGACGAGCCCACCGAGGAAGGCGAGGAGCGGGAACCGGGGAAGCTCTGGCAGGTCACTGAGATCCGGGCGGCCACCGTCGCCGGAGTGCTGCCGCTCGCCGGGCTGGTCGTCAACCTGTCGGACGGCCCGCAGTCGGTGCGGACGGTGCTCGAGGCCGGGGCGCTGCTTGTTGCCGGCTACACGTTCGTCCCGTCCACCCTCACCCGGCTGGCGAAGGGGAAGGTCGGGGTCGGCACCCTGATGACGATCGCGGCCGTCGGTGCGGTGATGCTCGGGGAGGTCGGGGAGGCGGCGATGCTCGCCTTCCTGTTCGCGATCAGCGAGGGCCTCGAGGAGTACGCGGTTTCCCGCACCCGCCACGGCCTGCGGGCGCTGCTGTCGCTGGTCCCGGACACCGCGACGGTGATCCGCGACGGCGCCGAGCAGAGCGTGCCCCCGGCCGAGTTGCGGCTCGGCGAGATCATGATCGTCAAACCGGGCGAACGAATCGCCACCGACGGCATCATCCGCAGTGGCCGCACCGCCCTGGACACCTCGGCGATCACCGGAGAGTCGGTGCCGGTCGAGGTCGGCCCGGGCAACGAGGTGTTCGCCGGATCCATCAACGGTACCGGTGTCCTCGAGGTGGAGGTCACCGCGTCCGCGCAGGACAACTCGCTGGCGAAGATCGTGCGGATCGTCGAGGCCGAGCAGACGCGCAAGGGTGAGGCTCAACGCCTCGCCGACAAGATCGCCAAACCACTCGTCCCTGCGATCATGGCCGCCGCCGCGGTCATCGCGGTGGCCGGCAGCGTGCTCGGCGACCCGCGGATTTGGATCGAACGTGCCCTGGTCGTGCTGGTTGCTGCCTCGCCGTGCGCGCTCGCCATTGCGGTCCCGGTCACCGTGGTCGCGGCGATCGGCGCCGCCAGCAAGCTCGGCGTCCTGGTGAAGGGAGGCGCCGCCCTCGAAGCCCTCGGCAAGATCGGCGGCATCGCCCTGGACAAGACCGGCACCCTCACCCGCAACCAGCCCACCGTCATCGACGTCGCGACCGCAGACCGAGCCACCCGCGACGAGGTCCTCGCGATCGCCGCGGCACTCGAGTCACGCAGCGAGCATCCACTCGCCAGAGCGATCCTGGCCGCTGTCGACGACATCGCTCCGGCCGAGAATGTCGAGGCTGTCACCGGAGCGGGCTTGACCGGACAGCTGGATCGGGCGCAGGTGCGACTCGGCCGGCCGGGATGGATCACTCCCGGACCGCTGGCCGGCGCCGTCGAGCGCATGCAACTCGCCGGAGCCACGGCCGTCCTCATCGAGCGCGACGGACGCGTCGTCGGCGCGATCGCGGTCCGCGACGAATTGCGCCCCGAAGCCGTCGAGGTGGTGTCGCAGCTGCGGCGCGATGGTTACCACGTCGCGATGCTCACCGGCGACAACGAACGCACCGCGCGCGCCCTGGCCGCCGACGTCGGGATCGAGGACGTCCACGCCGACCTGCGGCCAGAGGACAAGGCCCGCATCATCGGCGAGCTCGGTCAGCAGCGGTCGATGGCCATGGTGGGCGACGGTGTCAACGACGCCCCCGCCCTGGCCACCGCGGACCTCGGAATCGCGATGGGCGCGATGGGAACCGACGTCGCCATCGAAACCGCCGACGTCGCCCTCATGGGTGCGGACCTCCGCCATCTGCCGCAGGCCCTGACCCATGCCCGACGCTCGTGGCGGATCATGCTGCAGAACGTTGGCCTGTCGCTGGTCGTCATCACCGCACTCATGCCACTGGCGTTGTTCGGTGCCCTCGGCCTAGCCGCGGTGGTCCTGGTGCACGAAGTCGCCGAGATCGTCATCATCGCCAACGGTGTCCGCGCCGGACGCGTCCGACCCCTGGTCGCCCCGGGCCCGGCAGCTCAGGCGACCGCCCCGCTCGTCGGGGCCCGTTCGTGACCAGCATCTCGGCGGCCGACCCGCCCGCGGCCGCGGCCCGCCGACGACCTCACCGGTTGCTGCTCTTCTTCGTTGGGTTCGCGCTCACGGCAGTCGCGCTGATCGCCGATCCGCTTGCCAGACAGCAGCTCTCGGGTGGACACGGTGTCGACCTCGGCGTGCTGCAGCTGCGTCTGGCCTACAACAGTGGCGTCGCGTTCAGCGTCGGCGACCAACTGCCGGCGCCGATCATCCTCGCGGTGACCGGCGCGGTCACCGTCGGCATCGCTGTGTTCGCCTGGCGCAGCGCACCCATCAGCCGAAGCATCCAGGTCGTCGGGCTCGCGGCAATCGTCGCCGGGGCCACCGCCAATGTCATCGACCGCATCCGCGACGCGAAGGTGACCGACTACTTCCACACCGGGTGGTGGCCCACGTTCAACCTCGCCGACACCTACATCACCTGCGGAGCGGTCCTCGTCATCGCCGCGGTCCTTCTTGAATCCCCCACCGACACCGCCAAGGAAGACTCGAGATGAGCAGAATGCCCGCAAACCTCCGCAGCGTATACACCGCGGAAATGACCGCGGCCCGTCACGCTGACGGCGACGCCGAACGTTGGAACCACCTCGAACGCGCCCACATCATCTCCCAGCCCTACCCATGGCCACACACCCGCAACCACATCGCCATGTTCGCTGTCGCATTGCGTCAACACGATCGCCGCGAGGCGCTCGGCCAACTCGTTCGCATCGTCGTCGCCGCCCCCGGCTCGGCCCTGGGCCGCTATCCGGAAGGCAACACCGGCCGCACCGCCGCCGGACTGACCACGCCCATGCCCATCGCCGCCGATCTCGCCGACATCATCCGTGGCTGAGCCGTGCCCGGCCCCGGCATCGGCCCGATAACCACCACGGCGACACCCTGCTGATTCAATCGAGTTCCGAATACTCACCGGCCGAATACTCGTGCCGGTGTTCTCATCCGGGGACACACCGAGGGCCGCGCGGAAGGTTTCCGATCCCGCGGCTCATAAACACGGTGTACGGCCCGCATGAGCATTTTCACACACTCGGCCGAGCACTCACAGCAAGCGCCGAGGAATATTTAGCCATCCTAAGGTGGTTGCCTCAGCTAGAGCTTTGCCTTTCAGCAATTTAATTCTTGTTTGTTGAAGGAGGTTTCGTGATGTCAACTCCACTTAATGCTCGCGAAGCACGTCGACAAAATCGATTCGAGAAGTTGATCTCGAGCGACGCGCAACTCCGTTCCGCGCAGCCCGATCCGGCGATCACCGCGGTACTGGACGATCCGGGCATGCTACTCATCGACGTGATACGCACTGTGCTGAATGGCTATGGTGACCGGCCCGCTCTCGGCCAGCGCGCGGTCGAATTCGTGACCGACGCAAATGGACGCACCGTTGCCGAATTGCAGCCTCGTTTCGACACCCTGACCTACCGGGAAACCTGGTCGCGCGTCCGGTCCCTCGCCCATGCCCTGGCCGACAACCCGGTCCGTCCGGGCGACCGGGTGGCGACTCTCGGCTTCGCGAGCGTGGACTACGCGATCGTTGACATGGCGCTATCGCTGGCCGGAGCCGTCGCTGTTCCGCTGCAGACCAGTGCCCCGGTGCAACAACTGCACCCGATCCTTGTCGAGACGGAACCGGTCGCGATGATCTCCAGCGTCGACCACCTCGCGGACGCGGTCGAACTCGCACTCACCGCGTACACACCAGCGCGCCTGGTGCTTTTCGACTACCACCCGCAGGTCGACGACCACCGTGCGGCATTGGAATCGGCCATCGCCCGCCTGACGGACCTACACATCACAGTCGAGGTGCTCGGTGACATCATCGAACAGGCTCCCGACGACACCGACGGGCGCGAGGTTCCGAGCGGCGAGAGCAATGCGCTGCGCTTGCTGATCTATACCTCCGGCTCAACGGGGACCCCGAAGGGCGCGATGTACACCGACCGCCTGATGGCCAACTGCTGGCGGGGTTGGTTCAGCCTCGACTCGGACTTGGATGCCAAGCTGCCGGCGATCACGTTGAATTTCATGCCGATCAGCCACGTGATGGGTCGGGTGATCCTCTACTCCACGCTTGGTAGGGGCGGAACGGCGTACTTCGCCGCCCGCGATGACTTGTCGACTCTGCTCGAGGATCTCGCGCTGGTCCGACCGACGAAGCTGGATCTGGTGCCGCGTATCTGGGAGATGTTGTTCCAGGAGGTGCAGAGCGAAGTCGACCATCGCTGGAACGACGGCGCCCGGGAGGCCGTCGAATTGCAGGTCATGGCTGAGCAGCGCGAGAAGCTCATCGGCGGACGCCAGTTCTCGGCGATGACGGGGTCCGCACCCATTTCACCCGAACTGCGGTCCTGGGTGGAAGAGTTCCTCGATATCCACTTGACGGAGGGTTACGGCTCGACCGAGGACGGCATCGTCCTCGTCGACGGCCGGATCCAGCGCCCGCCGGTGCTCGACTACAAGCTGGTCGATGTTCCCGATCTCGGCTACTTCGCTACCGACAGGCCTCATCCACGCGGTGAGTTATTGATCAAGTCGCCAGATCTGGTCCCCGGCTATTACAAGCGACCGGACGTCACCGCCGAACTGTTCGATGCCGAAGGCTGGTACCACACCGGCGATGTGATGGCCGAGATCGGCCACGATCAGTTGGTCTACGTGGACCGCCGCAACAACGTGCTGAAGCTTTCGCAGGGCGAGTTCGTCACCGTCTCGACGTTGGAGGCCGCCTACGGCGCTCACCCGCTGGTGCGTCAAATCTTCGTGTACGGCAACAGCGCCCGGTCGTCGCTGCTCGCGGTGATCGTCCCGACCGGCGATGCACTCGACAGTGTCGGCGGCGACGTGACCGCGGTCAAGCCGCTGCTCAGCGATGCGTTGCGGAGTGTTGCTCGGGAAGCAGGTTTGCAGTCCTATGAAATTCCCCGTGATTTCCTAGTCGAGACCACACCGTTCACCGTGGAGAACGGTCTGCTGACCGGTATCCGCAAACTGGCTCGCCCGAAGCTCGCGGGGCACTACGGCCCAGCGCTCGAGCAGCTCTACCGCGATCTGGCCGACGGCCAGGCCGAGGTGCTGCGTTCGCTGCGCGAGGACGGTGCACACCGGCCGACAGTGGAAACCGTGATCCGGGCCGCCGGTGCGCTGCTCGGTGCGGCCACGCCTGAGGTCGCTCCCGACGCGGCGTTCCCTGATCTCGGCGGGGATTCGCTGTCGGCGTTGACCTTTGCCACTCTGCTTCGCGAGATCTTCCACGTCGACGTCCCGGTGGGCGTGATCGTCAGCCCGGCCAGCGACCTCGCCGTCATCGCGGACTATATCGACGCGCAGCGTGTCGGTGGGGGCGAGCGCGCGACCTACGACGCGGTGCATGGTCGGGACGCGACCGAGGTACATGCCCGCGATCTGACGTTGGACAAGTTCCTGGACGAAGCTACGCGTGCCGCCGCGCCGGCGCTGCCGCAGGTGAACGACGACGTGCGTGCTGTGCTGCTGACCGGGGCGACCGGTTTTCTCGGGCGATATCTTGCGCTGCAGTGGCTGGAACGGATGGATCTGATCGACGGCAAGGTCATCTGCCTAGTGCGCGCCAAGGACGACGCCGCTGCCCGGCAGCGTCTCGACGCGACGTTCGACAGTGGCGATCCGAAACTGCTCGAGCACTATCGGTCGCTGGCGGCCGATCATCTCGAAGTGCTCGCCAGCGACAAGGGCGAGGCGAATCTCGGACTCGACGACGCCACCTGGCAGCGGTTGGCCGACACCGTCGACCTGATCGTCGACCCCGCCGCGCTGGTCAACCATGTTCTGCCCTACAGCCAGATGTTCGGGCCGAACGTCGTCGGTACGGCGGAGCTGATCCGAATCGCACTGACGACCCGGATCAAGCCATTCGTCTATGTGTCGACGATCGGTGTCGGTGACGGCATCGAGCCGGGCAAGTTCATCGAGGATGCAGACATTCGGCAGATGAGCCCGACCCGCAAGATCAGCGACAACTACGCCAACGGATACGGCAACAGCAAGTGGGCCGGCGAAGTCCTCCTGCGCGAGGCGCACGACCTGTGCGGTCTGCCGGTGTCGGTGTTCCGCTGCGACATGATCATGGCCGACACCACCTACGCCGGACAGCTCAACGTGCCGGACATGTTCACCCGGATGATGCTCTCGCTGGTGGTCACCGGGATCGCGCCGTACTCGTTCTACGAATTGGACGCCAACGGCAACCGGCAACGCGCGCACTTCGACGGGTTGCCCGTGGAATTCATCGCCGAGGCCATCGCGACCCTAGGCGCCAACGTGGTCAACGGATTCGAGACTTACCACGTGATGAACCCCTACGACGACGGCATCGGCATGGACACCTATGTCGACTGGCTCGACGACGCCGGCTATCGGATCGCCCGGGTGCCCGAATACGCGGCCTGGTTGGCGCGGTTCGAGACGATACTGCGCGGCCTGCCGGACACACAGCGTCACGCGTCGCTGCTGCCGCTGCTGCACAACTACCAGAAGCCGGAACGTCCGATCAACGGGTCGCTCGCGCCCGCGGATCACTTCCGAGCAGCTGTCAAGGACAACAAGATCGGGCCGGAGAAGGACATCCCGCACGTCTGCGCGCCGGTGATCGTCAAGTACATCACCGACCTGGAGCTGGTCGGTCTGCTCTGACCGGGCTTGCCACGTCAGCCTCCGGGCAGCCGCGCCACGCGAGCCCTCTCAGCCTCAGCGCCGGTACCAGTCCCTGCGTCCTCGAGATCGCCGGGTGGACACCGCGCGACAGCTCCTGACTCCCCGGAGAACTCACCACAAAGCCGAAATACGAGCCCGCACAGTTAGATACACGCGCGATCAAGACGGTGAAGGTGAATGGGCCGCGCCGGCCTCGGGTCAGCAGTGCGTGAATGTCCTTGCAGCACAGCTCGAGTAGCCCACGGATTCCGTCGCGACAGACATTACGCCGATGCTGCCGGCCGAGAGCGGCTCGGCGGACTACTCGAACAGCCTGGACATCGAGGTCCTCATCGCCGGGTCGGCGACACCACCGGTATCCGAGACTGTTCTCGGCGAGTGCTAGAGGAGCGATGTCGTGCCGCGAACCGGCCAAGGAGATCGCCGACAACCGGGCCGCCTCAGGTATCGAACATCGCTGGGCGGGTCAGTCGTGGCGGTAAGGAAATCGCCGGTTCGCCACGCGCCACCGGCCGCGCGGATCGGTCAGTCGAGCTGGGGGACCACGCTGTGGACGCGGGCGATAAAGGTGGCGAAATCCGCCATGAACCCGGTGAGGAACTGCTTGGTCGAGTCATCGAGGACATCGCCATCAGCGGTGAAGACGTCCGGGTGGAACTGGATGTAGGCCTCCGGGGAAGTCATCTGCGGGGCATTGCAGTAGCCGAGGACGCTGCGCAGACTGAGCTGGGCAATCGCGGTGCCGATCTTGCCCGGCGAGGCGCCGATGACGGCGGACGGCTTGAGTGTGAACGAGTTGTCGCCCCACGGGCGGCTGCCCCAGTCGATGGCGTTCTTCAGCGGGCCCGGGATCCCGCGGTTGTGTTCAGGCGTCACGAATAGCACGGCGTCGACGTTGGTGATGGCCGCCTTGAGTGCGCGGCCCTCCGGCGGGTAGTCGACGTCGTAGTCGCGGTTGTACAGCGGCAGATCCTTGATCGGAATCTCGGTGAACGTCAACTGTGGTGGCGCCAGCCGGATCAGCGCCTTGGACAGGATCCGGTTGACGGATTCCTTGGACAGACTGCCGATGATGTAGCCGACCGTGTAGGTACTCACGCGTTGCCTCCTGACCAGCGGGGTGTCCGGTGCCGTACGGGAGCGCCAGGCGTCGTCGACGCGCGGCGGTTTCAACGAGAGTGCACGGCCAACGTAGCACTTCACAGTGATCGCGTCGCCCGAGTAGCGTGACATCGCCGGGCGGCGGCGTCACCGTAGTGGATCGACCGCCCGCGTCCACCCGGGGCAACCGATCTACCTGGATGTTTCCGGTTCCGTTGGTGACCGCTAAGTGATCTACGAACTTAAAACATGCATTGAGCTCGGAAAACACTTCGCAGGTTGGTGCCCTCGGCAGGGCACGCAAAACAGGGGCAACTGGAAAACGCCTGGTGTACCCGGTCTGAGCGCTGCCGATCGCGCAGTGTCCGTTGGCAACCACGGCCCGCCGACAAATCCGGGCGGTGGACGAGGCAGTGGCCATTTCTGCAGTAGTATGCATTTCGTTCGGCCGATGCTGACTCGGAACCGCGACAACCGCAGTCGCCAATGCACGAGGTATGGCTCCCAGCAGGCGGGCCGCGCTGATGCCCATGACGACGATCTGATCCGCCCCGTAAATCGATGACGCGATACCCGCGGCCGCCGCCTCGAGACCGGGCAGCCAGGTCCGGCCGACATAGGGGCACCGCTTCGAACTGTGCGGCCCCAGGACTTGGCCGACATCTACGCCCAACCGCGGCCCGAGATCGCGCGGCTGGTCGATCGGGGAGTGCTGCACCGCGTCGCTCACGGCTACTACATCATCGTCCCACCGGACATCACACTGACCGACCGTTCGGCACGGGTTCGATTCGTCCGCCGAGATACCGACGCTCTCGACGCCGAGCGTATCGAAACTTCACTGGGTCCAGCGCTGGTCACTACTCCGGAACAGACAGTGCTCGATCTCGCCCGGCGCCCGGAGCTGGGCAATGCCGATGCCGAGGTTCGTTCGGCGATCGAGACGCTCTACCGCCGGTGTGATTCGGCGAGGCTCGCACAGCTCGCTACTGATCAGCGTCTGGGTGTGGCGCTTCGACGTGCGGAAAGTTGGGGCGGAGTATGAGCATCGACGAACGTGACAGTGTCGCAATTCAATTCGGAGTTTCCCCCGAGCAGGTCGAGCGCGATCATCTGATCTCCCATCTGCTGGCGGCAATCAGCCGAGGGTTCGGTGACCGATTGCACTTCATCGGCGGAACTGCCCTTGCCCGTACGCATCTGGTGAGCGGAAGGCTCAGCGAAGACATCGATCTGGTTGCGTTGGACAACCGAGATCGAACTGCGTTCGAGTCGGGGGTCTAGGAGCGTTCATGCGCTACATGGGAACGAGCGCGCTCAGGACATCAGTGCAAGTGAAGAGCATTCTCGGCCCCTTGCTCCTCACCGGGGTCAGTATGCCGTCTTCCACAAGGTTCTTAACCACAAGATTTGCGGCCTGACCTGTGATATTGGTCAGCGTGGCTACGGTCTTGACGTCGATGACCGGATAGCCGATCAGGTACTCAGCGACCTCAACTGCCGCACCTTTTCGTTTCGCTCGCACGCGAGCAACAAGGTCCTCGCGAATGCTCAGAAGGTTACGAATCTGCTCCAGGCCCTGCCGGGCCTCGGTATCAACACCGGTGGCGAAGAAGCTAATCCATGTGTTGAAGTCACCGGTAATGGTGAGGTTGAGCAGCTGTTGTTGGTACTCGGTGCGCCGCGCCTCAAAGTAGGGGGCGATATTCAAGGCGGCCCATCTGAGTTCTTTGGCTTGCATCGCCTGAAGGATCGCAACGAGACGGCCGACACGGCCGTTGCCGTCTCCAAACGGGTGCAGTGTCTCGAATTGGTAGTGGGCGAGGGCCATGCTGGCCACCAGGGGCAACCGGTCATAGTCCGCGATCCATTGTGACCATGCGGCCAGGCCCGCGGCGAGCTGATCGCCAGGCGGGCACGGCACAAACCTTGCCTCTTCGATCGGGCGATATCGAGCACCGATGGCGACCTGATGGGGTCGGATGTCGCCAGCGTCAGCTGTGTCGCCGGTTGTGCCCTGGACGATGATCTTCTGTAACTCGCCGAGGAAGCTACGGGTGATCCGACGTTCTGTGATGTCCTGGACTGCGTGCTGGGTCGCTTCTACGTAGTTCCAAATTTCCCGCTGCTCGTCTGACATCTGACCGACTTCCAGGAAGTCGGCCTCTAGAACCTCTTCGAACGAGGCGTACGTGCCCTCTAAGGCCGAGGTGCTGCGGGCCTCGCGTCGGATGATCGGTCGGACGATGATCTCAGGGGTTGGGAGCTGGGCCACAGCCTCATCGAGGCGAGCGATTGCGATGCCAGCTTTGGTGCTGGCGTTGATTGCAGGAGTTGACAGCGCCAGGCTTAGGGGAAGGTCATCAGGTAGGTAAGCCCAGTAGGACCACTCTTTTTTGGTCTGAGGATCCGTACCTGACGCTGGGACCAACCGGCCGATAGGAGACTGACGCAGTGCCTCTATGTCCACGTTTCAAGATTAACGGCCCAAACTTGAAGGCGGCTGCCAGGGGTTCAAGGTGTCTTGAGTTGCGCACCCTCTCTTTCAAGTCTGAGGTTCCAAACTTGAAGGCGGCTGCCAGGGGTTCAAGGTGTCTTGAGTTGCGCACCCTCTCTTTCAAGTCTGAGGTTCCAAACTTGAATCACAACGATGTGAGTCAAGTCTGCTTGCTTGCGGACGGCCCACTCGGGGGCCATGTCTTGAGTTCTGCTGTGGCCCCTTCCTCCGAAGGTGGTTCGGCTCGTCGGCTGGTCTTCCTTCCCTGACCATCCCCCTGGCCCTTCCTCCGAAGGCATTTTGAGCACGGATCGGTGATTGCTCAAGGGTGGCCGTCAGGCCATCGGCGAAGCCGACGCGACGCAGGAGCGCCCTTGAACAAGCGCCGAGCCGGGATCACGCTGTTGGCCGAGGAAGGGCCTCCTCTCGTGTTCACGGGGTTCGGCAACCGGCGATCGGATGCCGGTTTTGGGTGATTCGGAGTGTGTCAAAACCCGGCAAAACCGTGTCACTTCCCCGGCGAAAGGCGTCATATTTTGTGACGCCGTTTGCCACGGTCGGCCACGGCGCCAACCCTCCGTTGAGCTGGGCAAAGGGCGGGATTTCTGCTCGCTCCCCCATCCCCACCAGTGCGACATGGGTGCAACGGATGCTCGGACATGACAAGCCCAGTACAACACTGGATTACTACGCCGATCTGTTCGATGACGATCTTGACGAAGTAGCGAACAGGCTGAATTCGGCGCGGGCCAACTTTGTTACTGCGTATTCGCTGCGTACTCAGGCCGCCGCAGAGGTGGTCTACCTCCGCAAAATGCGGAGCTGACCTGCGCAAAGGCAGTGCCCTCGGCAGGACACGCAAAACATGGGCAACCGGAAGACGCCTGGTCATCGCGGTTTCATATCCGATCTGACGATTGAGATGGTGTGCGGGTCGGCCGACCGTTCCCGTCTGGATCGTGTCTCCGGGTGGGGCACATCGAGCCTGGGAGCAGGGCGACCCGCGAATGACTTCGTCGAGTGGACGAAGGTCCCGGTGGTGCAGCCTGGCCTCGGGCAGGTCCATGGCGAGTAGCATCGGGTACTGCGGCCAGGTGTCGCAGTGAGTGGAATAGGCCGAGGACGGTGGGTGGCAGTGGTCGAGGACGCCGGCAGCGCCACCGGGGATGTCGACGATGAGACGCCGACAATGAGTCGCCGACCGGAGAGTTCGAACTCGGCGGCTGTCGCCGAGTTCGAGCGGCAGCGGTCACGGATATTCGGGCTGGCGTACCGGATGCTCGGCTCTGCCACGGACGCCGAAGATATCGTTCAAGACGCTTTTCTGCGATGGCATGGCACCGAACCCGGCATGGTCCAGGATCCGGCTGCGTGGCTGGTGAAGGTCACCACCAACCTGTGCCGGAACCGTCTGAGTTCGGCGGCCGGTCGGCGCGAACGGTATGTCGGGCCGTGGTTGCCGGAACCGGTGATGACCCCCGACAGTGCGCTGGGGCCTTTGGAAGCGGTCGAGCAGCGCGACACCGTTTCGTTGGGCTTTCTCGTGCTCGCCGAGCGGCTCACGCCGCAGGAGCGGGCAGTGTTCGTGCTGCGTGAGGCCTTCGGATACAGCCATCGTGAGGTGGCCGAGTTTTTGGAGCTGTCGGTGACGAACTGCCGCCAGTTGCACAGTCGTGCACGCAGAAGGATTGCTGCTGCCGGCCTGCCACGGGAGATGGTCGAATCTTCCAGCGCGGGGGCCCTGCTCGAGCGGTTCCTGGACGCCGCCCGCGGCGGTGACCTCACGGCTCTGGCGCGCATGCTGGCCGACGATGTCATATCGGTTGCCGACGGCGGTGGTGCCTCGTCTGTCGCCCGACTGCCGGTACGTGGTGTCGACAAGGTGGCCCGGTACTTGGCCACCGCCCCGCGCCGGTACGGCGAGGGTCTCGCCCTGGCGGTCCGGGAAGTTAACGGCATGCCCGCGGTGTTGGCCCGGTATGGGGCGACGCTGGTCGGAGTGATGGTTCCAGAGATCGTGAATGGTCGGATCAGCTGTATCCGGATCATCGCCAACCCGGACAAACTTCGGTTCCTCGGTGCGCAGGCAGATCGGCTGTCACATTCGGAGGAGCTGTCCGGTTCCTAGTAGTGCAAGGTGCGTCAGCCACTACGGAGGAATAGATGACGAAGCGGATACTGGTCACCGGCGGTACCGGTCGGCTCGGGCGGGTGCTGGTGCCACAGCTGCTCGACGTCGGCCATGACGTGCGGGTATTGACCCGTTCGGAACGTGGGTCGACGGCGCACCCCTGGGCGGTCGGCGACCTGCGCACCGGCAGCGGGCTGGCCGACGCAGTCGACGGTATCGATCTGGTCATCCATTTGGCCACGACCAACGGGCGCGGTGATGTGACCGCGACCCGTGCCCTGATCCAGGCCGCACGGGTGTCGGGCCGGCCGCATCTGGTGTACCTGTCGATCGTCGGTATCGACAACCACGCGCTCGGCTATTACCGCGCGAAAGCAGAATGCGAAGCCCTGATCCAGCGGTCCGGGCTGCCGTGGACCATCCTGCGGACAACGCAATTCCACGATCTGATCGCCGAGATCTGCGACGCCCAGCGGGCATTGCCGTTCACCGCGATGCCGTCGAAGGTGTTCTTCCAGCCGATCGATGTCACCGAGGTGGCCGGTCGGCTCGTCGCGACCACGGAGGGGCCCGCGAGGCAACGTATACCGGATCTGGGCGGTCCGCAGATACATGCGGCCACCGACCTGGCCCGTCTGTACCTGCGGGCTGTCGGCCGCCGCCGGCCGGTGTGGGCGATACCTTTGCCCGGCAAGGCAATCCGGTACTTCCGTGCGGGCCTGCAGCTCACGCCGGAGCGGGCGGACGGGCGGATCACCTTCGAGGAGTTTCTCGCCGCGCGCGGCGAGCGCGAAGGGGTTCGGTGATGTACGGGTGGCTTCGTGCGGGCCTGGGGTTCCTCACCGCGTCCCAGCTTGTCGTCGGCGTGTGGGCGCTGTTCTTCCCGGGGAGTTTCTTCGCGCTCGAAGTGGTCGGTATGGGCATGGCCTACAACGAGCATCTGATGCGCGATTACGGCGCGATGACGCTGGCCAGCTCAGTGGTCCTGGGCGCGGCCACAATCGGTATGAGTCCCTGGCTGACCCGCACCGCTCTGGTCATGTACTCGGTCTGGGCCGTCCCGCACTTCCTGATCCATGTGGCCATGGTCGGTCACCTCGCGCCCCTGACCGCGGCGATTCTGCTCGTGATGCTCGGTCTCGCGGTCCTTCTGCCGACAGGTCTGCTCGTGCTCGCGCTTCGGACCGCGTCGCCCGCGCAGACGTGACGTGGTGTCGGCAGCCCGGCTCGGACCGCAGAGATTCAGCAGTGGGGAGACCCCGAGGAGCTGAACCGGGAAACTACTGAGCGCGGACCGCCGCCGCAGGGCTGTGCAGATTCTGCGGGACCGGTTCGGGGTGTCCGAACGTTGAGCGTGCCGGGTCGCTGGGCAATCCCGTTCGACCCAACGCCATCGACCATCGAGTCCGGCTGAGACCGAGTGGGTGTTGACCGGCCGGCTTCGCGAGACCTCGTGTGGGCGCAGGATTTCCAGGTCGACGTGACCGTCGACGGACGGCAGGTCCGGTTTCTCAACATCGTGGCCGCTACCGCCCGGGAACCCGAGCATATCCGGATGGACAACGGGATCGAGATGACCGCGCACGCCCAGAATTCCGGTGAATTTCCGGCCCAGTTGCCCTTGTTCTCTGTTTCCAAGAGGATCCAATCAGAGCAACCGTTCGACCTGCACATATCCGGTTCTGTTGACGATCGGGGGGTGTTCGCGGATTGCGAAATCCTGTTGACCTGCGTAAACGCCGTCGCAGGTTGTGCCCTCGGCAGGATTCGAACCTGCGACACCCGCTTTAGGAGAGCGGTGCTCTATCCCCTGAGCTACGAGGGCTGAACTGTGTGGTGCCCGGGGCACCGATTGGGACGACGGGGAGTCTACCGGGTCGGAGGCGCGGGGGCCGCATTCGATTTGGTCGGGGGGCGAGATCAGTTGAAGGTTCACTCGGTTCGAGTTACTGTCTGAGACTCTTGAGGACTCGCTCTGTTCTGTCGATTCGTCAGAGTGTCGAGTGTTCGACTTCCCTTCGGGCGTATTCGAAGCTCGTGGATGTAATCGTCTCAGACAGTTGATGGTTAGGTTTCGGCGACTCCTTTGCTCGGCGGCTCGGCCGGGTGGTCAGAACCCGCCATCGAAGCCGCCCCCGTCGAATCCGCCATCGAAACCCCCACCATCGAACCCGCCGCCCGAGTCGTACCCGCCTTGATCGCCAGTGCCGTATCCGCTCTGATCGCCCGAGTCGTACCCCTGATCGGTGGCCGCCGCATCGAGCGCGTCCTGATACCCCTCGCCGTAACCGCTTTCGAACCCCTGCATGTCATAACCCACCCCGGACATCCCGGAGAACAGTGACGAGAACAGCAGGGCCGAACCCAAACCCCAAGCGCCGCCGATCAATGCGGGGCGCCACCATGGTTCGGAGTACCAGCCTGCGGGGACCGGTCGCCCGGCGACGCGCCCGCCCGGGTAGTAATTCGGGGTCTCCGCGGAAGGGGTTGGTGATGCCGCCACCTCTCGGCCCTGGTATTCGACGACCCGTTTCTCGGTGACCTTCCCCGCGATGTCCTGACCGTCCAATGCCGGAACTGCCGGACCCGGATCCAAGCCCAGCGCGGAGCGGGCGGCTCGGATGTAGTACATGCCCTCGACCGCGGTCTGCTTCGCCAAGCGCGCCTGGGCTGGCGTGCGTGCCTGCTTGATCTGTGAACCGGCCGCGATATTCCGCTCCGAGGCGTCGGCGAGTGCCTGCTTCGCCGCCTCGTTGCTACCGCTGAGGTTGTAGACCTGTCCCGCGAGTCGCTCGATCATCTGCCTGGCTTCGGCGGCCGCGTCGTCGAACTCGCGTACGGCGCGTTGTTTGGTCTGCTGCGTCTGGTAGATGACGTAGGCCGCCGCGAGCAGGATCACCACGCCGATCAGTAGCCACAGCATCGCTCATGCCCTTTCGTCATCGATCGCGGTCGTCCCCGAGTTTACTGGGGGCTTGCTGAGAGTCGGCTGAGCTTCCCGGCGGGCTGATGCCTCGCCGTATCTCTTGTCCGGCGAGCCGACGGGCGATGATCAGCTGTTGGATATGGTTGGCGCCCACGAAGAGGCGGCGATGGTGCTCGGCTGTGTCCAATTGGACACAGCATCGATCGGGTATGAAGCCGCGCGTGGATAAATAGCGCATCGGCAATCAGCGGAAATTCACCTTCGCTGTGCCAAACTTGGGCCCGCACAGTTCTGCACTCCTCACCATCGGAGGATTGTCCATGAAGAATTCTGTTGCGGCACTGGAACTACCCGAACCGTTGGTCATAACGCTCGGAAATCTCAAAGGCGGCGTCGGCAAGACGACCTCAGCGTTTTTCTTGGCCGCATACTTCGCGCAGGTCCACGAATTGCGTGTGCTCGTCATCGATGCCGACCCGCTCAGTCAGACCGGTTATTCCTGGTATCGGCGGCTGCTCAGGGGCGAGATCGAGGTGCCGTTCAAGCTGATCGCCTTCCCGTCGCGACACGTCGACGACTGTATTACCGACAATGCCGGGAAATTCGACGTGATCATTGTCGATGCCGGTGGTGAGTCGGCCGAGATATTCAAGGCCGCCATACCGCAGAGCGATGAGCTGATTCTGTTGACCAGTGTCAGCCCGTCGGAGGTCAAGCGGGTGCCGAGTACCTACAAGGCCGCCGAGGAGGCCGCGGCGGATAGTGGCCGCGAGATCCGGGTGCGGGTGCTGATGACCAAGGTGCCGGTGACGATGAAGAACGGCGTGAACGTCTCGACCGAATACCGCACCCAGCGCGGAAATCTGGAGGATGCGGGCTACGACGTCTTCGAATCGTATTTGAGCGCGTGGAAGTGGTATCGGGAGGCGGCCGACGGGGAGGTCGGTGAAGGCGCCGAGAATCCGATCGTGGATCTCGGGGAGTATCGGCAGGTCGGCGCGGAGTTGGTGAGTCCGTACCGGGTCGTGGTGGAGGTGTTCGCCTGATGCCTCCGCAGCGTAGAAAGGGTTCGATCGGTAAAGGTTCGATCGGCGGCGCGAATCCGCTGGCCGATGGCGCCGAGCACACGCCGCCGGTATCGCCGCTGCGGGATGCCGAGTGGCGAACGGGCCCGCTGAGCGCGGCGTCGCTGGAGGTGCTCGCGCCGACCATTGATTCGAATGTGTCGACGACCGAGGCGAATGTCTTGACGATGCCGTTGCCGGTGCCGAACGGAAACGCGCAGGACGGTCCGCTCGACGATCGCGAGCAGGCCCAGTTGACGGCCTGCGAATCCTCGATCGACGGCCTGCGGGTCGCCTTCTGGGCGGCCGGACGGGCGCTGCAAATAGTGCGCGACGGTCGGCTCTACCGAGATCGGTACGCGAGCTTCGACGAGTATGTGGAGCAGCGCTGGGATATGCAGCGGTCCTACGCGCACAAGCTGATTCGGGCCTGGCCGCTCGCCGCCAAATTGCATCCGGTCGCGCCCGCCATCAATGAGGGGCAGGTTCGCGAACTGCTGCCGGTGGCTGCTCAGCACGGCGAGGATGCGGCGGTCACCGTGTATACGACCATCGCCGGTGCCGCCGATGTGAAGGTCACCGCGGGGAAGCTGCGCGAGGCCGTCGCGCTGCTGCCCGAG
Source organism: Nocardia sp. NPDC051990 (assembly GCF_040680755.1). Lineage (NCBI taxonomy): Bacteria > Bacillati > Actinomycetota > Actinomycetes > Mycobacteriales > Nocardiaceae > Nocardia > Nocardia sp. NPDC051990. Next base: position 239,830 of record NZ_JBFAXH010000003.1, on the reverse strand, counting down.
CGATTCGACAAGGCCGAGGTGGTCGAATTGCTGCAGGCGTGGCTGCGCGGGGAATTGCAGGACGAATCGAATGCGCGGGCCGTCGATCTGTTCGCCGCGGTGGAATCGCGGTTCGCCGCGCTGACGCGACGAATTGTCAAGGGCTCGAACTATGATCCGGTGGCGGCGCGCGAATTCGCCGCGAAACTGCGCACTCTCGCCGAGCAGATCGAGGAGCAGATCATCGCCTGAGCCGCTTTGTGTCGACATGCCTCGTTGTGGAAGTGGCTTCGGAGCGGGGCATTTCGATTTAGTTACGCATTTGTTATCGTCAATGCGCGTGTCGTGTCGCATAATTCGATCGGATTGCGCGAAATATGATCGCTCGGATCCGCTGGACTAAAGATCACCGTGATGGTTTTCGAATTCATTCGAGGTCTTGGTGAAGTCCTACGCGCCAATGCAATGCGGCGTCGCATGACCCGCCAGGGCCTTCGATACGAGCATCGGAGGACCGGATCATGGCATCAATTGCGGAGGGTCGATATTCTCGTTTCCTGCGGCGTGCGCTCCCATGGGCCGTCGGCGCGGGAGTCATTGCAGGCGCGGCGATCGCCGCGGCACTGCTTGCAGGAGGTCAGGCGTCAGCGCAACCGCTGACCATTCCAGGTGTCGGGACATTCGAAATCCCGAACCAGGTTTCGATTGCCGGCATCGAGGTCCCGGCGGATGGGCGATCGTTGCCCGCTCCGATTCCCGCGGTAGCGGATTCCGTCGCACCTCTGGATATCGCGCCCGCTGAAGTTCCGGGGAAGGAATTTTCGGCACCGCTCGCGGTTCCAGGAACGGAACTCGCTGTGCCTTTCCGGATTCCGGGTAGTGAACTTTCGATTCCGCCGAAGGTTCCGGGTGCGGAGTTCTCGGCGCCGCTTGCGTTTTTGAATATCGAGCGTTCGGCACTTCCATTTGTTCCGTCTATTGAGATTGCTGCTTCGGATGACGTACCGGTTGCGGTGCGGGGCAAGGAGTTTTCGGGGCCGCTGACTGTTCCGGGTCCCGCGCTCGCGGTGCCGCTGCGGGCTTTGGGTGTCGAGCGTTCGTCGCTCCCGATGATTCCGGCTATTGAAGTTGCTGCTTCGGATGACGTACCGGTTGCGATGCAGGGCAAGGAGTTTTCAGGGCCGCTGACTGTTCCAGGTCCGGCATGCGCGGTGCCGCTGCGTGCTCTGGGCATCGAGCGTTCGACACTTCCGATGATTCCCGCGGTCGAGAATTCCATCGCTGTCTCGGAGGTCGCGCCTGTCGAGGTCCGCCACAGGGAACTCTCGATTCCGCTGGCGATGCCGGGTGCGGAGATTTCGATACCCCTCTGGGTGCTCGGGTTCGAGCGGTCGGCTCCGCGCGCGATACCCAGTCTGGAACGGTCCGCGCCGCACGCTGCTCCGGGGGCGGAGCGCTCACTGCCCTTGGCGATTCCGTGGGGCGAACGTTCGACTCCGGTGCCCGCTGGGCTTCCCGATGCGGAGCCTGCGGCACCCGCGACGATTCCGGGAACCGGGATTACGGTGCCCGCAGACATGTTCCGCAATGAACTCGCGTTCCTCGCCGGTGCGCTCGGCATCAAGCCGCCTGTCTCACCACCCGCGCCCGCGGTGTCGCCGCAACGCACGCACGGTGCGATCGCCGTCGACGCGGCGCGCGGCAAGGTCGGCACCGAATACAGCATGGGCGCGACGGGGCCGGATGCCTTCGACTGTTCCGGGCTGGTGCAGTGGTCATACGAGCAGGCGGGGGTGAAGGTGCCGCGCACCAGCTACGAGCAGTTGGCCTCGGGGACCCCCGTCGCCCAGGACGAGTTGGAGCCGGGTGATGTGGTGGCGTTCTACGACGGCGGCCACTCGGCCCTCTATGCCGGTGACGGCAAAGTCATCCACGCCTCCACCTACGGGACCGGCGTGATCATGTCGCCGATGTCCTCGATGCCCTACGCGGGTGCCCGTCGGTACTGACGCGGTAACGGGCACCGGCCTGGAATGTCGCGTCTCATTCAGGTCTTCGTCGGTAGGTCGGCTGGCGTGCACGAGTTGCACCGGCTGAACCCGATGGGCAGTTCGAAGCGGAGCGGACCGGTCTGTCGGTGACGTGCGGGGGTATCGCCGTCGGGCCGGTCCGAAGAAGTCACTTCATTGACGGCAGCGTCGTTCTATTATCTGCGTATGAATGCAGATAGCTTGCCGCTGCGGCCGCCGATCGCGGAGGATCTGGTCGGGCTGGCCGTCGAGGTCTTCCGCATGTTGGCCGACTCGACCCGCGTACAGGTCCTGTGGGCACTGGTCGACCGGGAGCTCTCGGTCAACGATCTGGCCGATCACATCGGCAAACCGGGCCCCTCGGTATCGCAGCATCTGGCCAAGCTGCGGATGGCCCGCCTGGTCCGGACCCGCCGCGCCGGAACCACCATCTTCTACAGCCTGGAGAACGAACACATCCGCCAGCTGGTCGTGGACGCGGTGTACAACGCCGAACACGCGGGCCCCGGCGTGCCCGCGCATCACCGCGGCGAGGGTTCCGTGCGCGAACTGCCGGTTCGCGATCAGGCGGTGGCGGAATGAGTCACGAACGCAATCCCGAACGCTGGCAGGGCATTTCGGACGCACGCGGTGATGAAGTCCGAAATGACAGGAGTCGCGGACACAGTCATGACACCGCCGATGGCCGCACACACAGCCACGGCCCCGGGTGGGTGCATCGGCACGATCACGGACATGATCACGACCACCCCCACCACGACCATCCGGGTGGGCTGCGCGGTGCGCTGCGCGAGATCTTCGTGCCGCACAGTCACGATGCAGCCGACAGCGTCGACGATGCGTTGGAGTCGAGTGCCATCGGGATCCGGGCGGTGAAGATCAGCCTGGCGGTGCTCGGGCTGACCGCGGTACTCCAGGTATTGATCGTGGTCGCTTCCGGCTCGGTGGCGTTGGCGGCGGATACCATTCACAACTTCTCCGATGCGCTGACCGCGGTGCCACTGTGGATCGCATTCGCGCTCGGCCGGCGGGCGGCGACGCGGCGCTATACCTATGGGTTCGGGCGGGCCGAGGATCTGGCCGGGTTGTTCGTGGTCGGGATGATCACATTGTCGGCGATCATCGCCGGATACGAGGCGGTGCGCAGGCTGATCGAGCCGGTGCCGATCCAGCATCTGAGTTGGGTCGCGGCTGCGGGGCTCATCGGATTTCTCGGCAACGAGACCGTCGCGCTGTATCGGATCAGGGTCGGGCGGCGCATCGGCTCGGCGGCACTGGTCGCCGACGGATTGCATGCGCGGACGGACGGATTCACCTCATTGGCGGTGCTCATCGGTGCGGGCGGCGTCGCGCTCGGCTTCCCGCTCGCCGATCCCGTTGTCGGACTGTTGATTACGATCGCGATCCTGGCGGTACTGCGCTCGGCCGCGCGCGACGTGTTCCGCCGCTTGATGGATGGCGTCGAGCCCGCCTTGGTGAACACCGCCGAGCAGGCGCTGGTCGGCGAACCCGGTGTGCTCGGCGTGCGCAGCCTGCGCATGCGTTGGATCGGCCACCGCCTGCACGCGGATGTCGAATTGGATGTCGCCCCGACCACCACCCTGGCCGATGCGCACCGCTTGGCGCATGGCGCCGAGCACACCCTCACCCATGCTGTGCCGAAACTCGACAGCGCGCTCGTTCACGCCTATCCGGCCCACGTCGCGGGGTGACGTCAGGGTGATGACACCTGCCTCCCGATGGTATTCGCGATCGGCCCCAGCTGCGCGTCCTACTTTTGGGTAGCATCCGCGGGTGTGATGTGGCTCATGGCAGGCAGGCCGCCGTAGCCACCGAAGAAAAGGAGTAGTACCCATGTTGAGCACCATGCAGGACGAGCCGTTGTCGCTGGCGACGTTGCTGCGCTACGCATCGACGTTCATGGGCGATTCCACCGTCTCGACCTGGACCGGCACCGGCGTACGCACCATGACCTACCGCGAGCTCGGCGCCGAATCGGCACGCCTGGCACATGCGTTGCGCAGCTTGGGGATTGCTGAAGGCGATCGGGTCGCCACCTTCATGTGGAACAACAACGAGCATATGGTCGCCTACATCGCGGTACCCGCGATGGGTGCGGTGCTGCACGCGCTCAATATCCGGCTGTTCCCGGAACAGCTCGTCTTCGTGGCCAATCACGCCGAGGACCAGGTGGTGATCGTCGACGGCACGCTGGTGCCGATGTTCGCGCAGTACCTGCCCAATCTGAAGACCGTCCGCCACGTCATCGTGGCCAATGGCGATGCCGCTGCATTGCAGGCCCCCGAGGGCGTACAGGTGCACTCCTACTCCGAATTGCTCGCCGCGCAGCCGGATACCTTCGACTATCCGGTGATCGACGAACGATCCGCCGCCGCGATGTGTTACACCTCCGGCACCACCGGTGACCCCAAGGGCGTGGTGTATTCGCACCGCTCCAACTGGTTGCACGCCATGCAGGTGTGCCAGCCATCCAGCATGGGCTTCTCCAACCGCGACTATGGGCTCGCCATCGTCCCGCTGTTTCACGCCAATGCCTGGGGTCTGCCGTATGCGGCGCTGATGTCCGGTGCGAATGTCCTCATGCCCGACCGCTTCCTGCAGCCCGGTCCGCTGCTGGAGATGATGGCGGCCGAAAAGCCGACCTTCGCCGCCGCGGTCCCGACCATCTGGGGCGGTGTGCTCGCCGGGCTGGCCGCCAAGCCGCAGGACATCACGCATCTGCGCTCGGTGGTCGTCGGCGGTTCGGCGGTGCCGCCGTCGATGATGCGCGCCTTCGAGGAAAAGCACGGCGTTCGCATCGTGCACGCCTGGGGTATGACCGAGACCTCCCCGCTCGGCAGCGTCTCGCATCCGCCCGCCGGTGCGACCGGCGAGGACGAATGGGAGTACCGCTTCACCCAGGGCCGCTTCCCGGCGAGTGTGCAGGCGCGCCTGGTCGGCGATGACGGCAGCGTGATCCCCAATGACGGAGTGTCGCTGGGCGAGTTGGAAGTTCGCGGTCCCTGGATCACCGGGTCGTACTACTCGCCGGACGGTGCGATGATCGAGCCAGACAAGTTCGACAATGGCTGGTTGCGCACCGGCGATGTCGGCAAGATCAGCCCGAACGGCTATCTCACCCTGGTCGACCGCTCCAAGGATGTCATCAAATCCGGCGGCGAATGGATCTCCTCGGTCGATCTGGAGAATGCGGTCATGGGCCATCCGGCCGTCGCCGAGGCCGCGGTCATCGGTGTGCCGGATGAGAAGTGGGATGAGCGTCCCCTTGTTGCCATCGTGCTCTCCGACGGTGCCGAGACCGAACCGGAAGAACTGCGCGACTTCCTCGCCGAAAAGTTCGCCAAATGGCAACTGCCCGAACGGTGGGCCTTCATCGGGGAAGTCCCCAAGACCAGTGTCGGCAAATTCGACAAGAAGCGCCTGCGGGCCCAGTACGCCAACGGCGACCTCACGGTCACCACACTGTCCTAGAACGACAGCCCCGCGTCACCACTTCAGCATCGGTAGTGGTGACGTGGGTGCGTCCGGATTCGTTGGGCGGCCAGTTGGACCAATCGGCGATGGAATCGGCGCGGCCGATATCTCGACCGCGCCGATCGGCGAACCACCTCAGCAGTTGCGGAGTTCGGGGCTCTGGTTCAGTAGTTGGGCGCGGGTCCCGATGAAGGTGGTGTAGGTTTCGCCGCCGATCGCGGCGATGGGGAAGGCCGCGACGCGATGGCAGTTCTGGAAGGCGAGTTTCACTTTGAAATGGCGTTCCAGGCCGCCGCGGATAGCGTCGGAGGCCATGGCGCGCAGCAGTTGTCCACGGGCCACCTCGTCGGGCGGTGGAACGACATTGTCGGCGAATTCGGCTGTGCCGGAATGCAGCTCACCGGCGACCCGGCTGACGACCTCCCAGGCGTAGGGGAGGGAGACCCGCACGACCTCGACGAAGTCGGCGTCGTCGACCTCGCCGCGTTCGGCGCGTTCGAGTAGGGCGGTGGGAACATCGAGGGACATACGCTCTCCTGACGTGGATGGCTGTAACGATGCCCCTCGATTCTAATCGGAAACTGTTGTCAACAAGACTGGATTCGTCGCGAAAGTGCTGTGGTCAGAGCGGTTTTCGCTTCAGCTACCAAGGTGCGGACCAGTTGGCCGGCTGGTAGCTCGGGTGCCAGTGCGTGGGTCTGGCCAGCCCACATGTTCACCTCGTCCGGGTTGCCTGCCGCTCGGGCAGCGGCTCGCAACGGTGCTGTGGCGTAATGGATTTCCGGATAAGCGACCGGTGCCGTCGCGGAATGTTCGTCCATGAACCGATTGCGCAGGCCGCGCGCCCGGCGGCCGGTGAAGGCGCGGGTCAGCATGGTCGGGGTGTCGGCGCTCAGTGCGGCGCGATGTACCGCATTGGTGCCCGCTTCCGGCGAGCGCAGGAAGACGGTTCCGAGTTGCACGGCCGCCGCACCGGCCGCGAGTGCCGCAGCGATCCCGGCGCCGGTCGTGATGCCGCCGGTTGCCACGATCGGTCGGTCGACGGTCGCGCCGAGGATCTGCAGCAGTGCGAGCAAGCTCAGCGGATCGGTGGCGTCATCCTCGACGCGATCGATGAAGGTGGCGCGATGCCCGCCCGCCTCCGCGCCTTGGGCGATCAGTACATCGGCGCCCGCCTCGACCGCGATGCGGGCCTCGGCGGCCGAGGTGACCGTTACCCACGCCTCCGAACCGACCGCGTGCAATCGAGCGACCTCGGCGGCGCTCGGGCAGCCGAAGGTGAAGGTGACCACCGCGACCGGCGCATCGACCAGCAGCTCCAGCTTGGCGTCCCATTCGTCGGTGTCGTACTTCGGCGTGCCGACCTCGTGGGTGCGCCCCAACTCGGCCAGGTAATCGGCAAAACCCTCGGGCGCGGTGGCGGGACCCGGAGTGAACAGGTTGATGCCGAATGGCGCGGTGGTGAGTTCGCGGGTGGCCGCGAGTCGCGCCGCCGTATCGGTCGCGGTCAGATATCCGGCGGCGAGCAGGCCCAGCCCGCCCGCCGCGGAAACCGCCGCCGTCAATTCGGGCGTGGACGGCCCGCCCGCCATGGGCGCCAGCACGATCGGAGCGCTCAACTCGTTGAGGATCACGGTCTCAGTGTGGCGCATGGGTTGCCGCTAGTGATTGCTTGCCGGTCGCTCGAAAGTGTTCTGTGCGGTCGACCCGCGTTTCTGACCAGGCATTAAACGGGGACTTCGGTAGGAAAGGTTGCGGAATGATCACGACCGGGTAGAGTTCCCGTCACAACGGACACCGAAACGTAACAAACCTCGGAATCCGTTGAGCCAGTGTAGGTCGAGCGCAAGGACCAGCTTTGTCGCACCATCGGGTAAGCCCCAATTCCATAACCGTCATGAGCCTCATCGGTGACGGCATTGCGGGGCGGCCGACGCGGCATCGCGCCGAGCCGTCGACTACCGACCGGATGAAGGTCGCGGCCGGTGTCGCGGTTGCCGCTGGCGCCCTCATCGGCACCGCAGCCCAGGTCGCGCCTGCCATTGCCGCCCCGCTCCTGCCGGGTGCGCACGACGGGGACGAGGAAGCCGCCGCGCCCATGACCTTCAAGGGCACGGCGGAGCTACCTGTCGAAGAGGTCAAGGCGGCGACCCCGGTAGTCGAAGCCGCGCAGGCCGTCGCCACCCCGGTGGCCGCGCCGATCGCGGACCTGGTCGCCAATCCGTTCGGCATCAGCAATCTGCCGCCGGAGATCGCGGGCCCGCTGGCCCAGGTCGAACAGGTCCTCAAGGACGCGCAGCAGAAGCTCGCACCGGCACCCGCCGTGCGCCCGGTCGCCGGTGCGATCAGCTCCGGATTCGGTTCGCGCTGGGGCGAATTCCACTACGGCCTCGACTTCTCCGATCAGATCGGCGCGCCGATCCACTCGGTGAGCAGCGGCACCGTCATCGAGGCGGGCCCGGCCTCCGGCTTCGGTCTGTGGGTGCGGGTCAAGCAGGACGACGGCACCATAGCGGTCTACGGCCACGTCAACGAGATGTTCGCGCAGGCGGGACAGCGGGTGAACGCGGGCGATGTCATCGCTACCGTCGGCAACCGCGGCAATTCGACCGGACCGCATCTGCACCTGGAGATCTGGGATCAGGCGGGCAACAAGGTCGACCCGATGCCATATCTGGCGGCCAAGGGTGTGCCGCTGCAGTGGGGCCCGTCGGCGCACTGATTTTCTTGCGCGGCTTGATATTTCGACGGCCACAAAGGCCCCGTGGGGACCGCACGGTCGTTAGGCTCGTTTCCCGTGAGCGAGCGAATCATCGACACAGCCGAGCATCGCTCGGTCATGGCGGAGCCGAGCGCCGGCGAGGCGCAGTCGTGAGTGAGCCCAGCGAGCGAACCATCAACACGGCCGAGCGAACCATCGACACCGCGTGTCCCGTAGGTACAACAGAGCCGAGCGTCAGCGAGGCGCAATCGTGACTGCGCTGGGCGATATCTTCGAGCCTGGATCGCCGCATGGGCGCACCTACGCCGTGCTGGTGCATCATCCGCGGTCCAGCCTGGCCGAGGTCGCCGCTTATCTGGGCGTCTCGATGGAGATCGCCGCCGCATCGCTCGAGGTATTGACCGATCTGCAGGCCGCGGTCAGCCAGCTGTCCACCGATGGCGAGGCCATCTGGGACGCGCATGCCCCCGAATCGCTATCCGAGGCCGAGGCGCGGCGCAGGCAGCACGAGATCAACCAGATGCACGCCGCGGCAGCGCGATTGAGCGAGACGTTCCGATCGGTGCGCCGCTCACCGCGCAGCAATGGCGCGATCGTGCCGGTATTCGAACGCCTGGAGATACTCGCTGATTTCGAGGAGGTCCAGACCTCGGCCCGCAACAGTGTCAAGATGATCGAGCGCGGCCCCTATCTCAGCGATCCGGAACGTGAGCGACAGCTGTTCTTGCTCAAGCGCTCTCGGATCGGCGACGGCATCCGATACCAGACGCTCTATCAGGACACCATCTACCAGGATGCCGAAAGGTTGCGGTACGCGCTGTCCACCAATGCCAGTGGGGCCAAGGCGCGCACGCTGCCCCAGCCGCCGTTCAAGCTGATCATCAGCGATGACGAGCGGGCGAGCCTGGTCCTGCACGTGGACGAGCGCCGTCCGGATCCGATGGGTTTGCGCATCACCGGATCGCCCGGATTGCGGTTGCTGGTCAAGACCTTCGATGTGCTGTGGTCGCTGGCGGCGCCGATTTCGGTGAATCCGGCCGCCGACGAACTCGACGAGCGGGACAAGGCGATTCTGACCCTGATGGGCCTGGGTGCGACCGATGACACCATTGCGCGCCGCCTCGGCATGTCCCGTCGAACCGTGGTCCGGCGGACCGCGCGGCTACTGGAGCGGCTCGGCGCGAGCACCCGGTTCCAGGCGGGTGTACAGGCGACCAGGCGAGGTTGGCTGTAGCTCGAGTAAGTGCACGGCTCGAGTGGACAACATGGGACGAATGCTGAACGATCAGTGTCCCAGAAGTTTGAGGGCTTGCGTCACAACGGATTCGAAGGTAGCACCGCGCCTCCGCGATTCGCGGACAGTTAGCTCTCTCTGCAATACGATTTACCCGATTGCGTTGCGCAGGTGCGAATGCGGCGGCGGAATTCCGCGATTCGACCCTGCCATATGTTCGATGTGAAAGGCTAATGGTTCCAATGGATAGCGTGCGTCAGTCTGTTCGGACCAACCGTCGGCGCCGGACCGGCGCCCCACACTTCGGACAGCTACTCACCAGCGCCGTCGAATCCGCCGCCGATGCGGTGGCGGTTCGCTGGAACCCGACCGGCGCTCCGGCCGACCAGCGCGAGCTGACCTATCGCGAGTTCGACGAGGCGTCCTCGCGGCTGGCCAGAGAATTGATTGCGCGGGGTATCGGACCCGGCGACATTGTCGCTACCGCGCTGGCTCGCTCGCTCGAGTCGGTCCTCGCGGTGTGGGCGATCGCGAAGACGGGTGCCGCCTATGTCCCGATCGATCCGGCCTATCCCGCGCAGCGAATCGCGCACATGGTGTCGGACTCCGGCGCTGTGCTCGGCCTGACCACCGCGGTGCATCGGGCAACGCTGCGTGCATCGGTCGATTCGGGTACATCGGTTGATTCGGGTACATCGGTCGACTGGGTCGAGCTCGATGATCCCGCGGTGGCCGCGCGGATCGCCGCGCAACCGGAGCGACCGATATCGTATGCCGATCGGGTGCGGCGGCTGGACGAGCGGCATCCGGCCTATGTCATCTACACCTCCGGTTCCACCGGGCGGCCGAAGGGCGTCGTGGTGACGCACGCGGGATTGGCCGGGTTGGCCGCGGTCGGGCAGCGGTATGCGCTGACCGCTGACGCGCGAGTGACGCATCTGAGTTCGCCGAGCTTCGACTTCTCGCTGATGGAGCTGCTGTTCACGTTCTCGGTGGGCGCGACGCTGGTGATCTCGCCGCCGACGGTTTTCGGCGGTGCCGAGCTCGCGGATCTGTTACGCCGAGAACGGGTTACCCATCTGCTCATCACCCCGGGTGCGCTGGAATCGGTCGATCCGGCCGGGCTGGACGAACTGCGGGTCGTGGTGGCCGGTGGTGACAAGCTCGGTGCCGAACTTGTCGAGCGCTGGGCTCGGGACGGGCGGGCCGTATTCAATGCCTATGGCCCGACCGAGGTCACGGTCATGGTCACGACCGGCCACATGGCGCCCGGCGCACCGGTCACCCTCGGTGGCACCGTCGCCGGGGTCGGGGCGTTTGTGCTCGATTCGCGCTTGCGGCCGGTGCCCTCGGGTGTCGTCGGCGAGTTGTATCTGGCCGGACCCGCGCTGGCGCAGGGCTATCTCGGACGTCCCGGGCTGACTGCGGAAAGATTCGTCGCCAGCCCGTTCGGTGCGGAGGCCGGTGCGCCAGGTGCGCGGCTCTACCGGACCGGAGATCTGGTGCGGCGCAATGAAACCGGTGTGCTGGAATATCTGGGCCGGTCCGATTTCCAGGTCAAGATCCGCGGTCTGCGCATCGAACTCGGCGAGATCGATAATGCGCTCACCGCGCATCCGGATGTGGACTTCGCGGCCACGCTCGGTAAGACATTGCCCTCTGGCACAACCGCGCTCGTCTCGTATGTGCTGCCACGCGCCGATGCCGTCGTGGATACCGCCGAACTCGTGGCCTCGCTGGAGCGAAAGCTGCCCAAGTACATGGTGCCAACGGCCATTGTGGTGCTCGACGAACTGCCGTTGACGCCGGTGGGCAAGCTGGATCAGACCGCGCTGCCCGATCCGGTTTTCGAGGCGCGTGAGTTCCGTGCGCCGTCCACGCGGGCGGAGCAGGTCGTCGCCGAGGTATACGCGGCGCTATTGCTCTCCGACGGTGGGGATGTCGGTGCCGATGACGATTTCTTCGCACTGGGCGGCAACTCGCTGCTGGCCGCACAGGCCGCCGCGCGTATTGGTACCGCGCTGGATACGCGGGTGCCGGTGCAGCTGGTATTCGAGGCACCCGGTGTCGCCGAACTCGCGCAGCGGGTGGCGGCGCAGATCGGTGCCGCGGCCGGGCAGGCCCTGAGTGCGCAGCCGCGCCCGGATCGGATTCCGCTCTCGTACGCACAGCAGCGCATGTGGTTCCTGAACCGCTTCGATCCGACCAGCGGTGTCAACAACATCCCGCTGGCGGTGCGTTTGTCCGGCGTGCTCGATATGGAGGCGTTGCACGCGGCGGCGCGTGATCTGGTGGCGCGGCACGAGGTGCTGCGGACGGTGTATCCGGAAATAGATGGCGAGGGCAGCCAGGTCGTATTGCCGATCGATGACGTCCGTGCGGTGCCGGAGCTCGATATCGTGTCCGCGAGTGCGGCCGAGTTGCCTGAGCTGGTCATCGCCGCGGCGGTCGCCGGATTCGATGTCGCTGTCGCGCCGCCGATCCGGCTGCGCCTGGTACGGCTGGGCGCGGCCGAGCAGGTGCTGGTGTGCGTCGTGCACCACATCGCGGCCGACGGGTTCTCCATGGGGCCGCTGGCACGGGATTTGATGTCCGCCTATTCGATTCGGTCGGGTGGTGCGCGGCCGCAGTGGCAGCCGCTCGAGGTGCAGTATGCCGATTACGCGATCTGGCAGCGGACGGTGCTGGGCGCGGAAGACGACACGGAATCGCTACTGGCACAACAGATCTCATTCTGGCGCGCCGAATTGTCCGGATTGCCGGAGCAATTGGCCCTGCCCACCGATCGGCCGCGTCCTGCGGTGCTGTCCAGTCGCGGTGCCGTCTTCGCCTTCGAGGTCGATGCCGAGGTGCATACGGTGCTCGAACGGATTGCCCGCGAACATCATTCGACGCTGTTCATGGTGGTGCACGCCGCGCTCGCGGTGCTGCTGTCCAGGCTGGCCGGAACCACCGATATCGCCATCGGCACCCCTGTTGCCGGGCGTGGGGACGCCGCACTCGACAATGTGATCGGAATGTTCGTCAATACGCTGGTGCTGCGCGGCGAGGTCGACCCCGAACTATCGTTCGACGATTTGCTGCGTAACTTCCGACGGGCCGATGTTGCGGCCTTCGGACATGCGGATGTGCCGTTCGAGCGACTGGTCGAGCTGCTCGATCCGGTGCGTTCGATGGCCCGGCATCCGCTGTTCCAGGTGATGCTGACCTTCCAGAACATGGACCGGCCCGAGCTGGAGCTGCCCGGCCTCACTGTTTCCGGTATCGATCTGGGTGTGGTGCAGGCGAAGTTCGATCTCGAGCTGACCGTGGTACCGCGCGAGGATCATGGGGTGGCGAACGGTCTCGCGGCATCGTTCACCTATGCCACCGACCTTTTCGACGAGGCGACGGTGGCCGGTTTCGCGCAGCGTCTGCATCGGGTGCTCGCGGCGGTTGCCGAGGATCCGCACCGGGTGGTGGGGGAGCTCGAGTTGCTCGCGCCCGCGGAGCGGCAGCGGATGCTGCGGGACTGGAACGACACCGGGCATCCGGTCGTCGCGGAGCTGCTGCTCGACGACTATCGCCGTGCGGTGGCGGCGCATCCGGATGCGGTCGCGGTGGCCTACGAGGGAACCGAACTCACGTATCGCGAATTCGACGAGCGAGTCAACCGGCTCGCTCGGCTGTTGATCCAGCGCGGCGTCGGTGCGGAAGCCCTGGTGGGACTGGCGGTTCGGCGTTCGATCGACCTGGTCGTCGGCATGTATGCGATTGTGACGGCCGGCGGTGCGTATGTGCCGTTGGATCCGGATCATCCAGCGGAGCGGATCGCGCATATCCTCGATACCGCCGCACCGGTCTGCGTGCTGACCACGACCGCCGATGCGGTTGCGGTTTCGGACGCTACGCCGGTGGTGTTCCTGGATACCGTTGAGCTGACGGTATTCTCGGGGGATCCGGTGCCGCCGACGGAATTGCTACGGCCGGTTTCGCTGGACAATCCCGCCTACGTCATCTTCACCTCGGGCTCCACCGGTCGCCCGAAAGGTGTGGCGGTCACCCATGCGGCCATCAATAACCAGATCGAGTGGATGCTTGCGCACTACCCGCTCGGTCCCGATGATGTGTATCTGCAGAAGACCGCCACCACATTCGATGTATCCCTGTGGGGATACTTCATGCCGCTGCGCGCAGGTGCGAAGCTGGTAGTCGCCACGTCGGAAGGTCACCGCGATCCGGCCTATCTAGCGGAAACGATTGCCGCGCAACGGGTCACCGTCACCGACTTCGTGCCGTCCATGCTGACGGTATTCGCCACTCATCTGACGCCCGGGTCCTGCCCGACACTGCGCGATGTCTTCGTCATCGGTGAGGCGCTGCCACCGGAGACGGTGACCGCGCTGCGTGCGGTATCGGATGCGGCCGTGTACAACCTGTACGGACCGACCGAGGCGGCGGTGTCGATTACCGCATGGCGTGCGGAGGCGATCGAGCAGACCACCGTGCCGATCGGTCTGCCGCAGTGGAATTCGCGAGTCTACGTACTGGATTCGCGACTGCGGCCGGTGCCCGCCGGGGTGGTCGGTGAGCTGTATTTGGCCGGGGCGCAGTTGGCGCGCGGGTATGTCGCCCGGCCGGATCTGACGGCGGATCGGTTCGTCGCCGACCCGTTCACCGCCGGTGCGCGGATGTATCGCACCGGAGATCTCGTCGTCTGGCGCGCGGACCCGCACCGGTTGGAGTACGTGGGCCGCAGCGACTTCCAGGTGAAGTTCCGCGGCCAGCGCATCGAACTCGGCGAAATCGAAACGGCACTACTCGCCCAGCCCACCGTCAGCCAAGCGGCGGCGCTGGTCGCGCCGTCGGCGACCGGTGACCAGCTGGTCGGATATGTGGTGCCGCGGCCGGGACAACAGATCGACCCGCAGCAATTGCGGACTGCGGTGGCCGAAGTGCTTCCGGCGTATATGATTCCGGCCGCCATTGTGGTGCTGGACGCCTTCCCGCTGAATACCAGCGGCAAGCTGGATCGCAAGGCATTGCCCGAGCCCACCTTCGCGGCACGCGAGTTCCGCGCCCCCATCACTCCGACGCAGGAGATCGTCGCCGCCGTCTTCGCCGAGGTGCTGGGTATCGAGCGGGTCGGCCTCGATGACGACTACTTCGCACTCGGCGGCAATTCGCTGCAGGCCACCCGGGTCGTCGCACGGATCAACGATGCGCTCTTTACGAATGTCGCGGTGCGCGATCTGTTCGAGACCTCGACCGTCGCCGCACTCGCGGCCGGAATCATCCCGGGGGCGGGCCGGACGGCCGCCGCGCGCCTACCGCTGACGCGAACCGAGCGCCCGGAGTTGGTGCCGCTTTCCCTTGCCCAGCAACGGATGTGGGTGCTCAACCGCATCGATCCGCAATCCCCGGCATACAACCTGCCGTTCGCGATTCGGTTGACCGGCGCGCTCGATGTCGCGGCGCTGCGCAGGGCCGTCGAGGATGTGCTGGTGCGGCACGAGGCGCTGCGCACCCGGTTCCCGACGGCGGGTACCGGTGGGCAGGCGTATCAGGAGATTCTGCCCACCGCCGAGGTGCTGCCCGATGGACTCGAGGTCGAGACCACCACGGATGTGCTGGGTCGGGTCGTCGAGCTGGTGTCGGCCGGATTCGAGGTGACCGAACAGGTTCCGGTGCGGGCCCGGCTATTGAGCGATGCCACCGGCGACGGGTATGTGCTCGTTGTTGTGGTGCACCACATTTCGGCCGACGGCGCCTCGCTCGCGCCATTGGCCCGAGATCTGGTGACCGCCTATCTTGCCCGCGTCGCCGGTGTGGCCCCAGGCTGGTCGCCGCTTCCGGTGCAGTACGCGGATTTCGCACTCTGGCAGCGCGCGGTGATCGGCACCGATGACGATGAGAACTCGGTGGCCGCAGGGCAATTGGCGTACTGGCGCGAGCAGCTGGCCGGACTGTCGAGCGCACCGGTGCTGCCGCTGGATCGGCAACGCCCGGTAGCGCCGACGGGCCGTGGGGCATCGGTCGGCTGGACCGTGCCCGCCGAGGTGCACGAGGGCCTGGTGCGGATCGCGCGTGAGCATCGATCCTCGCTGTTCATGGTGGTACACGCGGCGCTCGCCGTGCTGCTGGCCCGGCTGTCGGGTGGTTCGGATATCGCCATCGGCACGCCGATCGCCGGACGTGGTCAGCGGGCGTTGGACGAGCTGGTCGGCATGTTCGTCAATACGCTGACGCTGCGTACGTCGGTCGAGCGTGGCATGGCATTCGGCGAGTTGGTCGAGCAGACGCGGGCGACGGATCTGGCGGCATTCGCCCATGCGGATCTGCCGTTCGAGCGGGTGGTCGAGGTGATCTCCCCGGGGCGGCCGCTGTTCCAGGTCATGCTCGCCTTCGAGAATCTCGAACGGCCGAGTCTGGAACTGCCGGGACTGACGGTCGCGGCCTTGGACGCGGGCGATGTCGTCGCCAAGTTCGATCTGCAGGTGGTCGTCGAACCGCGGCTGCGGGCGGACGGGACGCCGGACGAGCTTGTCACCGTATTCACCTACGCCACAGATCTTTTCGACGAATCGACGGTGCGTGGGCTCGGGCGCATGCTGGAGTGCATTCTGACCGCGGTGATCGCCGATCCGGGCGTGCGCATCGGCGGTATCGATATTGTCGACGAGCGGGATCTGGTCCCCACCGTGACCGATGCCAGCGCGGCGGCCACGGACGGCACCGAGCTGACCCACCTGCTGACCGCGGCGGTGGAGGACGATCCGGACGCGCCCGCACTGGTGTGGGGCGCGGCGGAAGTGCCCTACCGCGAACTCGATGCCAGATCGTCGCGGCTGGCCAGGGTGCTGATCGGGCGCGGTTGCGGGTCGGGGACCGGTGTGGCGATCCGGCTGGACCGCGGTGTCGACTGGGTGGTGGCCGCGTGGGCGGTGCTCGAGGCGGGTGCGGCGCTGGTACTGCTGCCCGCGGACGAGGTTGCGATCCCGGATGAGCCAACGGTGCGGATCGGGTTGACCACCGGTGCGAGCCCTATCGGTGACGGCGTCGAATGGCTGCGGCTCGATGATCCGGCGATCAGCGCCGAAATCGCCGCGCAGTCACCGCGACCGGTCAACCACGCGAATCGGATCGCGGTGCTCAGCGGGGCCGATCCGGCTCTCGTCATTGCCGCGACCGGGGTGCGGATGAGCTACGACGAGCTGGCCACCGCGGCCGATCGCCTGCGAGTTCGCACCGGTCTGACCTTCGAATCGCGCACCTTCCAGCACGGCCGGTCCGATTCGGTGGCGACGCTGCTCGAGGTGGTGAGCGCCGGTGCGACCGGGGCCAGTCTGATCGTGGTGCCCAAAAACGTGGTGCCGAGTGCGGACGACCTGGGTGCCTCGCTCGCCGAGGAGTGGGTGACGCATCTGATCGCCGATCGGGCCGCGCTGGCCGCCATCGATACGGCCCGGCTGACGGAGCTGCGGGCCGTGGTGCTCGAGCAGGGCATACCCGCCGAGGTCGTGGTGCCCGAATCGGCCGAGATCGTGCTGTTGGATGAGTTACTGCCGGTGGGTGTCGAGCTGAGGTAGCTGACGCGCACGGGGTGGGTGAGATGTAACGACAACGCTAGAAAGTAGTTCCGGAAATGCTCGGCTTGTTCGAAGATGTGGTGGAGTTCGCGCGCGATGCGCGACAGGGGTTCGGCGCATGACGCGGCCGAATCGCGAGCGGCCCAACCGGACTCGCGGCCCGCGGATCAAGACTCTGCCGCAATTGCTCACCACCGCCGTTGAGGCCAATCCGGCCGGACCCGCGGTCGTATTCGCCGATGCCACGGCGACATTGGCGCAGTCGAGTTATGCCGAACTCGATGATCGGTCGAACCGCCTGGCACGCTTGCTGATCGAGCGCGGCGTCGGCCCGGAGGATTTGGTCGCGGTTGGGATTCCGCGGTCGGTGGCATCGATTGTCGCGGTGTGGGCGATCGCCAAGGCCGGTGCCGGATTCGTCCCCGTCGACCCGAACTATCCCGCCGATCGCGTCGCCCACATGCTGTCGGATTCCGGTGCGGCACTGGGGCTTACCGCCGCGGCGGTGGACCTACCCGGCGGCCCGGAGTGGCTCGCCATCGATACCGCGGACTTCGAGCAACGGATCGCGACATATTCGGCGGACCCGATCACCTACGCGGATCGGATCCGGCAACTGCGTGCCGAGCATCCGGCCTATGTCATCTACACCTCCGGGTCGACCGGTACCCCCAAGGGGGTGGTCGTCACCCAGGCCGGGTTGTCGAATTTCTGTGATGAGCAGCGCGAGCGCTATACGCTGACCGCCGATTCGCGCACCCTGCATTTCGCCTCACCTTCCTTCGACGCGTCGGTATTGGAGTTGCTGCTGGCGCTGAGCCGGGGCGCGACCATGGTCGTCGCCGCACCGACGGTGTACGGCGGCGCCGAACTGGCCGCACTGCTGCGCCGCGAGCGGGTGACACATGCCTTCATCACCCCGGCCGCGCTCGCCTCGTTGCCTGCCGAGGGGCTGGACGAATTGCGCGTCGTGGTCGCGGGCGGCGAGGCCTGCCCACCGGAGTTGGTGCAGCGCTGGGTACTACCGATCGCGGATGGCCGAACCCGGGAATTCTTCAATGGTTACGGGCCGACCGAGACCACGATCATGACCAATATCAGCGCACCGCTGGTGCCCGGCGGGCCGGTGACCATCGGGGGGCCGATTCGCGGGATCACTGAATATGTGCTGGACCCCGAACTCGCGCCGGTGCCGGGCCGGGTGGTTGGTGAACTCTATATCTCCGGTGCGCAGGTGGCACGCGGCTATCGCGATCGACCGGGACTGACCGCCGCGCGGTTCGTGGCCGATCCGTTCGGTGCGCCGGGTTCACGGCTCTACCGCACCGGCGATCTGGTGCGCTGGACCGCCGATCGGGAGCTGGAATACCTGGGGCGCAACGATTTCCAGGTGAAGATCCGCGGTTTCCGCATCGAACTCGGTGAAATCGATGCGGTGCTCGCCGCACACGACGGCGTCGATTTCGTCGTCACCATCGGTCACGAGCAGGACAGCGGCGCGACGATTCTGGTGTCGTATGTGCGTGCCGTCGATGGTGTCGTCATCGATACGGCGGAACTGACCGAGCTGGCAGCGCGCAAGCTGCCCGCCCATATGGTGCCGAGCGCCATTATGGTGCTCGATGAGATCCCGCTGACGCCGGTGGGCAAGCTGGATCGCGGGGCGCTGCCCGCACCGCAATTGCGCACCAGGACTTTCCGCGCGCCGTCGGGTGCGGTCGAGCCGGTGATCGCCGAACTCTTCGCCGAGGTCCTCGCGCTCGAGGTGCCCGTCGGCGCCGATGACGACTTCTTCGAACTCGGTGGCAACTCGCTGATCGGCACCCAGGTGATGGCGCGTCTCGGTGCGGTGCTGGATGCCCGGATTCCGGTGCGTCTGCTCTTCGAGATGCCGACCGTCGCCGGACTGGCCGCCGCGGTGGCCGAACACGCGGGGGCGGGTAACCGCAAGGCGCTGGCCGCCGGCCCGCGTCCTGCTGCGATTCCGTTGTCGCTGGCCCAGCAGCGGATGTGGTTCCTGAACCGGTTCGATACCGCATCGGCGGCCTACAACATTCCGATCGCGGTGCGTTTGAGCGGTGCGCTGGATGTGGCCGCGCTGCGGGCGGCGGTCGCGGATCTGGTTGCGCGGCACGAGGTTCTGCGCACGGTGTATCCCGACACCGATACGGGTCCGGTGCAGCTCATCCTGCCCGCGGACCAATCGGCGCCCGAGCTGACGGTCCGGAAGGTCGCGGCCGAGCAGCTCGAATCCGCGGTGCGCGAACTGCTTTCGACGACCTTCGATGTGACCGCCGAGGTGCCGCTGCGGGTCGGCTTGTTCGAGGTCGAGAACACACAAGCCGAGTTCGTGTTGGCGCTGGTGGTGCACCATATCGCTGGTGACGGTACCTCGATGGGGCCGTTGACCCGAGATCTGATGACCGCCTACGCCGCACGGTCGGCCGGTTCCGCGCCCGGCTGGGCACCGCTACCGGTGCAGTACGCGGACTACAGCATCTGGCAGCGCGAGGTGCTGGGCAGTGAGGACGACCCGGAGTCGTTGGCAGCCGGGCAGATCGCCTACTGGCGCGCCGCACTCGCCGAACTGCCCGATCAGCTGGAGCTGCCGACGGATCGGCCACGGCCACCGGTGCAGTCCTTCGCCGGAGGCAAGATCCTGGCGGATATCGATGCCGAAACCCACCGGGCGCTGGTCGAATTGGCGCGCGCCGAGGGGGCGACGCTGTTCATGGTCGTGCACGCGGCCTTGGCGGTGCTGCTGGCGCGGTTGTCGGGTACCGATGACATTGCCATCGGCACGCCCATGGCGGGTCGCGGTGAGGCGGCGCTGGACGAGCTGATCGGTATGTTCGTCAATACTCTCGTATTCCGCACCCGGGTCGATGAATCCGCACTGTTCACCGAACTGCTCGCGCGCCAACGCGAGACGGATCTCGCGGCCTTCGCCAATGCCGATGTGCCGTTCGAACGCCTCGTCGAGGTGCTGAATCCGGTCCGCTCGACAGCCCGGCATCCGCTGTTCCAGGTGGGCTTGTCGTTCCAGAATCTGGCCGCGGCGAGTCTGGAGTTACCCGGACTGACCATCTCGGGCGTGGACTTCGATGCCGCGGTCTCGCAGTTCGATCTGCACTGGATCATCGGCGATCGCTACGACGAGGCCGGTCGGCCCGCAGGCATCCGCGGTGCCGTCACCTATGCGCACGATCTGTTCGACGAGCCGACGGTGCAGGGCTTCGTAGCTCGGTTCACCCGCCTGCTCGGTGCGATCGCCGCCGCACCGCGCACCGTCGTCGGTGCGCTGGAACTGCTGGATGCCGCGGAATGGACCGAACTGGTATCCGGCCGCAATGCGACCAACCATGTGGTGGACGCGACGGCGACGCTGGTGTCGCTGTTGGACGCGACCGTGGCCGCGACACCGGGTGGCGTGGCGCTGATGGGTGCGGACGGCGAGTCGATGACCTATGCCGAGCTGGACGCCCGAGTGAATCGTCTTGCGCGGCACTTGATTTCACGTGGTGTGGGTCCGGAGTCGCGGGTGGTCCTCGCGCTTCGCCGGTCGGTGGATCTGATCGTCGCGATGTACGCGGTGGTCAAGGCCGGTGCCGCGTATGTGCCGGTGGATCCGGATCAGGCCGCGGCGCGGACCGATTACATTCTGGGTACCGCGGCACCGGTCTGCGTATTAACCGATGCGGCAGCGGGTTTCGATACCGAACTGGCACCGGTGCTGCGCCTGGACCGGCTCGACCTCGGTCGGTTCGCCGCGACACCGATCGCGGATGATGAGCGGGTCCGGCCACTGCGTGCGGCGAATACCGCGTACGTGATCTTCACCTCGGGTTCGACCGGGCGGCCGAAGGGTGTCGCGATATCGCATGCCGCGATCGTCAACCAATTGCTCTGGAAGACCGGCGAATTCGCACTCGGACCTGGCGACGCGGTGCTGTTGAAGACGGCCGCCACCTTCGATCTGTCGGTGTGGGAGTTCTGGTCGGCGGCGGTATTCGGCGGGCGATTGGTGCTGGCCCACGCGGATGGGCATCGCGATCCGGACTATCTGAACGAGCTGATGGCGCGGGAATCGGTGACCACCCTGCATGTGGTGCCGTCGATGCTGGACGCGCTGTTGTCCGGTCGGCTGCCGTTCACCTTGCGGCGGGTGCTGGTGATCGGTGAGGCGCTGCCCGCGGCGCTGGCGCGGCGATTCCGGGACACCTATCCGCAGAAGGAACTGGTCAATCTGTACGGCCCGACCGAGGCGGCGGTGTCGGTCACCAGCCATCGGGTGACCGATGCGGATGCGGTGTCGGTGTCGATCGGTGCCCCGGAGTGGAACAGCCGTGTCTATGTGCTGGATGCGCGGTTGCGTCCGGTGCCGGTGGGTGTTTCGGGTGAGTTGTATTTGGCCGGTGCGCAATTGGCGCGCGGTTACTTCGGGCGGGTCGATCTGACCGCGGAGCGGTTCGTGGCGAATCCGTTCGAGTCGGGTGCTCGGATGTACCGCACGGGTGACCTGGTGGCCTGGAATGCGCGGGGTGAGTTGGAGTATCGCGGTCGCACCGACTTCCAGGTGAAGATCCGTGGCTTCCGGATCGAGCTGGGGGAGATCGAGGCGGCACTGGCCGCGCTGCCGGATATCGCGCAGGCGGCGGTGATCGCCGACGCCGATGAACGGACCGGTGATCGGCTCGTCGCGTATCTGGTTCCGATGGGCGGCGATATCGATGTGGCACAGGTGAAGTCGGCGCTAGGACGTGTGCTGCCGTCTTATATGGTGCCCGCCGCCTATGTAGTTCTCGCCGCGCTCCCGCGCACCGTCAATGGCAAGCTGGATCGAAAGGCATTGCCCGCGCCGGAGTTCGAGACCCAGGTGTTCCGTGCGCCGTCGACGCCGATCGAGGAGATCGTCGCCGGGGTGTTCACCGATGTGCTCGGGGTGGCTCGGGTCGGGATCGATGACGACTTTTTCGCGCTCGGCGGCAATTCGCTGATCGCCACTCAGGTGGCGGCGCGCTTGGGGGCCGCGCTGGATACCCAGGTGCCGGTGCGGGTGTTGTTCGAGGCGAGCACCGTCGGGGCACTGGCGGTGCGGGTGGAACAGCATGTCGGCTCGGGTCGGCGGCCGCCATTGGCCGCGCTCGAGCGACCGGATCGGGTGCCGTTGTCGCTGGCGCAGCAGCGAATGTGGTTCCTGAACCAGTTCGATACCGCATCGCCCGCCTACAACGTGCCGGTGGTGGTGCGGCTGTCCGGTGCGCTGGATATCGATGCACTGCGCGTGGCGGTCGCGGATGTGGTGGCCAGGCACGAGGTGCTGCGCACCGTGTATCCGTCGCACGACGGTGTCGTGTATCAGGTGATTCTGCCGGTGGGGCAGGCGGTTCCGAATCTGACGGTGGCCGATATCGCGGCCGATGAGCTGCGCGATCGCATCGTCGAGCTGGTCGGCACCGGGTTCGATGTCACCGCCGAGGTGCCCGTGCGTGCCGAATTGCTGTGCTGCGATGGTGAATACGTGTTGGTGCTCGTGGCCCACCACATCAGCGCCGATGGCTGGTCCATGGGCCCGCTGACCCGCGACCTGATGCTCGCCTATATCGCGCGCACCGGCGGATCGGCTCCCGCGTGGACGCCATTGCCGGTGCAGTACGCCGACTTCGCGCTCTGGCAACGGACCGTACTCGGCTCGGAATCGGATTCGAATTCGCTTGCCGGACAACAGGTGTCGTATTGGCGTGAGAATCTAGCCCAGCTACCGGATGAGCTGAATCTGCCGTCGGATCGGGCCCGGCCCGCGGTCCCGTCGTTCGTCGGTGGCCGATGCGACATCCCGATCGACGAGCAGTTGCACGCGGAGCTGCTGCGCTTGGCTCGCGAGCACAATGCGACCCTGTTCATGGTGGTCCACGCCGCACTCGCGGTATTGCTGGCCCGATTGTCCGGCACCGGCGATATCGCCATCGGCACGCCGGTCGCCGGGCGTGGTGAGGCCGTACTCGACGATGTCGTCGGCATGTTCGTGAATACGCTCGTATTGCGCACCGAGGTAGCGGGTGGCAGCACCTTCGCCGAGTTGCTTGCCCAGGCCAGGGAGGTGGACCTACAGGCGTTCGCGCACGCGGATATTCCGTTCGAGCGTCTGGTGGATCTGCTGGAACCGGAACGGTCGACGGCGCGGCATCCGCTGTTCCAGGTGGCGCTGTCCTTCGAGAACCTGCCGGACAATTCCTTCGAGCTGCCCGGGTTGCGGGTCGCCCCGGTCGATTTCGATCTCGTGACCGAGAAATTCGATCTGTCGCTGGCGATTCGCGAGTCTAGTTCGGGCATCTTCGCCGCATTCACCTACGCACGCGACCTTTTCGATGACGCGACGGTGCGCGTATTCGCCGATCGGTTCGTGCGGTTGCTCACCGCGATCGTCGCGAATGCCGAAACACCGGTCGGTGATCTGCCGTTGCTGGCCGACTCCGAGGTCGAATTCCTGACCAGGGTGCAGCCGGATCAGATGATGGCGGGTGGGCTCCTGCCTGATCTGCTGTTGCGCGGGCTGCGGCTCGGGGCCGACCGCACTGCGGTCCGTTATGCGGACCGGTCGATCAGCTACCGCGAACTCGACCGGTACTCGTCACGGTTGGCCCGGGTCCTGATCGAACGCGGTGTCGGTCCGGAAAGTCTGGTCGCGCTGGCAGTGCCACGCTCCTACGAGATGGTCGTCGCGATGCTGGCCGTCGCGAAGGCTGGTGGCGCGCATGTGCCGATCGATCCGAGCCATCCGCTGGAACGGGTCCGGTACCTGCTGACCGACTCGGCCGCGGTCCTCGGACTGACCACCGCCCAGTATCTCGGCGACCTCCCCGATGACGTGCGCTGGCTCGCGCTCGACGATCCGGCGACGGAATCATTGTGCGCCAACCGATCCGCCGCACCGATCACCGACACCGACCGGATCACCCCGCTGCGACTGCACAATCCGGCCTATGTCATCTACACCTCCGGTTCGACCGGTATGCCCAAGGGCGTCACCGTGACCCACGCCGGACTCGGCGGTCTGCTCGAGCATGCGATCGAGCTGTATCGGCTCGAGCCGACCCGCCGCTTCCTGCATATCTGCGCGCCGAGCTTCGACCCGTCGATATTGGAATGGCTGTGCGCCTTTTCGGTTGGGGCGACACTGGTGATCGTGCCGTCCACCGTGCCCGGTGGACACGAACTCGGTGAGCTGCTACGCGCCGAACAGGTGACGCACGCGATCATCACCCCGGCGGTGCTCGGCACGGTGGATCCGACCGGCCTCGACCACCTCGAAATGCTTTCCGTCGGTGGCGATGTCACCACACCGGAACTGCTGGCCAAATGGCAGCCCGGTCGCAGGTACTACAACGGCTACGGCCCGACCGAGACCACCATTATCTCGTCTTATGCGGAACTGACTGCGGGACAGCACATTACGATCGGCAGTCCGGTGCGCGGCATGTCCGCACTTGTGGTCGACGCGCGGCTGAACCCGGTACCGCCCGGGGTGACGGGTGAGCTGTATCTGGCGGGCGGCGCGCTTGCCCGCGGTTATCGCAACCGAGCCGGGCTGTCCGCGCAACGTTTCGTCGCTAATCCGTGGGGCGAACCGGGTGCCCGGATGTATCGCACCGGTGACCTGGTCCGCTGGTACGCGACTCCGGCGGGGTCGTGGGAGCTGGACTATGTGGGGCGCAGCGACTTCCAGGTGAAGATCCGTGGCTTCCGTGTCGAACTCGGTGAGATCGATGCGGTGCTCGGCGGTCATGAGGACATCGAATTCGCGGTCACGCTCGGCCGCGAAACGGCGGCGGGCGCAACGGTGTTGGTGTCATATGTGCTCCCGGTGGCCGAACGGATCGTCGACCAGGACCGACTCACCGAATTCGCGGCGCGCGTCCTGCCTTCGCATATGGTGCCCTCGGCCATCGTCGTCCTCGACGAGGTGCCGCTGACCACCAATGGCAAGCTCGACCGCGACGCGCTGCCCGAGCCACGGTTCACCGCCACGGTGTCGCGGGCACCGTCCGGCCGGCTGGAATCGCGGATCGCTGAGCTCTTCGCACAGGTGCTCGGCGTGCGGCAGGTCGGTGCCGACGACTCCTTCTTCGCCATCGGTGGCGACAGCATCATCTCGATCCAGTTGGTGTCGCGGGCCAAGGCGGTCGGAATCGGATTCACCCCGCGCGATGTCTTCGAGCAGAAGACGGTCGCCGGATTGGCCAGGGTCGCGGTGCTCGGCACGGATCCCGCGCCGGTCGTGCTGGCCGAGCTGCCCGGTGGTGGGGTCGGCGATATACCGCTCACGCCGGTGCTCGCGGGTTTTCTCGACAACGGTTCGTTCGGCCGATTCGCGCAGACCCTGGTGCTCGCACTCCCCGATGGCATCGATCGCACCGGACTGCTCGCCACGCTCACCGCGGTGCTTGACCACCACGACATGTTGCGTGCGCGGGTATGGCAGGTGGAGGGCCGGTGGTGGCAGCAGGTGGCCGCGCCGGGCACCGTCGACGTGTCGGCACTGTTGTCCGAGGTGGAGGTGCCCTACGGGGCCGAGCTCGAGCGAATCGGCAATGCCGCCATGGCTTCCGCGCTGGCGGCACTGGACCCGAGCATGGGCCGGATGGTCGCCTTCGGTTGGCTGCGCAGGTCGGGTGCACGCGATCTGCTCATCGTCGCGGCGCATCACTATGTGATCGACGGGGTGTCCTGGCGGATTGTGATCCCGGACTTCATCACCGCATGGGCGCAGCGTTGCGCGGGGATCGCCATTGCGTTGCCGCCGGTCGGGACGTCGTTCCGGCGTTGGGCGCACGGTCTGGTCGAGGCGGCGGGCTCGCCGTCGCGGATGGCCGAACTCGACTACTGGCGCACGGTGCTGGCCACACCGGATCCCTTGCTCGGTACGCGTGCGCTCGATCCCGCCGTCGATACCCACGCGACGGTGCGGCAGTTGACGGTCGAGGTGCCGGTGGAGGTCGCCGATGCGGTACTGACCACGGTGCCCGCGCTGTACCGGGGCGGTGTCAATGACGGTCTGCTCGCGGCGCTGGCTGTGGCGGTGCGGACCTGGCGGGCGCGCCGCGGTATCGACGCCGCGGTCACCAGAATTCGACTGGAGGGCCACGGCCGTGAAGAAGCGGCCGTACCCGGTGCCGACTTGACCCGTACGATCGGCTGGTTCACCAGCGTGTATCCGGTGGCGCTCGATCTCACCGGCGTTGCCGAAACCGCGGCGATACTGCGGTCGGTGAAGGAACAGTTGCTCGCGGTTCCGGATCGCGGTATCGGCTTCGGCATACTGCGCCAATTGAATTCGGCTACCGCCGGTGCGCTGGCCGCTGATATCGGGCAGATCGGCTTCAACTATCTTGGCCGGGTATCCACCGGCGTACCGGAGGGGCTGACCGATCCGGCCTGGCTCCCATCCGGCGATCTGGGTGACCTCGACGACGGCCAGGATCCGGCGCTGCCCGCCTCGGCCGTGGTCGATATCAATGCGATCGTCATCGATACCGATGCCGGACCGCGTATGGACGTGGTGTTCAAATACGCCGGTGAAATCCTCGACGCGGCGGCGGTTCAGGAACTGGCCGACGACTGGCTCACCGCGCTGACGGCGGTAGCCCGGCACGTCACCGAGCCGGACGCCGGTGGTCTCACCCCATCGGATGTGCCGCTCGTATCGACCACCCAGCACGAACTCGACACCTGGCGCGCGAACTACCCGGGCCTGGCCGAGGTGCTGCCGCTGTCGCCGCTGCAAACCGGTCTGCTGTTCCTGATGGAAATGCTGGCGGAGTCGGTGGACCCGTACGTCATTCAGGTGGCGGTCGAACTCTCGGGCGAATTCGAACTCGAGCGCCTGCACCTCGCCGCACAGGCGGCACTGGACCGGCACGTGAATCTGCGCAGCGCCTTCACTTTCGGCGCGAACGGCAAACCGGTGCAGCTCATCGCGAACGGTGTCCGGGTGCCGTGGCGGGTGGTCGCCGAGGTACCCGATGCCGATCTGCCCGAGCTGCTCGCCGCCGACCAGCGCACCGGATTCGATCCCGCGCTCGCGCCGCTGCTGCGATTCACGGTGTACCGCACCACATCCGGGCGCACGCAACTGGTATTGACGGCGCATCACATCCTGCTCGACGGCTGGTCGATGCCGCTGCTCATGAAGGATCTGCTGATCCTCTACGCGACCAGAAGCGATACCTCGCTGCTGCCCGCGGGGCGGCCGTACCGCGACTATCTGTCGTGGCTATCGCGCCAGGACCGCGCCGCCACCATGGGCGCGTGGGATGCGGCGTTGACCAAGGCCCGGCCGACACTGCTCGCGCCCGCGCTGGTGCGACCCACGGTGCCGGACAACGGATTCGGCAGGACCGCATTCGAACTATCGGCGACGGAGACGGCCACGTTGACGTCCTTCGCCGCGGCGACCGAGGTCACCGTGAATACGGTGCTGCAGGCGGCGTGGGGTGTGGTCGTCGCCGGTATCACCGACCGCGACGATGTGGTCTTCGGCGTCACGGTTTCCGGACGTCCACCGCAGCTCGACGGCGTCGACGCGATGGTCGGCCTGTTCGTGAACACCATCCCGGTGCGCGTCCGATTCGATTCGGCGACAACGGTTTCGCGACTGCTGACCGAGCTGCAAGCCGAGCAGGCAGCACTGCTGGAACATCACTATCTCGGGCTGGCCGACATCCAGGCGCTGGGGGGCGGCAGCGAATTGTTCGACACGCTGGTGGCCTACGAGTCGTATCCGATCGATGCCGATGGCCTGCGGCAGGCGGGCAGCGCTGTCGACGGGCTGGTGGTCGGTGGCGTGAATTCGGTCGACTACACCCACTATCCGATCACCGTCCGGGCCGAACTGGGGACCAGGCTGCGGGTCGAGGTGCTGTACCGCGGCGATGCCGTCGCGGCCGCGGCGGCGCGGGCGCTGACCGAGCGGTTACGCGCGGTGCTCGCCGAATTCGTCACCGCGCCACAGGATTCGGTCGCCGCCGTGCGTGATGGTGCGAGCCCCGATGTGCTCACCCAGGTTCGATACTGGCGCAATACGCTGGCGGGCCTGCCGGATGAGTTGACGTTGCCCATGGATCGACCGCGCTCGAGCATGCCCTCCGATATCGGTGGGCGGGTCCCGCTCGAGATTGGCGTGCACCTGCATCACGAACTGCGTCGGCTCGCCGAGACCAGGGATACCTCGGTATTCGTGGTGGCGCACGCCGCTTTCGTGGTGCTGCTGGCGCGGCTGTCCGGTACGACCGATATCGCGATCGGTACACCGGCCTCGGGGACGGGCGAAGCCTTCGACAACACCGTGGTGCTGCGTACCGAATATCACCCGAATGCGACCTTCGATGAACTGCTCGGCGCGGTCGCCTCGGCCGATGCCGCCGCATTCGCGCACGCCGATGTCCCGTTCGCGCAACTCGTCGAGGTACTCGATCCGATCCAGGTGACCGGCAGGCATCCGCTGTTCCAGGTCGCGATCGACAATGTCGGCACCGCAACCGATCCGCTCACGGTGGACCTGCGACTTTCGCTGAGCGAGCGGATCGGCCCACGCGGTGAAACCCAGGGTGTACTGGCCGAATTCACCTATGCGACAGACCTGTTCGATGCCGCGACCGCACAGGGCTTCGCCGATCGGTTCGCCCGCATCCTCACCGCGGTCGTCGCCGGTGCCACGGCGACCGTCGGCGATATCGAGCTGCTCGGACCGAACGAGCGCACCAGAGTGCTGCACGAATGGAATTCGCGCGGTGCGTGGGTGCCCGCCGCGACCCTGCCCGAGTTGATCGCCGATCAGGCCCGGCGCAGGCCCGATGCCGTCGCGGTGCGCTTCGGCGATACCGCACTGAGCTTCGCCGAGCTGCGGCGGCGTTCGAACCGGGTGGCCAGGGCGCTCATTGCGGCCGGTGCCGGACCGGAATCGCTGGTGGCCGTCGCGGTTGCGCGCACCGAAGAGCTGCCGGTCGCCTTGCTCGGCGTGCTCACCGCGGGCGCGGCGTATCTGCCGATCGATATCACCTATCCGGCGCAGCGGCTGGCCTTCGTGCTCTCCGATGCGGTGCCGGTCTGCGTGCTCACCACCGCCGAACAGCGTGCCGATGTGCCGGTCGGCGAGTTGCCGGTGATATTGCTCGAAGAGACAACGGAATTCGACGATCGCCCGGTCAGCGATGCCGACCGCATCGCACCGCTGTTGCCCGATCACCTCGCCTACGTCATCTACACCTCGGGTTCGACCGGTGTGCCGAAGGGCGTTGGGGTCGCGCATCGCAATGTGGTCGAGCTGTGCGCGAATACCCAGCCGCTGTTCGGTTTCGACGACACCGATGTGTGGACGCTGTTCCACTCCTTCGCCTTCGACTTCTCGGTATGGGAGCTGTGGTGCGCGTTGGCCACCGGAGGTGCGGTGGTCGTAGTCGATTACGCGACCTCGCGGGCACCGGAACTATTCCGCGAGTTGCTGATCCGGGAACGGGTCACCGTGCTGAACCAGACACCGTCGGCGTTCTATCAGCTCATCGAGGCCGACCGAGCCGCGGCGGATTCCGATAGCGAATTCGCGCTGCGACATGTCGTATTCGGCGGCGAGGCACTGGATCTGCGACAGTTGCGGCGCTGGTACGAGCGCCATGACGCGGCTGCGCCGCGCCTGGTCAATATGTACGGCATTACCGAAACCACGGTGCACGTCTCGTTCCTGGCGCTGGACAAGCAGATCGCGGACAGTCCGGACAGTCTGATCGGACGTGCGTTGCCCGGCTTGGACGGCTATGTGCTCGACCAGCGCCTGCACCCGGTACCGGTCGGCACACCGGGTGAGATCTATGTGGCCGGGGCCCAGCTGTCCAGGGGATACCTCGGCAGGCCCGGTCTGGCCGCGGTGCGTTTCGTCGCGAATCCGTTCGGCGCACCAGGATCTCGCATGTACCGTACCGGTGATCTCGGCCGCTGGGGCCACGCCGGACTCGCCTACGCGGGGCGCAGCGATCAGCAGGTTCAGTTGCGCGGCTTCCGCATCGAGCTCGGTGAGATCGAATCCGCGCTGCTGCGCTGCCCCGGGGTGAGCCAAGCGGTGGTGTTGGTTCGCTCGACCGAACGTCTCGGTGATCAGCTCGTCGGATATGTGGTGCCCGCGGCCGGTGCCGACCTCGACCCGGATGAACTGCGCGTCCAGGTGGCCGAATTCCTCACCGGCTATATGGTTCCCGCCGCCATCGTGGTGCTCGACGTCATGCCGCTGACGCCGAACGGCAAGCTGGACCGGCGCGCATTGCCCGAACCCGCCTTCGCGGCACGGGAATACCGCGCACCGGCCACCCCGATCGAGGAAACCGTCGCCGTCGCCTTCGCGGAGGTGCTCGACCTCGACCGATTCGGTATGGACGACAACTTCTTCGAGCGCGGCGGCAATTCGCTGATCGCCACGAAGCTGACCGCGCGGCTGAGTTCGCTGCTCGGCGAGAAGATTCCGGTGATGCGGATATTCACCGCGCCGACCCCTAGTGAATTCCTGGCCGAACTGGCCCGCCGAGCGGGCGGGCACGTCGAGGGCGAGGCGGCCTTCGATGTGGTGCTGCCGCTGCGCGCGACCGGTACCACCGAGCCGCTGTTCTGTATCCATCCGGTCTCCGGTATCGCGTGGTCGTTCGCGGGTCTGGCCGCGTATCTCGATTCCGACCGGCCGATCTACGGTATCCAGGCGCCCACACTGGCCGCACCGGCCGTGCTGGCGGACACCATCGAGGAATGGGCCCGGCGCTATGTCGAGGCGATCCGCACGGTCCAGCCGCAGGGGCCATATCACCTCATCGGCTGGTCGATGGGTGGTGTTTTCGCCCATGAGATCGCGGTGCAGTTGCAGCGGGCCGGACAGCGGGTGGCCACCCTCGCGGTGATGGACAGCTATATGGCCGATCCACCCGACGAACGCGCGCAGGGCGCGGGCTCACCCGTGCCGGTGGCCGAGCTGATCGGCGGCCTGCTCGGTGAACAGGCCGGTGACCTCGGCTTCGACACCGATGTGGACTGGGGACAACTCGCCGAGCGGTTGGGCGAGCTGCCGGAGCCGTTCGCCTCCTTCGGCTCCGACCGCTTCACCCGAGTGCTGGATACCGCCGTGCATTCGGTCGTGCTGCGCAATGCCTATCGGCCGGCGCGTTTCCACGGCGATGTCATCTACTTCACCGCGGCTCTCGACGATCCCACCGGCTCGATCGGTGCGTCGATCTGGGCCGAGGTGGTCGACGGCATGGTGGACAATCGCGCGGTGCCGACCACGCATTGGCGGATGACGGCCGCCGCCGGACTCGCTGAAATCGGCAGGGTGCTCACCGATGTGTGGCGGGAAACCCGCAGCGGAGACTGATCTTCGGCGGTGCAGTTGTGTGCGCACTCATTGTGGTGGCCGCACCCCCGGTAGGGTGTGCGGCCACCACGGGGGACGCAAGGCTTGTGCGGTGCACCGCGACGCAATGATCGGCCACATTCACTGGCGGATGACGGCCGCCGCTGGGCTCACCGAAAATCGGGAACGTGCTCTCCGAGTTTTGGCGCTGAACCCGACGGGGCCAGGCGGATTGGCTCGAGCGTCCATCCCTCGATGCGCGCGGGGCCCTGCGGGATCGGTGCTGGAATGGGCGCTCAGGCCGAGCCCACTGCGTCGCCGACGAGCCCGAACCGGAGCTCGCGGTAGACAGCTATCGGGTATCGAGGTACTCAGATGGCGCAATCGTCAGTGTGGTCCCTGGCATGGCGATCGTGACCGCGCCAGTACTCGTATTCCATGTCGCGCTGATTTGTTCGGCCGCATAGGGGATCCCGTAAACCAGTCCGCGCCCCGGAGAATGACCTACGAGCACCTCGTACCTGGACCCCGCGAAACCGGGTGTCGTCCGGTGATAAACGCAGTACGGCGGCGCCGCCGTCCGTGGTCCGCAACCGATCTCCACCTGCTCGGACGACGCGGATACCCAAATCCGATATCCGACGAAAATCACCGCGACTGCGCTCACGCACGCCAGCAGCACTATTCCCCCGCGACGAACCATTGCGCGACCGTACTACGCAATCAAGATCAGGTGGAACTGGTGCCGGCAGTCTCTCGGTGGATTCGGGCGATGCCGCCCCAGCTTCCTCGTGATCACATGTCCAGCTTGACGGGGGTGATTCCCTTGTGGTGGTGGGGTTTTGGGGGCGGGTAAGTGCCGTTGTCGGCAGTGGCGCGGTGGTGGGGGTCGTGGCTGTGGATGCGATTCGGCAGGAGTATTGGGCGGAATTCACTCCGCCGGGGAGAGATTCACGAGGACGGTTCGTGGACGTGTACCAGTTACGTGACGTAGTTCACTGAGTCGGGCGGCGACGCAACACCAACCGTCTGAGACCGATACACAGTTGTCACGCACTGCGCCCTCTTGTCGCGGAGGCGTAACTGTATACGCAACAGGCTTATATGATGGGTTCGGCCCCGGTGCTGAATGCCCTCGAAGGAGGGTAGGGGGCAGGTCCAAGCTCGACTCGAGAGGTGAACACACTCGAATGGATACTGCCCGTCGTACCGTCCGTGGAAGCCGTCGCCGCAGGTCGGGGAGCCCGCTGTTCGCCCAGCTGCTCACGGCCGCAGTGGAGTCCGCGGACGATTCGGTCGCCCTCCGATTCAACCCGACCGGTGATCCGGCCGATCAACGTGAACTCACCTATCGCCAACTCGATACCGCCTCGTCACAGATCGCGCGCGAGCTGATCGATCGCGGGATCGGCGCGGGCGACTACGTCGCGATGAGTATCACCCGCTCGGTCGAATCGATCGTCGCGCTGTGGGCGATCGTGAAGACGGGGGCGGCCTATGTTCCGGTCGACCCGAACTATCCGGCGGACCGGATCGAGCACATCGTCACCGATTCGGGTGCGGCACAAGGCCTGACCACCTCGGCGCATCGCGCCAAACTCGGCACCTCGGTCTATTGGATCGAAATAGACGATCCGGTGGTTTCCGCGCGCATCGCCGCCCAGCCCGATCATCCGGTCTCCTATGCCGATCGCGTGCGCGTGGTCAATGAAAACCATCCGGCCTACGTCATCTATACCTCGGGTTCCACCGGTAAGCCGAAGGGCGTCGCGGTCACCCACACCGGGCTGGCCGGGCTCGCGGCGATCGGCGAGCATTATCTGATCGACGCGGATTCCTGTGTCTTACATCTGAGCTCGCCCAGTTTCGACTTCTCGATAATGGAGACGCTGTTCACCTTCTCGGTCGGCGCGACGCTGATCATCGCGCCGCCGACGGTATTCGGCGGCGCCGAACTCGCGGATCTACTACGCCGCGAGCAGGTCACCCATCTGCTGATCACCCCGGGTGCGCTGGAGTCGCTCGATACCGCCGATCTCGATGACCTGCAGGTCGTGGTGGCGGGCGGGGACCGGCTCCCGACGGAACTGGTGGCGCGCTGGGCCGATAGCGGCCGGTCGGTATTCAATGCGTACGGGCCGAGTGAGGCGACCGTCATGGTCACCAGCACCGACGCGCTGCCGTCCGGTGAGACTGTCACCATAGGTTCCGCCATCGCGGGCGTCGGCGCCTTCGTGCTCGACGCGCGGTTGCGTCCGGTCCCCGCGGGTGTTGTCGGTGAGCTCTATGTCTCGGGTGCGGTGCTTGCGCAGGGCTATCTCAATCGGCCGGAGCTGACCGCGGAACGCTTTGTGGCCAGCCCGTTCGGCGCGGATGCCGATAGCGCGGGTGCGCGCCTGTATCGCACCGGAGATCTGGTGCGGCGCAACGAAACCGGTGAGCTGGAGTATCTGGGCCGGTCCGATTTCCAGGTCAAGATCCGCGGTTTGCGCATCGAACTCGGCGAGATCGACAGCGCGCTCACCACCCATCCTGATGTCGACTTCGCGGCCACGCTGAGCAAGACACTGCCCTCCGGAACAACCGCCCTGATCGCGTATGTGCTGCCGCGTGACGGCGCCACACTCGATACCGGTCAGCTCGCGGCACATGTCGCAGAATCGTTGCCGGACTACATGATTCCGGCCGCGATCACGGTGTTGGACGAGATTCCGCTGACCCCGGTCGGCAAGCTGGATCGGGCGGCACTGCCCGAACCGGTCTTCGCCACGCGTCGGTTCCGTGCCCCGGCGACACCGGTCGAGGAGATCGTTGCCGAGGTATTCGGGACGCTGCTGCTCGGTGGTGAGATGGACGCGCGCGTCGGCGTCGACGACGACTTCTTCGAACTCGGCGGCAACTCGCTGCTGGCCACCCAGGCTGCTGCGCGCATCGGTTCCGCACTCGAAATCCGGGTGCCGGTCGAGCTGATCTTCGAGGCTTCGACGGTATCGGCACTGGCCGAACGCGTTGAGCAGCATGCGGGTTCGGCCGTCGGCCAGGCGCTCACCGCCCAGATCCGTCCCGACCGGATTCCGCTGTCCTACGCGCAGCAGCGGATGTGGTTCCTGAACCGTTTCGATACGGCCAGTGCGGTCAACAATATTCCGCTTGCGGTGCGGCTGTCCGGGCGACTGGATGTCGACGCGCTGCGCGCGGCGGCGCACGATCTGACCGACCGACACGAGGTGCTGCGCACCATCTATCCGGATATCGATGGCGAGGGCTTCCAGGTCGTGCTGCCGGTGACCGATGCGCGCGCGGTGCCGGAGCTTCCGGTGACCACCGCGACGATGCCGGAGCTTTCGGATCTGATCAGTGCCGAGGTGCTGGCCGGATTCGATGTGATGGCCGCGCCGCCGGTGCGCCTGCGGCTGTTCCAGCTCGGCGAATCCGAGTACGTGCTGGTGTGCGTGGTGCACCACATCGCGGCGGACGGTTTCTCGCTCGGACCGCTGGCCCGCGATCTGATGACCGCGTACTCCGATCGCGTGCGCGGCGGACGGCCCGAATGGCCGCCGCTTGCGGTGCAATACGTCGACTACACCATCTGGCAGCGCGAAACCCTCGGCAGCGAGTTCGACCCGGAATCGGTCCTCGCGCAGCAGATCGAATTCTGGCGCGGTGAATTGGATACGCTGCCAGAACAATTGGATCTGCCCGCCGATCGGCCGCGGCCGGCCGCGGCATCCAACAACGGTGCCGTCGTCTCCTTCGATATCGATGCCGAGATCCATGCGCGACTCGAACAGATTGCGCACCAGCACAATTCGACGCTGTTCATGGTCGTGCACGCGGCGCTCGCGGTACTGCTGGCCCGGCTTTCGGGCACCCGCGATATCGCGATCGGCACCCCGGTGGCCGGCCGCGGTGAGGCGGCGCTGGACGATATGATCGGCATGTTCGTCAACACCCTGGTGCTGCGGACCGAGATCGATCCCGCCATGACCTTCGACGAGCTGCTACGTGCGGTGCGCAAGGTCGATATCGCGGCCTTCGGACACGCCGACGTGCCGTTCGAGCGGCTGGTCGAACTGCTCGATCCGGTGCGTTCGGCCGCGCGGCATCCGTTGTTCCAGGTGATGCTGGTCTTCCAGAACCTGGCGCGCACCGATCTGGAATTGCCGGGCCTGACCGTCTCGTCCGTGGATCACACGGTATCGCTGGCCAGGTTCGATTTGCAGCTCGAGATCGCGGAAAACACCGCGGCGCGAGCGCTGGGCCCGGAGGCGGTAGCGGAGCGTGACCACGGAGGGCACCGGGAGCGTCGCGAATCAGACACCGCGGCGCGAGCGCTGGGCCCGGAGGCGGTAGCGGAGCGTGACCACGGAGGGCACCGGGAGCGTCGCCGATCAAACACCGCGGCGCAGGGCATGTCGGCGACCTTCACCTACGCCACCGACTTGTTCGACGCCGCCACCGTGCGCGACTTCGCCGATCGTTTCCTGCGGGTGCTGTCCGCGGTCGCGGCCGATTCCGATGCGGTGCTCGGCGATATCGATCTCCTGGCCCCCGGCGAGCGCGATCTGGTACTGCACGAATGGAATTCGGCCGGGGTGACCGTGCCCGAGGTGACGCTGGTCGATCTCATCCAGGCGCAGGCGCGCCGTCGTCCGAATGCGATCGCGATCCGATTCGGTGATATCGCACTGAGTTTCGGTGAACTGCAGCGGTGCGCGAACAAGGTGGCACGGGCATTAATGGCGCGCGGCGCGGGGCCGGAAGCGCTGGTCGCCGTCGCCGTCGGACGATCCGAGCAGCTGCCCATCGCACTGCTCGGTGTGCTCACCGCCGGTGCCGGATATCTGCCGATCGACACCACCTACCCGGCGCAGCGCCTCGAGTTCGTGCTGACCGACGCGCAGCCGACCTGCGTGCTGACCACATCCGATCTGCTCGGCGATATTCCGGCGACGGATGTTCCGGTGGTGCTGCTGGACGAGACCGCGGGCTTCGGCGAATCGCCGATCACCGATATCGAGCGCACATCCCGGCTGCGTCCGGACAACCTGGCCTACGTCATCTATACCTCCGGCTCCACCGGTGTCCCGAAGGGCGTCGCCGTCGCGCACGGCAATGTGGTGGAGCTGTTCGCCAACACCCAGCTGATGTTCGAATTCGATGACACCGATGTGTGGACGCTGTTCCACTCCTTCGCCTTCGACTTCTCGGTGTGGGAACTGTGGTGCGCGCTCGCCAATGGCGGCACCGTGGTCGTCGTCGACTACCTGACCTCCCGCTCCCCGGAACAGTTCCGCGACTTGCTGATTCGCGAACAGGTCACGGTGCTGAACCAGACCCCGTCGGCGTTCTATCAGCTCGCCGAGGCCGATCGCGCCTCCCATGCGGGCGATCAGGGCAAATTCGCGCTGCGCTATGTGGTATTCGGTGGTGAGGCACTGGATCTGCGCCAGTTGCGGCGCTGGTACGACCGGCACACCTTCGATGCGCCGTGGCTGGTCAATATGTACGGCATCACCGAAACCACGGTGCACGTGTCGTTCCTGGCCCTGGATGCGCAGCTCGCCGAGAATCCGGCCAGCGCCATCGGCCGGGCCTTGCCCGGTCTGGAGAGCTACGTGCTCGACGACCGGCTGCATCCCGCTCCGGTCGGGGTGGCGGGCGAAATCTACGTCAGCGGTGCGCAGCTGTCCCGCGGCTACCTGGGGCGGCCCGGACTGGCCGCGACCCGTTTCGTGGCGAATCCGTTCGGGGCGCCGGGATCTCGCATGTATCGCAGCGGCGACCTGGGCCGCTGGGCCGGTTTCGCGGGCCATGCAAATCTCGAATACGTTGGGCGCACAGATCAGCAGGTGCAGTTGCGCGGCTTCCGCATCGAACTCGGCGAGATCGAATCGGCGTTACTCGCACAGCCTTCCGTCAGCCAGTCCGCCGTGCTGGTGCGCTCCGACGAACACGCCGGTAACCGGCTGGTCGGATACGTGGTGGCCGAAGCCGATGCTCAGGTGCAGGGCCCACAGCTGCGCGCCGCGGTTGCCGAATTCCTTACCAGCTATATGGTTCCGGACGCGATCGTCGTACTGGACGCGCTGCCGCTGACGCCGAACGGCAAACTGGACCGAAAGGCGCTGCCCGCACCGGAATTCGTGGGCGGTGCCACCTACCGCGCCCCGCAGACCCCCATCGAGCAGGCGGTCGCCGGAGTATTCGCCGGACTGCTCGGCGTCCGCGATGTCGGCCTGGACGACGATTTCTTCGACCTCGGCGGTAACTCGCTGCTGGCCACCAGGGCGGTCAGCCGGATCAATGAGGCGTTGGACGCCAATGTCTCGGTGCGCGAACTGTTCGAGGCCTCGACCGTTTCGACGCTGGCCGCGCGGGTCGTCCCCGGCTCCTCGATCGGAACCCGGGCCCCGCTGGTGGTGGCGGCGCGCCCGGATCGGGTGCCGCTGTCGCTGGCACAGCAGCGCATGTGGGTGCTCAACCAGTTCGATACCCGCTCGGCGGCCTACAACATCCCGCTCGGCATCGGCCTGACCGGCGCCCTCGATGTGCAAGCGCTGCGCGATGCGGTCGCCGATGTACTCGAGCGGCACGAGGCGCTGCGCACCCGCTACCCGTCGACGGGTCCGGGTGGACTGCCGTACCAGCAGATCCTGCCGGTCGCCGAGGCATGGCCGGGCGGGCTCGCGGTCGAGTCGAGCGCCGATCCCATCGTCCGCATCACCGAACTGATGGCGACCGGATTCGATGTGACCCGGGAGGTTCCGGTGCGCGGCGTACTGCTGCGCGGCGCCGGTGCCGATCAATCGGGCCAGGACCGGCATCTGCTCGCCATGGTGGTGCACCACATTTCTGCCGACGGCGCCTCGATGGCCCCGCTGGCTCGTGACCTGATGCTCGCCTACGCCGCGCGCTGTGCCGGTGATGTCCCGACCTGGACGTCGCTAGAGGTGCAGTACGCCGACTTCGCGATCTGGCAGCGTGAGGTCATCGGCATCGACGACGACGAGAACTCCATCGCCGCAGCGCAATTGGCCTATTGGTGCGACAAGCTGGCCGGACACTCCGGCGCGCTGGAGCTGCCGCTGGACCGGCCGCGCCGCGCGGTGCCGTCCATGCGTGGTGCATCGACGGCTTTCACGCTAACGCCCGAGGTGCATGCCGGACTGATTCGCATTGCCAGGGAACACAATTCGTCACTGTTCATGGTCGTGCACGCGGTGCTCGCGGTGCTGTTGGCGCGATTGTCCGGCAGTTCCGACATCACGATCGGTACCCCCATCGCGGGCCGCGGTGAGCGCGCGCTCGACGATCTGGTCGGCATGTTCGTCAATACCTTGGCGCTGCGCACCACGACCGAATCGGGGACCACCTTCGACGCGCTCGTCGAACATGTTCGCGAGACCGATCTTTCGGCCTTCGGCAATGCCGATATCCCGTTCGAGCGGGTGGTCGAAGTGGTGCTGCCGAACCGCGAGGCCGGACACACCCCGCTGTTCCAAGTAGTGCTGTCCTTCGACAATCTCGAGCAACCGAAGCTGGAGCTGCCCGGTCTGACGGTCACGGCTCTGGATACCGGCGCGGTCGCGGCGAAGTTCGATCTGCAGCTGACCGTCGAGCCGCGGCACGGCGCGGACGGCGCACCCGGCGAGCTGGTCGCCGTATTCAATTACGCCACAGACCTTTTCGACGAATCGACGGTGCAGGCATTCGGCCGCAGGTTCAGTCGGATCTGTGCCGCCGTCGTGGCGGACCCGCAGGTTAGTGTGGGCGATATTGATATCCTCGATGCCGCCGAACGCGATCGCGCACTGACCGCGCCGGTGAGCGCGCCGGAGTCGGCCGCCGATGGCGTGCCGGTCACCACCGGCGCGGCGCTGACCCAGGCGCTGGCCGCCGCGGTGGAGGACGATCCGGACGGACCCGCGGTGGTTTTCGGCGAGGACGCGGTGTCCTTCCAGGATCTCGACGCCCGGTCCTCGCGACTGGCCCGGGTGCTGATCGCGCGGGGCTGTGGCCCGCGCACCGGTGTTGCCATCCGACTGGATCGTGGTGTGGACGCGGTGGTCGCCACCTGGGCGGTGCTCAAGGCCGGTGCCGCAGTGACCCCGGTGACTACCGTCGACGGACCGCTGCCGGATGGTCTGGAAGTCAAGGTCGGACTGACCACCGGCGCACGGCCCCATCGTGACTGGGGGATAGTGGTCGGCGGGGCGGGTGAAAACAGCCTCGACTGGCTGGGTCTCGACGATCCGGATGTACTCGCCGAGATCGCCGCCGAATCGCCCCGCCCGGTGACCTACGCCAACCGGACGCACGCGCTGTGTGGTGAGGATCCGGCCTTCGTCGCCGCGGTGACGTTGTCCTACAACGATATTTCCATCGCGACCAGGCGCTTGCGGGCGCGCGCCGAGCTCACCTTCGACTCCCGGCTGTTCCGGCACGGCCGCCCGGATTCGGCGGCGGCGCTGCTGGAAGTGGTCGCGGCCGGGGAGAGCGGTGCGTCGCTGGTGGTGACCGCCGGTGACCTGGACAACGTAACGCTTTCGGCACTGTTGGCCGACGAATGGGTGACACATCTGTTCATCGACCGGGCCGGACTCGGGCCGGTCGAGGTGACGGGGCTGGAGGACCTGCACGCCGTGGTGCTCGATGATACCGGTGGCGATCGCTTGCGGGTCGCTCGAAACAACACAGCGCCCGCACCGGAATTCGGGTCCGTCCCGGTTGTCATCGACCTCGGTGCGCTACTGGGCGTCCAGGACGTGGGTTGATCCTCCGCCGGACGAATCCGGCGGGTGCGCCATGGGCCGCAACCGGTGGCGACCGGTCCCGTAGTGACGACTAGCGAGGGGAGGACGTTCCTATGGTTGGGGTGCTGGGAAACCGATCGGTGGAACCGGATCGGGCGCGACCGCGCGATATCAGAGCGGGGTCGCATCCGTGACCCGGCCATCGCGTACCCGTCCGGTCCGGACGCGGCAGTCGCGGGTCACCACCCTGCCGCAGCTGATGGGTACCGCGGTCGAGGCGAATCCGGACGGTATCGCCGTCGTCTTCGCCGATGCCACCGCGACCCTGGGCCAGCTCGGCTACGCCGAACTCGACGATCGGTCCACCCGGTTGGCCCGGCTGCTCATCGAACGCGGTGTCGGTCCGGAAGACCTGGTCGCCATTGGCATTCCGCGGTCGTTGGAGTCGGTCATCGCGGTGTGGGCGGTGGCCAAGACCGGTGCCGGATTCGTATCGGTCGACCCCAATTACCCGGCCGAGCGCGTCGCGCACATGGTGACCGATTCCGGTGCGGTGCTCGGGCTCGCGGTCGCCGAGGTGGCGGCGCAACTGCCGGATCGGGTCGAGTGGCTGATCATCGATGCGCCCGAATTCACACTGCGCCTGGCGGAATACTCGGGCGAGGCCATCACCAACGCCGACCGAATCCGCGCGGTGCGGGCGGAGCATCCGGCCTATGTCATCTACACGTCCGGCTCCACCGGTAAGCCGAAGGGTGTCGTCGTCACGCAGGCCGGACTGTCCAGCTTCTGCGATGAACAACGCGAGCGATATCGCGTCACGAACCAGTCGCGCACACTGCATTTCGCGTCGCCGTCGTTCGACGCGTCGGTGCTCGAGCTGCTGCTCGCACTCGGTGGCGCGGCGACCATGGTGGTGGTCGCGCCGAATATCTATGGTGGCGATGAGCTGGCGACGCTGCTGCGCCGGGAACGGGTGACGCACGCGTTCATCACCCCGGCGGCGCTTGCCTCGGTCGATTCGGCGGGGCTCGACGAGTTCCGGGTGGTCATCGCCGGTGGCGAAGCCTGTCCGCCGGATCTGGTGCGGCGCTGGGTATTGCCGATCGCCGAGAACCGGAGACGGGAGTTCTACAACGGCTACGGGCCGACCGAGACCACGATCATGACCAATATCAGCGCGCCGATGACACCCGGCGCGATGGTGACCATCGGCGGCCCGATCCGCGCCATTACCGAATACGTCCTCGACGACCGGCTGAATCAGGTGCCAAGCGGCGTGGTCGGCGAGCTGTACATCTCGGGTTCGCAGGTGGCGCGCGGTTATCACGATCGGCCCGCGCTCACCGCATCACGCTTTGTGGCGAATCCTTTCGATCCCAACAGTTCTCGGCTCTATGCCACTGGTGACCTGGTGCGCTGGACCGCTGACGGTGAGATCGAATATATGGGCCGCAACGACTTCCAAGTCAAGATCCGCGGCTTCCGTATCGAACTCGGCGAGATCGATGCGGTGCTCGGCGCGCACGACAGTGTGGATTTCGTCGTCACCATCGGCCATAGACTCGACACCGGCGCAACGATTCTCGCGTCCTATGTGCACCCGGCCGGTGATGCGGTGATCGATACCGGCGAGCTGATCGCCTACGCCGAACGCGCACTGCCCGCGCATATGGTGCCCACCGTCATTTCCGTGCTCGATACGATTCCGCTGACTCCGGTCGGCAAGCTGGATCGGCAGGCACTGCCCGCGCCGGTGCTGGAGACCAAGCAGTATCGGGCCCCGGAGACCGATATCGAACAGATCATCGCCGAGGTGCTCGGCGTGGTGCTCGGTGTCGAGCGTATCGGACTCGACGACGACTTCTTCGCACTCGGCGGCGACAGCATCACCTCGATCCAGGTGGTGTCGCGGGCCAGGGCGCGCGGGGTGATCTTCACGCCCCGAGATGTTTTCGAATCGCGCACGGTCGCCGTCCTCGCGCCGCTGGCCACCAAGGGGGCACCGGTCGAGACCGGCGCGCAGCCGATCGGTCCGCTGGTCGAGCTGTCGCAGGCCGATAGTGACCGGTTGGCACAGCAGTACCCGAAGCTGGTCGAGGTGTGGCCGCTGACCCCGTTGCAGTCGGGCATGTTGTTCCATGCACAGCTGGCCGAATTGTCGGTCGATGCGTACATGACCCAGTTCATGGTCGATCTCGGCGGCGACGTCGATGCCGAGCGACTACGCGCGGCGGCGGTCGCTGTGGTGGGTCGGCATGTGAACTTGCGGGTGGCATTCGCCGAGGACGGCGCGGGCAATCCGATACAGGTCGTGCTCGACGAGGTCGAAGTGCCCTGGCGGGCAGCCGATCTCACCGATCTCGCACCCACCGATGCCGCTGCCGAGTTGCGTCGGATCATGGCCACGGAGCTGGCCGACCACTTCGATATGCGCAGCGCGCCGCTGCTGCGGTTCACCCTGATCCGTTCGACTTCCGCGGCGCGAGCGCTGGGCCCGGAGGCGGTAGCGGAGCGTGACCACGGAGGGCCCTGGGAGCGCCGCAAATTAGACACTGCGGCGCGAGCGCTGGGCCCGGAGGCGGTAGCGGAGCGTGACCACGGCGGGCACCGGGAGCGCCGCACATCGAATACCGGTACCTATCACCTGCTGGTCACCAGTCATCACATCCTCATCGACGGCTGGTCGATGCCGCTGCTGACCCAGGATCTGC
The DNA here is from genome assembly GCF_040680755.1 of Nocardia sp. NPDC051990. NCBI lineage: Bacteria > Bacillati > Actinomycetota > Actinomycetes > Mycobacteriales > Nocardiaceae > Nocardia > Nocardia sp. NPDC051990. The sequence goes on along the minus strand of NZ_JBFAXH010000003.1, from coordinate 196,949 downwards.
TGACGCTCTATGTGCTCGGTGGTGATGCGAGCCAGTTGCCCAAGGCCCGCTCCTACCGCGACTATCTGGCCTGGCTCGGCGCACAGGACCACACTGCCGCGCGTAAGGCCTGGCGCGAGGTGCTGGCTGGTATCACCGAGCCGACACCGCTGGCCGCGGTCGATCCGGCCCGCGAAATCGCCGCGGGCGTCGGCGAAGTCGACTTCGAACTGTCCGAGGCGGACACCGAGGCGCTGAGCCGGTTGGCCGCCGATACCGGGGTCACCGTCAATACCGTCATCCAGGCGGCCTGGGGGCTGTTGATCGGCCGGAGTGTGGATCGCGACGATGTGGTATTCGGCGCCACCGTTTCCGGACGACCGCCGCAGCTCGACGGCGTCGAAACCATGGTCGGGTTGTTCCTCAACGCTATTCCGGTCCGGGTGCGCCTGGCTGCCAACGACACCCTCGCCGGACTGCTGCGGCAGTTGCAGTCCGAACAGGCGGCACTGCTGGACCACCACTACGTCGGCCTGAGCGAAATTCAGGAAAGCGTCGGCGTGGAATGGCTTTTCGACACTCTCGTGGTCTTCGAATCGTTTCCGATCGACGAGAAGGCGCTGACCGCTGCGGCTGGTGCGCTCGATGGCATGCGCATCGAAGGCGCGGTCGCGGTGAACGGCACGCACTACCCGGTTACCGTGGTGATCGTCCCCGATGTGCGCATGCACTTCACCCTCAAATACCTACGCGATATCTTCGATGAGACGGCGGCACGGGCACTGGCCCAACGCTTCTCGACCTTGATCGGCCGGTTCCTGACCGATCCGTTCGCCAAGATCGCCGACGTCGATGCGCTGACCGCGGCCGATCGTGCCGTACTCGACGCCGCCAATGCCACCGAAGTGGCCGAGCTGCTGGATGATTCGACACTGCTGACGCTGTTCGACGCGCAGGTCGCCAGCACGCCGGACGCACCCGCGGTGTTCTTCGGCGATACCACGCTGAGCTACCGCGAACTCGATGCGCGTTCGCGCGCACTGGCCGGGGATCTGGTGGGTCGCGGAGTCGGCCCGGAATCGCTGGTGGCGGTGGCGATGCGGCGCGGCATCGAGATGGTTGTGGCGATCTACGGCGTGCTGCGCGCCGGTGCTGCGTATGTGCCGATCGATCCAGGCCATCCGGCCGAACGCAGTGACTATGTGCTGGCCAGTGCGGCTCCGGTGGCTGTGCTGACCACGACCGGGACCGGCTTCGACACCGCGATCGATACCCCGCTGGTCTATGTGGACGCACTGAACTCGAGCTCCGGTGACGCGCTGACCGACACCGTCGTGGCGCCGTTTCCCGACAGCACCGCCTATGTCATCTACACCTCCGGCTCGACCGGTCAGCCCAAGGGTGTGGCGATCACGCATCGGCAGATGGCGAACCAATTCCGTTGGGCGCAGCGGACCTATCCGCACGGTCCCGGTGATGTGGTGCTGCACAAGACCCCGATCACCTTCGATATCTCCACATGGGAGCTGTTCTGGCCGTTGCAGACCGGTGCGGCGGTGGTCATCGCCGAACCGGACGGGCATCGCGACCCTGCGTACTTGGCTCGGGTAATCGACGAGTACTCGGTCAGCACGGTGCATTTCGTGCCATCGATGCTCGACGCATTCCTCGACGGCGCACCCGCGGGCGAGACCGCGTACCCGTCGTTGCGGCGGGTATTCGCGGCTGGTGAGGCACTGTCCGCGGAGACCGCCTCGCGCTTGCGCGCATTCCTACCGAATACGGACCTGTTCAACTGGTACGGTCCCGCCGAGGCGGCGGTAGTGACCGCCTATCCCGCCGAAGCCGATGGGCGCGTCGCGATTCCGATCGGCACCGCGGTCGCCAACACCAGGGTGCATGTGCTCGACCGGCAGTTGCGACCAGTTCCGGTCGGTGCGATCGGTGAGTTGTATGTGGCCGGTGTGCAATTGGCGCGTGGTTATCTGAACGCACCGACGCTGACCGCTGAGCGGTTCGTCGCGCATGCCGATGGTGCGCGGCTCTATCGCACCGGCGATGTGGTGCGCTGGGTGCCGCGTCGCGACGGCGGATATGTTCTGGAATACCTGGGCCGCAGCGACTTCCAGGTCAAATTGCGCGGCCAGCGCGTCGAACTAGGTGAGATCGAGACGGTGCTGCTCGGTCTGGACGCGGTGCAACGCGCGGCGGTGGCGCTGGTCGCGGGGAGCGCCGGTGATCGGCTGGTCGCCTATGTGGTGGCCGCGCCCGGTGCACGCATTGATGACGAGGCCCTGCTCGACCACGCACGCGCGGCACTGCCGACGTATATGGTCCCGTCCGCGATCGTGCAGCTGGATGCTTTGCCGCTCAATGCGAGCGGCAAGCTCGACCGCAAGGCGCTGCCCGCGCCGGAGTTCATCGGTCGGCCCTACCGGGAGCCGTCGACACCGCTGGAACGCACCGTCGCCGAGGTATTCAGCGATGTGCTGGATCTGAAGAGGCTGGGCCTCGAACGCGTTGGTGCGGACGACGACTTCTTCGACCTCGGCGGCAATTCGCTAGTCGCCACCCGGGTGGTGGCCAGGCTCGGCGCCGCGATCGGTAGTCGCGTCCCGGTGCGCGCGGTCTTCGAGGCGCCGACGGTTGCCGCGCTGGCCGTCGCGGTCGTGTCCGGCGCGGGGCAGCGTCCCGAGGTGCCGCTGGTGGCCGGTCCGCGGCCGGAACGCATTCCGCTGTCGCTGGCCCAGCAGCGGATGTGGTTCCTCAACCAGTTCGATACCGAATCGGCCGTGAACAACCTGCCGGTCGCGGTACGGCTGACGGGCGCGCTCGATGTCGATGCGTTGCGGCAGGCCGTCGCCGATCTGGTCGAGCGGCACGAAACGCTGCGTACCGTCTACCCGGCCGACCGCGACGGCGTCGCGCATCAGGTGATCGTGCCTGCGGCGCAGGCGGTTCCGGATCTGACACCGCGGTCGGTCGCGGCGGATGCGGTGCACGCGGCGGTCGTCGAGATCATTGCCGCCGGATTCGATGTCACCGATCAGGTGCCATTGCGCGGTGCACTGTTCCAGGTGGTCGCGGGCCCATCGGACGAGTACGTGCTCGTCTTCGTGGCCCATCACATCAGCGCCGACGGCTGGTCGATGGGGCCGATGACCCGCGATCTCATGCTCGCCTACGCATCGCGCGCGGCCGGTACACCGCCAGCCTGGCAGCCGCTGCCGGTGCAATACGCGGATTTCAGTCTCTGGCAACGGGAAGTGCTCGGCGCCGAGGACGATCCGGCGAGCCTGATCAGCGCGCAGACCGAGTTCTGGCGCACGGAGCTGGCCGGACTGCCCGATGAACTGAACCTGCCCGCCGACCGGCCGCGCCCCACAACGCAGTCGTTCGCCGGTGGCACAGTCGGATTTACGGTCGACCCGTGGGTGCACCACAGGCTGGCCGAGATCGGCCGCGCGCAGAACGCGACGATCTTCATGGTGGTGCATACCGCGCTCGCGGTATTCCTGGCGCGCATGTCGGGCACCGAGGACATTGCGGTGGGCACGCCGGTGGCCGGTCGTGGTGCGGCCGAATTGGACGATGTCATCGGCATGTTCGTCAATACGCTGGTGCTGCGGACTCCGGTGTGCGGCGGCGCGACCTTCGCGGAATTGCTTGCCGTGGTGCGCGACACCGATCTGCGGGCCTTCGCGCACGCCGATATTCCGTTCGAGCGTCTGGTCGATCTGCTGAATCCGGAGCGGTCCACGGCGCGGCATCCGCTGTTCCAGGTGGCGCTGTCGTTTCTAAATCTGCCGGCCAACTCATTCGAACTGCCCGAATTGCGGGTCGGCGGGGTCGATCTCGACATACGTACTGCGAAATTCGACCTCTCGCTGGCGATTACCGAGCTAGCAGGCGAGTCGGAAGGGATGTACGCCGAGTTCTCTTACGCGCGTGATCTGTTCGATGAGTCCACGGTTCGGGTGTTCGCCGATCGGTTCGTGCGACTGCTCGAGGCGATCACGACCCGGCCGGAGCTGCCGGTGGGTGATCTGCCGCTGCTGGCCGAATCCGAGGTGACATTCCTGACCCGAGTGCATTCGGATCAAGTGACGGTCGGTGGGTTGTTGCCCGATCTGCTGGTGCGTGGGCTGCGTCGCGGTGCGGATCGGACGGCTATCCGCTACCAGGGGCGCTCGATCAGCTATCGCGAGCTGGACGAGTACTCGTCACGGTTGGCCCGGGTGCTTATCGATCGTGGTGTCGGTCCGGAAAGTCTGGTGGCGCTGGCGCTGCCGCGCTCCTACGAGATGGTGGCCGCCGTGTTGGCGGTGTGCAAGGCGGGCGGCGCACATGTGCCCGTCGACCCGAAATATCCGGTGGATCGAGTGCGGCACATGCTGACCGACTCGAGTGCACTCGTCGGCCTCACTACTTTCGAATATCTGGGTGAGCTGCCCGACGATGTGCGATGGCTTGCGCTCGACGATGCCGAGACGGATGCGCTGTGCGCCGAGCGATCCGCCGCGCCGGTCACCAATGCCGACCGGATCATGCCGTTGCGGCCGCACCAGGTGGCCTATGTGATCTACACTTCGGGCTCTACCGGTATGCCCAAGGGCGTCACCGTGACCCACACCGGACTCGGCGGCCTGGTCGACTACTCGGTCGGCCTGTACCGGCTGGAGCCGAACCACCGGTTGCTGCATATCTGTTCGCCGAGCTTCGACGTGTCGATGCTGGAATGGCTTGTCGCGCTTTCGGTCGGCGCGACCGTGGTGATCGTTCCCGCCGCCATTATCGGCGGTCCGGAACTGGGTGATCTGCTGCGCAGCGAGCGGGTCACGCACGCGATCATCACCCCCGCGGTGCTGGGCTCGGTGGATCCGGTCGGGCTCGATCAGCTCGAAATGCTCATGGTCTGCGGCGATGCCACCACACCTGAGCTGCTCGGTAAATGGCAGCCGGGCCGCAGGTACTACAACGGCTACGGCCCCACCGAGGCCACGGTCATCGCTTCCTACGCGACGCTGCGGGCCGGCGAGCCGATCACCATCGGCACACCGGTACACGGTATGTCGGCGCTGGTGCTGGATGCGCGGCTGCACCCGGTGGCACCGGGCATGGCGGGGGAGCTGTATCTGTCCGGCGGCGCATTGGCGCGTGGATACCACAATCGTCCGGGGCTTTCCGCGCAACGTTTCGTGGCCAATCCGTGGGGTGAGCCGGGGGCGCGGATGTACCGCACCGGTGACGTGGTGCGCTGGTTCGCCGAACCCGAAGTACGCATGGGCAATGCGGCGCTGCCGTCGATTCCGTTGGCACTGGAATATGTCGGTCGTTCGGACTTCCAGGTGAAGATCCGCGGCTACCGCATTGAACTCGGTGAGATCGATGCGGTGCTCGGCGTGCACGCCGATGTGGAGTTCGCGATCACCATGGGCAGGCAGAGCGACGCGGGTGTCACGATCCTGGTGTCCTATGTGCTGCCGGTATCCGGCCGGCTGGTCGCGCCCGGTGTGCTCGTCGAGCATGCCGCGCGGCGCCTGCCGCCGCATATGGTGCCGTCGGCGGTCGTGCTACTCGACGAGATCCCATTGACACCGGTCGGCAAGCTGGATCGAAAGGCGCTGCCGGCACCGGTCTTCGAGCAGGCCGCCTTCCGTGCGCCGAGGACCCGTACCGAACAGATCGTGGCGAGCACCTTCGCCGCGGTGCTGCGCATCGGCACCGGCGCCGCGGACAGCCGCTACCTCGGCCTGGACGACGACTTCTTCGCACTCGGTGGAAATTCACTGCTGGCAACGCAATTGGTGGCTCGACTCGGTGCGGCACTGAACACCCGGGTACCCGTGCGCCTGCTCTTCGAGGCATCCACGGTCGCCGAACTCGCGGCCGAACTCGCCCAGCTCGCCGGTACCGGCTCTCGCCTGGCCTTGGCGGTGGGCGAACGGCCGCAACACATTCCACTGTCGCTGGCCCAGCAGCGGATGTGGTTCCTCAACCGGTTCGACACCGGCTCCTCGGCCTACAACATTCCGATCGCCGTGCGACTCACCGGCACCCTCGATGTGGCGGCGCTGAGCCGGGCGGTCGCCGATGTGGTCGAGCGGCACGAGATCCTGCGCACCATCTACCCGCAGACCGATGCGGGTCCGGTCCAGCTGATCCTGTCCTCGGATGCGGCTACGCCGAAACTCGAGCTCCGCGAGGTCGCGCCGAACGAACTCGAATCCGCCGTTGTCGAGCTGACTTCGACGTGCTTCGATGTCATCGGCGAGGTGCCGGTCCGGGTCGTGCTGTTCGCTATCAACGGTGTTGGTGCGCGCACGCAGGACTCCGCCGTCGGTCCAGCCGAATACGTGCTCGCGCTGGTGGTACACCATATCTCCGGTGACGGTTCGTCGGTCGCGCCGCTGACCCGCGATCTGATGCTGGCATATGCGGCCCGCTCCGCCGATGCCACGCCGGGCTGGGCACCGCTGACCGTGCAGTACGCGGACTACAGCAGCTGGCAGCGCGAACTGCTCGGTAGCGAAGAGGATCCGGAATCGTTGGCGGCCCAGCAGATCGCCTACTGGCGCGACGCACTGGCCGATCTGCCCGAACAGCTGGATCTGCCGTCGGACCGGCCGCGGCCCGCGGTGCAGTCCTTCGCGGGCGGCACCGCCGCGGTGCGCATCGATCCCGAAACCCACCGTGCCCTCGTCGAATTGGCCCGTGCCGAAGGCGCGACACTGTTCATGGTCGTGCACACCGCGCTGGCCGTACTGCTCGCGCGGCTCTCGGGTACCGAGGATATTGCCATCGGCACCCCGGTGTCCGGTCGCGGTGAGGCCGCGCTGGACGATCTGATCGGCATGTTCGTCAACACCCTGGTGTTTCGCACCCGGGTGGATGCCGGTGCGACTTTCACCGAGCTGATCGCGCGGCAGCGGGAGGCCGATATCCGCGCCTTCGCCCATGCGGATATCCCGTTCGAGCGGCTGGTCGAGGTGCTCAACCCGGTCCGTTCCACGGCGCGGCATCCGTTGTTCCAGGTCGGACTGTCGTTCCAGAACCTGGCGCAGTCCAGCCTCGAACTGCCCGGCCTCACCGTATCCGGTGTCGGTATCGACACCCAGGTGGCGCAGTTCGATCTGAATCTCATCGTGCGCGATGCCTACGATGCGAACGGCGTGCCCGTCGGTATCGATGGTCAATTCGTCTATGCCAAGGACCTTTTCGACCAGGCGACAGTCGAGGGCTTCGCGGAGCGTTTCACGCGCCTGCTCGACCGGATCGTTGCCGCACCGGGCAGCCCGGTCGGCGAATTCGACCTGCTCGCCCCGGCCGAGCGGAAGCGAATCCTGCTCGACTGGAACCGGACTGCCCATCCGGTGGCTCCGGAACTGCTGCTCGACGGCTATCGCCGAGCGGTCGCGGCACATCCCGACGCGATTGCGGTGTGCTACGAGGGCACCGAGCTGGCGTATCGCGAATTCGATCAGCGGGTCAACAGTTTGGCGCGGCTGCTGATCGACCGGGGTGTCGGCACGGAATCCCTGGTGGGGCTGGCGATTCGGCGTTCGCTGGATCTCGTCGTCGGCATGTACGCGATCGTGACGGCCGGTGGTGCGTATGTGCCACTGGATCCGGATCATCCGGCGGAGCGGATCGCACACATTCTGGATACCGCCCGGCCCATTGCCGTGCTCACCACCAGCGCGGATGCCGTTGCGGTGTCCGGCGATACGCCGGTGCTGCACCTGGATGAGTTGGAGCTGGACCGATTCGGCGCGAGTCCGGTACACGTCGACGAACTGCTGCGTCCGGTGCTTCCGGAGCACCCGGCCTACGTCATCTTCACGTCGGGTTCCACGGGACGTCCGAAGGGGGTGGCGGTGTCGCATGCGGCCATCCACAACCAGACCACCTGGATGCTGGCGGAGTATCCGCTCGGCGTCGGCGATGTGTACCTACAGAAGACGGCGACCACCTTCGACGTTTCGCTGTGGGGCTATTTCCTGCCGCTTCGCGCGGGCGCGAAACTGGCCGTCGCGACCCACGACGGCCACCGCGACCCGGCCTATATCGCGGAAACTATTGCCGCACAGGGCGTCACCGTCACTGATTTCGTCCCGTCGATGCTGACGGTTTTTGCCGCGCATACCGCGGCGGGCTCCTGTCCGACGCTGCGGCACATCTTCGTGATCGGCGAGGCGCTGCCGCCGGAAACCGTCGACGCCGTGCGCGCCATATCGGATGCCCGGGTGCACAACCTCTACGGTCCGACCGAGGCCGCGGTCTCGGTGACCTACTGGGAGGCGCACGGGGGCGACCGCTTCGGCGTCCCGATCGGCCTGCCGCAGTGGAATACCCAGGTATACGTGCTGGATTCGCGACTGCGACCGGTGCCCGCGGGCGTGGCCGGTGAGCTCTACCTGGCCGGTGACCAGTTGGCCCGCGGCTATGTACGCCGACCCGATCTGACCTCGGACCGGTTCGTGGCCAACCCATTCGGCGACGGCACCCGCATGTACCGCACCGGTGACCTGGTCCGCTGGCGCGCCACCGAAACCGGCGGGGTGCTCGACTACCTCGGCCGCACCGACTTTCAAGTCAAATTTCGCGGCCAGCGCATCGAGCTCGGCGAGATCGAAACCGCACTCCTTGCCCATGGCGCAGTCAGCCAGTCCGTGGCCGTTGTGCTGCCGTCGGCGCTGGGCGACCAACTGGTGGCCTACGCTGTACCGACCCCTGGTCAGCGGATCGATCAGGCCGAACTGCTGGCCGCGATCGCGGGCACCCTTCCGGCATATATGATTCCGGCCGCCATTGTGGGGCTCGATGCGTTTCCGTTGAATACCAGCGGCAAGCTGGATCGCAAGGCGCTGCCGGAACCCACGTTCGCCAGCCGCGAATTCCGCGCTCCGGCAACACCGGTGGAGGAGATCGTGGCGGGCGTCTTCGCCGATGTGCTGGGCATCGATGGTCTGGGCATCGATGGTCCGGGCGTGGCACGGGTCGGTGTCGACGATGACTTCTTCGCCCTCGGCGGCAATTCGCTGATCGCCACCCAGGTGGTGGCCCGGCTCGGTGCCGCGATCGGCGGCCGGGTGCCGGTGCGCACCCTGTTCGAGGCGTCGACGGTGGGCGCGCTCGCGGTCGAGATCGAGCGGCATGCCGGAGCCGGTCGTCGCCGGGCGCTGACGGCCGGTCCACGGCCGGAACGGATTCCGCTGTCGCCGGCCCAGCAGCGAATGTGGTTCCTCAACCAGCTCGATCCGTCCTCGGCGGTCGACAATATTCCGGCCGCGGTGCGCCTGACCGGTGCGCTGGATCTGGCCGCGCTGGAGCTGGCCGTCGCGGATCTGATCGAGCGACACGAGGTACTGCGCACTGTCTATCCACAGACCGATGACGGCCCTGTGCAATTGATCGTGCCCGCCGAACAGGCGGTGCCGGATCTGACGCCGGTAGCGGTCGGCGCGGCCGACCTGTCCGCGCGGGTCATCGCGACGGCCTCGGCCGGATTCGATGTGACGGCGGAGGTTCCGATACGGGCCGAGCTCTTCCGAGTCGAGCCCGACGTGCATGTACTGGTGCTGGTGGCGCATCACATCAGCGCGGACGGCTGGTCTATGGGCCCGCTGACCCGCGATCTGATGGTCGCCTACGCCGCCCGCTCGGCTGGTGCGACACCGGCGTGGCAGCCGCTTCCGGTGCAGTACGCGGATTTCAGCATCTGGCAGCGCGAGGTGCTGGGTTCCGAGGCCGATCCGGACAGCGTCAGCACCGCCCAGGCGAACTACTGGCGCGACACCCTCGCCGGGATGGCCGATGAGCTGAATCTCCCCGCGGATAGGCCGCGGCCGACTAGGCAGTCCTTCCGCGGCGGTCGGGTGGTCTTCTCGATCGGCACCGAATTGCACCGTGGGCTATGGGAACTCGCGCGTGCCGAGAACGCGACCATGTTCATGGTCGTGCACACTGCCTTCGCGGTCTTGCTCGCGCGGTTGTCCGGCACCGATGACATCGCCATCGGCACCCCGGTCGCCGGTCGTGGTGAGGCCGAACTCGACGATGTGATCGGCATGTTCGTCAACACTCTCGTGCTGCGGAGCGAAGTATCCGGCGAGCTGAGTTTCGGTGCGCTACTGGCACAGACGAAGGATGCGGATCTGCGGGCCTTCACGCACGCCGACCTTCCGTTCGAGCGACTGGTCGACCTGCTGAACCCAGTGCGTTCGACCGCACGGCATCCGCTGTTCCAGGTCATGCTGTCGTTCCAGAATCTGCCGGACCGCTCGTTCGAACTACCCGGATTACGCATCGGCGCGGTCGATCTGGCGATCGATGCCGCGAAGTTCGATCTCGCGCTGACTATTCAGGAGGCTGTCCAGAGCACCGGTATGGTCGCCGAATTATCCTTCGCCAGGGATCTTTTCGACGACGCCACCGTCCAGGGGTTCGCGGATCGGTTCCTCGGCCTGCTGGAGCAGATCGTCGCCCGCCCGGACGCACCCGTCGGCGATATCGATCTGCTCAGTGATGCCGAACGCGCCGCGGTGTTGTGGCGGTGGAACGACACCAGCCGGGAACTCGGTGCCCACGGCACGCTGGTGGACGAATTCGCCAGGCAGGCCGCACAAACGCCGGATGCGGTCGCGATCGTGGATCCGGCAGCCTCGCTGGCCCACCCGTCGCCCGACCACCACCGGTCATCGAGTCGCTCCGCGACGCTGACGTATGCCGAATTCGGTGCGCGTGTGCACCGGTTGGCGCGACAGTTGATCGAGGCGGGTGTCGGACCGGAAAGGCTTGTCGCCCTTGGCCTGCGGCGCTCGGTCGATTTCGTGGTGGCCGCCTACGCTGTGCAGGCGGCCGGTGGTGGTTATGTGCCGCTCGATCTCGATCAGCCCGCGGAGCGGATCGGGTATGTGCTCGATTCGGCCGCGCCGGTGTGTGTACTGACCACCTCGCGTGACGAGTTCGCGACCGAGTTGCCCACCATCACGATCGATGAGCTGGACCTGTCCGGCTATGCGGAACAGCCGGTGACCGACGCCGAGCGGATTTCGCCGTTGCGGTCGAGTAATCCGGCGTATGTCATCTTCACCTCTGGTTCGACGGGTCGGCCGAAGGGTGTGGCGGTGCCGCATACGGCGGTGGTGAATCAGATCCGTTGGATTACTGGTGAGTATGGCATCGGTGCCGATGATGTGGTGTTGTTCAAGACTCCGGCGACGTTCGATGTATCGGTGTGGGAGTTGTTCGGTCCATTGTCGACCGGTGGTCGTATCGTCGTGGCCAACCCGGATGGGCATCGCGATCCGCAGTATCTGGCCGAGGTGATCGCGGCCGAACGGGTCACCATGACCTCGTTCGTGCCCTCGATGCTCAGCGTCTTCGCGGGCGCGGTCGACGGTTCCGACCTGACCTCGCTGCGCACCCTGCTGGTCGCGGGTGAAGCCTTCAACGCCGATGCGGTACAAGCCATCCGCGCGGTCACCTCGGCCGAGCTCTACAACCTCTATGGACCGACCGAATTCGCCGTCCACGCGACCCATGGCCCGGTGGCCGACCAGGTCGACGGCGCGGTGCCGATCGGTCTGCCGGTCTGGAATGCCCAGGCGTATGTACTGGATTCCCGGCTGCATCCGGTGCCGTCAGGGGTGGCGGGCGAGTTGTACCTGGCCGGTGCGCAGTTGGCGCGCGGCTACGCCGGTCGCACCGACCTGACATCGGATCGCTTCGTCGCCAATCCATTCGGTGCCCACGGTTCCCGGATGTACCGTACCGGTGACCTGGTCACCCGCAGGAGTGACGGTGCGATCGGGTACCTCGGTCGCACCGACTTCCAGGTCAAGCTGCGCGGTCTGCGCATCGAACTCGGCGAGGTCGAAACCACCCTCGCCGCCCACGGTTCGGTGGCACAGGCCGTGGCGCTGGTGCGTTCGGATACCGGGACCGGCGACCAGCTCATCGCCTACGTCGTCCCCGCGAGCGGTGCCACGGTCGATGCCGAGGCACTGCGGACCCAAGTGGCCGAACATCTGCCGTCCTATATGGTTCCGGCCGCCGTCGTCACACTCGACGTCATGCCGTTGAACCCCAATGGCAAGCTCGACCGCCGGGCGCTGCCCGCGCCCGTCTTCGCGGCAAAGGAGTTCCGCGCGCCGACAACGCCGCTCGAATCGACCGTCGCCGATGCCTTCGCCGAGGTCATCGGCGTCGACCGGGTCGGCATCGACGATGACTTCTTCGGCCTGGGCGGTAATTCGCTGCTGGCCGCCCAGGTCGTCAGCCGACTACGCAAGGTGACCGGCGCGCAGCTCGAGGTCGCCTGGTTCTTCGCCGAGCCGACGGTGCTCGGCATCTCGAAGCAGATCAGCGCGGTGCTCGAACACGGACACGATGTCGAAACCAGCTCCGCGGCCGCACTCGGCGTGCTCCTCCCGATTCGCGCCGCGGGCGCCCGGCCGCCGCTGTTCTGCGTGCACCCACTGGCCGGACTGTCGTGGTCCTATGCCGGACTGGCCCGGGTGCTTCCGGCCGACCAACCGATCTACGGCATCCAAACACCCGCGCTCGCCGAGGACGACTACTGCCCGGACTCGGTAGCCGAGATCGTGCGCCGCTATGTCGCCGAGATCCGGGCGGTGCGGCCCGAGGGCCCCTACCGGGTACTCGGTTGGTCGCTCGGCGGCAAGTTGGCGCACGCAGTGGCGACCGAATTGCAGGCCGACGGCGCACAGGTCGAGTTGCTCGCCATCCTGGACGCCTACCCGGGCGGCGACTTCACCGATTTCCGGACCCAGATCCGCGCGGCCTTCACCGAATTGGGGCTGGACGCCGCGGCGCTGCCCGCGGCGGAAAACCTGCACGAGATCGGGGACGAGGCCGTGGCAGCGCTGCACGCGATGGCTGTCGGCCAGGGCCTGGACGTGCTCACCCCCGAACGTCTGCGGCGCATCTACCGTACCGCCATGCGCACGGTCGAGCTGGAGTCGCGGTACCGGCCGGCGGTATTCGAGGGGACACTCGAGTTCTTCAGCGCCATGGTCGACGCCGAGGCTCGAGCCGATCGCACCCCCGCCGATTGGCAGCCTTTCGTGTCCGGTGAGATCATCGATCGCCCGATCGGGTCGACGCACGAGTTGATGACCTCTGCCGAAGCGTTGGCCGAGATCGGTCCCCGGCTCGCTGACCTGCTCGAAACCCCTGAGTGGTAGCGATCGGCCGGGGAATGCGGGTAGATCGTCGGCGTGAAGAAGCGGTCGTTTGCGGTTACGATCGGCATCCGACCATGCGAAGCTTCTTGGCAAGCGCTGGGAGGGGAGCACTTTTTAGGGATTACAGGGTAGGTGAGCTCCTTCGTGTTTCGGGTGGTTGTACAACGTCGGCATGAGGAAGCGGTGAGCAGGTGACGCGCCAGGCTAGGGTGCGGCCGGCTCGGACACGGTCGCAGCGGACGCGTGTCATCACCTTGCCGCAGTTGATGACGGCCGCCGTCGAGACGAATCCCGGCGGCCGCGCCGTCGTATTCGCTGATGCCAATGCCACTTCCGGCGAGCTGAGCTACGCCGAGTTGGATGAGCGTTCGACCCGGCTGGCCCGGCTGCTCATCGATCGTGGTGTCGGACCGGAGGATCTGGTCGCGGTGGCCGTGCCGCGGTCGGTGGATTCGGTGCTCGCGGTGTGGGCGGTGGCCAAGACCGGCGCCGGATTCGTGCCAGTGGACCCGCACTATCCGGCGGATCGGGTCGCACACATGCTGACCGACTCCGGTGTGAGCTTCGGCCTGACCGTCGCCTCGGTCCACCGCGGCCTGCCCGATGACGCCGAATGGCTGCTGCTCGACGATCCGAGCACCGCGCAACTGTTGCAACGGTATCCGGCGGACCGAGTGACCAATCAGGATCGGGTGCGACCGCTGCACGGTGCGCATCCGGCCTACGTCATCTACACGTCGGGCTCGACCGGCGCCCCCAAGGGCGTGGTGGTCACTCACCAGGGATTATCCGGTTTCTGTGATGAGCAGCGGACTCGATTCCGGGTGACAAGTGCCGCCCGGACACTGCATTTCGCCTCGCCGTCGTTCGATGCGTCGGTGCTGGAACTGCTGTTGGCGTTGGGCGGCGCGGCCACCATGGTGGTCGTCGCGCCGACCGTCTACGGCGGCGCGGAACTGGCCGCGGTGCTGCGGCGCGAGCGGGTGACCCACGCCTTCGTGACGCCAGCGGCCCTGGCCTCGGTGGAGCCCGCCGGACTCGACGAACTGCGGGTCGTGGTGACCGGTGGCGAGGTCTGCCCGCCGCAGTTGGTGCGGCGCTGGGTATTACCGATCGCCGGTGGACTGCTGCGCGAATTCTTCAATGCCTACGGTCCGACCGAGGCCACCATCGCCACTACTATCACCGCGCCGATGGTGCCGTGGGAGCCGGTTACCCTCGGTCCGCCGATCCATGGCATCGCCGCGCATGTGCTCAACGATCGGCTGATGCCGGTGCCGAACCGGGTGGTCGGCGAACTGTATCTCGCCGGCGCGCCACTGGCCCGCGGATATCTGGGACAACAGACGCTTACCGCGGCCCGATTCGTGGCCAATCCGTTCGAACCGGGTACCCGGCTCTACCGCACCGGCGATCTGGTGCGCTGGACCGCGACCGGTGAACTGGAGTACCTCGGCCGCAATGACTCCCAGGTGAAGATCCGCGGCTTCCGCATCGAACTCACCGAAATCGACGCGGTACTCGGTGCGTACGATCGCGTGGATTTCGCGGTCACTGTCGGGCATGAACTCGACAGCGGTACTACCGCATTGGCCTCGTATGTGCACCCCGTCGACGGGCGGACCGTCGATGTGGCGGAGCTGAACGCCCTGGTAGAGCGAAAATTGCCAGCACATATGGTGCCTGCGTGCATCACCGTGCTCGACAAGGTGCCGCTGACACCCACGGGCAAACTGGATCGGAAGGCGCTGCCCGCGCCGGTATTCGAGGCCAAGGGACTCCGCGCACCCGCGACCCCGGTAGGGGAGATCGTCGCGGGCACCTTCGGCGATGTGCTCGGGGTCGAGCGCGTCGGCTTGGACGACGATTTCTTCGAACTCGGCGGCAACTCGCTGCTGGCCACCCAGGTGACCGCGCGGCTGGATGCCGCGCTGGATACCCAGCTGGCGATTCGCGATCTGTTCCACGCCTCGACGGTCGCCGCCTTCACCGCTGTGGTCGAACGCACCGCCGGATCCGGCCGGAGCCGGCCGCGGCTGGTCGCGGGGGAGCGGCCCGAGCTGATTCCGCTGTCGCTGGCTCAGCAGCGATATTGGTTTCTCAACCAGTTCGATACCGAGACCTCGGCGGTGGACAATATCCCACTCGCCGTGCGGCTCACGGGTGACCTGGATGCGACGGTGCTCGGACTGGCCATCGGCGATGTGCTGTCCCGGCACGAGGTACTGCGGACCACCTATCCGAGCAGTAATGGGCGGCCGCATCAGGTCATCCATCGGGTGCCGGAGGCGCGGTTCGCCATGGTGCCGGTCGATGTGGCCGAGGGCGAACTGGTGCAGCGGATCACCGAATTCGCCATGCTGACCTTCGATGTCACGGTCGAGGTTCCGGTCGCGGTCGCGCTGTTCCGCCTGACGCCGCACGAACATGTGATCGCCCTGACCGTGCATCATGTCGCGGCCGACGGCGCATCGATGAGCCCGCTCGCCCGCGATCTCATGGTCGCCTATGCCGCGCGGATGCACGGGCAGGCGCCGCCGTGGCAGCCGCTGCCGGTGCAGTACGCCGACTACGCGCTGTGGGAGCGCGAGATCCTCGGCGACGAGCACGATCCGGAATCGCCGGCCGCACAGCAGATCGCCTACTGGCGGCGGACCCTGGCCGGGTTGCCGGACCAGTTGACGCTGCCGACCGACCGCCCGCGCCCGCCGGCCCGGTCGTTCCAGAGCAGGTCGGTGCGATTCGAGATCTCGGCGGATCGGCATACGCGACTGCATGCGCTGGCGCGGGCCAATCGCGCCTCGCTGTTCATGGTCGTGCACGCGGCGCTCGCGGTGCTGCTGGCACGGCTGTCGGGCACCGACGACATCGCGGTCGGCACGCCCATCGCCGGACGTGGTGAACCCGAACTCGACGATCTGATCGGCATGTTCGTCAATACGTTGGTGTTCCGAACACGAGTGCGTCCGAGTGATACCTTCGCGGCCATGCTCGCCGATGTGCGTGAGCGCGATCTGGAGGCCTTCGCCCATGCCGATGTGCCGTTCGAGCGAATCGTCGAGGCGCTGAATCCGGTTCGCTCGCTCGCCCACAATCCGCTGTTCCAGGTGGGGCTTTCCTTCCAGAACATGGCCGAAACCACTGTGGAGTTGCCCGGACTTTCGGTCGCGACAGTCGATTTCGAGCTACAGCTGGCCAAGACGGATCTGCACATCTCGCTGGCCGACCGCTACACCGACGACGGTGCGCCGGCCGGGATGGTGGCCGACTTCGGCTATGCCACCGACCTGTTCGACGAGCCGACGGTGCGCGGCTTCGCCGACCGGTTCGTCCGGGTGCTCGATGCCGTGCTCGCCGATCCGGCGGTGCGGGTCGGCGAGATCGAATTGCTCGACGGCGCCGAGAGTGCGCGGATGCCGGCGGATCGGGACGACACCGCGCATCCGATCGATGCGACGACGACACCGGCCGAGGACATCGTTGCCGGCGTCTTCGGCGATGTGCTCGGCGTGCAGCGCGTCGGCCGTGATGACGATTTCCTCGCCATGGGCGGCAATTCACTGCTCGCCACGCAGGTGGCTGCCCGGATCGGCGACGCGCTGGACACCGTGGTGCCGGTGCGCTCGATCTTCGAGACACCGACCGTGGCCGGCCTCGCCGCCGAGGTCGAAACCCATGCTGGTTCCGGTCGGCGCCAGCCACTGCTGGCCGGGCCGCGGCCGGAGCAAGTTCCGCTGTCACCGGCGCAGTTGCGGATGTGGTTCATCAACCAGTTCGATACCGGCTCGGCGGCCTATCACCTACCGGTGGCGATCCGGCTCTCCGGCGAACTCGATATCGCCGCACTGGGTTCGGCGGTCGAGGATGTGGTGGCGCGGCACGAGGTGCTGCGCACCGTCTACCCGCAGACCTCCGAGGGGCCGGTGCAGGAGGTGCTCGCACCCAACGAAGTGGCGATCGATCTGGTCCCGATGCCGATCGCGGAATCGGATGCGATGCAGCAGGTGCGGGAGTTCGCCGCGGCGGGCTTCGATGTCACCGCCGAGGTGCCCTTCCGCGCCACCCTGTTCCGGCTCGATACCGGTGATCACCTCCTGGTGTTCGTCGCGCATCACATCGGTGCCGACGGCTGGTCGATGACGCCGCTGGTCCGCGACGTCATGCTGGCCTACTCGGCCCGCAGCGTGGGTGAGCTGCCCGCATGGGCGCCGCTGCCGGTGCAATACGCGGATTTCAGTGTCTGGCAACGCACGGTGCTCGGCTCCGAGGACGATCCGGAGAGCCTCATCGCGGCCCAGGCTGAATACTGGCGGACCGCGCTGGCCGATCTGCCCGACGAGCTCAATCTGCCCGCGGACCGGCCGCGCCCGGCGCTGCGGACCTCAACGGGCGGGCGCACCGAATTCGAGATCGACCCGCTGGTGCACACCGGTCTGATTCGCCTGGCGCGCCGACACAACGTCACCATGTTCATGGTGGTGCACGCCGCGCTGTCGGTATTCCTGGCTCGCATGTCGGGCACCGACGATATCGCCATCGGCACCCCGGTGGCGGGGCGCGACGCGGCCGAACTCGACGACATGATCGGCATGTTCGTCAATACGCTGGTGCTGCGGCTGCGGGTACCCGACGACCGCAGCTTCGGTGAACTGCTCGCCGATGCCAAAGACACTGACCTGCAGGCATTTTCGCATGCCGCCCTGCCGTTCGAGCGACTGGTCGGACTGCTGAATCCGCCGCGATCGACCGCACGGCATCCGCTGTTCCAGGTGTCGATGTCGTATCTGAACCTGCCGGCGAACAGCTTCGAACTGCCCGGATTGCAAGCGGAGATCTTCGATTTCGCCATCGACACCGCGAAATTCGATCTCTCGCTGACCATGTGGGCGCCGGGTACCACCGAGGACGGCCTGCGCGGCGAGTTCACCTTCGCGCGGGATCTGTTCGACGACAAGACGATCGAGATGTTCGCCGCCCGGTTCACCCGGCTGCTCACCGAGATCGTCGCGCGGCCGGATGCGGCGATCGGCGACCTGTCGCTGCTCGGCGCGGCCGAAGAGCAGGCACTGACACCGGTGCGCCGCGGTGCGACGCCCGCCGTCCGGTTGCTGCCGGACCTGCTGACCAGCGCGGTCAGCGTCGATCCCGAACATGTCGCGGTGCGGACCGCCGGTCGCTCGATCTCCTACCGCGAACTGGACGAATACTCGTCGCGGCTGGCTCGGGTCCTGATCGATCGCGGTGTCGGACCGCAGACCCTTGTCGCACTTGCCTTCCCACGTTCGCTGGAGATGGTCGCGGCCTTCTGGGCGGTCGCCAAGGCCGGTGGCGCGCATGTGCCGATCGACCCGGCCTATCCGGCGGACCGGATCCGGCACATGGTGACCGATTCCGGCGCCGTCCTCGGCATCACCACCTCCACCTACACCGAACGGTTGCCCGACGGTGCGACCGAAACCGGCTGGCTACAGCTCGACGATCCCGCGATCCATGCCGCCGTGGCCGCGAAGTCGCCATCGCCGATCACCGATGCCGAGCGGCTGGCGACGCTGCTGCCGCAGCATCCGGCGTACGTGATCTACACCTCGGGCTCGACCGGCACACCCAAGGGCGTCACCGTCACCCATGTCGGCATCGGCGGTGCCGTCGAGGCCGCCAGCGCCGTATTCCAGCTCGGTCCGCAGCATAGGTTCCTGCATCTGTGCTCGCCGAGCTTCGATCCGTCGATTCTGGAGTGGCTCTGCACCTTCCACAATGGCGCGACGCTGGTCATCGTGCCGTCTGCCATCCTCGGCGGACCTGAGCTGACCGCGCTGCTGCGCACCGAACGGGTCACGCACGCGATCTTCACCCCGGCCGTGCTCGGCACCGTCGAACCGGCCGGACTCGACGACCTCCGATTCCTGTGCTGCTGCGGCGATTCCACCTCGCCCGACTTGGTCGCCAAATGGCAACCGGGACGGCACTTCATCAACGGCTACGGCCCGGCCGAGGCCACGGTGGCCGCGTCCTGGAGCGAGATGATCGCCGGACAGCGCATCACCATGGGCGGCCCGGTGCCGGGAACGCCTATGGTGGTGCTGGATTCGCTGCTGCGCCCGGTGCCGCCGGGAGCGGTCGGCGAGTTGTATCTCGCGGGCACCCTGTTGGCGCGCGGCTATCACAACCGTCCGACGCTGACCGCGGAACGCTTCGTCGCCGACCCGTGGGGTCCGCCCGGTGCGCGGTTGTATCGCACGGGTGATCTGGTGCGCTGGGTCGGCGAAGCGGCGGAGTGGGAACTCGAATACGTCGGCCGCACGGACTTCCAGCTCGAGATCCGCGGTTTGCGCATCGAACTCGGTGAGATCGATGCGGTATTCGCAAGTCACGACGATGTCGAGTTCGCCGTCACGATCGGTCGGGAAACCCCAACGGGCGACAAGATTCTCGTCGCCTATGTGCTTGCGGTGGCGGGGCGGACCATCGATACCGGTGCGCTCACCGAATACGCCGCGCGCAGTCTGCCGCGGCATATGGTGCCGTCGGCGGTGGTGGTGCTCGACGAGGTGCCGGTGACCCCGGTCGGCAAGCTCGATCGTGCGGCGCTGCCCGCGCCCGAGCTCGCGCCGCGCCCCTACCTCGTGCCGTCGACCGCGCAGGAACAGGCCGTCGCCGGTGTATACGCCGAGACGCTAGGCGTCGACCGGGTCGGCTCCGATGACGATTTCTTCGCACTCGGCGGCAGTTCGCTGGCCGCCATGCGCGCGGTGCACAAGCTGCGTGAGCTGACTGGTATCGCGGTCCAAGTGCAATGGTTCTTCACCGATCCGACCGTCGCGGCGCTCACCCAGCGCATCATGGCCGCCGACGACACCGAGGCCCATGATTACGGATTGGACGCCGAGGCCGCACTCGATGTGCTGTTGCCGATCCGGCAGGGAACCGGGGAAGCGCTGTTCTGCATCCATCCGATGGCCGGATTGTCCTGGTGCTACACGGGTCTGACGCAGTACCTGCCCGCCGACCGCCCGATCTTCGGTGTGCAGTCGCCCGCGCTGTCCGAATCTGACTTTTTGCCGGATTCGCTGGACGCCATGGCCCGCCGCTATGTCGAGGAGATCCGCGCGGTACAACCCGAGGGGCCGTACCGGGTGCTCGGGTGGTCACTCGGTGGTGCGCTCGCGCATGCGGTCGCGGTCGAATTGCAGTCCGCGGGTGCCGAAGTCGCCCTGCTCGCCATGCTGGACAGCCGTACCGGCGGCAATATCGCCGACTTCTGGGGCGAGCTGCGCGCGACCTTCGCCGAACTCGGCATCGGCCCGGACACATTGGGCGACACCAATATCCGCAACCTCACCGAAGAGGCGCTCGCGGTACTGTACGCCGGCATCCCGCCGGAACTGGCGCTGCTGACCCCGCAACGCCTGCGCCAGAGCTACCGTGGCGCGGTGCGCTCGGTGGAGCTCGGCATCAACCATCAGCACAAGGTCTTCCATGGCACGCTCGACTTCTTCAGCGCCAGCGGCCACACCGCCGAATCCCGGGCCTGGCGGCCGTATGTCGACGGCTCGATCAACGAACATCCGGTCGAGGCGACCCATGAGCTGATGACATCACCGGCCGCCCTCGCCGAAATCGGACCGATCCTGGCGGCCTTGCTCGTTGACCAGCCCGAGTCGCCGGTCCAACAGGCCGCGGCACCAACCGAGGCCGAGGCATTCGCGCCGGTCGAATACGAGTACCCAGCACCGCGGGGATATCAGTACGCGGCGCCACTGGACGAACCGGCCGCCTTCGACCACGAATACCCGACATCGGTCCTGGTCCCGATACGTATCGATACCCCGGCACCGACCGATGACCTGCCCCCAATGGTCGAGGCCCCGGTACTGGAACTCGACGCCGACGAACCCGAGCTCGCCGACGAACCCGAGCATGTCGACGAATCTCAGCTCGCCGACGAACCCGAGCACATCCCCTTCGCGGTCATCCACGACGACCCGATCGAACTCGCCGTCGCGCACCGTCCCGACGAACCCGACGACGCCCCCATCCCGCTGTCGCTGACCCCGAATGCCGTGCGGCTCTTGGACTCCGGTGTCGAATTGCGCGTCGTCACCCTCGAGATACCGCCCAACTACTCACCGGAAGCGGTGCAATTCGCCGTCGATACGGTGCTGGAGCAGCATCCGATGCTGTGGGTCCGCCTGCACCGGGACGGCGCGGGCACCGATCCGGTCTTCGAGATCCCGGCCGAGGCGCAGCGGCTGGACGAGGCCTTCCTCGGCCTGGAGTACGGCATCGACCAGACACCGCCGCCGGTCGACGATGTGGTGCGCGCGGTCGCCACCGAACTCGATCCGGCCCATGGCCGCAATATCCGCTTCGTCCTGGTCGGCGGCCGCGAGGTGCCATCGACCATGGTCATCGTCGCCAATGGCCTGGTCGTGGACGACACCTCCTGGCGCACCATCATCGACAAGCTGTCACTGGCCTGGTCGCGCGGCAGGCATCGCACGCCCGCCGTCCCGGAGGCCGGACTGTCCGCCTTGCTCAGGGCGTTGTCGGAGGGTGCGAGCGGCCCGGCGGCCATCGAGGAAGTGGCGTGGTGGCATCACACCCTGAGCGCGGTGCCCGCCACCAAGGCCGGTGCCATGAATGCGAACCTGCACCTGCGGCGCCGGGTCTCGCTGACCATCACCACCGAGGGCACCGCCGCCGTCGTCGCCGCGGCCGGCGCACACGGTGCCAGCGTCGACGAAGTCCTGCTCGCCGCCCTCGCCATCGCGCAGATCACCGCCGCGGGTGAAACCGTCACCGAGGCCATCGGCCCGGTGGTCCGGCTGCACGCCGATAGCCGGACCATGACCGAGACCAATACCCTCGTCGGCGCCTTCACCACCGACTACCCGCTCCCGCTGAAGCTGGAGGGGGTGAACATACAGGAGGCGCTGGTCGGTGGTCGCGCGGCGGGTGTCGCGATCGAGCAGGTCAAGCGGCTCACCGGGGCCGTGCCGTCCGGTGGCGTCGGCTACGGCCTGCTGCGCTATCTCAATCCGGACACCGCTGCCGCGCTGACCGCACTTCCCGCCGGCCGGTGCGCGCTGCGCTATCGGGATCTGCGCCCGGCGCGCGTGCACATCGACGCACCGGCGGCGGATCTGCTGCTCGATATCACCGCCGACGCCACCGCCGACGGCCTGCTCATGCGGTTCGACTACGCGGCCGAGGTATTCGGCGGTGACGAGGTAAAGACCTTCGCCGAACACTGGATCCGTGCCCTCGGTGGGCTGGCCGAACACGGTCAGCGGGTGCGGGTGCATTGATCGTGAATAACGTCTCGAATTTCGGGGCAATCGTGATCACAGTCCGGCCGATCAGGCATCATGGAGCAACATTGCGGTAACGATGTCCACTATTGTCACGATTACATAGGCCGTATGGTCGGTCGTGGTGCAGCCTGCGGTCGGGGTAAGCCCATTCGTAATCACGATACGAAGTAAAGGTGTGAATTGATGCGTAGTCAGATCCGGCGTCGCGGCACACGTGCGGCGGCGATAATCGCGGCAACCGCGGTATTCGCGGGGGCCATGTCCGGCTTCGGCGCATCTACCGCGACAGCAGACCCGATCATCGATTCGAAGACGCTGCTGGCGAACCCGGTCGCGCCGGACGGCTCCAAGATCACCAAGGCAGAGTACAAGGACAATCGCAGCATCCGGCTGCACGTCTACTCCGCGGCCATGGACCGGACCTTCCCGGTCGATGTGCAGCGCCCCGCCGACGCCTCGGCGCCGCGTCCGGTGCTCTACCTGCTCAATGGTGCGGGCGGCGGCGAGGACAGCGCGTCCTGGGTGGCCAATACCGATGCGCTGACGTTCCTCGGCGACAAGAACGTCAATGTGGTCCAGCCCATCGGCGGCAAGTGGAGCTACTACACCGACTGGATCAAGGACGATCCGGTACTCGGCCGCAACAAGTGGAAGACCTTCTTCACCGAGGAGCTGCCGCCGCTGATCGACGGCGCGCTCGGCACCAACGGCACCAATGCCATCGCCGGCCTGTCCACCTCGGGCACCACCGTGCTCGCGCTGCCGATCGCCAAGCCGGGCCTGTACAAGGCCGCCGCCGCCTACAGCGGCTGCGCCCAGACCAGTGATCCGGTCGGCTCGCAATTCGTCAGGCTGACCGTCGAGACCTGGGGTGGCGGCGATACCGAGAACATGTGGGGCCCCGTCGGTTCGCCGGACTGGGTGGCGAACGACCCCTACGTCAATGCCGAGGGTCTGCGCGGCACGGATCTCTACATCTCGACCGGCAACGGTCTGCCCGGCCCGTACGACACCCTCAACGGTGAGCACGCCCTGCCCGGCCCTGGCGGTCTGGCCAACCAGCTCCTGATCGGCGGTGTCATCGAGGCGGGCACCAACTATTGCACCAACAACATGAAGGCGAAGCTGGATTCGCTCGGCATCCCCGCCACCTTCCACTTCCAGCCCAACGGCACCCACTCCTGGGGCTACTGGAACGAAGAGCTGCACAACTCCTGGCCCACCCTTGCCAAGGGCCTCGGCATCTGAGCTGATCTGCTCGATTTCCAACCGACCGCCCCGATTGTGGCCTTATTCACAATCGGGGCGGTCGATTTTTGTCCTGCGCTAGGTGACAACTGGGTTTCTCCTGTACACGGGTAACTTGTCGGGGCCGGGCTGAGCCCAACGAGACTCGACCGGTAGCCGCCGATGTGACGGTTGTGACGCCTGAGTCCGGCGTGAAGGTTCGAAGAGGCTGGAGCGGCTAAACAAAAAGTTCGGGAAGCCGTAAAATTCTGTTCTATGAGTACAACCCTGGCTGAGTCGGCGCGGAACGCGACGACCCGGGCGAGATCCGTCAGTGTCTTGCTCGGCCCGGCCTTCGTTGCGGCCATCGCCTATGTCGATCCCGGCAATGTGGCGTCGAATATCAGCGCGGGCGCCCAGTTCGGCTATCTCCTCGTGTGGGTCATCGTGGTGGCCAATGTGATGGCGGGACTGGTGCAGTTCCTCTCCGCGAAGCTGGGGTTGGTCACCGGTATGTCGCTACCGGAGGCGGTGCGGTACAAGTCGAGTCGTCCAGTGCGCCTTGCCTATTGGATGCAGGCGGAGACCGTCGCGATGGCCACCGATCTGGCCGAAGTGGTCGGCGGCGCGATCGCACTGAAGCTGCTGTTCGACCTGCCGCTGCTCGTCGGCGGGGTGATCACCGGTGTGGTCTCGATGGTGCTGCTACTGGTGCAGAACCGCCGCGGGCAGAAGCCGTTCGAACGGGTCGTCACCGGTCTGCTCGCCGTCATCGCCATCGGCTTCCTGGCCAGCGTGGTCATTGCGCCGCCATCGGTCTCCGGCACCGTCGGTGGTCTGCTGCCGCGGTTTCAGGGCGCCGAGAGCGTGCTGCTCGCGGCGGCCATGATCGGCGCGACCGTCATGCCGCACGCGGTGTACTTGCATTCCGGACTGGCCCGCGATCGCCACGGTCAGCCCGAGGTCGGTCCGCTGCGGACCCGGCTGCTGCGGGTCACCAGATACGACGTCGGACTCGCCATGGTGCTCGCGGGCACGGTCAATCTGGCCATGCTGCTGTTGGCTGCGAATACCCTGCGCGACCGCGAAAATGTCGACACCCTCGAGGGCGCGCACGCCGCCGTCGGCGATGCGCTCGGCCCTGTCGCCGCGCTGCTGCTGGCGGTCGGCCTGCTGGCCTCCGGTCTGGCCTCGACATCGGTCGGCGCGTATGCCGGGGCGATGATCATGGAAGGGCTGCTGCACCGCAAGATTCCGCTCTTGGTCCGGCGGTTGGTCACCCTGATTCCGGCCATCGCGATCCTCGCGGCAGGCATCGATGCCACCCGCGTACTGATCATTTCGCAGGTGGTGCTCTCGTTCGGCATTCCCTTCGCCCTGATCCCCCTGGTCCGCTTCACCGGCGACCGCATCCTGATGGGCGCCGACGTCAACCACCGCGTGACCACCGCCCTGGCCTGGCTCGTCGCCATCATCATCACGCTGCTGAACGTGGCCCTGATCTACCTGACCGTTACGGGCGACTGAGCCGAACAGGGTCGATCAGACCCAGTTCTCGATCCAGTACTTCCAGATCAGCGGGGCGTAGGCGGCCAGTGGCGGCACCCTGATATCGGCGCCCGCGAGTGCGGCGGTGGCGTGGCGGCAGTCGAACCAGCAGCTGAATTCGCTGTGCTCCAACACATCCTGGGGGACGCCGACGCGGGGGAGCAGCCAACGTGTGCCGGGGACCCGCAGCATCATCTCGAGGGTGCGCTTGGGCATCACCTCCACCAGATGCGGCGCACCGGCCTCGTCGGCGAACAGATTCAGCGCCTCGGCCGCGCTCTGCCGGCGTGGATCCGCCAAGTGGTAGGTGGTGGTGTTCGAGTCGGGTTGATGCGCAATGTGATCCAGTGCGCGGGCCACGAAATCGACCGGGACCATATTGGTTTCACCCAACTTCGGCACCAGCACGGGCAGAATCCTCGGCAGCTGGGCGGCCATACGCAGTAGCCGGAAGAAGTAATAGGGCCCATCGATCCGATCGATCTCACCGGTGCGCGAATGTCCGATCACGATCGAGGGCCGATAGATTCGCCACCCCATTCCGGATGCGCGCACGATCTTCTCGGCCTCGAACTTCGCCCGCTGCATCGGCGAGGTCAGTACCTGCCCCACCTCGAACATATCCTCGGTGAACAGGCCCTCGAAGCCGCCCGCCACATCCACCGTCGAGACATGATGCAGCAGTTCGGCTTTCAACTCCTGCGCGGCATCGATGACATTGCGGGTGCCGCCGCCCCGCACGGTGAGGTCATAACTGGACCCCAGATGGAAGACATGGTCGATCGAGCCCCGATGCTCGGCGAGCCAGTTCCGATCGATACCTAGTTCGGGCGCGCCGAGATCCCCGTGCACCGGCCGCACCCGATCCCCGCCCATCCACTCCCGGGCACAGCAGGTGTACCGATCCGCCGAACGCACCCCCGGCCGGACCAGCACGTGAATATCCCCGTCCCGTTTCAGCAGCTCGGGAATAAGAAATCGACCGATAAACCCAGTTGCTCCGGTAACCAGGTAAGCCATAGCCGATCAACATAGTCGCTTGTGCGGGCGCGCCTGTGGTCGGGATCACGCTCCGCCCTCGCGACCCGATCAGTCCGCGAAGACCGGCTTACGCTTGGTGAGCATCGCGGTGGCGCCCTCGAAGAAATCGGGGGATTGCAGGAGTTCGCTCTGGCCCGTCTTTTCGGCGGCGAGTGCGGAATCCAGTGCCGTGAGGGTGGCGGCGTTGAGTGCCTGCTTGGTCAGTTCGAGGGCGCGGCGCGGGCCCGCGGCTATCTTGGTGGCCGCGGCCTCGACCTTGGCGTCGAGTTCGTCCTCCGCGACAACGGCGGTGAACAGTCCGGCCGCCTTGGCCGCGGGCGCTGGAAGTCGCTCGCCGAGCAGCGCCATTTCGGCGGCCAGCGGTCGCCCGGCCGCGGCGGCGACCATGGCAGCCGCCCCACCGTCGGGCATCAGGCCGATATTGATGAATGCGAGTAGTAGGTAGGAATCCTCGGCGGCATAGACCAGATCGGCGGCCAGTGCGATGCCGACACCAACGCCGGCGGCCGCGCCCTTGACCCGGGCGATGACCGGAATCGGCGCGTCCACAATGGCTTTCACGAGTCGGTTGGCCGCGTCCATCACCATGTCCGAGGTGATGCCGCGCTGCCCCTCGGCGGCGGATGCGGCAAGATCGGCGCCGGTGCAGAAGTCGCCGCCCTCGCCGGTCAGTACGATCACTCGCACCGAGCGATCCTCGGCGGCGGCGAGGAAGGTGTCACCGAGGGCGACCATCGTGTCGTAGTCGATGGCGTTCTTGCGCTTGGGGTTGGTGAGGGTGACCCTGAGCACCTTGCCGTCGTGGACGGCACTGAAACCCGCGGGTGTGGTCGCGGAATCGGGGTTGGCCATGTGGTGCTCCTGGTCTGGGGTTCAGCGGGGCATTCCCATGAATGATGGTTAACTTTGCGAATTGTGGTTAACTTAAGATGATTTGTCCGGCGCTGTCAACCAGAGGCGCCGTCCCAGAATGGAGAGCTACATGGTCGCGGATCGCAGCGAGGTCGGCATCGCCGGCGATCGCCTGCGGGGCGCTCGAAACGACACTGCTGCCGCGCGGTCCGACGCGGGCGGGAGCGGTACCGGAGCGGAGCCGGCCCAGTCGGTGCGGCGCCGCCCGAAGGATCGCAAGGTCCAGATCATCCGGGCCGCCGCGCGCGCGTTCAGCGAACGCGGGTATTACCCGGTCGGTGTCGACGAGATCGCCGCGGAGGTCGGTATCTCGGGACCCGCGCTGTATCGCCACTTCGCGAACAAGTACGCGCTGCTGGTCGCGGCCGCCGAAGAAGGTGCACTGCACCTGCTGAAAGTCGCGCAGGCCGCGGACAATCCGAAGCTGGAGCCGGAAGCCAGGCTCGACGCCCTGATCAAGGCGATCAGCGAACACACCATCGATATCCGGCGCGAGGCCGGGCTGTACCGCTGGGAGCGGCGCTACCTGGAAGCCGACGACCGCGCCCGGATCAGGAAGGTCTACGACGCGCTCAACGCGACGCTGGCCGAACCGATCGCGCAGCTGCGTCCCACCGCGCCACCCGCGGACGTGGCAATGCTCGCCGCCGGGGTGCTCAGCGCCATCGCCGGCATCTCCTCGCACCGCACCGCACTCGCCACCGCCCGGCTGCTGCCGCTGCTGCGCGAGATGAGCTGGTCGATCCTGCGCGCCGAACTGCCGCCCGCACCAACCGAACCCCAGCCAGGACCGGTCACCCGCGGCCTGCCGGTCACCTCCAAACGCGAACAACTGCTCACCGAGGCGATCCGGATCTTCGGTCGCAAGGGCTATCACGAGGCCAGTATCGAGGAAATCGGCGCGGCCGTCGGCATCAATGCCTCCAGCGTCTACCGATACTTCACCAGCAAGGCCGACCTACTCGCCGCCGCCTTTTTCCGCACCGGCGACCGGGTGGCCATCGCGATCACCGAGGCGCTCGCCGAGGCCACCAGCCGTCCCGACGCGGTCCGGCGCATCGCCTACCGCCAGGCCCGGCTCACCTTCGCCATGCCGGAGATCATGCCGGTCTACTACGCCGAATTCAGCAATCTGCCGCAGGCCGAACAGCACAAGCTGCGCGCCATCCAGCGCCAGAACGTGCTGGAGTGGGCCAATCTGCTCGATGGTGATCCGGTGGAGGCGCGCTTCCGCGTGCACGCCGCCATCGCGCAGGTGATCGACGTGGGCCGATTGACCAAATTCGACCCCCGCCCCGAACAACTGGCCCGAGTCTGCGCCCTGATGGAGGCCGTGCTCTGTGTTTGATCGCGGCGCCTGCGGCGCCGCGCGTTCGCGGCCCCCTGCTGTCTCGCGACTGACCCTTTCGAGCGACCTGCAAGCAGTCGCCAGCGGCGCCGTCGAGACTCGCGACTACGTCGCATGCGCTTCGACGACTCGGCTGTGTTCGATGGCCGCGCCTACGGCGCGGACGCGAGACGGGCCGCGAACTCCTCGCTCGTAGGACTCGCGCAGTGGTGGTCGCTAAGGGCGGGTCGTTCGGCGCCTGATGCGCACGGGCCGAGCGGTGAGCTCGGTGCTTGTGGCGAATGTGTTTCGACGACTCGGGTGTGGGACGGCTGCGAACTCGTCGCTTGTCGGACTTGCTTCGTGGTAGTCGGTGATGGTGGGTCGTTCGGCAGTAGATGCGCGCTCGCGGGATGGTCGCGTCCCGCGCGTGTGGCGCATGCGCTTTGGCGGCTCGGACGCGAGCGGGCCCGCGAACGTCGCTCGTAAGACTCGCGCTGTTTGTGGGTGCGGATAGCGTGATCCGCGCACTGGGGGTCAGCTCAAGCGACCGTGTCGCATTCGGAAGATGGCTTTGGCGGTGCGCAGATGTCGTGGATGCCGGTCGAAGGTGGACAGATTCACCGGCGCCCGGTACCGCTTGCGCGCGATCGCCAGCGTCCGGCTGAACTCGCGCAGTCCCTGGTCGCCGTGGTGGTGTCCCTGCCCGTATTCGCCCACCCCGCCGAACGGCAGCGCCGGAATTCCGGCGTAGGTGGTCGAGGAATTGATGGTCACGACACCGACCCGCAGTTGCTCGGCGAAGGATTCGATACCGTGCACATCCCGGGTGAACACCGATACCGCGACGCCATTGCCGACCGCGTTGATCCGCTGCGCTGCCTCGTCCATATTCGCGACCCTGTTGACGATCAACAGCGGCCCGATGCCCTCGCCGGTGATCGCGAGGCTCTCCTCCGGTACCTCGGCCAAGACGATCGGTTCGATATACGGATCGCGAATCGAATCCATGCCGCCGACTACTGCGCGCCCGCCCCTGGCCAGTGCGTCGCGCACCTGCTTGCGCACCACATCGACTTGCGATTCCAGAATCATCGGACCATAGGACGCGCGCTTATCCGCGCCCGGCCGCAGCCGCCGCGCCTGATCGATCACCAGTTCCAGGAATCGGTCGTATACGGAGTTGGCGACATAGGCCCGCTGGATGCCGGTGGAGTTCTGACCCGCATTGGCCATCGCGCCGAATACCGCGGCCTCGGCGGCCTCGTCGAGTTTGGCATCGACGTGAACCACCATGGTGCCCTTGCCGTTTCGCTCAACTACCACCGGCGTCAAGGTCTGCGCGCACAGCGTGATCACCTCGCGCGAGCCCGCATCCGAACCGGCATAGGCGATTTTGTCCACCTTGGCGCGACACAGCGCAGCGGTGGTGGCGTGATCGCCGGTAACAACCTGCAGCACAGGCTGATTCGGCGCCAGCTTGTTCCAGCTGTCGGCCAGCCAGACCCCGACGCCGGTGGTGAGCTCATCGGGTTTGAACACCACGGCATTGCCCGCGGCCATCGCGTAGGCGATCGAGCCCATCGGGGTGAACACCGGGTTGTTCCACGGTCCGAGCACACCGACCACGCCGAGCGGCAGATAGCCCACGGAGGCATGCTGATTTCGGGTCAGCCAGGTGGAGCCGAGCTTGCGCCGATCCAGCACGCGCGTGGCGTTGCGGGCCGCCCAATCCAGACTCTCGACGGCGTGCATCACCTCGATTGCCGCGTCCGCCGCGGGTTTTCCGGTTTCCTCGGACAGGATTTCCGTCAATTCGCCTGCGCGCTTGGCGATGCTGTGTTTCCAGTCCAGTAGCCAGCGTTTGCGGGCGCTGAATCCCAGTTCCGCCCACCACTTTTCGGCGGAACGCGCGGCGCGCACGATGCGGTTGATTTCGCTGGAGCCCATCACGGCATAGTTGCCGACGATTTCGCCGGTGCGCGGGTCATAGGACGTGAGCACGTTCGGTCGGCCCGATCCTCCCGGATGCGTTGCCAGCCTTGGCTGCGCGGTCTCGGCCATGGTCACCTCTCGCAGGGTCGATCCGCCGCAGACCGCTGAACGCTTGGCGAAGCAGCTGCCGCAAACGAGTGAGTGCAGGTTCCCCCGTCTAGCAGACTATGGTCGCCGCGACGGCCCGACAAGGTGTCACTGTCGCCCCTACGCTGCCCTTCGAGGGTCGCCACCAGCGATGTTCTCGGGTCCGGTGGATCGGCGGAAAGAAATGTGAGTAAGGACACAGTTGGGGCGCTGGCCGGTGGGTACAGCGCGCTCGGCCCTGCCGGGATGCTCCGGCCGGTAACATCACGCCTGGCGGCAGGGATCACTAACCGGGACATATTCATGCGCGCACTTCGGCGACCCAGATCGTCGCCGTGCCAGCCCCGCGAACGCCGCCGATCAGACACAGTGGAGAGTTGATGCCGAGCTTGAACCAAGCGGATTCGCACACCAGCGAGCCGCCACCCATCGATGGTGGTGACGCCGCGGTCGTGGTTGCCGATGTCCGAAAGTCATTCGGCGATGTGCACGCGCTGCAGGGCATCAGCTTCCGCGCCGAGCGGGCGAGCGTGCTCGGCATCCTCGGGCCCAACGGCGCGGGCAAGACCACCATGGTCAAGGTGCTGTCCACCTTGCTGCGGCCGGACTCCGGCACCGCCGTGGTCGCCGGTCACGATGTGCGGAAGGATCCGGCGGGTGTACGCCGCTCGATCATGATGACCGGCCAGTACGCCGCGCTGGACGAGAACCTCTCCGGCCGGGAGAACCTGGAATTGTTCGGCCGGCTGATGGGCCTGGGCAAAGCTGCCGCCCGCAAGCGCGCCGACACCCTGCTCGAGGAATTCGATCTGGTGAGCGCGGGCCGTCGCGCGGTGCGCCACTATTCCGGCGGTATGCGTCGTCGGGTCGATATCGCCTGCGGTCTGGTGGTGCGCCCGGAGGTGGTGTTCCTCGACGAGCCGACCACCGGTCTGGATCCGCGCAGCCGCCAGGGTGTGTGGGATCTGGTGACCGCGCTGAAGAATCAGGGCATCACGGTGCTGCTCACCACGCAGTATCTCGAGGAAGCCGATGTGCTCAGCGACAACATCATCGTCATCGATAGGGGCACGGTGATCGCCGAGGGCACCGCCGACGAGCTCAAGGAGAAGACCGGCGGCAGCTACTGCGAGGTGGTGCCGCTGGATCCGACCCAGCTCGGCAAGGCCGCCATCGCACTCGGTGATCTGGTGCCCGCCGCCGTACTCGCCGATATGAACGGCGGCGACCGGCTCTCGATTCCGGCACCCGACGGCGCGGCCACGCTGTCGGAGGCATTGCGCAGGCTCGACGCCGCCAGTGTCCAATTGGCCGATATCGCGCTGCGCAGGCCATCGCTCGATGATGTATTCCTCTCCATCACCGGCCATTCGGGCGGCCACGCGTGAGCGAGCGAACCATCAATACAGCGCGCATCGCGCACGACGGAGCCGAGCGCCAGCGAGGTGTAGTCGTGAGCGAGCGAACCAGCAATACCGGACTCGAGGTCGCGACGGAGCCGAGTACCAGCGAGGCGCAGTCGTGACTTCTGCAACTGTTGAGCAGGCCGATACGGCGCTGCTCTTCGCCGAGCTGCCTACCGCCAGACTGTCGTACTTCGCGCAGTGGCGGGCGCTGGCCGGACGCATTGTGCGGACCATGGCCGTCAAGGGCGAACTGATCATCGCGATGGTCACTCCGCTGGTGTTCACGCTCGGTTTCTATCTGCCGCTGCGGTATGTCATGAAGTTCCAGGGCATCGACTACGCCCAGTTCGTCATGCCGATCATCGTGCTGCAGACCATGGCGTTCACGATGATGTCGAATGCGCAACTGTCCGCATACGAGGCGCTGACCGGTCTGAGCACTCGGCTACAGACGATGCCGATCGGCGCGCTGGTGCCATTGAGCGCGCGCATCGGCGCGGGCCTGGTGCGTTCGCTGACGGCGTTGACCGCGGCGATCATCTTCGGCTACATGATCGGCTTCCGGTTCGTCGCCGGACTCGGTCAGGCTGTGCTGTTCTGTGTGTTCTCGATCGCGGTCGGTACGGTGCTCGCACTCGGCGCCGACGCGCTCGGCAGCATGACCAAGAGTCCGGAATCGCTGAGTCAGGCATTGACGTTGCCCACCTTGATCTTCGGCATGCTGTCCTGCGGATTCGTCCCGGAAAGCAGCTTTCCGATGTGGATCCGGCCGTTCGTGCGCAATCAGCCGATCTCCCAGTTCTCCTTCGCGATGCGCGATATGACCCAAGACGGGGTGAGCTGGGATGTGCTGTGGGTGCCGCTGACCTGGTTGGGCGGTATGGCGGTCGTCTTCACTCCGTTGGCGATCTGGGCGAGTGTGAGGCGGTCATGAGTTCTGTCGAGACCTTGGAGCGCACCGAGGTGGAAGAATTCGCCCCGCTGCCACGGGTGGCCACGCGGTCCGAACGCGCGCTGTCGACCTGGATCGCGCACAGTCTGATCCAGTGCAAGCGGCTGCTGCTGGTATGGGCACGCGATCCCGCGACCACCATCCAGACACTGTTCTATCCGGCGCTGACGCTTTTCATGTTCCGCGTCGTGCTCGGCAATTCGATCACCGCGGCCACCGGTAAACCGAGCATCTACGGACAGGTCGCGCTGATCACGTTGGTCGCGGCAATGTCTGGTGCGGTGGTCAGCGCACTGGGCTTCAAGGGCGAGAAGTACACAGGACTGCTCGGTCGGTTCTGGACCATGCCGGTGCATCGGGCGGCCGGACTGACCGGCAGGCTGCTCGCCGAGGCGGTCCGCGTGCTGGTCACCACGCTGTTCGTGGTCGGGGTCGGCCTCGCTCTCGGCTTCCGCTTCGGGCAGGGGCCGCTGGCGGCCATCGGGATGA
Source organism: Nocardia sp. NPDC051990 (assembly GCF_040680755.1). NCBI lineage: Bacteria > Bacillati > Actinomycetota > Actinomycetes > Mycobacteriales > Nocardiaceae > Nocardia > Nocardia sp. NPDC051990. Next base: position 163,461 of record NZ_JBFAXH010000003.1, on the reverse strand, counting down.
TCGGCATTCCGGTGCTGTTCGGGGTCGGCTTCGCGGTGCTGGTCACGGCGCTGGCCACCATTACCGAGGGTGTCATGCTGGTGAGCATTATCGGCATCATCAATACCCTGCTGATGTTCTTCAATACCGGGTTCGTTCCCATCATCGCCTATCCGGTCTGGTTGCAAGACGTGGTCGCGAACCAACCGATGAGTTGCGCCATCGATGCGATGAAGGGACTGTCCTACGGCGGTGCCGTCGCCGAACCCCTGGGTAAGGCCGTCGCCTGGGTTCTCGGGCTCGTCGTCGTATTCGCCTACCCCGCGATCCGCGGTTACCAGCGCGCCGCCGAAACCGGCGCCTGACCGGTCAGCCGATCCGTCCCGCTTCGTGGTCGGCTGTGGCGAGGCCGAAACCGACCCAACGGTTTCGATTTGTCCAGCCGACCAGGTCGTAGCGCCAGCGGAACGGCCAGGTGCGCGCGACGGTATTGAACAGGACTGCACCGAGAGCGGCGTAGTCGTCGTGAGTGGAGAGCAGGGCCCGCTGGCCGCGGGGGGCGGCGCCGAAGAACGCGTCGAACATGGCGATGGACTGTTCGGTGGTGAGGCGGCCCATGCCCCACAGGCCGCGGATGCGCATCCAGTACACCAGTCGGGCCTGCCACGGCCAGAGTTCGGCGATGGGATCGCTGCCTGCCCGGAGGGCGGCGACGACCGTGTCGACCAAGGCCAGGGAGCCGGCCACGCTGTAGCCGGTGCACGGATGCATCATGCCGCCGCGGGAGCCGAACGGAATCGCCTGGGCAGTCCCCTTTTTCGGCGGTGACTGGTCCAGTGGGTAGTGCGCGGCCTCGGTCGGCTCGGTGCCGGTGAGCCGAATGCCATGTGCGGCAAGCCGGTTCAGTGTGCGCCTGCGCAACTCGTGCTGCGGCATACCGCCGCGCAGGCCGAGGCTGGTCTCCTCGAAGATCACCGTGCCGTCACCGAGCGGGACGGAATAGAGGAACGACGGCGGCGCATCGGGTCCGGCGCCGTTCTCCGGCCGCCAATCGAGCAGCAGTCCTTCGCCCTCGGACACCATGGGTGCGGCGGCTTCGGCATCGACGAAGATGCCGTGCGCGCTGGCCGCGCGGCGCTGTCCGAGCGTCGGTAGCCCGCGAGTATCGAAAACCGTTGCGGCCCTGAGGATCGTGGCGTCGGTGAGTTCGACCTCATTGGCCTCGACGCGAGTGGCCCGCCCGGCGACGATGGTGGCATCGTCGAGTGGCAACGCATCGCGCAGCGCGGTCTTCGAGAGCACGCAGTAGGGGCGGTCGATCCGATGTTCGGACTTCGTCCACACCGCTGGCCTCGGGATGCGCGCGGCAATGGTGCTCGGCGGCAGCCAGTCCGGCAGCTCATCGATCCAGCAGGAGAACGTGGGTGGCCAGAGCCGGTCCGGTCGCGGATCGACAGCGGCGACGCGGAATCCGGCCCGCATCGCGCGATGCGCCAGCGCCCGCCCGGTCGGGCCGAGTCCGACCACGCAGAGGTCGAACTCTCGGCCCGCCCTGTCGCTCATATTCCGCATTCAATCCGCTCCGATCGCGCCACCGCAACAACGACGCACCTACTTGGGGCTGACCCAGGTGGTGATATCGGCGTGCACGACCTCGAGGCCGTGCTTGTCGTAGATGGCGACCGGGATTACGAGCTCTTGCCCCTCAGTGCTCTGCGTGAAGTCGGGCACCTCGGCCAGTTTCGCGATCGCGCGCAGACCGGTCTCGGCCTTGGCCAGGTACTGCACATTCATCGCCTTGGGAATCCAGCGGTGGGTGTCGGGCACCGTGGCCTCGCTCAGCATGCCCATGGCCACCTCGGCCAGGTTGCAGGCCGCGATCGCGTGGAAGGTGCCCAGGTGGTTGTGGATGCCGAACCACTTCGGCGAGGTCACCTCGCATAGTCCTGGCTCCAACCGCACGACGCTCGGCAGCACCGTCCCGAAGTAGGGCACCCGGGCCACCATGCCCAGCGAGAACAGGGTGTGCCCCAGTCTGTTGTCCGGCAGCTTGTTCCAGATGCGATTGGTCGTGGTCGGTTTCGTCATACCCGTATCTTACTCGGAAGTAAGTTCGGGCGGTGGCAGCTGCCCGTCGGTGTGTATCAGCCTCCTGGTCGGTGCCTGCCGCCCGGCGGGTACTGTCCATGATCATCCGCGACCAGTTGGTCTCGGCGCGCCCGGGATTCACGCCCTGACCTGCCGAGAAAGAGTTGGTAGGGGGCGGATTTGAAGTCGCCAACGCGGTCGGGCATACTGTTCGGGTTGCCTTGCACCAGGTCATGCCGTTCGGCGGTTGTGGCGGGTGGCGAGGCGAGCAATACCCAATCGCGTACCTCGCTGGACTTCCAGCGTGGGTGCGTCCGGGACGACATTCCGGGCCAGGTGAAGTTCGAACCAGGGCCGAGGAATGAGCGGCTGCGTTGAATTCCGATCGAAGATCGGCGCGACACGCCCGACCGCGTGGACCGGAGAACCATGACAGATGAACAGCGGCGAGGATCGGGCCTGCCCGATCGCGGTCTCACTGTGTTGGATCTGCCCGAGCGGGGCCTTGCGTGATTACGCAGGCTGCCTCCTCCGGGTCTGACCCACTCGGGCTGGGACGTCTTCGTGTGTTCGGGCTGTGCAATTGAAGGTGGTGCGGAACCCGGCTTCCGAACCACGAACGATAAGCGGAGAAAAGGACACTTAGCGTGGCGGGACAGAAGATCCGCATCAGGCTCAAGGCCTATGACCACGAAGCGATCGACGCGTCCGCGCGCAAGATCGTGGAGACGGTGACCCGCACCGGGGCCCGTGTGGTCGGGCCGGTGCCGTTGCCGACCGAAAAGAACGTGTACTGCGTCATCCGTTCGCCGCACAAGTACAAGGACTCGCGCGAGCACTTCGAGATGCGGACGCATAAGCGGCTGATCGACATCCTCGACCCGACGCCGAAGACGGTTGATGCCCTCATGCGCATCGATCTCCCGGCCAGCGTCGACGTCAACATTCAGTGACGGGGACTCGAATCATGACTGATAACAAGAACAGGCCCGCGGCGGGCATCCTGGGCACCAAGCTCGGCATGACCCAGGTGTTCGACGACAACAACCGCGTCGTCCCCGTGACCGTCATCAAGGCCGGACCGAACGTCGTTACCCAGATCCGCACCGTGGAGCGCGACGGCTACAGCGCCGTCCAGGTCGCTTTCGGCGGCATCGACCCGCGCAAGGTGAACAAGCCGGTCTCCGGCCAGTTCGCCAAGGCCGGTGTCACCCCGCGCCGCCACGTCGTCGAGATCCGGGTCGCGGATGCCTCCACCTTCGAGGTCGGCCAGGAGATCAACGCCGACGTCTTCGAAGAGGGCACCTACGTCGACGTCACCGGCACCAGCAAGGGCAAGGGCTTCGCCGGCACCATGAAGCGCCACGGCTTCCGTGGTCAAGGCGCTTCGCACGGTGCCCAGGCAGTGCACCGTCGCCCGGGTTCCATCGGTGGTTGCGCCACCCCCGGCCGCGTGTTCAAGGGCATGCGCATGTCGGGTCGCATGGGTAACGACCGCGTCACCACGCAGAACCTTTCGGTTCACAAGGTGGACACCGAGAACGGCCTGCTGCTGATCAAGGGCGCGATCCCGGGTCGCAAGGGCGGCGTCGTGATCGTCAAGAGCGCAGTGAAGGGTGGTGCGCACGCATGACCAGCCCCGCAGTCGATACGGAGAAGAAGACCGTGAATCTCACTCTCCCGGTCAAGGAACTCGGCGGCAAGACCAACGGCACCGTCGAGCTCCCCGCGGAGATCTTCGATGTCACCGCGAACATCTCGCTGATGCACCAGGTCGTCGTCGCGCAGCTCGCCGCCGCACGCCAGGGCACGCACGCGACCAAGACGCGTGGCGAGGTCTCCGGTGGTGGCAAGAAGCCGTACCGCCAGAAGGGCACCGGCCGCGCCCGTCAGGGTTCGACCCGCGCGCCGCAGTTCACCGGCGGTGGCACCGTGCACGGTCCGCAGCCGCGTGACTACAGTCAGCGCACCCCCAAGAAGATGATCCGCGCCGCGCTGCGTGGCGCCCTCTCGGATCGTGCGCGCAACGAGCGCATCCACGTGATCACCGAACTGGTCTCGGGGCAGGCCCCGTCGACCAAGACCGCGAAGTCCTTCCTGTCCGAGCTGTCGGACCGGAAGAAGTTCCTGCTCGTCCTGGGACGCGAGGACATCGCGGGCTGGAAGAGCGTGCAGAACCTGGAGTTCGTGCACCCGATCGCGCCGGATCAGCTCAACACCTACGACGTGCTGGAAAGCGACGAAGTGGTGTTCAGTGTCGAGGCCTTGAACGCCTTCGTGCACGGCCCCGCCGAATCCGCACAGGAGGAGAGCAAGTGACCACGATCGCCGACCCCCGCGACATTCTGCTGGCGCCGGTCATCTCGGAGAAGTCCTACGGACTGATCGAGGAAGGTACCTACACCTTCATCGTGCACCCGGATTCCAACAAGACGCAGATCAAGATTGCCGTCGAGAAGGTCTTCGGTGTGAAGGTGACCAGCGTCAACACCGCCAACCGTCAGGGCAAGCGCAAGCGGACCCGCTTCGGTTACGGCAAGCGCAAGGACACCAAGCGCGCGCTCGTGACCATCTCGGCCGACAGCAAGCCCATCGAGATCTTCGGAGGCCCGGTCGCGTAAGCGCCTGGGATTCCAGAAAGCAGAGAAGAACTCATGGCAATCCGTAAGTACAAGCCGACTACGCCGGGCCGTCGTGGCTCCAGCGTCTCGGACTTCGCTGAGATCACTCGGTCGACCCCCGAGAAGTCGCTGATCCGCCCGCTGCACAGCAAGGGTGGCCGCAACGCGCACGGTCGCATCACCACCCGTCACCGCGGTGGCGGCCACAAGCGCGCCTACCGTCTGATCGACTTCCGTCGGCTGGACAAGGACGGCGTCCCGGCCAAGGTCGCGCACATCGAGTACGACCCGAACCGCACCGCCAACATCGCGCTGCTGCACTACGTGGACGGCGAGAAGCGCTACATCATCGCCCCTAAGGGCGTGGTGCAGGGCACCCCGATCGAGTCCGGCCCCACCGCCGACATCAAGCCGGGTAACAACCTGCCGCTGCGCAATATCCCGACCGGTACCACGATCCACAATGTGGAGCTGCGTCCGGGCGGTGGCGCCAAGCTGGCCCGTGCCGCCGGCATGAGCATCCAGCTGCTCGGTAAGGAAGGCCCCTACGCCACGCTGCGTATGCCCTCCGGTGAGATCCGTCGTGTCGACGTGCGCTGCCGCGCCACCGTCGGCGAGGTCGGCAACGCCGAACAGTCGAACATCAACTGGGGTAAGGCCGGCCGCATGCGCTGGAAGGGGCGTCGCCCCACGGTCCGTGGTGTCGTCATGAACCCGGTCGACCACCCGCATGGTGGTGGTGAAGGCAAGACCTCCGGTGGTCGCCACCCGGTCTCGCCGTGGGGTCAGCCGGAAGGCCGCACCCGCAAGCCCAACCGTCCGAGCGACAAGCTCATCGTCCGCCGTCGCAAGACCGGCAAGAAGCGCTGAAGGAGGAGGTAAGAAATGCCACGCAGCCTCAAGAAGGGCCCGTTCGTCGACGACCACCTCCTCGCGAAGGTGGACGTACAGAACGAAAAGGGCAGCAAGCAGGTCATCAAGACCTGGTCCCGTCGTTCGACCATCATCCCCGATTTCATCGGTCACACCTTCGCCGTCCACGACGGCCGCAAGCATGTGCCGGTGTTCGTTTCGGAGTCCATGGTCGGCCACAAGCTGGGTGAGTTCGCGCCCACCAGGACGTTCAAGAGCCACGTCAAGGAAGACCGGAAGAGCAAGCGGCGATGAGCGAATCAAACACAGTGACGGTTCAGAACCCGACTGCGCGCGCGACCGCCAAGCACGTTCGCGTGACCCCGATGAAGGCCCGTCGTGTCGTGGACCTGGTCCGCGGCAAGCGGGTCGAGGACGCCCTTGCGATCCTGAAGTTCGCGCCGCAGGCCGCGAGCGAGCCGGTTGCCAAGGTCGTGGCCAGCGCCGCGGCGAACGCCGAGAACAACCTCGGTCTGAACCCGTCGACCCTGGTCATCTCGACCGCCTACGTCGACGAAGGCGCGACCATGAAGCGGTTCCAGCCGCGTGCCCAGGGCCGTGCGTTCCGGATTCGTAAGCGCACCAGCCACATCACCATCGAGGTCGAGAGCGTGCCCACCGCCGGTGGATCCACTCGTAACCGCCGGAAGGGAGGGGCAAAGTAAATGGGACAGAAGATCAATCCCCATGGCTTCCGCCTCGGTATCACCACCGACTGGAAGTCGCGTTGGTACGCGGACAAGCAGTACGCGGACTACGTGAAGGAAGACGTCGCCATCCGCAAGCTCCTGGCCACCGGCATGGAGCGGGCAGGCATCTCCAAGGTGGAGATCGAGCGCACCCGTGACCGGGTTCGCGTCGACATCCACACCGCGCGTCCAGGCATCGTCATCGGTCGCCGCGGCGCCGAGGCCGATCGCATCCGCGCCGAGCTGGAGAAGCTCACCGGTAAGCAGGTGCAGCTGAACATTCTCGAGGTCAAGAACCCGGAGTCGGATGCCCAGCTCGTCGCCCAGGGTGTGGCCGAGCAGCTGTCCAACCGGGTGGCGTTCCGTCGCGCGATGCGCAAGGCCATTCAGTCGGCCATGCGTTCGCCGAACGTCAAGGGCATCCGGGTGCAGTGCTCGGGCCGCCTCGGTGGCGCCGAAATGTCGCGCTCGGAGTTCTACCGTGAGGGTCGCGTCCCGCTGCACACGCTGCGTGCGGATATCGACTACGGCCTCTACGAGGCCAAGACCACCTTCGGTCGCATCGGCGTGAAGGTCTGGATCTACAAGGGCGACATCGTCGGTGGCAAGCGTGAGGTCACGGCCGCGGCCGCGCCCTCGGCCGGTGACCGCCGCGAGCGCCGGGAGCGGCCGAGCCGCCCGCGTCGGTCCGGTTCCGCAGGCACCACCGCGACCAGCACCGAGGCCGGGCGGGCAGGCGCTGCTACCGCGGTTGCCGACGCCCCGGCAGAAAAACAGGAGGGCTGACGCATGTTGATGCCACGGAAGGTCAAGCACCGGAAGCAGCATCACCCGGGCCGCAGCGGCATGGCCAAGGGCGGCACTTCGGTCGCGTTCGGTGAATTCGGCATCCAGGCTCTCGAGCCCGCCTACGTCACCAACCGGCAGATCGAGTCCGCGCGTATCGCGATGACCCGCCACATCAAGCGTGGCGGCAAGATCTGGATCAACATCTACCCGGATCGCCCGCTCACCAAGAAGCCGGCCGAAACCCGCATGGGTTCCGGTAAGGGTTCGCCGGAGTGGTGGGTCGCGAACGTCAAGCCCGGACGCGTGATGTTCGAAATGAGTTACCCCAACGAGGAGACCGCTCGTGAGGCCCTGCGCCGCGCGATGCACAAGCTCCCCATGAAGTGCAGGATCGTGACCAGGGAGGAGCAGTTCTGATGGCTACCGGTACACCGGCCGCAGAGCTCCGCGAGCTCAACGAAGAGGAGCTCGTCGCCCGCCTGCGCGAGTCGAAGGAAGAGCTGTTCAATCTGCGCTTCCAGATGGCGACGGGTCAGTTGGACAACAACCGTCGCCTGCGCGTCGTGCGTCACGAGATCGCGCGCATCTACACGGTCATGCGCGAGCGTGAGCTCGGCCTGGCCTCGGCACCCGCTGGTAAGGGAGATGCGGCATGAGTGAAGAGAAAGTGACCCCCGAGGTCAAGCGCGGTACCCGTAAGGTCCGCATCGGTTACGTGGTCTCGGACAAGATGAACAAGACCATCGTGGTCGAGCTGGAAGACCGCACGCGGCACAAGCTCTACGGCAAGATCATTCGCTCCACTACCAAGGTGAAGGCGCATGACGAGAACGAGATCGCCGGTGTCGGCGACCGCGTCCAGCTGATGGAGACCCGCCCGCTGTCGGCCACCAAGCACTGGCGGCTGGTAGAGGTCCTGGAGAAGGCCAAGTAAGCCTTTTCTCCGGCGCTCGTGCAAAGGCCCGCTTCCCATTTGGGAAGCGGGCCTTTGACGTCCCTGCGCAGCCGTCGAGCACCACGTGATTTTCACGTATCGGCATGAGATCGCTCATGACGTCCTTGTCGATCTGTGGGATCGTGGCACCGGCGTGCTCAGCACTCAGGTTCTTCAGGAGTTCTACAACGTCGCGACCTGCAAATTGAATCCGGCGATGAGTCCTGCCAAGGCCCGTCGCATCATCGCGTCCTACGCCGAATGGTGCACCATCCATGACCGTTAATGCCTCATTCCTCGAAGAGACGCGCGCAGTGTCGTGGTGGAATGTGCTCAGAAGCTGCGGTCCAATCCCGCGCGAAATACCCACTGTCGGAGGATCTTCAGCACGGCCGGAGGTTCGCGGGGCTGGAGGCGCGGAATCCATTCGTCGACAGGTCGGGCCAGTAGAACCGGCGGATCCGAAGCCATCGGGCCTGTTACCTTCCATGCTCTCAGCTGCCGTCGACCTTGGGTGGGGATCGCTTGGCGAATAGTTGAAGGCTGCTTGTTGATTGGGTGCAGGGCGCGCTGGGGACGAATCATCGGATTAATCGGTGGCGTGGGGGTGGGTTGGCATGAGACGCTCGGTTGAGTGCGGTCCTATCGGGAGGTGCTGGCGAACTCGGCGGTGCGCAATGTGCTGCTGCTGGGGGTGTTGGTTCGAATTCCGTTCTTCGCCGGGTCGGTATTGCTCGCACTGCATGTGGTGCAGACCCTGCACGGGTCGTATGGGCAGGCCGGTGCGCTGAGTTCGATTGTCACGCTGTGTGTTGCGGCGAGTGGGCCGTGGCGTGGGCGGATGCTGGATCGGTTCGGATTGCGGCGCACGATTCTGCCCTCGATCGTGGTCGGGGCGGTGTGCTGGTCGATCGCGCCGTTTGTCGGGTATACGGCACTGTTGGTGCTCGCGGCGGTCGCCGGGCTCTTCGACATTCCGATCTTCACGGTGGTGCGGCAGGCCGTGATCGCGGCGACCTCCGAGCAGACGCGCCAACCGGCGCTGGCACTGGAATCGGTGTCGGTGGAGATGGCCTTCATGGTCGGGCCGGTGCTCGGCATCGCCGCCGCGACCGCATGGTCGACGACGCTGACCCTGTTCGGGATGCAGATGGCGCTGGTGCTGGCGGGCGTCTTCGTGTGGGTGCGCAATCCGCCGCTGCGCTCTGACAAGGCCGAGGTCGCGACGGTGCGGCGGCGTGAATGGTTCCGGCTCGAGTTCATTGCGCTGTGTCTCGGCGCGAGTGTGGCGATCGCGGTGCTCGCGGGTTCGGAACTGACCTTCGTCTCCGCCATGCGCGAGTTCGGTGCGCAGCGGTGGCTCGGTGTGGTCATGGCGGTGTGGGGTTTCGGTTCGCTGGTCGGCGGGCTCGTCTACGGGGCGCTGCACCGATCCATTTCGACGTATGTGCTGCTCGCCGGACTCGGCGCCGTCACCATTCCGATGTGCTTCGCCGTCGGTCCGCTCTCGCTCGGCTTTACCGGGCTCATCGCCGGAGCGCTCTGTGCGCCAACACTCGTCGCATCCGTCGCCCAGTTGAGCCGGATCGTTCCCGAAGGCGGGCGCGGCGAGGCGATCGGTTGGCACGGCGCCGCGATGACACTCGGCAATGGCATCGGCACTTCCCTCTGCGGTGTCGCCATCGACGCCGGTGGATTCCCGGCCGGTTTCGCGGCCGCCTCGGCACTGGGGCTCGGACTCGGAATCGGGCTGGCATCGCTGGTCACAGTGGTACAGCGCATCGACCGAGTAGGGCAGCAAGCCGGGGCACGCTGAAATCGCTCGACCACCGTCTTGCGTTATCTACTTGTAGTGATTCCCGACGGACGACGCCGAGCCGGCTCGGGGCGACCGGAAGCAGCAGATCACTTCACCGCAGCGGACCGAATCGGGGTCCGCTGTTGGGGAATCATGAACGTGGCTTCGCATCCACCCGCCGATGCCGGCACCGCTTCGGAGGTGGCCGCGAGCACTACCGATAAGAGCGCATCGGATATGCGGGATGTGCTACTCAAAGTCGATCCCGGCGGTGCGCGCAGACAGCGTTTCGTCGGGGTGTCGAGCATGGCTGTTGGTGTAGGACTGCGGGCTTATTCCGCGCTTCCTGCCAATTCCTCGTACAACCCTTCCAGTGCAGTGTGGTCGTCCTCGGTACCGATGTGCGGAGCAGCGAACCAGCGCGCGTACTCGGCGATCTCGGAAAGCCGCCAGTCCAGCGCGAACAGCTCCACCATCGCGAGGTCGGGGCGCAACAGGCCGGTTCCCGCAGCGAGCAGATCTGCGTAGTCCCGTTCGGGCGGTGCGAGAGCCAGCGACTCCCAATCGACCAACATCAACCCGTCGGCGGTCATGACCTGATTGTCGTTGTGCGGCTCGCCGTGTGTCGGCACCCATGAGTCCCGTCGGGAGAATGCTACTTCCGCCAGTTCCAGGTAGCGGTCAGTCCAACGCTTGATCGCATCATCGTGTGCGGCAAGGGCGAGCCGTGCCTGCTCTGCCAGTGGTGCGCGCCGAACCCCCACGGCAGATAGCTGATATCGGCAATCTCGGGCAGCCAGTGCGTAGCGACCGCACGTGCGATCGCCTCGTCACTGATGAAGGAAGGACGGGAGAGCACAAGATCGAATTCTAGGAAGCACGCACACCCACAAGCATGGGGTTTTCGCTGGTCGGCCGAGCGCTGGTCAGACATGCCCGCCCGACGGCGGTGTGACGGCACGATCGCACGTTCGGCGTATTCGGCAAGAGCCTCGGCGCCCTGGCGAGGTAGTCACTGGGTATACGTGAGCGCGGGAGCACCGAGGCCGGGCTGGCGACGGCGGTGGTTCAGCTGCTGATGGCGTAGGGGCGGCGGACTCGCCTGGCGAACTCCAGGACTTGGGCGATCGCGGTGCGGGACAGGCCGACTTCCGCGCCGATGCTGGTGGGTGTCCACGATTGATCGGCGAGCATGAGGATTTCGGCGAGCTGTTCGACGGGGATGACCGAAAGGCCGCGACCTGCGATCGCGCGGGCGACCGACCACACCTCGATATCATCGCTCCCGGACCCGACATTCTCGGTCAGCAGATTCTCGGCCGAAAGTGATTGCACGACGTCGCTGATCACCTCGCTGGTGGTGCGACGAGCCGCGTCATCCGAAACGAGCTGCCTGACCTCGGCGTCCGCGGTCTGGTCCTCGGGATCGGTCGCGGAGTCGTCCGTGCGCGAAGTAGGGCGAACATCCATTGCTCGCGTGATGCGTTCCGCCGGGGTCGCGGAACCCTGGTCGGTGCGCTGGGTTTCATCGGGTGCGCCTGTGCGCGTGACGGTTTCGAGATGAGTGCCGGATTTCGCCAGGGAGGAAGCATCGCCTGGTGGGCTTGTGCGTGTGGAATTCTCGGCACGAGTGCTGGGCTTCGCTGGGGTGGGAGCGCCCGCCGGTGCGCTTGCGTGCGTGTGGGTTTCGGCACCGGTGCTGGAATTCCCGGGGTGGGAAGCGTCAGCGCCCGTGCCCGCCGCGGACGCGTCGCGAGATGCCGTGGCGCGATTCGGGTCGGCCTCTGCACGGTCCGAGGTCGCGTCGACGGTGTCGTAGCCTGCTTCGACGGCCGCGGCATCGAAGATACTCAGCTGCGACTGCGCTACAATGGTCCGCGATTCTGCCTCTCCCACAACAGAAGTCGTGCGCGCACCGCGAGCTGAAGCGATCGTTGTGGCATCAGACTCGAAGCCGGAGCCAACGTGCTGGTCCGACGCGCTGGCCGCAGCCGCCGCAGCGGTCCGGAGATCGTCGCCGCTGACCGGAAGAGCTGTGCGATCGGCGGCCGCAGGCGCCATACGGACGGCCACGCCGCTGGTATCGGAAGTCGTGTGCTCGCGAGCGGAAGCAGCAGCCGCGGAGGCAATTCCGATGTCGGTGGCAGTTGTGCGCCCGTCACGGGTGTTGGCGGCGTTCGGTGTACCTGTCGGGGCCTGGTGGCCGGTGGCAGCGAAGGTTGCACGCGCGTCGGCCGCGGACTGGCTGCCGAACCCAGCGGCGGCGAAAGTCGAGCGTTCTTCGGCGGCGATTGCCGCTGCGGTCTGAGGCTCGAAGCCGGCGGTGGCTACAGTCGAAGGCTCGTCGGGGGTGTCGGCGGCCGGTGTATCTGTCCGGGTCTCGTGGCCGGTGGCGGCGATGGCTGTGCGCTCGTCGGCTGCGGTCTGGCGGGTGAATCCGGCGGTGACGGTTGTGTGCTCGTCGTGGGTGTTGGCGGTGCTCGGCGCTGCCGTCTGGGACTCGCGGCCGGTGGTGGCGAAAGTGGTCTGCTCATCGGCAGCGGTCTGGGGGGCGAACTCGGTTGCGGCAGTGGGGGTGTGCTCGATGAGGGCACGCGCTGATGCCGTCGGGGACTCGATGCGGGTGGTGGCATGGGGTGCGCTCGCGCTGACGCTCGCAGCGGTGTCGGTTGCTACCCGGTGGTCGAGGTTGGGGACGTGAAATGCGTTCTCGCCGAGTGGTTTTGCAGTGGCTGACGACGTATCGGCAGGCAACGTGTCATTGGCGGTGTCGGTGAATGTCCGCGCGGTGTCATGGAGCGATTCCGATGCACGCACGGCGTGGTCCGGCTGGTAGTCGTCGCTCGGGATCGGTTGGGTGCGGCGGCCGTTGGTCGAGCGGGTGCTGTGGGCGTATACGAGGGTTTCTGTGCAATCGAGGCGTGCGACGGGGACCGGGTCGGGTTGGGCTGCGCGCATCGCCGCCTCGGCGACATGGGCGTCCACCTCGACCGGGAAGCGGACGCCGGCTTGGTCGAGGAGGGGATCGAAACCCTTGGCGGCGAGTAGTTCTCGGCGGTCGGTGGGATCATCGGCGCGGAAGGTATCGATGGGCGCGCCGCGTTCGGTGGTGACCCGATGCCGGGGCGGCAGGTCGGGTTCGTCCTCGACCAGTGGAACACCGTCGATGAGCATGGCGTAGCGCGCGGAAACCCAGGCATGCAACCAGATCACGACGCCGACCATGACGGGGGCGATCGCGTATTCGGCCGCCTGGCCGAAGGAGCCGGCGGCCAGGTGCGGGCCCGTGTTGAGTGCGACGGTCGTGCCGAGCAGCGCGGTCTCGAAGAAGACGACCTTGCCCCGATCGAGTTCGCGGCCCCAGCGGGCGGCCGTCGTCGCGGCCACCATGATGGTGATGATCGGGATCGAGATCATCGCCTCGATCCCATAGCTCAACCAGTACAGCGGATCCGCCATATTCCCGCTGGGCGCCAGGTTGTGTTGCACATTCACCCCGGCCCACACCATGCCGAGCACCACGACGGCGATCAGCGCACGCGAGGACCATTCGGCCCGGCGGTACAACTGGGCGAGGCGCGCGTCCTGATTCGAGACCCGCCGCCGCGCCGCCAGTGCGCGCCGATGCCAGCGCGCGTCCGCGTCGTCGGCGCGCTGGATGGCGGCCGTGGTCCGTCGATTGCGCTTCTCCGCCGCGATCTCGTCCTGGACGGCCCGCTTCCGCTGTCCCCTGCGCTGCTTGCGAACCCATTGCGCGAATTCACGTTCCGCATCGATCTCGGCATCCGATAATGCCTGTATCAGCGCCGCGTCATCCTGCAGCGGCAACCGACCCCGCGCGTTCGCGACCCGCTCGGCCAATGCGGCGATCTCGGACCTATCGGTCGACTGTTTGTCGCGCATCGCGAGCCTTCCCTGGAGCAGGTGTCATACCGACGCAGACCTACATGCTCGAACATATGTGTGATCGCACCGAGATTAAACCGCGACCCGCCCGAGGTCAATGCTCCGCACCCCGAAAACTCGAACAAATGCGCGAATCGCAAGCTACCCGGCTTGCGCGGAATTCGGGTCAGGTCAGGGTGGTGTGCCAGACGATGGCGGCGGCCAATGCGCCCGCGCCGTTGACCGACCAATGCAGCGCGATGGGGGCCAGGAGACTGCCGCTACGGCGGCGCAGCCAGGTGAAGACGACGCCCGCGGCGCCGGTGGCGACGACGGCGAGCAGGACGCCGATGATCTGGCCGACCGGACCGCCGCCGAAAAAGCCGGTCAGGCCGCGGTTGCTGGTGGTCAGGCCGAGGGAGGACGCGATATGCCAGAGGCCGAAGAGCAGCGAGCCCGCCGCGAAGACGCCGCGGGCGCCGTAGACGCGGTCGAGCGTGCCGTGCAGGACGCCGCGGAAGGCCAGCTCTTCCGGAATCGCGGTCTGCAACGGGATGACGATCATCGATGCGATGAGTGCGCCGGAGATGGTGGCGTAGCGGTCGGCGAGGAAGAACGGCCGGGTGATCGGCAGCAGCGCCCCGATCGCGACCACGGCGAGCACCAGGCCGACCGCACCGAGCGCATAGAGTGTGCCGCGCTGCCAGTGCCGCGGTGAGAGCCCGAGTTCGGACCAGCCGAGTCCGCGTCGGCGCATGAGCGCGAGCAGGACGAGGGCGGCGGCCGGAACGGTGAGGATGCTCGCCCATGCGGTGGTGAAGTGGGCGATCAGATTCGTGCCAGCCAGGACGATCACCACAACGGCCACGTCGAGATAGGCGTGCAGTTTGTGGCGGGGCGGTGCCGCTTCGTCGAGGTCCTGGTGAAGCACTCGGCCCAGTGTAGTTATCCCCGCGACTGTCGCAGCGGGGTCGGCTTCGGGGTTCTGCGTCATCCACATGGTCGTACCGTCCCGCCATCGGGGTGGATGCCGCCCCGCCACCTGTGTGGATCCGCCCATGCCTGCAGCGTCCGGGCACTATCGAACCGGCGCGGCCGGCCGCTGACCGGATCGGTGAATTCGAGTGACGAAGCAAGCAATTGCAATGGCCGAGTGAAATCATCTACAGATTTGTCGGTGAGCACCGGATAGAAGTCATCGCCGAGGATCGGAATGCCGAGCCCGTTCATATGGAGCCGTAGTTGATGGGTGCGTCCGGTCAGTGGCCGCAGCCGATAGCGACCCAGTCCGTCGCGCTGCTCGACCAATTCGATCCAGGTCTCCGCATTGGGCTCACCCGCCACCTCCTGTGCGGCGAGCACCTGTTTTTCCTTGATGATCCGGCTGCGCACCGTGCGCGGCAGTGTGAGCTCCGGATCGAAGGGGGCGATGGCCTCGTACTCTTTGCGCACCGTGCGCTTGTGGAACATCGTCTGATACGCCCCGCGCCGGGCCGGGTTGATGACGAAAAGCACCAGCCCCGCGGTGACGCGGTCGAGCCGGTGCGCGGGAATCAGATCGGGTAGGTCGAGTTCGCGACGTAGCCGAACCAACGCCGTTTGCAGGATGTGCTGGCCGCGCGGGATCGTGGCCAGGAAATGCGGCTTGTCCACCACGAGCAGATCGTCGTCGCGGTAGACGATCGGGATATCGAACGGCACCACGGTCTCATCGGGTAGATCGCGATGGAACCAGACCGCGCCGCCCGGCACATAAGGCGCGTCCGGCGCGATCGGACCGGATAGGTCGACGATTGCGCCCGCGTCCAGCAATTCATCGATCCGCGCGGCGGTAACGCGAGGCAGCCGTGCCACCAGATGGTCCCGAATGGTCGCCCAATCGCCCTGCTCCGGTAGGCGGAGCCGGGCCGGATCCAAGCCATGCCGCTTGGGCAACGGCGGCTGCTGCCTCCTTCTCATTACCGATGACCCTAGTCGGCGGCGAATCCCCAGCTCACGGCCGGGCTCAGAATCCGCGCAGCCGATCCGGGGTGATGCGCACCGCGACCGAATAGTCGGCGTGGAACTGCTCCTCGGTCATCGACAGCGAGGCGAGTCCTTCGGTGTATTTCGCGGTGAACTCGGCGACTTCCGCCGGTGTCGGCCCGGCTTCATCGATCCGCGCGGTGCCGGTGAGAACCACCACATCGCCGCCGGTCGCGGTGCTGTTGAGATGTAGCGAAACCCGTGGATTACGGGCGATATTGCGCAACTTCGGCTTATCGGCCTGGCTGAAGATCAGGAATTCACCGTCGCGCCATTGGAACCACACCGGATTCGGCTGTGGTGTCCCGCTGCCGCCGACGGTGGTCAGCCAAATGACATGCTCGCGTTCCAGGCGGTCAGCGACCCTGGCACCGAATGCGGTGCCGGTGTCGACGACGGGCGTGGCGGAGCGCTCGGATTCGGTGGTCGTCATTGCTGTGCCAACGTCGACACTCGATCGACGATTCCCCGTCGGCGCAGTTGCACTGTGGACGGTTACGGCTCGGGCATTCGTCCAGTACCACCTCTGTCCAGCGCGGCGGCGACAGCCAACAGTCCTCCCTGAGGAGGCCTACTTCCAATACGCACGGGATTTGATGGCGCTTTTCGGCAGCCCGTGCGTGGTCCTGAGTGCCTGGACGATCGAGCGCGTGGTGTGGCCGTCGCACGCGACCCAGGCGAAAGCGTCCTTCGGGCACGTCATTTCATTGGCTTGTTCGCGCAGCAGTCGGCCGTTGTCGATCCGCTGCACCCATTTCACCTGGTGGTGCGGCTTATTGCGGACCGGGAGACCGGTGTCGGATTCGTATTGCCATTCCAGCCAGACCCGGGCCGGGACATCGTCGATGGCGTCGAGCAGCGAATTGACGGCGGGCAGCGATGCGGTGTCGCCGAAGATGACGAACTCGCTCGGGAGCGGATCGGGCAGGTGGAAGTCCGAGCCGAGCACCGACGCATCGATCTGGTCTCCGACGGCCGCCTTTTGCGCCCACATCGAGGCGGGCCCATGGTGTACCGCGAATTCGATCGAGAATTGGTTCGCGTCCGGATCGGGATCGACCAGCGTGTAGCCCCGTTGGTGCTCGCGCTCACCATTCGGAATCCACAGCCGCACCCATTGCGTCGGATGCACCGGATGATCGGCGAGTAGTCCGCCCGCATCGAATCCGAGCCGCATGTACGTATCGCTGATGTACTCGGTCGAGGTCACCGTGAGCCGGTAATCCTCGGCGCGCCAGGCCTTCAGCATCAACCCTTCGAAACCTCTACCCATGCGAATTAGGTTAGCCTAAGCACTCTGTTTCAACCTAAGGTAAGCCTATGCAAAGCTGATAATAGGAAGTTAGGTTACCCTTGGTACCGCCTCAGATCGATCGCAGGAGAACCGTGGACACACTATTGGTGGTCGGAGCCGGGCCGAAAGCCCTTGCGGTGGCGGCAAAAGCGCATGTCCTGCGGAAATTGGGGTTGGCAGCGCCGCGGGTGATCGTGGTCGAGGCGCATGCCGTCGGCGGCAATTGGCTGCCGAGCGGCGGCTGGACCGACGGGCAGCAATTTGGGCGGTCGCGACACTGCTGTTTCGAGCGCCCCGCAAGCAGTCGCCAGCGGCGGCACCGGTCACCGAAACCAGCCAGCCGTCGGCCGCCGCGGCGACCGAATCCACTGTCCCGAGGACCAATTCGAGATCGATCGCGCGCGCCACCCACTGCAGATATTTGGC
This sequence comes from Nocardia sp. NPDC051990, assembly GCF_040680755.1. NCBI lineage: Bacteria > Bacillati > Actinomycetota > Actinomycetes > Mycobacteriales > Nocardiaceae > Nocardia > Nocardia sp. NPDC051990. The sequence goes on along the minus strand of NZ_JBFAXH010000003.1, from coordinate 146,021 downwards.
CCAGCCATGCGGCGGGCTCGGGCGGCCGCGATCGATCCATTCGGCATAGGTGCCGTGTTCGACCAGGAACGAGGTCCAGCTGTAGGCCATCATCGCCTCGTCGATGGCCCGGTTGCGCCCGCGCGCCAAGTCGAGTGGTACGGGAACCCGATGTCCTTCTCCGGACTGGTACCGAGCCGGGGAATACCTCATCATCGCCGAACTCGTGGCGGCGGTCGACGAGGCGGTGGCGGCAGGCGTGACCACGACCATCGGTGACACCTTCGGTGCGGCAGTCGAGGCGAACAGCGATGACGGCCAGCCCGATACAGCACAACCAGCAGAACCTGATCAGCACCGACATGCCGCGATGAGCGTATCCGGCCTCAGCTCGGACGCGCTGGCCGCATCGGGCGCGGCATGGAAGCAGTCGCAATGAGGGGCGACTCCTTCCGAGCCGTTGGCCCGATGCGGGGCGATGCGATGACCGTGGGCCGAAAGGTGTTGCGATGACTGTGGATCGGAGTCGTCCGGCCGACATCGAGGATGTACTCGCGGCCCGCTACAGGAGGGGCTGTTGTCGTTGGCGCGGTTGGCCGCCGACGGAGTTGATCTGTACACGATGCAGTTCGTCATCGATATCGGCGGTCCGATCGACGTGCCGATGCTGCGCCGCCCCCGAGGCGATGCTGGAGCGGCACGCCAACCTGCGGGCCGCGTTCTGGGATAAGGATCTACCCGAGCGTCATCGCCACCCCGCTACTGCAGACCATCGCCTGGTCTGTGGGGCTCGCCCTGGTCTTCGGTGTCTTCGCGGTGCGCGGCTACCGCAAGGCCGCCGAGAGCTGAGAAGTCCACTGAATGAAACCATTAGTTGATAGTTGCATCAGCTAACTATATAGTTTCCTGAGGTAACAATCTGCAAGGGGCTGCCGTGACGATTCCATCCGCCGATCTCGATCTGGGTGATGTTCAGACCATTCGCCGTCGCCTGCGCTACGACCGGGATCACCCGCACTACAAGTGGATCGTCCTGACCAACACCACCCTCGGTGTGCTGCTCAGCGCGGTCAACGCCTCGATCGTGCTGATCTCGCTGCCCGCGATCTTCCGCGGTATCGGACTGAACCCGCTGGAAGCGGGCAATGTCGGCTACCTGCTGTGGATGCTCATGGGCTATCTGCTCGTCACCGCGGTGCTCGTGGTGATGTTCGGGCGGCTCGGCGACATCTTCGGCCGCGTCAAGATCTACAACCTCGGGTTCGCGGTGTTCGCGGTGACCTCGGTCGCGCTGTCCTTCGATCCGTTCCACGGTGGAACGGGTGCGGTGTGGATCATTGTCTGGCGCGTGCTGCAGGGTATCGGCGGCGCCATGCTGACGGCCAATTCGACGGCCATCCTGACCGACGCCTTCCCGGCCAAACAGCGTGGTACCGCACTCGGCATCAATATGGTCGCCGCGGTCGCGGGATCGTTTCTCGGTCTGATCATCGGCGGCGTGCTGTCCGAATGGGACTGGCGCGCGGTGTTCTGGGTCAGCGTGCCGATCGCCGTCATCGGCTCGATCTGGTCCTACCGCTCGTTGCACGAGGTGGGCACGCGCACCAAGGGCAAGATCGACTGGGCGGGCACCATTGCCTTCGGTCTCGGCCTCACCGCCCTGCTCACCGGCATCACCTACGGCATCCAGCCCTATGGCGGCCACCCCACCGGCTGGTCCAACCCCTGGGTGCTCGGCGCGGTGCTCGGCGGCATCGCCCTGCTCGCGGTGTTCTGCGTGGTGGAGACCAAGGTCGCCGAGCCGATGTTCCAGCTGTCGCTGTTCCGCAATCGCGCCTTCGGTCTCGGCAATTTCGCCAATCTGTTGGTTTCGATCGGCCGCGGCGGCATGCAGTTCATGCTGATCATCTGGCTGCAGGGCATCTGGTTGCCGCTGCACGGCTACGACTACGAATCGACGCCGCTGTGGGCCGGTATCTATCTGTTGCCGCTGACCGTGGGATTCCTTGCCGCCGGGCCGGTTTCGGGTTGGCTGTCGGACCGCTACGGATCGCGCCGGTTCACCACCGGTGGCGCCACGCTGGCCGGGCTCACCTTCCTGCTGCTGCTGGTCATCCCGGTCGACTTCAACTACTGGGTGTTCGCCGCGATCGTGCTGCTCAACGGCATCGGCTGCGGATTGTTCTTCTCGCCGAATACCGCCGCCATCATGTCGAGTGTGCCCGCGTCCCAGCGCGGCGCGGCCTCCGGTATGCGCGGCACCCTGTTCAACGGTGGCAATGCGCTGTCGATGGGAATCTTCTTCTCGCTCATGGTCGTCGGCCTGGCCGCCAGCCTGCCCTCGGCACTCGACAGCGGTCTGCGCGCCCAGGGCGTATCCGCGGGCGCCGCATCCCAACTCGCCGACCTGCCGCCGGTCGCGAGCTTGTTCGCCGCCTTCCTCGGTTACAACCCGATCCAGGAATTGCTCGGCCCCAGCGGCGAATTGGCCAAGCCGGGCGTCCATGCCGACACCCTCACCGGTCAGGAGTTCTTCCCGCATCTGCTCACCGGACCGTTCCATTCGGGTCTGATCGTGGTGTTCGTCTCGGCCGCCCTCATGATGTTCCTGGCCGCCGCGGCCGCGTACTTCGCGGGCGACAGGTACGTCGAGGAGGAACCGGCCGAACTCGCCGAGGCCGACGAACTCGTCGCGGCACGCTGAGTCACCGTTGATGCGTGACGCGCCCGGACTCTACTGGCTGGGCCATGAACTCGATGCCGGTCGTGCCCATGGTGGTGATCGTCGGATTCGTCGTGCCTGCTGGACCTGGGCCGCGGCATGGCCTCGAATCTCCGGTGGTCGAACTATTTCGCCGCGTTGGCGAAGGCTGGTTCGAGTTTGTGCAACAGGTAGGGCACCGACAGTGCGGTCGGCTGGCTGACGGCGCTGAACTCCTGCGCCGTGAGCAAGACCACCGCACCCTTGCGCACCGCGGGCAGATCGGCGTATCCGGGGAGCTGCCGGTACATGTCGTCCATACCGGGGGAGTAGCCCGCGAGCAGCAGATCGACGGTGAGCTCGTCGACCCGCTCCGGCGACAGCGCGAGCCGGCCCTGATTCGACGGTTGATCGGTGAGATTCTTCGGGATGGTCAGTCCTAGCTGGGTGAAGATCTTGCTCGACCCGTCGTTCGGATCGGTCAGCACCATCAGCTGTGCCGGGCTGGCCAACCAGGTGCTCGCGAAGGTCTTGCCCTTCAGTCCCGGATCGGCCTGGCCGATGGACTCCACCTTCTTGTCTACATCGGCGATCACACGCGTCGCATCGTCTGCTCTGTGCAGTACCTTGCCGAGCGTGGTCACAAGGTCCTGCCAGGGTTGGATCGATGCGGAGGTGAGTGCGGGCAGGGTGGGGGCGACCTTCGACAACTCGTCATAGGTCTTCTGGTCGGCCAGAAATCCGTCCACCAGAATCAGATCCGGCTCCAGCGCCGCGACCTGCTCGGCGATATTGCCCGTGGTATTCAATGCCTTGGCCGATTCGAGCGACTTCGGCTCCCACGCCGGGGTGCTGTTGGATACCGAGGCGACATTGTCGACATAGCCGACCGGGGTCACGCCGAGCGCCAGCGTCGAATCCAGCCACTGATTCCCCAGCGTGACAACCCTTTTCGGGGTGCGCAGTACCGTTGTCGTGCCGCGCGCGTGTGCGATGGTGACGGGCGCGCCACCATCGGATCCCGCGTCCTTGCTCGACGGCCCACAGGCGGCGATACCCAGCGTCAGCGCACCGGCCAGCACGGCAATCGCCGCCTGCTTCCAGCCGCGAGACGTCCGAACAGACTTCATGTCAGCCTCTCCTTCCTTGAGGAATTCCTCGACTTCGACTCCCTTCGATCCGCAAAAAAATAGGTCAGCCTAACCTGCATTGACCGCCGCGCCGCCTCGGCTTGTCGCTTGCTGTCACGTCATCTGTTATTAACCTATTGAACGTACCGCTATCTAGCGGTACGTTGAACGGTGTCGCTAAATGATCCTCTCGTCCGGGAGGCATCGACGTCGAATCCGTGAGCACGCGGGTCTTCGCACGACTGACGCATACCGAATTGAGGTTAGTTCCGATGAATCACAAGAGTTCCGCCGGACGCGTCCGGCCTATGATCGCCCGTATCGCCATCACCTCCGCACTGGCCCTGGCCCCGATCGCCGCGGTAGCGGGCCCGGCCCTCGCCGATACGACCGATGCCCAGGGCCCGGCCATCGTGCTGGTGGATCAGGCCGACGACATCCACGGCCATGGCGGCCGGGGCCACGGCGGCTGGGGCCACGGCGGCTGGGGCCACGGCGGCTGGGGTGGTTGGGATGGTTGGGATGGTTGGGATGGTTGGGGCCACCGTGGCGGGCCCGGTTACCCCGGCGGCTGGTTCGGCTACCCGAGCTGGCCCGGCTATTTCCCCATGCCCTCCACCGGCAGCGCCTTCTGACCCTGTCGCTAGGCGGCGAAAGTAATACCCTCGAAGCGCTTCCCGCATGGATAAGCCCGGCCATAGTGGCCGGGCTTATCCACATCCATCCGACGCCCCGCACCGCCGGAGAAGATCGCCGGTCGATCACTGCCGCAGACCTGGGCTCTCGACATGACGAATGGATAGGCTTCCTTATGACGATCGAGCCGGCCGGCCATCTGCCGCATGAGATGACCGAGGAGCAGTACCGTCTCCTGCCCGAGGACACGGCGCGCGAGATCGAGGTCGTCCACGGACATGTGATCGTCTGTGAGTCGCCGGTGCCAGAGCACAATCGTGTGGCGCGCAGGCTGGCCGGTGCCATGGAGCAGCTGCCGAGTACCGAGCCGTGCATTCGAGTCGAGACCTATATCGACGTAGTGCTCTGGCGAGTACCCAAATTCACGTTCCGGCGGCCGGACGTCACGGTTTATCGGTGTCTTCCGGAGCGGGGCGCAAAACCGGAGGCCGGTGATGCCCTGATCGTCATCGAGGTTTCTTCGCCGTCCACCGCCGCCGAGGATCTGCTCGACAAAAAGGCGCAATACGCCCGCGCAGGCATTCCGCTCTATCTGGTTATAGCTCTCGATACCAAATATGAGATCGAAGAGGTCCGTGAGTTCCGGCTCGACGCGCACGCCGCCGAATACCGCCTGCACCGGTTGCATCGCGACGGATTCGTGCAGCTCGAGCACGTCGTACTGGGGGAGATCAGTTTCGCTGACCTGGTTCGGTAACGAACCAGCCCGGCGTGGACCGGGCTGGTGCTAGGCAGGGTTCAGAGGGTGATGCGCCGGTTTTCCGGGAGGAAGAGTTTGTCGCCGTCCTTGACGGCGAAGGTGTTGTAGAACTGGGCGATATTGCGAACGATCTGGTTGCAGCGGAATTCGTTGGGGGCGTGGACGTCCTGGAGCAGGCTGATGGTGGACTCTTCGGTCTGCTTTTCGCGCCAGCTGCGGGCGTAGGAGAAGAACATCTGCTGGTAGTCGGGGTCCATACCCTCGCGCTTCGCGGCGATGCGGTAGGCCTCGACGGCGATTTGCAGGCCGCGCAGATCGGCGAGATTCTCGCCGACGGTGAGTGCGCCGTCGACGTGGTATTTGGGATCGAGGCCCTCGGGGACCAGCACATCGAATTGCTCGATCAGTTGTTTGGTCTTGGCCTCGAAGGCCGCCAAGTCCTCGGGTGTCCACCAGTCGCTGCGATTACCGCTGGCGTCGTATTTGCGACCCTGATCGTCGAAGCCGTGGCCGATCTCGTGGCCGATGGTCGCGCCGACCGCGCCGTAATTGACCGCGGTGGTCGCGTCCTTGTCGAAGAACGGCGGCTGCAGATACGCGGCGGGGAAGGTGATCTGGTTGCTGGTGCGTGAGTAGTAGGCATTGACGGTCTGCGGCGACATACCCCATTCGGACTTGTCGACCGGAGTGCCGAGCCGGTTGAACGCCTTCGTGGACTCGAAAGCGTTGACGGCGCGTAGGGATTCGACCAGCTTGCCCCGGGTGATCGTCAGTGCGGAATAGTCGTCCCACTTATCCGGATACCCGATCCTGGCTTCGATCTTGTCCAGCTTGATGATCGAGGCATCCCTGGTCGGCTTGGACATCCAGGTCGAATTGGTGAAGTTCTCCCGATAGGCGGCCATCAGATCGGCCACCATCGCGTTGGCTCGATCCTTGGCCGCCGGCGGAAAGTGCTTCTCGACATACAGTTTGCCGAGTTGGTCGCCGAGATTGTCATTGACGACGCCGACGCCGGACTTCCAGGTCTGCGGCCGCTCCTCCAACCCGCTGAGCACCTTGCCGACGAATTCGAACCGCGCGTCGCGGATCACCTTGGGCAGGAATCGGGCGAACTCCGCGACCACGTTGACCCGCAGGTACTCCCGCCACAGCGCGATATCGGTATCGGCCCACAGCTGCGCGGCCGCCGTCACGAACGACGGCTGCGCGACCACCATCTTGTCGAACAGCGAGCGCGGCCGATCGGTATTGCCCGCCAGCCACGCATCCCAATCGAATTGCGGTCCGAGCGCGACCACATCGTGCCAGCTCATCACGTTATAGGTGGCATCGGCATCGCGATTGCGCACGCTGTCCCAATGTGCTGCCGCGATCTTGGTCTCCAGATCGACCATGCGCTGCGCGATGCCCGCCGGATCGGCGAACCCAGCGCCCGCGGACATTTTCTCGAGATAGGTCTTGTAGCCGGCGAGCTGTTTGGCATATTCCGGCTTGCGGTAGTACTGCTCGCTCAGCGCGATACCGGACTGGCTGATGGTCGGGATATAGGCATTAGAGTCCTTGCGATCGATGCCGATCCCGATGGCGATCAGTCCGGCGATCGGCAGCTGCGCCATCACCTTGGCCAGATCCGTTTTGGTCGCCGCGCCATCGATCTTGGCGAACAGATCGGTCAGCGGTGACAGGCCGAGCGTTTCGAAGGCGGCCTCATCCAGCCGCGCGTCATAGAGATCGCGAATCTGCTGTGCCTCCGAGCCTGGCTTGGGATCCGTGATGCCCTCGATGATCTCGCGCAGCTGATCCAGCGTCCGGTCGCTCGCATCGGTGATCGCGCCGACCGCGGCCTTATCCGGCGGCAGCTGGTACTCCCGCAGCCACTTGCCGTTGACGTGCCGGTACAGATCGTCCTGCGGCCGGATCGCCGGGTCCGCGCCGCCCAGATCGACTCCGATGAGCTGCGCCGTCTGCGCATCCTTCGCGCAGGCGGTCAGGGCGACGGCCGCGGGCACCACCCCGAGCGCGACCAGGAAGGCACGACGGTCCAGCTGACCGGGACGACCGGTTGATGTCACGAGGGAATCCTCTCCCGATGCGGTCCCGCCGCATCCTCGTCAGGTGCGATAGTGCAGGTCCGAGGCTACCTGTCTGCGGCGTTGCCGGCCTGTCGGATCACAGCGAGACGCGCTGGTCTTCGGGCAGGTACAGCTTGTCGCTCGGCTCGACCGCGAACGTGGTGTAGAACTCGTCGATATTTCGCACCACCTGATTGACGCGAAACTCATTGGGTGCGTGCACGTCCATGGTGAGTCGCAATTCCCGCTGTTGCGTCGTCGACTTGTCCCGCCAGATGCGCGCCCAGGACAGGAAAATCGTCCGGTGGTCCGAATTGTCCCGGCCATCGCGTTTGTCGGCCATGCCGAGGGCGGCCAGGGCGATGCCGAGACCGCGCAGATCGGCGAGATTCTCCCCGACCGTAAGCGCACCGTCGACGTGATTGCTCGGATCCAGACCTGTCGGGACCAGCGTGTTGTACTGCTCGATCAACTGTTTGGTCTTGGTTTCGAATGCGGCGCGATCTTCCGGTGTCCACCAGTCGCGCAGATTGCCGTCGCCGTCGTAGCGCGAACCCTGATCGTCGAATCCGTGCCCTATCTCGTGCCCGATGACCGCCCCGATCGCGCCGTAATTGACCGCGACTTCGGCGTCGGAGTCGAAGAACGGCGGCTGCAGAATGGCTGCCGGAAAGGAAATCGAGTTGGCACTCGGGTCGTACATGGCGTTCACCAGCTGCGGCGGCATACCCCATTCGGACTTGTCGACTGGGGTACCGAGTCGCGCGAATTGGCGCTCGAGCTCGAAACTCTGGGCAGCGCGGACCGATTCGATCAGTTTGCCACGGGTGATGGTCAATCCGGAGTAGTCGATCCAGTGGTCCGGATAGCCGATCTTCGTGACGATCTTGTCGAGTTTGGCGATTGCGGCCTGCTTGGTCTGTGGTGACATCCAGGTCGATTCGGTGAAGTCGGCCCGATAGGCGGCCATCAGGTCGGCGACCATGGCCAGCGCCCGCTCCTTGGCCGCGGGCGGAAAGTGTTCGGCCACATAGAGTTTCCCGAGCTGCTGGCTGAGATTCGCGTTGAGGGTCGCGATACCTTCCTTCCACGGCTCCTGGCGTTCGCGCAATCCCTGCAATGTCTTGCCGACGAAATCGAATTCGGCATCGGCGATGGCCTTGGGCAGCAGCGATGCGAAGCGTTTGACCACCGCGATGCGCAGATACTCCCGCCAGGCCGCGATATCGACCTCGGCCCAGAGCTGTCCGGCCGCCGTTACGAACGACGGCTGGCCGACCACCACCCGGTCGAACAGTGCGCGTGGTCGGTCGGTGACACCGGCCAGCCAGGGCTCCCAGTCGAATTGCGGTGCGAGCGCGGTCAATTGGGCCCAGCTCAGCGGGTTGTAGGTGGCATCGGGATCGCGCAGCCGCACATCGGCCCAGAAAGCCGCGGCGATCCTGGTCTCCAAGTCGAATACGCGCTGGGCGGTGCCCGTGGGATCGGCGAAGCCCGCTCCGGCGGCGACGTGCTGCAAGTAGGTCCGATAGGCGGAGCATTGCCCGGAATATGCGGGCTTGCGGTAGTACTGCTCATTCATGTTGGGATCGATGCCGGACTGGTAAACGGTGCCGACGTATTCGCTGGAATTCTTCGGATCCGGCCCGACAGCCAATGCGATCAACCCGCCGATCGGCAGTCTGCCCATCACCCGGGCGAGATCCGCCTTATTCGCCGCGCCATCGATCGCGGCGAACAGATCGGCCAGCGGGGTGAGGCCGAGCCGCTCGATCTCGGCCTGATCCAGCCGCGCGTCGTAGAGATCGCGGATCTGCTGTTCGGCGGATCCGGCCCGCGGATCGCGGACGCCCTCCACGATCTCCCGCAACTGCAGTTCGACGCGATCACCGACCTCGTCGAAGGTGGTGAAGGACGGCTTGTCCGGCGGCAGTTGGTACTCGCGCAGCCAGCCACCGTTGACGTATCGGAACAGATCGTCCTGCGGCCGAACCGTCGGGTCCTGGCCCCGCATATCGACCCCGGTCAGTCGCACCGACCGCTCCTGCGAACAGGAGACGAGCGCGGTGGTGGCCGGAATCACACCGAGTGCGATGAGAAAGGTGCGACGACCGACCCGGATGGAACGCGCGGACGAACTCAAAGGGACCCCTATTCGGAAAATGATGCGGAATGTGCAGTTCATCTGGTGGTCTTGCTGGTCCCGAGGGTAGTAACGGGACAGCCGGCGAGCACTTAGCCGCGCGGGTTTCACAGCGGAAGTTCAGCCTGCGACGGCGCGACCCGATTTGGGGCCGACCTGGGCATTCACCTACACTGAACCGGTTATCTGCGGGAGCTGTGCCCGCAATCCGGCCGCGAACCCCCAGTGGTTGATCCATCCGATCGAGAAAACCGCTGGCAGGCGCGCGTTCGGATGGTGACACGACCATGCCCGTCGGGTCGGCAATCCGGCGTGCGTATACATCCAGGTCAAGGAGGCTGAAGTGATTCAGCAGGAGTCGCGACTGCGCGTCGCCGACAACACGGGTGCGAAGGAGATCCTCTGCATCCGCGTTCTCGGTGGTTCGTCGCGTCGCTATGCCGGCATCGGCGACATCATCGTCGCCACTGTCAAGGACGCTGTCCCCGGCGGCAATGTCAAGAAGGGCGAGGTCGTCAAGGCCGTCGTCGTGCGCACCGTCAAGGAGCGTCGTCGCCCGGACGGTTCGTACATCAAGTTCGACGAGAACGCGGCCGTGCTGATCAAGGCGGACAACGACCCGCGTGGCACTCGTATCTTCGGCCCGGTCGGCCGCGAGCTGCGCGAGAAGAAGTTCATGAAGATCGTTTCGCTGGCCCCGGAGGTGCTCTGACATGAAGGTGCACAAGGGCGACACCGTGCTCGTCATCTCGGGTAAGGACAAGGGTGCCAAGGGCAAGGTCATCCAGGCCTACCCGAAGGAGAACCGGGTCCTCGTCGAGGGCGTGAACCGGATCAAGAAGCACGTTGCCAACTCCACCAACCAGCGTGGTGCCTCGTCGGGCGGCATCGTGACCCAGGAAGCTCCCATCCACGTGTCCAACGTGATGGTCGTCGACTCCGACGGCAAGCCGACCCGCGTCGGCTACCGGACGGACGAGGAGAGCGGCAAGCGGGTCCGGATCTCCCGTAAGAACGGGAAGGACATCTGACATGACCACCTCTGAGCAGACTCAGCCCCGCCTGAAGGCGCGCTACCGCGCCGAGATCAAGGACGCGCTGAACAGCGAGTTCAACTACGCCAACGTGATGCAGATCCCGGGCGTGGTCAAGGTCGTCGTGAACATGGGTGTCGGTGACGCCGCGCGCGACGCCAAGCTCATCAACGGCGCGGTCCGCGATCTGGAACTGATCACCGGTCAGAAGCCCGAGATCCGCAAGGCCACCAAGTCGATCGCGCAGTTCAAGCTGCGTGAGGGCATGCCGATCGGCGCGAAGGTCACCCTGCGTGGCGACCGTATGTGGGAGTTCCTGGACCGCCTGGTCTCCATCGCGCTGCCCCGTATCCGCGACTTCCGCGGTCTGTCGCCGAAGCAGTTCGACGGCAATGGCAACTACACGTTCGGCCTGAGCGAGCAGTCGATGTTCCACGAGATCGACGTGGACTCCATCGACCGTCCGCGCGGTATGGACATCACCGTGGTGACCACCGCGACCAATAACGAAGAAGGCCGTGCCCTGCTCAAGCACCTCGGCTTCCCGTTCAAGGAGAACTGAGCACATGGCTAAGAAAGCACTGGTCAACAAGGCCAACAGCAAGCCGAAGTTCGCCGTTCGCGCCTACACCCGCTGCCAGCGTTGCGGTCGCCCGCACGCGGTGTACCGCAAGTTCGGCCTGTGCCGCGTGTGCCTGCGCGAAATGGCGCACCGCGGCGAGCTCCCGGGCGTGCACAAGAGCTCCTGGTGAGCTTGCGCTCTTTGTGAGCGCATCCGCACGAAACTGAACAAGGGCACGGCCTCCGCTGAGGCCGTGCCCTTGCGCGTTTCAATTGCGTTGGGGAAGTTCAGAATTCGAGTTCGGACCAGGGGATGTGGATAGGGAATGGGAACTTCGAGGTGATTGCGTCGGAGTCCTTCGGCGTCCACGAGCCGGTCAGTAGGTAGTTGGCGGGGTGGAGCGGGTGTACACCGGCGGGGAGCTGGCCGTGCGTAGTCTCCAGCGCATAGGCGTGCACCACCGCGATTGCGCTCTTCTCACGTTCCAGAGTGACTTCCCAGTACCACGGGATACCGGCTCGCGCGTAACGCGCTTTCTTGGCTTCCATGTCGGTCTGCGTATTCGACGGCGAGAGGACTTCTCCGACTAAGAGCACGTCCTCAGCGCGGACATCCTGGTAGGGCTTCGGCAGGCAGCGGTGAACCAGAAAGTCTGGTGTCACGAAGTCGGATTTGCCTGTGCGACGAAGGAACACGTTGGTCTCGGTGTGAACCCGCCAGCACCGTTCCGGCCCGCCCGCCATATCCGCGCGAGCGCAACGACGAAGCCCGCTCCACAGGAGATTCGTGAACTCCTGATGTTCCGCAGGCCCGCGACGCAGCCAGACGACGCGCCCATCCCATAGCTCGATCTGCCCGGCGATCTCCTCGGGCAACTGCTCGAGCTCCTCCCAAGTCATGTACTCAGGGAGGTTAGGTTGTTCGACGTGCGGCACCGTCATGACCGAATCCTAATCTCGCCCGACAACCGCTCAGGGGCTGTCGCATACTTCCGCTTTCGGGGTACGGCATTTCGCGCGGTGAGTCGGTCTGCGAGGTGTGCGCGAGCTCGGCCGATCCCTGGCTCGCCCTCGACCATAACCACGAATCCCTGACCGGCAGCCGCGCGCTGTCGGGTGCCACCGGACTCGCTACTCCGGCATCACGACCACGAACGCGGTCGCGCGGAATCCGCACGCGGGTGAGTGTAAGGGCCGGACCCCGGATTTTGTCCTGGTAGCGACCTTGCCTACACTAGACCGGTTGCTTGGGCACCTCTGTGTCCGCGTGTCCTTGATGTGATGCCGCATCGACGTGTGGACGGCCCTCGCACCGAGAGCTCATACGAGAACTCAATCCGGTCGGCAAGCGTCGGCCGGACCGCCGAATTGCTGTAGGCCCACGGCTGGCGTGCCTATTGGGGTGCCGGTGTTGCATGGGAACCGCAGCGAGAAAGGTGTCAAGGTCGAACCATGACCATGACTGATCCGATCGCAGACTTCCTGACGCGTCTGCGCAACGCCAACTCGGCGTACCACGATCAGGTGAAGGCTCCGCACTCGAAGCTCAAGGCGAATATCGCCGAGATCCTCAAGCGCGAGGGTTACATCGCCGACTACCGGACCGAGGACGCGACCGTGGGCAAGACCCTCATCGTCGACCTCAAGTACGGCCCCAGCCGTGAGCGCAGCCTGCAGGGCCTGCGTCGCGTGTCGAAGCCGGGTCTGCGTGTGTACGCGAAGTCCACCAACCTGCCCAAGGTCCTGGGCGGCCTCGGCGTGGCGATCATCTCCACGTCGACCGGTCTGCTCACCGATCGTCAGGCGGCCAAGCAGGGCGTGGGCGGCGAAGTCCTCGCCTACGTCTGGTAAGGGAGGTAGGACACATGTCGCGTATTGGTAAGAAGCCCGTCGCCATTCCTGCCGGTGTCGAGGTCAGCATCGACGGCCAGAACGTGTCGGTGAAGGGTCCCAAGGGCACCCTGACCCACGTCGTCGCCGAGCCGATCACCGTCACCAAGGGTGAGGACGGCCAGCTCGAGGTTGCCCGCCCGGACGACCAGCGCCAGAACCGCTCGCTGCACGGCCTGACCCGCACCCTGGTCGCCAACATGATCGAGGGTGTCACCAAGGGCTACGAGAAGAAGATGGAAATCTTCGGCGTCGGTTACCGTGTCGCGGCCAAGGGCTCGAACCTGGAGTTCGCCCTCGGCTACTCGCACCCGGTGCCGATCGAGGCCCCGGAGGGCATCACCTTCGCGGTGGAATCGCCCACCAAGTTCTCCGTGTCCGGAATCGACAAGCAGAAGGTCGGCCAGATCTCCGCTGTCATCCACGGACTGCGTAAGCCCGATCCTTACAAGGGCAAGGGCATCCGCTACGCCGGCGAGGTCGTTCGCCGCAAGGTCGGAAAGACGGGTAAGTGATCATGGCGCAAACCGAAAATCAGAAGGCCAAGCGCATTCCGCGTGGCAAGGACGTGTCGACGACGCGTCGTCTGTCGAAGACCCGCCGTCACTTCCGTCTGCGCAAGAAGGTCGTCGGCACCACCGAGCGTCCGCGTCTGGTGGTCAACCGCTCCTCGCGTCATCTGCACGCACAGCTCATCGACGACTCGCTCGGCAAGACCATTGCCGCCGCGTCCTCGATCGAGGCCGATGTGCGCGCGCTGGACGGCGACAAGTCGGCCAAGGGCAAGAAGGTCGGTCAGCTGATCGCCGAGCGTGCCAAGGCCGCTGGCATCGAGGCTGTCGTGTTCGACCGTGGTGGCCACGACTACCACGGCCGCATCGCGGCGCTGGCCGATGCCGCTCGCGAAGGTGGGTTGAAGTTCTGATGACTGCAAACATTTACGGAAGGAACGTCTGATGCCGGGACGTCAGAGGCGTGACGGCGGCAACGGACCCGCCGGACAGCAGAATGGTGCCGCCGGTGGCGGCGACAGCCGCGACGGCCGCGGCGGTGGCCGGGATCGGCGCGGCGGTGGTGACCGTCGTGACCAGCAGGCCGACAAGAACCAGCTCGAGCGCGTCGTCGCGATCAACCGTGTCTCCAAGGTCGTGAAGGGTGGTCGTCGCTTCAGCTTCACCGCCCTGGTGATCGTCGGTGACGGCAACGGTCTGGTCGGCGTCGGCTATGGCAAGGCCAAGGAAGTTCCCGCGGCCATCCAGAAGGGCGTCGAGGAGGCTCGCAAGGGCTTCTTCCGCGTTCCGATGATTGGCTCGACCATCACTCACCCGGTGCAGGGTGAGGCGGCGGCCGGTGTGGTCATGCTGCGTCCGGCCTCGCCCGGTACCGGTGTGATCGCCGGTGGTGCGGCGCGTGCGGTGCTGGAATGCGCTGGTATCCATGACATTCTGGCGAAGTCGCTCGGTAGCGACAACGCCATCAACGTCGTGCACGCGACCGTTGCGGCGCTCAAGATGCTGCAGCGTCCGGAAGAGGTCGCGGCGCGCCGTGGCCTGCCGCTCGAGGATGTCGCTCCGGCGGGCATGCTGCGTGCGCGCGCTCAAGCAGCAGGAGGTCGGTAATGGCAGATCTCAAGGTAACCCAGATCAAGTCGTCGATTGGCGCCAAATCGAACCAGCGGGAGAGCCTTCGCACGCTCGGCCTGCGCAAGATCCGCCAGACCGTGGTTCGGGAGGACACCCCGCAGAACCGTGGGCTGATCAACGTCGTGCGCCACCTCGTAACCGTTGAGGAGGTCTGACATGACCATCAAGTTGCATCACCTGCGTCCGGCTCCCGGCGCCAAGACCGACAAGACCCGCGTGGGTCGCGGTGAGGGCTCCAAGGGCAAGACCGCGGGCCGCGGTACCAAGGGCACCAAGGCTCGCAAGAACGTCCCGGCTGCCTTCGAGGGTGGGCAGATGCCGATTCACATGCGGCTGCCCAAGCTCAAGGGCTTCACGAACCCGTTCCGGGTGGAATACCAGGTCGTGAACGTCGGCTCGATCGCCAAGCTGTTCCCCGAGGGCGGCGCGGTCGGCAAGGCCGAGCTGGTGGCCGCCGGCGCGGTTCGCAAGAACCAGCTGGTGAAGGTGCTCGGCGATGGCGAGATCGGCGTCGCGGTCCAGGTGACCGTCGACAAGGTGACCGGCGCCGCCAAGGAGAAGATCACCGCGGCCGGTGGCACTGTCACCGAGCTGGGCTGACGGTACTCTGCAGATAAGTGGCACCGGACGAGTGAAGACCGCGTCCGGTGCCACTGTTAGAGTTCAATTTGCCAAGCCTCGTCATGGGTTTTCTATATCCGTGGCATGACCATATGTCGTTCGCCAGGAGGATCTGTGCTTTCCGCCTTCGTATCGGCCTTCCGGACTCCGGACTTACGGCGGAAGATTCTCTTCACGCTGGGGTTGATCGCGCTGTACCGCTTGGGTGCGTCGCTGCCATCCCCCGGTGTCGATTACAAGAGCGTGCAGGAATGCATCAACCTGGTTTCCGGCGGTGATTCCGCCGGTATCTATCAGCTGATCAACCTGTTCTCCGGTGGTGCGCTGCTGCAGTTGTCGGTCTTCGCGATCGGCATCATGCCCTACATCACCGCGAGCATCATTATCCAGCTGCTCACCGTCGTCATCCCGCGCTTCGAAGAACTGCGCAAAGAAGGCCAATCCGGCCAGAACAAGATGACGCAGTACACCAGGTACCTCTCGATCGCACTGGCGATCCTGCAGTCCACCGGTTTGGTCGCGCTCGCGGCCCGCGGTCAGCTGCTGCAGGGCTGCCAGAAGGACATCCTGGCCGACACCAGCATCTTCGGCATGGTCATCATCGTGCTGGTGATGACCGCCGGTGCGGCCCTGGTCATGTGGTTCGGCGAGCAGATCACCGAGCGCGGTATCGGCAACGGCATGTCGCTGCTGATCTTCGCCGGTATCGCGGCCCGAATCCCGTCCGAGGGCAAGGCCATCCTGGACAACCGCGGCGGCCTGGTCTTCGGCTTGGTCTGTGTCGCCGCGCTGGCCATCATCACCGCGGTCATCTTCGTCGAGCAGGGCCAGCGTCGGATTCCGGTGCAGTACGCCAAGCGCGTGGTCGGCCGCAAGATGTACGGCGGATCCTCGACCTACCTGCCGCTGAAGGTCAACCAGGCCGGTGTCATCCCGGTGATCTTCGCATCGTCGCTGCTGTATCTGCCGAATCTGGTTGCGCAGCTGACGTCCTCGCGGAACAACCCCAACCCCAGTTGGTGGCAGGAGATCATCCAGAAATATCTGGTGAACCCGGGCAACCCGGTATACATCGCGATCTACTTCAGTCTGATCGTGTTCTTCACCTACTTCTATGTCGCGATCACCTTCAACCCGGAGGAACGCGCTGACGAGATGAAGAAGTTCGGTGGTTTCATTCCCGGATATCGCCCCGGCAAGCCAACCGCCGACTACCTCAACTTCGTATTGAGCCGCATTACCCTCCCCGGCTCGATCTACCTCGGTCTCGTGGCCGTCCTCCCGAATCTGTTCCTCGATATCGGCGCCTCCGGTGGCAACCAGAACCTTCCGTTCGGTGGCACCGCGGTGCTGATCATGGTGAGCGTCGGCTTGGACACCGTGAAGCAGATCGAAAGCCAGCTGATGAATCGAAATTACGAAGGGTTCCTCAAGTGAGACTTGTACTGCTCGGACCGCCGGGTGCCGGCAAGGGCACCCAGGCCGATCTCCTGTCGGACAAGCTGGGCGTCCCGCACATCTCCACCGGGGACCTGTTCCGCACCAATATCTCCGCCCAGACGCCGCTGGGTCGAGAGGCGCAGAAGTACATCGACGCGGGCGATCTGGTGCCGAGCGATGTGACGAACCGCATGGTCGAGGCTCGGGTCGCCGAGCCGGATGCCGCGAACGGCTTCGTGCTGGATGGCTACCCGCGCACGGTCGATCAGGCCGATGCGCTGGAGAAGATCCTCGCGGATATGGATAAGAAGCTCGACGCGGTGCTCTGCTTCGTCGTGCCCGAGGAGACCGTAGTCGGCCGGATGATGGCGCGCGGTCGCGCCGACGACAACGAGGACGTGATCCGCAACCGGCTCCGGGTGTACCGCGAGGAGACCGCGCCGCTGCTCGAGCATTACGACGGTCTGGTCGTCTCGGTCGACGGTGTCGGTGAGATCGACGAGGTCAACGCACGCGCGCTGCGCGCACTGGGACACTGAGGCCGGATGGTCTTCAACCGCAAGAAGAAAGTCGTGCCGTTCCGGACGGCAGGTGAGCTGGATGCGATGGCGGCGGCCGGCGCGATTGTCGGTCGCGCGCTCGTCGCGGTGCGCGCGGCGGCCAAGCCCGGTGTTTCCACCCTCGAGTTGGACGAGATCGCCGAGCAGGTGATCCGCGATGCGGGCGCCGTGCCATCGTTCAAGGGGTATCACGGCTTTCCCGGTTCGATTTGCTCGTCGGTGAACGACCGTGTGGTGCACGGGATTCCGACATCGTCGGAGCTCTTGGCCGAAGGTGATCTGGTCTCGATCGACTGTGGCGCGATTCTCGAAGGCTGGCACGGTGACTCGGCCTGGACCTTCGGTGTCGGCCCGATCATCGAGGCCGATCAGCTGCTCAGCGATGCCACCAAGATGTCGATGGAGGCGGGTATCGCGGCCATGCTGCCCGGTAGCCGACTGACCGATATCTCGCACGCCATCGAGATGGGTACGCGCGCGGCCGAAAAGGAACACGGCCGGTCCTATGGCATCGTCGACGGTTACGGCGGGCACGCCATCGGCCGCGAGATGCATATGGATCCGTTTCTGGCCAACGAGGGTGCGCCGGGCAAGGGACCGAAACTCGTGGTCGGATCGGTGCTCGCGATCGAGCCGATGTTGACGTTGGGAACTACGCAGACGAAGGTGCTCGACGATGACTGGACCGTGGTGACGCTGGACGGTAGTCGGGCCGCGCACTGGGAACATTCGGTTGCGGTTACCGAGGACGGGCCGCGGATTCTTACGGTACGGCCGGAGTAGATCGGTACCGACCAATGCTGGGTACCTGGCCTCGGTTGGCGCCGCACGTTTCTCGGGCGCCGTTACGCTTCCGGCGCCGCAACTTTGAGCGGTATCGGACGGCACCATACGTATGTCGGCGCCATACGTTTGTCGGCACCGAATAGTCGCCAGCGCGAACGCATTTCGCATTCGTCAGGTCCCGAGTCCGGGTGGATGACACCTTGGTACGAGTCGTGGATCGGCGTCCCTATCCGACTCCGAGCTCGGTGGCGTCGCGCAGAGAAGCCGAACCTACGGCGTCGGCGCGATCCTGCTCGATCTCGACGACGCGACTCGACTCATCGGCACACTCCGCGAACCTCTACGCCGACAGCTCATCGGGTGGAACTGTCGGCACCGGGATCTCTGGTGGCCGTTCTCGACTTGCACAGGGAGTCGGGCTAGTCCGTCAGCTCGTGCTCGACTTGCGGAAGAACAGGACATTATCGCCGTAGTCCGCGAGCGGAATGGCCTGTGCCGCTTGCCGAATGCCGCTCGACGGCAGCTGGGTGAGTTTGGCGAACATATCGGTATTGCCGAAGGCGGCACGGACCTGGGTTTCGGACGCGTAGTCCGCGCCGTAGTCGGCCAGCGCCGCGAAGTCCAATGGCGCCAATGGCGTATCGAGCGGGGCTTGTCCGCTCGGGCGGCCCAATGCGGCGTATTGGGTCGCCACGCCGTTCTCGTAACGGCACAGCTCGTAGGACATCTTTTCGTTCGCGGTAACGCTGATCACCTGCCAGCGCGCGGAAAGATGCTGTGCCAGTGGGTGTTTGCCGATCGCTGCGATCTCCCATTTCAGGCTCATGACAACAACGGAGCCGCCGTACGGCTGTTCGATCAGCACCACGTCGTCGCCGAGAGATTCGGCCGGATTCAATTCGGGATCGAAGGTATGCCAGTGGGTTTCGTGTGCGCCGCGGACCGCTGAGCGACCGACCTGGCTTGCGTTGTCGGCGTCGTAGGCCGCGATGATCGCGGCGCGGACCTGGGCGACGGCGTCGGGTGCGCTGCAGCGCACACTCAATGCACCGAAGGTCGCACCGATCTCCACCGGCCGGGACGGGGGATCGGGTAGGGCACCCGCGGCCAGCGGCTTCAAGCCGACCAGTGCCAGCTTCCAGTTGATCTCCTCGATCGTGGCGAGATCGCCGGAGGTTTGGTACAGAATCTGCTGCTGCGTCAGATGGCCCGCGCGCTGCAAGGTCCGGGTTTCGAGTTTGGTGAGCGCGGTGAAGGTCTTATTCGTGAGATCGATGTCCTCGATGCGGGTTTCGCGCAGTCGTGCCGTCATCTCCGGCGAGGTCAGCGCGGCATACCGCTCGCGATACATCGCCACGGCCTGTTTGCGCTGGCGGCCGACCATCAGCGTGCGCAACAGCATATTCAGGCTGGCGAGATACTTTCCGGCCTGATCCGGATTCGCTGCGAACAGCGCGCTCCGGATGCGCACGGCATCCTCGCTGGCGGCGACGGCGGCCTTGGGGTCGAGGCGGCACAACCAGACGCCACATTTCGACAGCCCGTCCGCGCATACCGCGGCCACCTGTGGATGGCTCCGCGACACCTGGCGATAGGTATGACAGGCATTGCGGATAGTGCTCGCCGCGAGCTCCCGGTGGCCGATGTGCCGGGTCGCCTGCTCGAAGACGCGTAGCGCATCCTGGACTTCGCCCGCGAACTCGGCCGAGACGCGACCGGCGGCGAGCCAGTGCAGCCGGATGCCGACGGACTCCTGCGATGGCGCGAGCGCCTCGGCCGTCCGGTCCCGGCCGGGGCCGGATTTGGTGGCGACCAGGCCCTTGGCGAGGTTGCACAGCGACGTGGCCAAACGCAATTCGTTCTCGACCGTCCGGTCGATGGCTGCCCGGCGATCCTCGGCTACCCGACGCTCGAGTGCACTCAGATCCATGGCGACCTCAACTCCCGCTTCACCTTCCGCGCGTGCGGTCGTCGAGCGGCCGCATTCTGCACCAGGCGAGTTTGCCATAGAAACGACCGCAATGAGCAGGCAGGCCACCGACGACCGCGCCCGCCGCGATCGGCCGGTTGACAGCTGTCCCGACCGAACTCCCGGACGCCGTCGCCGTTCCGCGCGGATCGCCGAGGTAGCTGGGTAGACCGGCGGTGCGCGAAGTTTGTCAGGGTGGTTGCGCTCGGTCGCGTTCAGCCCTCGAGCAGCAGTGTCACCGGACCGTCGTTGACCAGTTCGACATGCATATGCGCGCCGAACCGTCCGGTGGCGACGGTTGCGCCGAGCTCGCGCAGTGCCTGCGCGAAGGTCTCGACCAGTGGTTCGGCGGCCGAGCCGTGCGCGGCGGCGGACCAGGACGGCCGCCGCCCCTTCGCGGTATCGGCGTAGAGGGTGAACTGGCTGACTACGAGAATGGGTGCATGCAGATCCGCTGCGGCGCGTTCCCCCTCGAGGATGCGCAACCGCCACACCTTGTCCGCCAGGGCCTTCGCGGTGGATTCGGTGTCGGCATGCGTCACGCCGACCAGGGTGACCAGGCCCTGCGGATTCGGTTCGATCCGGCCCACGGTCTGTCCGTCGACGGTCACCTTCGCGGCGGATACGCGCTGCACCAGTACTCGCATGCTTCGATCCTCGCACCCGGGGATTTGCGGGCCCTCGGTGCACGGCCGGACTGACTCAGGTCTCGTTCGGGTCGTCGGTTGTTTCGGCTTCGGTGATCGGGAGGGCCTCTTCGGTGTGTGCTGAGGCCAGGTCGCGTAGGATTGCCGGATCGATCGCGAGGTCTGTGCGGTCCGTCGACGGGATCGGCGTATCAGGAACTGCCAGAAAGGAATCGAATAGGGCGAGTAAGTCGGAAGCGAGATCGGAATCGGTGGACGACAGTTCGTCCTGCAGGATTTCCAGTCCGAACGCGGCCTCGATGCCGGGCGAGGTGGGATCGACCCGCCGCCATTGCACCGCGACCGTCCACGAGGGGTCGCCGCAGGCCCACGCCCAGATGACATCGCGAACGACCTTGTGCCGCCGGGTGTATACGCGGAAATGTTCCGACGCGGATCCGGCCCGATGCTCGATTTCGTAGACCTGCTCGTGGCGGCGCGTTCGGATGTAGGTGTCATCCGCGCGTGCGACGACCAGGAACGGGTCATCCGGGTCGGCGGCGGCGACCACGAAGTCCTCGAGCAGTGCGCGGGTGAGGTAGGGCAGTGACCGGCCGTCACCAACGGTCACGCGGACCTCGACGTGCCCGTGGGGGTCGTAGAGGTGGCCCGTCTCCACGTCGAGCACGGCGAGGTCGCGGTTCTTGGTGAGTTTCAGTACGGCGAGCAGATGCCGGCCCCGGTTCGGGCCCCAGGTTTGCAGTACGGCGCCGCGCGAATCCGCCACGGCCGCAACGAATCCGACAACGCTACCGTTGCGATTGATTTCCGCGATAAGGTCGTCGACGGCGGGTGCGGCCGCACTGTTGTCCGGGGTGGTGCACATCAGTCGGTACTGCTCCAGCGCGTCGAGCGCGTTGTCGACCGCACCGGCGGGCAGCACCGCGAACTCGCAGGTCACCGCCAAGCTGGTCAGTAGCGCCTCGAGTTCCGGGGTCGGGCGCACCTCGACATTGTGATCGGGATCGCTTTCGGTAATGGCGCCCAGGCCGATCTCCCCGTCCCGCCACCAGTAGACGGCCGGGCTGATGGGCCGCGGTTCACTGCGATAGGTGTTGGCGGCCACCTTGCCCAGCAGAATCATCGCCGTCAGCGCATTCGGCCCGATAATCGGGTGCGCGTAGACATTGCCCTCGTGGGAGACGACGAAAAGCGCTCCGTGCGTACCGATTACCGGATAGTCGCCGAGCCACTTCGAGTGGGCACTCGCCGAGTCCGAGCCGCTCAGAATGGCGAAGTGCGCATCGTTGTAGTTCCGCCATTCGAGTTCGAGGCGGCCGGCGGAGCGGGTGTTCGCCTCGGCCACCTCGAAGAGCTCGGTGGTGTCGATCTGCCACCGATCGATCTGGTCGATAGTGACGGCCTCGGCGGTGAGAAGTTGCTCGATCACCACCACCTGAATGATTCCCGGTGCGATATAGCGCCCGACGGTCTCGATACCCGCGATGATGTCCGACGATGCAAACCGTGCCCTGAGAAGTCCACGCACCGTGGCGAATTCATCGGCATCGAGCGGATCGCGGTAATCGAGTTCCACTTGCGCCAAGAGCGTTTCGATATGATCCGCTATAAGCGCGGGCCACTGATCGAACGGCTGCTCGCCCAGCCTGCGGCGCAGATTGGACAGCCACAGAAAATGCGGTCCGTCCCCGCGCGGCCCCATCAACCGCAGCTCATCGGGTTCAGTTGCCCGGCATGAATACCCCATACGCTCCGCCGCCGCGGTTACCAGTGAAATCAGCGGGTCCGAAGGTTGATCGGCCACGATGTCTCCCCCCTGAAATCGGCATCGGACCAACACTAGATGAACCGAGTCGCGCGCATGTTGCCGTTGGTGGGAGTGATCGGCTGATGCGCGAGCGCAGGTGCCACCGTTGGGCACGCTCACGCCAGGTCAGCAGGATTCGTCCGCATCCCTGTCGATGAATTGGCGCGATGGGTGAACGGTGTTGATCTCGCACTCCTGTAGCACCTCGTCTGGTATCGCGCCGCCGAAGTGCTCGAGGTTGGTGTGATAGTGGCGTCCACATCCGCGCTTCGAACTACCTTCGGCAAGCCGCCCAACGGATTGTCGGGCATTTGCGCTGAAGGTCAAGGTCTTGGCGAGGTCGAGCTTCTACCGATTCCCATGACATCGATGAAGGAGTGTCGAAGCGGCTAGAACGCAAGCAGTTGCTGTACCCCTGGGATCAGCATTTTCGAATTGTCGTCGCGGAGCAGGCATTACACACCGGCACAGGGGCCGGTGACGTCATGGTCGGCCGATTGGATCGGCTGCTCGCGGCGATGGGGTTACCTCGACTGTCGTCCGGCGATGTCCCCATGAATGCGTATTGCCCTGCACCATCGATGAACTTCGTACTATACGACGATCGCATGGTCTTGGTGGAAGGCATCACGGCCGAGCTGGCAATTGCGCGCAACCGCGTGAAATAGCCATCTATGCCGTGCATTCGAGACCTTCGCGGGTCTGGCAGTCATTGCGGCGGCGGGGCCGTTGATTGGAACCGCGCTGGCCGAGCATCGAGGATCGACCTGCGATTGTAACGACAGGGCGTTGCGGTACTGTTCCCGTAGGTGGGAACTTCGGGGAATTGCCCACCGGCTCGCCGAGATAGTGTCGGCCCGCGGTGCGGTATGCTCGCGTCGAGCAACCAAAAGTCAAGGCACAGTATCAATTCTCCTAGAGGATTCGGAGATATGACTAAGGGTTACGATGAGAGGCCGGTTACGCTGGCCCCTATTTTCCTAGCCAGTTTCGTACTATGGGTCGGTCGGAGCGTTCGGGATGCGATGAGTCCGTCGAGGGGCGGGCGGCAAGGGCTGGTCGTGCCCGAGCGGGATTTCCAACTCGAGGCCGTCTTCGATGCGCAGACTCCGGTCGTATTCCGTGGTGTCGCAACAACTTGGCCGGTATTCGATGATTTTCAGCCGGAAGCGCTGCGCGAGAAATACGGCAGCCAGAAGGTAGCCGCGCTGACCAGTGCGACCAATGTGTTCACACAGGAGACATCGCCGGTCGAGGTGCTCGAATATCGCGATGTCATGGCGGCTGTTTTCGACGAGCCGAAGCCGGGCAAGAACTACTACTCGCGTGCCGCCGCCGACCCGCAGCCACTCGCCGATCAGCTGCCGTCGCGCGTCGGCAGCCGGCGGCAGAGTTCGGCGGCGAGCAGTGTGTGGATCGGCCAGCAGGGCAATCTGACACCGCTGCACAATGATCCGTGGCACGGCCTGCTGATTCAGCTACACGGCCGCAAGCGGGTCCGGCTGTTCCCGCCGAATGAGTACCACAATGTGTACGGCCGGATACCGATGAATGTGTCGGACCCCTACACCGGGCTCCCCGACGAGTTCGACCCGGATGTGCGCAGCTTCGAGAAGCTCGAGGAGGCGTCCTGCTATGACGTGGTCCTCGAGACCGGTGACATCCTCTATATCCCGATGTTCTGGTGGCACCAAGTCGAATCCGTAGATCCGGCGATCTCGTATGTCGCGCGCTACAACCCGAGCTACTTCGAGTTCATGAAGGCGGCCTTCTTCCCGATGGCGGTGCGTGGTGTGCTGCGCATTGTCGATGGCATCGTGGGCAGGTTCCGCAAGCGGAAGTGATCGGTCGTGTGGTGCGACGTGTTCGGTGGGCGTTGTAACTGGCCCGGCACTTGCCGTTCACGGCACGGACCGCTTCCGTGCCGGTACCAGCGATACCCACTCCGACTCCAACCGCGCCACCTCCGAAAACCGCACGGGCGCAGCCCAATCCACACCCCGCCGCCCCATCGCCGAACCCGTAGCAAGCACACAGACAGAACCAGCCCCCACCCGCGACCAATCCGACAGCAACGCCACCGTCCGCCCCAACAGCGACCCCATCGCCCAGCCGGACCGTGCCGACGCCGCGCGACAAGCGCGTGACAGCGACGGTGCCGTGCGCCCCGAGGGTGATGTCCCCGAGACCGACCGCGCCGTGCGTTCCGAGGCCCTCGACGAGGCGATGGCGATCGCAATGCAACGCGATGCCTTGTTGCGGGCGGGGGCGATTCCGGTGACCGATCGAGTCGGTGTGGTGCCGGGTGAGCCTGCGCGCGTATTCGTGGTCGGCTGGGGCGAGGCCACCTCCAACCGCCGCGCCCAAATCTTCACCCGCTGACCCAGGCATGCCGATCGAGCGCGAGTGCTTGCTCAGACTCGCTCAAATCGTTCCTTGTGAATGTTCTTGCGGGACACGGAGTTCGGACCAATACGCGTGGCGTATCGCATCCCACAACCGGTCGAGTTTCGGGAACCGCTCGCGCATCTGAACCAGGTCCGGGGCAGTGGCCGAGTCAGTGGTAGACATCACCGTAGTTGATTCAAATATGTTGCTCACCAGCATTATTCGAATGCGTTGGTCATCGAGCCGCCAGATCGCCTGCCAGCCGTCCATCTCGGTCTGATGTTCGCTCATCCCGGACTCCCGGATCGCCTACACGTCATCGCTGTCAACACCTGTACTTGGGACCGGTAGCCCCAACTCGGCAAGTTTGTCCAGCACCTCACGTAAAGTTTGCGCCGTCGGCCCGCCCTCCGCGCATACCTCGCGCTCCAGTACTGGGAACTCGAGCCCCCGCGCCGCGGCCCGCTCACGCGGTGTCAACGATTGCGGTGCCAGCCGACCCGCACCGATCAATGTGTAATACGCCGCCGCCTTCCACACGCACAGCCCGATCCGACAGGCGCGGTGCACGCGCATCTGCTCATGCGCCAACTCGACATCGGCATCCGCGCAAACCCTCGGTGGCGTAACGATCGTGCCCTCGCGCATCACGCCGCTCCTGCTTGTGCGGAGGCCGGGCGCGCAACCCTTGCCCATGTCGTTGCGGGACAAACGGTTTCGAGATCGAAGTGCTCACACACCCGCGCTGGCTGATCATCGACCTGAGCGAGGTCGTAGACAACAATCGCAGCCACATCGAGCCCGGCCGCGATACCAAGGGCATAACCGATCGGATCGTGAGCATCCTGTGGGGGCCGCACCGTGTACGCATACTGGTAGCCCAGCAACCGCGCTTGCCGCTGCACAGCTTCCGCATGCCGAGGCGCGTCCAATCCCGACACCTCGCCCCGCACGAAACCGATCGCCTTCGGCTTACCGCTGTCATTTGGAGACGTTTCTCCTTCCATCGCTTGGATTTTCGTCACTGCGGGCAACTGTGCGGAATGTGCGACGGGGCTGTTAACTCGACACACCCGTAGTTCGGTAACAGCTGCGGTGCGGGGCAGTGTGATCGTTGAAGCGTTCAGAGTCATCGGCTCGGTCCTGTTCGTCGTACCTCGATGAGGATTGGTTTCGTCATTCCTGGTATGCATCAACCCTGGACCTGGGACGATGCGGAGCGCAGAGCAGAAAGACGCAGGTTTGAGCGAGTTTTAGCGAGGGGGCGGCGGTGACCACGCGGTGGACCGGTGAAACTGTTCGAGCGCTACGGAGGGCGTTGCGCATGAGCCAGCGTGATTTCGCCCGGCTGATCGACGCTGGGCAGCGGACGGTCTCCGGTTGGGAGCGCGGGGAATCCAGTGTCAATGCCGCAGCGCAGCTTGCGCTCGACGCGCTTCGGGCAACACTGGACCCTGTGGCGCGGGCGCGCTTCGAAGTGCTGGCGGAGGAGACCGATGTGGACCGCAGACAATTCCTCATGACAACGGCAGTGCTGGCCGCGACCGCCGGAACAGCCCGGCCGACGGTAACCCCGGCAGCTATTGATCACCTTCGGACAACCGTTCATGCGGGAATGCTGTTGGACGATTCGCTCGGATCCGACGCCGCGAAGCCCCTGGTAGATGCGATGGCACGCACCTGCCTGACTCTGCTGCCCGACTGCCCCGAATTGCTGAAACCACAACTGTCGCAATTGACCGCCGAAGCTGTGGCCTCCTCGGCCTGGGCCGCATGGGATCAGCGGGAGGTGAAGTTGGCCGACGCATTGTTCGCGCAGGCGTTTCAGCACGCCGAGGATGCGGGCGATACAGACGTCCAAGCCGGAATCTTGGTGCATCGCACCGATCTCGCCGTGTGGACCCGCCGCTACGCCGACGCGGCCGACTACGCCGACGCAGCATTGGACATCAAGGTCCGTGATCGCAGAATGGCGGACTACCGGGCGCTGCGATCCGCACAGGCATTCGCGCACGCCAATCGGCGTCAAGACGCCCGACGGCAGTTGGAAGCGGTTTCTGGAGAACACATTACGGAGACAACGCCGGACGATTCGTACGCGTATTGGATGGCGGGCTGGGTAACCAGCGACGTCACCGGCTCTGTTCTGGAAGCGACGGGTGATCGGCGCAGTGCCGTGGAATCGGTCGAGGAATCGCTACAGTTCATCCCCGAACACGCAACACGCCACCGAGCGTTGACGCTGCTGCGCCTCTGCCGAATCGCCGCGCCCCTCGATCTCGACCGATCCGTGGCCGCCGCGAAACAAGCGGTAGCATTTTCGCGCACGAACACCTCACCGAGAGTATGCGAGAAGTACACCGAAACGCGGCGCCTGTTAGAGCCCTGGAATGACACCTGCGCCGTCCGCGAACTGGACGCCTTCACCGCAGGTGCCGTGGAGTTCGAGCAGCGCTTCCAGCAGCGGCACGGTTCGGTGCAGACCTAGGATCCGTCGCTGCGCCACTGATAGCCGAAGCCGCGGACGGTGGTGATCAAACCGGGCCGGTCGAGTTTCGCGCGCAATCCGGTCATATGCACATCGAGCGCCCGCGATACCGAGGCCGACGAGTCGCCCCAGATGCGGTCCATCAGCTCTTGCCGGCTGACGACGGTATCGGGTCGCTCCGCCAGGATGCGAACGAGCTGGAATTCCTTGTGCGTGAGCATGATCGGCACTCCGGCAACCTCGACCTGGCGAGCGATCAGATCCACCCGAACATCGTGGGAAACAACCACTTCCACGGGCGCGGTATGGATAACGACGCGACGGTTGACTGTCTCCAGCCGGGCTATCAGCTCCCCGATGCGCGGCGGTTTCACCAGATAGTCATCCGCGCCGGCGCGCAGCGCGAGTACTACGGTGCGCTCACCGGCCCGTGCGGTGAGAATCAGCACCGGTATCAAGCTGACCTCACGCAGTCGCCGCAACACCTCCAACCCGTCCATATCCGGTAGTCCGAGATCGAGGATCACCGCGTCGTAGTCGCGGTGCGTGCGTAGTAGGTCGGCACCGCGGCGCGTGCGGTCGACGAGATAGCCCCGAGCGGTGAGCGCGGCCTGCAACGCTTCACCGACTCCGTCATCGTCTTCCACCAGCACAAGCCGCACGCGCTGATCCTTGCAAAGCGAAGCTGTGACGCGCAGGCGTTTGCGAATAGCCAGGCGCCCCTGAACCTTTCGAGCGATCTGCAAGCTGTCGCTAGCGGTCGGCGACTTCGGCGTTGGCGTCGGCCTCCGCCTCGATCGCGGAGTTCTTCGAGGTCTCCCGCATGAAGTAGTAGATCGTCAACGAGATCGCGATACAGATCGCGACATACCAGAAATACAGCGATTCGTGATTCGCCTTCTTCAGCGCCAGCGCGATGGTCTCCGCGGTGCCGCCGAAGATCGCGACGGTCAGCGCGTACGGCAGACCGACACCGAGCGCCCGAATCCGGGTCGGGAAGAGTTCGGCCTTCACGATGGCATTGATCGAGGTGTAGCCGGTGATGATCACCAGAGCCAGCATCATCAGTCCGAATGCGCCGATCGGATTGCGGGTGTGCGCGAGCACCGTCATGATCGGCACGGTCAGCACGGTTCCGGCGATGCCGAAGAAGATGAGCAGTGTGCGTCGGCCGATGCGGTCGGACAGCGCCCCGGCCAGCGGCTGCAGCACCACGAACACCAGCAACGCGATGAAATTGATCCAGGCCGCAGTCGGCTTGGCGATATGTGCGGTATTGATCATGAACTTCTGCATATAGGTCGTGTACGTATAGAACGCGACAGTGCCGCCGAGGGTGAGTCCGCAAACGATCAGACATTCGCGGGGGTATTGCAGCAGAACCCGCAGCGATCCGCGCGCCGGACGATCCGATTCGGCCTGGAATTGTTCGGATTCGTCCATGCTGCGGCGCAACCACATGATCAACAGCGCACCGCCCGCGCCGATGAGAAACGGAATGCGCCAGCCCCAGTTGTGCATCTGCGCGTCGCTGAGAATGTTCTGTAGGACGATCTGCACACCGAGCGCGACCAACTGGCCGGCCACCAGCGTGACGTACTGGAAACTGGAGTAGAACCCGCGCTTACCCGGCGAGGCGACCTCGGACAAATACGTTGCGCTGGTGGCGTATTCGCCGCCGAGCGAGAGTCCCTGCAGCAGTCGCGCCAGCACCAGCAGGGCGGGTGCGGCGAGGCCGATCGTCTGATATCCGGGCGTCGCGGCGATCATCAGCGAACCCGCGGCCATGACGGTCACCGAGAGGGTCAGCGCGGCGCGGCGTCCGAAGCGGTCGGCATAGCGGCCGAGCATCCAGCCGCCGATCGGGCGCATCAGGAAGCCGACCGCGAATACCGCAGCCGAATTGAGCAGCTGTGCGGTGGAATCGCCCTTGGGGAAGAAGCTCTGCGCGAAGTACACGCTGAATGCCGCGTAGACATACCAGTCGTACCACTCGGCGAGATTGCCGAGCGAGCCACGCAGCACGTTGGCGACGACCCTGCGCTCGCCGGTGAGTTGTGTCGTAGACATTGTGAATCTCCTTCTGGCGCCGCACTTACCGCCGTAAAGGCGACTGTGATGCCAGTCACAAGATATTGCCAGGGGTTCCGCTGATGTTCTAACCGTCCCTTAGGAAAGGTTCGAACCGAATTCAGCGCTGGATAATTCGGCTGTCGCAGTCGTAGATGCCCTGGTCGGAGACAGGTTCGAAGTCTTAACAATCCCTTTAGCTTGTCACCATCGGTAACCGGATGCGCGGGTCGATCCGCATGCCACCATCGGAGTGGACATCGATGGTGACTACGTGCCCAGCACTCGAAATAGCAGCACGCGATCGGTGAGTCGATTGCGTTGGAACAGGAACGAGAGCAATGACTCGAGCACCGCGTGGCAATTCCGTGAGGGGTGATGGTCGGGCGACGGATGGGCGCGACGGGCAGATCGGCGGCACGGCTACCGTCGTCGCCGACCACGGCCGGTACGTCGACACGTTGGTTTCGCGCATCGCCAGGGAGTTGGGCGAACGCGGACCACTCGGTTGGCAGCGTCTGAACGCCGTATTCGCGCTGACCGTGACCGTCGAGTCGGCGTGTGTCGAGTTCACCGGTGCGCATCGGCAGGTACGTCTGGAAGTGCCGGAGTCGGTGGTCGCGCTGGTCCGGCAGTATCGTGCCGCGATTGCCGCGTCCGGCGCCGAGCCGTGGTGGCGACTGTTGTTGCAGGCCAACGCATATGGTGACGTCGAGGTCGACTATGACTACGGCGACGAGCCGTTCCCCGCCGATCAACTCTTCCGTCCGGAGGCGTATCGCGCCGATGTGGCGGCGTATCCGCGGCCGCGACTGCCGGTGTGGTTGGGGGCCTATATGGGGCATCGTGACCGACAGTGTCGCCGCCCGCGCCGTGCGGTGGCCGCCGCCCTCGTCGATCGGGCGCACGGGGTGAGCGCGCGGCCGGTGGATCCAGAACTGCCGTCGTTCCCGCGGTTGTGGGCCCGCTGGGCGGTGATTTCCGCGGCGCACGTTGCCATTTCGTCCGACCGTGGGCCACGCGTCGTGGCGTCGAACGGCTGGTTCGAGAGCGGCGGGAACGGCAGTAGCGGCTCCACGCTGTACGTCGTGCCGGGCGGGCGAGCCGTGCTTTCGGGCGGAGTTTGGGATGCACCGGCTTTGAACGCGGCCTATAACGGCGGCGTCGATCTGCCGAACCTCTATGCGGGAGCACCGGATTGGGTGAGCAATGCGGTGCTGAGTCCGCGCGCGGCTGTCGGCTTGCTCTCGTTCTGCTTCTGGTGGGATGGCAGGCAGTGGTACTGCGGGGAGTCGCCTTCGGTGCAGCAGTGCGGTGTGGCGATACCGGAAATCTGGGGGCCGCATACTGTGGTCGAGACGGTGGCCCGGCTACTGTCGGCGGATCCGGGTGTCCGAACACGAACTATGGTGGCGCACTTGCTGACTGCCGCCGAGCGCGGTGTGGTCACCCGAGAGCTGTTGGCGGACACCTTCGGTCGCGATGTCGATCTCGAAGCCGCGATGCGTCAGTTGTCTGCAACTGGATTGTCTGCGCCGCAACCACATCGAGTTCATGCCGGGAGCCGGTGGTCCGATCCGGCATCCGAGAGCATGTCGGGATTTCACCTTTTGGAAGGCGAACGTCCATGCGGTGATCGAATTGCGTTATAGCTCGTTCGAGGTCATGCCGAGTGTCGGCGAAGTGAACTCTTTATGTTTGCGCTGTGTAAGGGTTTCGGCATGCCGGGTCTCTCGATCACATCCTGTGCCAGGATGAGGGCAGTGTGTCGGCTCGAACCGGTACCGCAATCCTGCCATGGGTCGGCGGTGTCGGATGGATGAGGAGATAGCTGCGACGTGACCAGACCAGACGACGAGGCTCACGGCAACCAGGTCCCCGACGAACCGGCTCCGGATCGCCAGCAGCCGAATCTCGCCGACGAGCAGAGTGCCGACCACGAATTCCTGCGCGAGTTCCGAGAGGCTTTCGAGGAAGCCAATGAAGAACCCGATATCGGCTTTACGCTCAGCGAATCCACCGCCGCCCGGACCGCTGCTGGTCGGGAACCCGATCAAACTTCTGGTGCAGCACCCGCCGACCCGGTCGAGCAGGCCAAGCAACTCGGCCACCGCATCGCCCGCGAGCTCGCTACCGCCGGTCCGCAGGGCTGGCGGCAGCTCGATGCCGTCTTCGCCTTGACCTCGGTCGCGGAGTTGGCGCAGATCGTCTTCAGCGACGGTGACCGTTCGGTGCGCATCCAGCCGCCGGCGCCGGTGCTGGATCTGGTCCGCGAACACCGCGGGGTGTCGGCCGGTTCGGCCGCTGGCCCGTGGTGGCGACTGCTGTTGCAGTTGTCCAGCGAGGGCCACCTGGAAATCGACTACGACTACGGTGACGAACCATTCCCCGACGATCAACTGTTCCCTGCCGAGGTCTACCTGGCCGATCTCGAGGCATACCCCCGCGACCGGCTGCCGGTGTGGCTGGCCGCCTACGTCGGTCACGGCAACCGCCAGTCCCGCACTCCGGCGCTGGCGGCAGCGCAGGCGCGCGCGGACCGGGAGTCCGGTGTGCGGCCGGTCGTCTCGGAGCGTGATTTCCCGGCACTGCCGACGATGTGGGCTCGTTGGGCGGTGATGGCGGCGGCGTTCGTTGCCGTCGGATCGGAATGGGGTCCGCGGATCCTGCCCGCGCTCGGCTGGTTCGAGGGCGCGAAACGCGGTGGCTCCACCCTCTACATGTTGCCCGGCGGCCGGGCGGTGCTGTCCGGCGGCGTGTGGAACGCACCCGCCTTGGACGCCGCCTACAACGATGACGCGCCGATGCCCGATTTGTACGCGGGCGCCCCGGCCTGGGTAGCCAACCCGGTACTCAATCCTCGTGCTGCCAGCGGTCTGCTGTCGTTCTGCTATTGGTGGGAGGGTGGACGCTGGCATCGCGGCGAGTCGCCCTCGGCCGATCAACTCAGTGCGGCGATCGCCGGGATCTGGACGGCGGAGACGGTGACCGATGTGATCGCGGCCATGCTAGCCGAGCGGCCCACCGACGGGCAGCGGGCAGCGGTGACGACGCTGGTGTCGGCGGCCGAGGCCGGCGTGGTCACCCGGGACACGCTCGTCAGCGTATTCGGCGACGACGGCGATTTCGATATCGACAGTGCTCTCTACCAGCTCGTCATGGCCGGGGCCGCAACCACACTGCCGGATCCGATGCCGGAACCCGAAGCCGTCGATCGGGTCCGCGACTACGTTCTCGAGCGCGGACTGGATACCACCGGATACCCCCTCGACCAGTTGCGCGCCGACCGCATCAGCTGCGGTTGGATGGTGTATGTGCCGACCGCACCAGGGGAGATCTCGATCGGACGGGCGATTTTCTACATCGCCGATGACGGTGTCCTGGAACAGTCTTCGTCCTCCATCGCTCCGTCGCGCTATATCGAAGAGTTCGAGAAGCGTTTCCAGGAGCGCAACGGCATGGTCGACGCGTAGCGGAAAGCTCTTCCTAACAGATTCTTTAGCTTCTCATCGCCCGACACCGTTCCGGTACCACCTCCGTAGTGCCAGAATGATCGAAAAGCCCTGGCACACTACAGAGTTCGACTGCATTTCACTTTCTCGTCGGTGTAGCTCGCATGCGAGTGCATCGGCGGGTGTGTCGAGAGAGGTGTGAGATGACAACCGAGAAATACTCCGAGAAGCTCAAGGCCTCGGGTATCGACAGCGAGAAGGTGCGCGATCGGCTGAACAACACTGCCGACCGGATCCAGGCGCAACTGGACTCGTTGCTGGCCATCGTCGGCAGTGATCACTTCGGCAGCCAGTTCGTCGACGGCTCGAATGGGTTGAAAGAGCGGCTCGAGGGTTCGGTCAAGGGCACCCGCAGTCAGGCCGAATCCTGGAACAACCTGGCGGACGGCCAATTCAAGTCGGCTGACGTAGCCAAGAAGAACGAAGACATGGCAGCTGAGGCTATTCGGCAGGCCCAAGTCGGGCGGCGACGGT
Source organism: Nocardia sp. NPDC051990 (assembly GCF_040680755.1). Classification (NCBI taxonomy): domain Bacteria; kingdom Bacillati; phylum Actinomycetota; class Actinomycetes; order Mycobacteriales; family Nocardiaceae; genus Nocardia; species Nocardia sp. NPDC051990. The sequence continues at coordinate 112,707 of NZ_JBFAXH010000003.1, read as the reverse complement.
GATCGGCGGACCGCCTTTCGGGGTGCGGTCATAGCGGCGGAGCGGGTGAGATGGTCGGACGTGCTGAGGGCGAGATCAGCGGGCTGCTCGATGATTTCCGCAAGCGCATACAGGATATCGCCGCAGCGCAGCGGCAGCGGGTCAAGCTGACCGCCACCGCGACGACCCGCGACAAACTGGTTTCGGTGACGGTGAACGCCAATGGAGTGGTCATCGAAACCCGATTCGCCGATCGCATCGACGAACTCAGCTATGCCGATATCGCCAAGGCGGTCACCAAGATGGCGCAGCAGGCGGCCGACGAAGTGTTCCGCAAGAGTAAGGAACTCGCCGCGCCGCTGCTCGAGGAGCGCGCGCGGTTGCCGAAACTTTCCGATGTCATCGAAGGGATGCCCGATGTCGAGCACGAAATTCCGTTGGAGCCGCCGGTTTCGGTCGCGCCGCCGGGATCGCCCGAACGTGACGAGGACGAGGCGATGACATTCGACAACGTGGAGAGCCTCGACCACGCCAGCGCCGATCCGGGAAAGGGCGTCACCGGTCAAGCCTGGTGACGCGACCGTTCGATGGGGTACTGGACTATTCCGCCTGAGCTTGCCTGGCTCGAATGGGTAGCGGGTTCCGAGATCACACACGTCGACCCCGACGATCTCGTGGTGATCTCCGCCGCGTTGCGCGAAATCGGCGACGAGATACTCCGCGAAGCAATCGGCGAAGCGGATTCCGCTGCCAGCTCGGTGGTCAACGCCTACCCGCAGGGCGACGGCGGGGCGAAAATGACCGCGGCCCTGCGGTCGATGATTCACAACGACACCCCGGCGGGTAAAGAACCCGACCACGGTTCGATCGAGCTGATGGGCAACTCGTACAAGGAATTGGGCGACGCGGTCGATTCCTTTGCGGGGGAAGTACATTCGAACCACCTCAACGCCATCTTCTCGCTCGGCTGGCTGGCGGCCGAACTGGCCTGGGCACTACTCGGTAGCGGGCCCGCCGCGCCCTTTCTCGAGGCCGGGGCGATCGCCGCGACGCGGCTCGCCTTCCGGACCTTGGGTGAGCGGCTGGCGTCTCGGATCGCCGGCATGCTCGCTCGGCGGGGTCTTTCCGATGCCGCACGCCGGGCCATTGCCAAGGTCGTCTACGAAATCGTTCAGGAAGCGGCGGTAGAGGTCTTCCAGGGCACGGTCCAGGAAGTTGCCGTGCAGGGCATTGTCATCTCCGAGGGCCTCCAGGACGGGTGGCGGATCGGCCAGATCGGGGAGAACGCCTGGGTTTCGGCGTTGGCCGGTGGTGTGGGCGGCGCCGCCGGGCAGGGGTTCAACAATCTGTTGCCGCGCGGCCTGCAGGGTGGCGGGTGGCGCGGGGCCGTCGGTGGTGGCCTGGTCGGTATCGGCGCCGGCCTGGCGGGCGCGACGGCCGCGGCCCTGGCCACCTGGCAGTGGGATCCACGGGCCTTCACCGGTGGCGGGCTTTCCGGTGCGGGGCCGAGCGCCGCGCACGGATATCGGAACCGGGCGCAATACGGCGGCGGGCCGATGAATTTCAACAACCAGACGCCGTCACGCGTCGGTACGCAGCCTGCGGCCGGACCCAATGTGCCGGGACCAACCACCGACGGGACCGCGCCGACCACCGCGCCGGCGGACAGCAACAGCACTGGGACCAACGGCGCGGGTACGAATGGTGCCGGGACCAATGGTGCTGGCAACAACGGTGGCGCAACCAATGGTGCTGGCAACAATGGTGGCGCAACCAATGGTGCTGGCAACAATGGTGGCGCAACCAATGGTGCTGGTACGAACGGCAGTTCCGCGACCGGAGCCAATGGAAACGGAAGTTCCGGCACTCCGACAAGTGCCGCTGGCGCATCGGGTGCGACCACAACCACTGGAGCAGATACCGATACGGCGCCCGCCGCTTCCAGCAACGGCGCCGCCAACTCCGGCGCCAACGCCGCTCCCGCCCCCGGCACGCCCGGCGGACCGGTGGCGAACAACTCCGATTCCCACGCAGCCGATTCGGGTGCGAGCAACAACGGTTCGAGTAGTAATGGTGCGCCGACAAGTGCTGGGCCGGGTCAGAGCAGTCCGGCTCATGGCGCAGATGCGTCGGCAGCGAGCACGGACGGATCGCCGACCGCGACTCCGGTCGGCGACAACGGGTCCGGTGCGAACCTCAGTGGTACCGACAGCAATACGACGACTTCGGCATCGAATACGTCGAACGGCGGCGACCCGGCGCAATCCACGTCGTCGTCGACGACCTCGACATCCAGTCCGGTGAGCCAAGTGGGTACCGGTTCGGCTTCCCTCACAGCACCGGCAGGTATGTCTGCTCCGCAGGCCGGGGCCGCGCCGTCCGCCGCATCGTCGGCGGCAAACGCAGCGCCCACGTCTCCCGGATCATCGAGTTCGGCGACGCCGAGCGCATCGAGTTCTACCGCGACGCCGAGTTCCATGGCGAACCCCAATGCTGCCGCGACTACGAACTCCGCGGCGAATTCCAGCACCCCGACGAATCCGAACGCGGCGCGGGCGGCGACACCGACTTCCGACGGGACCGCCAGGCATACCGCAGGACCCGATGCGTCGCGTTCCGCATCGGACACCGCGACACCCGAATCGAGCACCGCGACACCACAGGTCGGCCGCGCCGGTGCGCTGGACCCGGTCGCTGCGGGGCAGCCGAACGCCGCACCGCAGGGCGCTGTGCAAGCTGGTACCGCGGATACCGCAGTGCCGCAAGCGAGTTCAGTCGACTCGGATGCTGACGCGGACAGCGCACGCGTACCGGCCGAACCCGATGCGCAGCTAAGACCCGAAGACGGCCTACTGCCCCCGCCCCCGCCCCCGCCCCCGCCTCCGCCCGCCGATTCGGGCCGCCCGCCCGCGAACAGTCGAACGAATAGCGACTCGGACTCCGATAGCACGACCGGTCCGGATACCGATACCGACGAGAATGCCGCGCCCAAATCCGCTCGGGTGTTGCCTGAGGACAACAGCACGGCGACTCTGGAGGAGCGAGCCCGTGCCGAAACTCTGCTGCCCGGTATCGATCCCGACGCACCGGACCTGAGCGCGGCGAATTTGTTGCACGGCATCGCCGACAGCGACACCGCGGTCCACGATGCGAAGCAGTTGGCGAGCAAGAACGCCGAGTGGTGGGCGAGGTTGGGTGACGCTGACGCCGACAGGGCGCTGCTGATCCGCGTTTATCCCAAGGTGATCGGTAATGCTCCCGGTATCGACGCCGCCTCGGCTGATGCCGCGAACCGGCGGCAGATGGTCCTCGAGCTCACCGATCTGGTCTCCCGTGGCGACCTGGACGCCGCTCGGATACAACAACTGAGAAACTTGGTGAAGGCATCCGTCGCGCTGGAGGAGGCGCGGGCGGTGGGCGACAAAGTGCCCAGGTCGACCAGGCAGAAGGTGGCGGAAGACCTCGCCGACGTGCTGTCGCACGGTGATTTGAACGCCGCTGAGAAACAGCGGCTACAGAATCTGATGCGCACAGTTCTGGCATTGCAGAAGGCGCAGGCCGCGGCGGCGGCGATCGACCCCGATATGCCGGTGCGGGTGATCGCCTACGATTCCACCGCCTTCGATGGCAGCGGCAGTGCGGCAATCGCGTTCGGCAACCCGGATACCGCGACCCAGGTGGCCTGGCATGTGCCGGGTAAGAACGGCACGCTGGCCAATGTCAACGACGCACTCACGGTGACGCTGAACCAGCACCGTGCCACGTTGCCACGGCTGCGCGCCGGCGAATCGGCCGCATCGATCGCCTGGCTCGGCTATGACGCCCCGACCACCCGCCGTGGCGCATTCTTCACCGGCCATGCCCGCGCCGGAGCTGAACTGCTGCTGCGCGACCTCGCGGCCTTCAACGCGGCGCGGGAAGCGACGGGCGAGCGGCCGTCGAACAAGATCATCGCCCACGGTTACGGCGTCGACGTAGCCGAAAACGCAGGTGACATGGGCCGTCTGTCCGGCCTCGCCGACGATATCGTGCTGACCGGGGAGGGTGAGCCCTTTGTGAAGAAGGGCCATTACGGCGACGACGTGCGCGTACACGTCCGCGACGACGACACCGGCCTGTACCGCCAATGGAACGCCCCCGAACAATCCGGACCAAAGCCGCCCGAGGGCGTCCCGATCGACACCATGTACCGGATCGCGGACATCGCAGCCGACCGCGCCGGCGCCACCCCCCACCGCGCCCCGGATAGCACTCCTGCGGATCCGGATGCAGCCCTTGCGGATCCGGATGCTGCGCCTGCGGACCCGGATACCGCCCTCGCGGATCGGGATGCAGCCCCTGCGGACCCGAATACCACTCCTGCGGACCCGAATGCAGCCCCCGCGGACCCCGATGCTTCCCCTTTCGACCCGGATTCGCAACGTCCTCCGCTGCGCGAGAACGGCTGTTCCGAGCAGGCGTTGTGGGTGGCCAAGCAGCGGACCGGCAATCCGGAGATGACGTTGCCCGAAGAGGGCACTGTCGGCACGGACGGTATGGACTGGCGTGCGCTGGAACGGCATGCGGGTGCTCAGTTGACGCCGATCGTCGGCAATCGCACGCGGTCGGCGCATCAGATGATCGCGGATGCGCTGGAGTTCATGGGCGGCAGGTCGACGGTGATCGTCGTCGATCAGCAGCACGGGGTGTTCGAGGAGAACGAGGTCGGGGCGCATGCCTACGTCATGTACTTCGACGCCGCGACCAATAAGGTCATGGTCGACGATCCGCGGCGCAATCCCAACGGCCCGTTCGAATTCGACCCGGACAACACGCCGGACGTCAAGCGCACCTGGGGCATTGTCTACGACGCGAATGGCACCGCGACGCGTCCACTCGCGGCCGGCAGCGGCGTGCAGAGCGACGATCTCGATTCCCATATGCCGTCCCGCGTCGGTGAGAGCGATCCGGTCGATCCGATGCGCGAATTGCAGCGCTACCTCGATGATCCGCGAAATTCCACGCAGTCCGGGCAGGATCCGTTGTCGCCGGGGGAGCGCGACTACGTCAACGCCCTGTCCGACCCACTCGGACTGGGTGATTCGTTGCCCGGTACCGCAGATCCGCTGCATACTCTGGCCGATCTCGCGCACACCGCCTGGGTGCGCGGCTTCCTGGACACTTCGCCGGACGGCCGTGCGGCGCAGTACCCGCGCTTCCCGAACGACCTCGGGCCGCTGAACCTAGACGAACGTTTCCCCGGCGAACGCTACTGGCGCTATCCCTCGGATCCCGCCGACGCCGATTTCGTGCGCCAGCGCGACGACGTCGAGAATGATCCGTCGGTCGATACGAACACCCCACCGCCGCCGCTGCCGCGTTCCGCGCCGGAGGCGATCGCCGGTCCGCCGCGGACCGTTACCTCCAGCGCTCCGGATAGTCGTGCGCCGCAAGCGTTGTCGCCGCAGGCGGAGCAGGCGCGGTTGCTGCGGCAGCTCGGCCTGTCCGCCGATCAGGTGAGCAGCCGGACCGCGCTGGCCGAAACCGTTGCCGAGCAGCGGTACCGGACGCTGTTGCGCGCGGGCGCGATCGAAGCGCTCGCGCAGACGATCCAGCGTCAGGCGAGCGCGACCGATCCGGAGCAACGCGCCGAGATCGCCGCGGTCGGTGACCACTGGGCCGGTCTGCTCCGGCTCCCGGCGGGTGATCTGGCCGAATCCCAGGTCGAGACGACGATCGCCCGATTGCGGGCCGAAACCCTGGCCCGCGCGACGGCGATCACCGATCTGGCCGACGCGGCACAGGCGGTCATGGCCGTTACGACCGGACCGACCGGTCAATCGGCGGAAGGTGAGTCCCGCCGCTACACGATCACTGTTGGCGGCCAACGGATTCCGGTGCTGCTCGTCGCCGATGGCAACGGCGGCTGGCGGGTCGAACCGGCCCGTCCGCTGGCCCCGCCGAGCCTGCCGGACCGGCAGACGTCGGACCCGGCGCAACCGGATTCCCGGATGCGCAAGCTGCTGCGGCAGTTGCGGTACATGTTCGGCCATCATGGCGACGGACGGCCGATCCGGTACGCGCTGGGTTCCGGAAACAACACCGACTTCTACAACTCCGATGTCGCCTCGATCCAGATGGCCACCGGCCATTCGGGTGACCATGTCACCGGTTTGGACTGGGACCCGGCATTCTTCCTGCTCCAAGCGAAGAAATTGTGGTCCGGCCGCGAGGCTTTCATCGCGATGATCCGCGGCGACTACGCGGCGAGCCCACGCATCGGCTCGCCGGAGTCGCCCGAACTGCCGCCGCCCGCCGAGCGTGACGGCATCCCGAACGCACTCGTGCCGTCGGTCGACGATACGACCGTGCATCCGCCCGAGGATGCCGACCTCGCCGCGCAGGCATGGGTGCTCGGCGACGCGATAGATCAGCGCAACGCCGCCGGTGTGGCGTTGTACCAGATGGCCGACCAGCTGAATCTGCCGTTGCCGGATCTGAGTCCGGACGCGGTCGCGCGGGCGGTGGACGAGGCGGCGTACCGCCCGCTGCGGCAGGCGGCCGCGGCCACGGCATTCGCGGACGCCGTCCAGAACTTCACCGTCGAGAACGGCAACCTTCGCTTCATCTCCACCGATATGCGCAACGCCAACCCGCTGGAGCGTTTCGCCAATGAGATGAACATCGCGCAGGGCGGACGGCCGATCTCCTCGGAACCGAGTGGCGTCCAGAACAATCCGACCCGGATGCGGTTCAACTACGACCTGGAGAGCCGGAGTCCGAGCGCTGAGGCACTGCGGATCGCCTACAACGCGCTGCGACGTCAGCAGATCCTGATGCAGCTCGGATCCTGGACGACCGCGATCGACGTCGATCCGATCCAGCCGCAACCGCGGGAAGTCGCACAGCGACTGGCCGAATTGCAGGACGCCGCGCGGGAAATGGCCAGCAAGGCAGCCGAATTCGCGGAACTGGCGGCGAAGTACCAAGAGGCGGACAATCGTTTCGCCGACCTCGCCGATGAGATGGCGGCGGCGGCCGGACACAAGTGGATCACCGATGCGGGCGGTGCGCTCCTGGCGCCCGGCATCGGATTGCTGGACGGCGACCGGCTGGTCGTGATCGACGACGGCGGCGGCCACGATCGCCTGTTGGCCGACGCACTCGCCGATCCGCGCAATGCCGATATCGCGGAGCTGCTCACCCGCGGCGAACTGGAACTCGAGTACCGATTCGCCTGGGCTGACCCCCGCAACGGAAACCTGCACGTCGCGGCCATCGATGCACCCGAGGTTCGGCACTTCTCCGATGACGTCGACGGCCGCAGGCTGTCCGTCACGGTGGTCAGGGACGGTGACGGCCCCTGGCGAGTGATCCCCACCGAGACCACCGCCGCACCGCAGCCGGACAACCGGATCGACGTACCGGATGCGGACGCGTTGTCGACCGCCGATCTGGTGGCGCTGGTCGAGGATGCCGCCGTCCGGCTGGATGTGCCGATCGCCGACCTGGCGCCGGATCAACTCCGGTCCACCCTCGACCGGTTGATCGCCGCCAACAACCTGCGCGCGGTGCGGATCGAGGCACTCGCCGATATCGCCCGCACCCATTTCGATATCGATCGCTTCACCAAGTTCGAACAGGCACTGGCCGATGCCACAGTGTCCAGGGACGAATTGCGCGGCAGGCCCCAAGAGGCCATCGACGAGTTGAAGCAGCAGCACCCCGGGCGGGCAGCGAAACTCGACAAGCTGGCGGGCCTGCTGCGACAGGACCCGGATCTGCTCGATTTCGATCCGCATGTCTACGACGAACAGGGGCGGATGCGCCCACGCGGCCTGCCGATGCACCATGCGGATGCCCGCGCCCGAGTAGACAGCGTCGTCGGCGACGCCGTCGCCTTCCTCGACGCAGCGCGGGCACATACCCCGTCGGGGTCCGAACCACCCGCGCCGAACCGTGACTGGGTGCGCCTGCTCGGCGTCGACCTGGAGAACGCGTCCCCGCGCGAGTCGGAAGCCATCTACAAGGCCCTCAAGGCGGGCACGCTCGCCGATCTGGCGCTGCGTACTCCCGAGCAGATCGCCGAGATTCAGGAGGATCTGCGCGGCGAGGTGCGGCAGGCGGTGGCCGATATCGCGGCTCTGGAAGCGCTCGCCGATCGCTACTTCCACATACCCAGTGGCGGTCAGCTGCTCAACCACTGTCTGCCGGAGTCCTTCGCCGACCTGAACGGACACCAGGGACCGGTCGTCACACGCATCCCCGTGGATCCCGACCGCATCGCGGGCGTTCCGTGGGCCGAGGCGCGACCGCACTTCGGTGCCGCGAAACCCGGACTGTTCCGGACGGATTCGGACGGAACCGGTCACGCGCACCTCGTGACCGGTCTGCGCACGCAGGGACCGAACAGCACGGCCTGGGTGCTCGATCAACGCACGACCACCGACCAATTCGGGGTCGGTGCGCACTCCTACACGGTGCACTACCTCGGCGGCGACATCTTCGTCGTCAGCGGTCAGCGCGTCACCTTCGACGGCATCGACGAACAGGGCCGGGAATGGCTCGTGACCGATGCGGGCGATCGCGTGGCGCTGGCCGAATTGACCGGCGGCACCAGGCAAGAGACCGCGAATTCGTGGGCCGTCGTGTACCAGGACGGCGTGCATATCCAGGATTTCGGCGATGTATCCGCCCCGCCCGCGGACGATCTGCGCATCGGTCAGGATCCGCCCGGTGTGCAGCGGTCGAACGACCCACTGCACCAAGTGCATCGGTTCTTCGCCGAGACGCCCGAATTGCGGGCTGAGTCCAAACCGGATCCGCTGACACCGGCCGAGCGCACGCAGGTCGCGGCATTGTCGGAGGCGCTTGGCCTCGGGGAAACCCTTGCCGGACTGCCTGATCCGCATTCGGCACTGCTGGATATGGCGCAGATGGCGTTGGCCCGGCGGTTCCTCGACGCGTCACCGGACGGGTTGGCGGATCAGCACATGCTGTTCCCGCCGCATTTCGAACCGTTGACGATCAACGAGCGATTCCTGGGGGAGCGGTACTGGCGTTATCCGTCGGATCCGAGCGATGCTGACTTCATCGCGCAACGTGACGCGCTGGAGAACGAGTTGCGCTGGCGCGGTGGCTCGCCGGACGCGCAAGTGCCGACACCGATCCCGGCGGCGCATCCGCAGGCGATCGCCGCACGCATACCGGTACCGGATACCAGTGCGGCTACCCCGCGCCCCACCTCGATCACCGAGGTCCAGCGGACGCTGCTGCGGCAGTTGGGGCTGACCGCTGATCAAGTCAGCACTCCGGCCGCGCTCGCGGAAACGGTTGCGTTGCAGCGGTATCGGATCTTGTTGCGGGCGGGCGCGGTCGAGGCGCTCGATACGGCCATCGGGCGGCTCGCGGCGGCGGTCGATCCGGAGCAGCGCACCGAGATCGCGGCGGTCGGCGATACCTGGGCGACGCTGCTGGAGGTGCCCCCGGCTGATCTGCAGACCGGGCGGACGGCCGAAACGATCGCGCGATTGCGGGCCGAGACCGTGACGGCCGCCAGGGCGGTTGCCGATCTGGCCGATGTCACCCAGCTGATGCAGCGGCCCGCACCCGGCCCCGGCGCGGCGCGGCGGGCCGATCTGGTGCTCGACGGTGAGCGGGTGCCGGTGCGATTGGTGCCGGATCAGCGCGGCGGCTGGCGGGTCGAGCCCGCCGAGCGGCTGGTGGCGCCGGAGGTGGCGTCGAACGCGGTCGCGACCACGCCGGATAAGCAGCCCTCGCTGTACCAGCGGATCAAGAACCGGATGTTCCAGCGGGATGTGCCGAACCCGGTGCATCCGCCGTCGCAGTGGGTGACGGAGGGCCAAGAGACCACGCTGCACGGTATCGGCCATCTCGTCGGCAGCGATTTCCTGTTGCATTTCGAAGGCAATCCCGCGGTGACAGCACGGGAAGTAGTGAATCTGTGGCGCAACCGGCAGAAGTTCTGGAACTACCTGCGCGGCAAATTCACCGCCACGCCGGTCGAGGCGCCGACGGATCGCCAGGGCAGGCCGTACCAGCCCTGGAAGCAGGACGCGGACCCGGCGGCGTTGCGCGAGTTCGAGGCCGAATTGGACCGCCTCGGCCTGAAGGACCGGTTCATGCCACAGTTGGGGACGACGCCATCGCCGCAGGCGCCACCGGTCACGCCTGCTACGCCCGGGATCGACAACGAACTCGCCCCGCCGGTACCGCCGGCGCAATCGCATGAACCCGATCCGCAGGTCCGCGAAGAGCTGGACAACTGGGGCCGGGAGGTCGAGCACGCCGCGCAGGAGCGCGAGACGCAGGCCCAGGCGCTGCTCGCACTGGTCGGCCCACTGGGGATCGAATTGCCGGATCTGAGCCCGGATTCGGTGCGCGCGGCCATCGACCAGGCCAGGTACCTGCTGCTGCGCCAAGCGATGTCGGTCGAACGGTTGGCGGATGCGCTGCGCCGCTTCGATGTCGAGAACGATCGCATTCCGTTCATCACCGAAACCGATCTGTCGCATCTGCTTCCGGCCGCCGTCGTCAACCGGCCGAGTCCGATGGAGCGGTTCGAGCGCGAGGTCGCCGCCGCGCTCCGCCAGGGCAGGCCCGGCGGCACCCTGCACTGGGGCGGGGTCAACAACAATATGCAGGGCGGCCGGATGTGGTGGGATCTGTCCCGCCGCAACACCCCAGAGGGTCGCCAGTTCTTCGAGGACGCGCTGCGGCGGCACCAATTGCTGACCGAAGTCGATCACCTGACCCATCTGCTCGGTGTCGATCGCGAGGCGTTGATCGCGGATCGATCCGGCTTGGCGGATCTGCGCGGCCGAGTCGACGACCTGAACCGGGCTGTCACCGAGATCGAGCAGCAGGCAAACCGGTACCTCGATGCGGACACCGAATTCGGTGACCACATCGAGGTAATGGCCGATATCGCGGGCGGCGAGTGGATCCGGGCGCAGGACGGCGTGTTGCTCGACCCGGACAACGCCCCTGGTATCGGCCTCGTCGGTGACCCGATGCGGCTGGTTGTCGTCGACAACAACCTCGAACACGACACCGTGCTGGCGAACGCGCTCGCCGATCCACGCAACGCGGATCTGGTCCGACTGCTCAACGCGGGCGGGCTGCAGGTCGAATACCGGGTCGCGTGGCCGCAAGCGGTGGCGGTTCTCGACGCTGCGGGCCAAGAAATCGGCCGTACCTGGGAAGTCGCCACCGCGACGGTGGAATCCCCCCAGGTGCGGCACTTCTCGGGCGACTACGACGGGCGCGGCCTGATGGTCACCGCGGTGCGCTACGGCGATGGAGCCTGGCAAATCGTCCCCGGGCCGTCGACCACTACGCCTGCCGTTACATCGCGACCGGAAATAGACCTCGGCACCATGACGCGCGACGAGGTCGAAGCCGCGATCACCGAACTCGTAGGTCGACTGCCGGTCGGTCGTGCGGATCTCACACCGGGACAACTGGATTCGACAATCGAACGACTGCACTTCGAGAATCGGGCGCGGGCGGCGCATATCGAAGCGCTGGCCGACTACGCGCGGATCATGCTCGACCTGGACGAGTACCACAAGTTGCAGACCACGCTGGACAAACTCGGTGTGGACCGCAACGCTCTGCGCGCCGATCCGGCGCAGACGCTGGACCAGCTGAAGGCCGATAAACCCAAGCAGGCCAAGGCGATCGACGCACTCGCGCGCCGACTTCGTGACAACCCGCAACTGCTTGATTGGGATCCACGGGTCGCCGACGAGATCGCGGGAATCCCACACACTGACGCCCCGGCGCAGGTGGCGGCACTCGTCAATGACACCGGTCAGCTCCTCGCCGAACTGCGCGACCACGGGCTCAACCCGCCCGCCGTCCCGAATATGCCTGCGCCGAACCATGATTGGGTCCAGGTGCACGGCGTCGACCTCGACAGTTTGACGGCCAAGCAGTATCTGGCGGCGTTCGGCAAGTTCAAGACGGACAAGCTCGAAGCCTTGATGGTGCGCACGCCCGAGCAGCTGCTCGCGATCCATGAGCAACTCCGGGCCGAAGTACGGCGGACCGCTGCCGAGATCGAGGCATTGGCCGCGTTGGCCGAGCATTACACCACCGCGATCGATCCGGGCGGTCTGTCGGCGATCAACACCTGTGTCGCCGATTCGCTGAGCCGCGTTCTGGCCGATCAGGGCGACGTGGCCGATGTCCCGGTGCCTCGGCCCGGACAGCTGTCCGGTGTGGCGTGGAACGAGGTCCAAGCGCTACTGCACGGAGCCAGGCCGGAAGGTTTCGACAACAGTCGGGCACGTGGCCACGCCGATCTGATCGAAGCCCTGATGAACAAGGGGCGCGCGGGTGCGATCGCGTGGGTGCTGGATCAGCGCGCGACCGTCGACCAGCACGGCGTCGGCGCGCACTCGTACACGGTGAAGTATCTGGGCGGCAATCGGTTCGAGGTCGATGGGCGGCCGGTGACGTTCGACGGGAGGGACGCCTCGGGACTGGAGTGGTTCAGCACGCCCGATGGCGCCCGGATGGCACTGGCGGAACTGACCGGTGGTTCCCGAACCGAGACGGTGAACACGCATGCGGTGGTCTGGCGCAATGGTCAGGTCATCGAAAACGTCGGCGACCGCACCGCCGTGCTGCCCGATGACAATGTCCGGATCGGTCGAACTCCGGATGAGAACGCCCCGGTCCCCGCGCACCGGCAGCCCCCGGCCAACGCCCCGCCCGCGGTGGCCCGGTTGCGGGCGCAGATGGCGGACGCGCTGGCCGTGGAAGCGGCCGCGCGCGCTGAGATCACGCAGCTGGACGCCCAAGCACAAGAGGCCCGCCGGGACGGATTGCACGAGCAGGCATTGCGTCTCGAGGAGCAGGCCGAACAGCGCGCCGTCGAGGCGGGTGCCGCGCGGGATGCGGCGGAGGCGGCGCGTTCCGACGCTGTCGCGGCCCGTGCGACGGCGATCACCGACGCTGAACAGTACGCCCGGTCCCGGATCGCCGACCTGCGCGCGCAGCTGGCCGAACAGCTCGGCGATAACGAGATCGCGCAGTTCCGTAGCGACCTCGAACTCATCGACAACCTCGATGGCGCCTTCGCGCTGCGTGATCGGGTCGAGGTCGCCCAGCAAGCCTTCCAAACCCTGGAAGCGCAGATCGAGCGCGGCCGGGCGGCCATCCAGGCGCTGCGCGAGGGTATACGGGACCTGGAGGCGGAACCCGTTGACACGGTGGAGTCTTCGCGGGCCAAGCAGGCCGACCTCCGAACGGCCCGCGCGAAGCTGCGCGAGGCCCTGCGCACCATCAGTGAGCTGGAGGCGACACACGCCGCGCTGAGCCGGAAGCTGCCGCCCGGTGATCTGATCGAGCTGCGTGCCGCGTTGACCACGGAGATCGTTGCGGCGAGTCGTGCGCGCGATGCGGTGGCCGATGTTTTCCGAGTCGGTGATGTCGATCAGTTGAGCCCGCGCTATTCGGGGCCGGTGGAGCCGGGTGTGCAGCGGGTGCGCAACCTGCGTGATATCGATGGTCAGCTGAAAATGGCTGAGGCTGAACTGGATCGACTCGCTGAGCGGCGTGCCGCGCTGGCTGCTCTTGACGATCTCGGGTTGTTGCCGGTCTCCGATCGTGTTGGTGTTCGTCCGGCGGCGCAGCCATCGGTGAGTTTTCCTGATGCGCGGTTGGTGGTTGTTGGTACCGATACCGATGTCAATGGGTATCGGCAGGCTCTGCATGCGGTGCTGCCGCCGAATACGGATCTGAATTTGGTGTTGGGGCTTGCGAAGTCGGACAAGGTTCCGTTGCGGGTCGAGTTCCATCGGGTGGAGGTGGATGGGCAGGGTCGTTTCCACCGGTTGCATCTGTTGCCGTCCACGGATGCGGAGCTCACGCGGCGTAGTGGTTCTTGGGAGCCGGGCAAGCATGCGCGTAAGTGGGAGAAGACCCGTTGGACCGACCCGCAGCCACCGTTCCTGCTGAAGTTCTCCGCGGTGCCGAGCTTCGACAAGATGCTGGCGGGGTTGCACGATTTCGAGAACGGTGAAGTTCCGGCGTTCCTCTTTCCGCAGAACATGCCGTTCGCGCCGACGATCTACAGCGTTCCCGAGGGGGTCAATGCTTGGACTTCCGCGGTGGGGCTCGATGTGTTTCAGGCGCGCATCATGGTGATCGGGATTTTGGAGCGGTTGCCGAATCATCCGTGGATGAAGAGCCTGCTGCACAATCGTCCGTGGATCGGTCGCGCGATCCTCAATGCCACGCGATGGTTGCCTGCCAACACTTCACACGGCAAGTCGGTGCAGTTACCGTTGTCCGCTGATTTCGCCTCTCGGCATCCGAGGTTGGCATGGGCTCTCGGTGATCTCGCCGCGTGGGTTCCCGCTGTCCGGGACGGCAGGTGGATCCATTTGGTGCCGATGGTGCGTGGCACCCGCACGCATGCGTGGTTCGCCGATTCCCAACCTGATCCGCAGCCGCTGCATCGCGCTGATCTGAACAGGCCGCCGATGCACGCGGAGATGCTGCGTTTGGACGGCACCGTGCTCCGGCCCTACACCGGGGAGAGCGTCGAGATCCCGGAAGCGCTCGTTGAGCGCTGGCGGGCCAATGACGAAGCCCGCGAGGCTGTTCGGCAGCAGACCGCAGCCGATTACGCCCGGTTCGAGCACAACCGGCTGCACGAGGGCGACAGCTTCATCGACCGGATCGTGGACCGGGCCGAAGCCGATCCGGACCGCTACTCCGGCGGAGATCCGAAGCATTGGGTGCGCAACAAGCAGGGCGTATGGGTGCACGACCCCAGCGGTGCGACCCTGGCGAAGCACTCCGACGGGTCGACCTGGTTGCGCGATCACGACGGCGCCGTACGTTCGAGCGAGGAGATCGCTCGGACGCTACGCCGGGTACGCGACTACCTGCTGCGCAATACCGAACTCAACCAGGTCGCCGACGTGGCCGCGCTGTGGAACCGTTTGATCGACGGTAAACCCGTGCGCGAGGACATCATCGGTGTCGAAGCCGCCCTCGCCGAGATCCGTTATCTGGCAATGAATCCCGGACATACCGGGCAGCAGGCCCATGAGGCGGCGAAGAAGGCGGGCTACGACTGGGACGCCAACCGCCCGCATCTGCCCGGCAAGCGCACCCTGTGGCAGCGGTTGACCGGCCGCCGCGCCGACCCGCTCGGATTCACCGCTGAACTGGACCCGCAAATCAACAATCCGGCGCACACCCGCCGCTTCGGTACGACGCTCTACTACGGCAGGCAGGGCTTCGATCAGGTGCGCGCCCAGATCCGCGCGATCATGGGCGGCTGGCCGGAATCCAAGATCGCCGAGGCGCAAGCGCAGGTCACCGACCTTGCCACCCGCGCAACCCAGTCCTACCGGGGCGATCACGACTTGGCCCGTGGCGGCGTGCACGTAGCGGCGCGAGTCACCGGTAACCCCCGTTTCCAGACCCTGCAAGTGTCCGTTGAAGCAGGCGGCGACGGTTCCTTCACGCCCACCCATTACACCCTCGATGAGCACGACAACAACTGCGTCGTAGTGGCCGCCCAATTCATCAACGCCCGCCAAGGCGACGTCACCTGGGCCGATATGCTCGAACCCGGCCTGGCGGGCGTGCGCTTCGGTGACCTCGTCCCCGAACTGCGCGGCGCCCCGATCCAAGGCTTCGGCACCGACGAGACCGCCAGCGCCCATGCCCGCCTCGTCCGCGGCCTGATCCAAGCCGGACCGGGCACCACCGCCTTCGTCATCGAACAACGCGGCGCCCCCGACCGCCACGGCGCCATCGGCCACGCCGTAGAACTGACCTACCTCGCCCGAAACCCCGACGGCACCCACACCTTCTCCCTCAACAACGAGACCGTCACGCTCGCCGAGTTCGACGGAAATGGCCGCGAGTGGTTCGTAGCCCCCGCCGCCCGCCCCGCCACCCCCGCAGTGGCCGCAATCGAAGGCCGCCCCACCACCACCCTGGTGTCCCTTGCCGACCTCACCGGCGGCACCCGAGCCGACACCGTTGCCCTGTGGGCGGCGGTATGGCACGACGGCCGAGCCATCGTCATCGAAGGCGGCGACGTCGACGCATCGATGCCGGACGCGGACGCCCACATCGGCCAGAACACCCGGAATGACCCTGAGCAGCCATCTTTCCCATCGCCTGCGGCAGTAGGGCAACCGGCTCCGTTGACGCAGCTCGCGGTGAGTGAGATCCGCAACCGGATCGCGCCGTCGCAGACCACGTTCACCGCGGGCGCGACCGATGCGCTGGTGCTGTCGGTCGGACGCTCCGACAGCCAACTGCGGCCCGGTGAGGTGCTTGACGCTGACGATCGGGTGGGACGTGACCGGGTGAGTAGCGTGCCCGATGCCCGTGATCGGGTCGAGCGGTGGCTGGCCGAACTCGGCTGGGGTGATGTCGATCAACGTGATTCGGTGAAGTTGGCCGCATCGGAGCTGGTTGCCAACGCGCTCGAGCACAGCACCGAAGAGGTCGCGGTGCTGGTTCGGGTCATCAGCGAGCCGGGCTCGCGGGTGGTGTTGCTGGCGGTGCTGGATAACAATCCGGCGCAGCCGACCCTTCCGGTCGCGCGGGCGGAAGCCGCGGCCGAACCGGCTGGGGAAAGGTTGCAGGGCGCCGACCTCGACGCGTTCCTGGGTACCTTCGACGAGGAAGCCGACGTCCCAGTTCCCGATCCGGCAGCGGTCGAACCTGATTCGGAAGTGCTGACCGGCGATGCTCTCGATTCATTCCTCGATGGCTTCGACGAGGACGCCGACGTCTCAGTCCCCGATCCGGCAGCGGTCGAACCTGATTCGGAAGTGCTGACCGGCGATGCTCTCGATTCATTCCTCGATGGCTTCGACGAGGAAGCCGACGTCTCAGTCCCCGATCCGGCAGCGGTCGAGCCTGATTCGGAAGTGCTGACCGGCGATGCTCTCGATTCATCCCTCGATGGCCTCGACAAGGATGCCGCAATCGTGCTTCCCGATCCGGACGCGAACGCGGCGAAACCGGCGACGAAGGGCACTCGGGGGCGCGGGCTCAAAATAGTCGCCGAGCTGAGCGATGGCTTGGGCATCGTGGGGATGGATGGCGCCGCGGGCAAGGCGGTGTGGGCGGTCTTCGTCGACAACGGCAGCGCCACCGAGGACGTCGCGCCCGCCGCGGTCTCGGAATCCGGTGCGGCCGAAGCCGATCCGCATCCGGTCAACACCCGCGTCGAGGATTCGCTCGGTGGCGACGTCACCGCGCTGACGCCCGACCAGGACGCCTACATCGGCCAGGCCACACCGGAGATGCCCGCATCCGGACTCCCCAGAGGGATGCGGCGGCTACTTGCCGACATCGACGACGCTGCCAGAACTCCGGAGTTGGCCGAACGTGCCAAGAGCTTCGTCCTCGACCGTTACCACGATTACCGGCAGCAGAGGTCGCAGACCCAGTATCGAGACTTCCTGAATACCAAGGCAGCCGACCTGATGGCGCAAGGTATTCCGGCATCCGATGCCGAATCGACGGCACGGCAGTTGACCGATGAGTTCATCGCGGGTGAGCGCGCACAACGGGGAAGCAACCATGCCGCGGCGGAGCGTACGGCCAACTGGGTGGACAAGGTCCGGGTGCGCGCACAACGAGCGGGCGGTAATTTCGTCGACCGGTTGGTCCGGATCAGCCTTGCGGAGCAGGGAATCCCCTCCGATATCGACCCGGCACTGCCTGCCGAACGACGGGTCGTCATCGACCGGGTGGATGCCCTGCTCGAGCGGTTGGGCGAAACCCAGAACCGGTTGGATGAACTGCTGTCGGTCAAGCCGGAGTTGCGCGATAGCGGGGCAGGCCATTGGCAGACGGTCCTCGATTCGATGCGTTCCGAACTGGCCGAGTTGGCCGGAGACCACTTCGAGGGCAGGACCGCGATCGGAAAACCGATTACCGCTGCGGTCAAAGTCGGCTTCCTGAAGGGCTATGACGTTGGCGTGCGCGGCCTCCTCGGGGAAATCGCAATGGCCGCGCGATTGGACAATGTGCAGGCCGTCGGACTGCTCGTCGACGCTGATCTACCAGGGCAGAGCAGGTTCGACGGCGAGGTCGATATCGTCACCGACGGCGGCGCGACCTGGCATGAGGTGAAAACCCGTGAGCGCGCAGTGCAGCATGATCGGGGCATCCGGCCGGATACCGAAGCTCAGGTTCGCAAGCAGCTGCACATTGCGTATCTGAACCGCGCGTATTGGGTGGATGGGCGGCCGCCGAAGATCGTCTGGCATTTTCCGGACGGCGTAGCGCCGACGGAGAAGGCCCAGATGGAAGCCATTCGGATCGAGGACGAGTTCGGCCTGGTCATCCACGACCACCGTGTCGAGGTCGTCGACCACGCCGATACCGCGATATCTAGTTCCTCGAAATCCGCCGCACGCCAGCAGATTCCGCCGCTGCCGGAATTCGGATTGCCGGAAGGCATGCACCACATCCTGGCTCGGATCGATACCGCCGCCGGTGATCGTGAATTCGCGGGCCGAGTCGAGGCCGCCGTGCTCGAGCGGTACCGAGAATTCCGGCAGGAGCATGCGGAGCGGGCCCATCGGGAATTCGTGAAGTACAAGACAGCTGATCTGCTGGCCAAAGGTACACCGGAAGATCGGATAGCAGCGGCAGCCCGGCAGTTCGCCGACGAGAACCTCGTCAGCAATCGCACGGCGGTACGAATCGGTCATGACGCCGCGGCACGGACCAAGCAGTGGGTCGAGAAGGAGCTCACCCAGTTCTTCGCCGAGCCCGCGGCTTCGCACTCGGATCCGGCGGGCACGATCGATATCGGTGAGCTGCCGAAGGGGCTGCGCAAAGTATTGGCGCAGATCGCGAACGCCAGTGATCCCGCCGTCGCGGAGCAAGCCGAAGCTATTGTCCTGCAGCGTTATCGGGAATACTTGGAAACGCCGACGGCGAGTGTGCGCCGGGACGCTCTTGCCGCGAAAGTGGAAGAATTCTCCCGGCTCGGCATGCCGACCGTCGACGCCGAGCGCTTGGCGCGGTCAGAGGTCGACGCCTTCCTGCGTACCAAGGCCGCGCGTAAAGCGATAGATGGTGTCGCCGCGAACAACACCGTCCAATGGGTGGCCAAGGCGCAGCGCAGCGCCGACCGTGCGGGTGTGGATCTGGTCGACCATCTCGCCCGGTTGTACCGAGACGCGAGCATGGCGGATTCGCCAACCCCGCCGCAGGACGCACCGGGATACCGGCCGAAGTCGGCCGAATCCGCGAACCCGGGTACCTCCCGAACCGGGATCGCAGGCGTTACCGACGGCTCGCACCAACGGTCGGAGTCCGAGGCTCCGACGAACCGCGGACGCCCCACCGGTTCGGCAACCGCGAACCCGAATCCGTCGGGCCGCTTCGATCCGGGCATGCTCACCGCGCACAGCCGCGATGCCGCGGGTGCGGGGGACGCGTTTCGGCGACCAGGTACGCAGGGTAAACCGTTGCAACCCAACGCCGATCACGAGATCGATCCGCAGGGCCACGGCACGGATGCGGCCGCACGTGCGGAACTGGCAGCGGTGCTGAATGTGGATCCGGACCTGCTGCGGAACCCGGGACTGCTGCGGCAAGCGGTCAGCGTGGTGCAGGAGCAGTTGCGCAGGCTGGACGACGCCGGATGGCAGCGGGCGGTGACGGGTGGACGGTTGCCGGGCATCGGCGAGTGGATCGGACGCCGGATGTCCTGGGACACCGCGACACAGCATTTGCAGAGCGATTTCCTGGAAGCCGACGACCAGGATGTCGACGTAACCGCGGAGTTGCGCCGTCGCCAGGCAGAGTTGGCGGATCAGCACCGGAAGCTCGAACGCGATCTGGCTCGGCTGCTCTCGGTACCGGAGCTGGGTCCGCCGCCGGACTGGGCGCCCGCCGACCCGATGTCCGAACTGCGCCGCGCCGCCGCCGAGACGGGTTCGCCCGAGCTGGCGCGCCTGGCCGACTTGTCCCGCAGTGCACTTGCCGCGACCGAGCCGAAACAGGCTGTGCCACCGCCGGATCAGCTGGCGGCGGCCCGTCGGATGCGCGACGAGCTCGCCGAGCTGGTGCCGGACCTGACGTCGGTGGATCTGGAGCCGGACGCAGCGCGACTGCTCGAACTACGGACCGAACGCGACCAGGCCGCAGCCGAATTGTCCGCTCGCTTGGACGACCTCGCTGTTCAGCTCGAGCTGCCACGCGCGGAACTCGAAACGGCGCTGCAGGAAGGCGACCTGTACGGCGTTCCCGGCGTCGACGCGGACACGCTCGAGTTGTCCGACAAGTGGGTGACGCTGGATGGAGTCGTCGGTGCCGCCGACAGGTATAACGCTCTGGTCGCCGCGGCTCCCACCGACACCGGTGTGCACAGCACCACGATCGATTCGACCATCGCCGAGCCACCGGGCCGACCCGATCCGGGCCATGGTCGGCTGAACGACGATGTGCAGCTGACTGATCCGGTGTCGACGGAACCATCCGAGGGTGGGCAGCGGCTGAGTCCCGACCAGATTCGGTTACCTGGGCTTTCTGAAACTGTCCTTGCGTGGAAGAGCCCGAACTACGAGTTCGAGGGCGCCCTGGATGCCATCGCCCGCACCGCGATCGAGGCGGCTGGCGGACGCGCGCTGACCGATCGGGTCGGCCTGGTGGAAGACGTTGCGCCGCGCGTACTCGTCGCGGACTGGGAGGGTGCTGATCATGATGCGGCATTGACCGCCGCGCTGGATCAGTTCCCGGAGCTGGCAGCCGCACTCACCCGGCCCGGCGCCCGGATCCAGTACCTGTCCGGCCGCGTCGATCCCTACGACAACATCCTGCTGTCGGACATCGACTCGCCGGAACTGACCTCCGCCGCCATCGAATCCGGTCCTTGGCAAGGGATCGAGCTGACCTATTGGCAAGACACCGAGGGCTACTGGTGCCCGGTACCGCAAAACGTCCCGCTCGATCGAATTCCGCCCGCACGCACCGGAAGCGACCTGAGTTCGAGTCATCCACTGCGCGCGGACTATCGAGGCGAAAACGATGAGAGCCTCCCGATCTTCCGCCGGGTCAACTACATGTCCGAGGCGGAACGCGAGGCGGCTCGGGTATTCGTGGGGCCGGACGGCCGCCTCTACCGCGCCGTCGACGGCACCCCGTTCCATGCCGCCCGTACGAACGGGAACCGCGCGCAAGCGGGCTGGGCGATGTTCGTCATGGACAGCAGCGCCAACCTCTACGCAGATACCAGCGAAATCCCTGGTATCTTGCACCACTCTTCGTTCCTTGCCGGTGCGCCGGTCAGTGCGGCCGGATCGCTGAAGGTCCAGCACGGCCGAATGGTCGCCATGGATGACCGGAACGGACACCACTGGGCGAACGCCGAATCCAACGACCACGGTTTGCGACAGCTTCGTGCCCAGGGCTTGGTACCGGCGGACGGATTCCAGCAATACGACCACAACATCCGGGTCCGCGAATCGACACTGCCCGAACCCGAAGCTGGTCAGGAGACCGACGCGGCCGACGCGCGGATCAGCGATGACCTCGACTCGCCAGAGCCGACTGCCGAACAACAGCCGGATCGAACCACCGAAGACTGCGTGCTGCAGAACATGCGGACCGCCGCCGCGGCCGGTCTCGATGTCACCGTGCCCCGAGCGGCGAATTTGGCGGGCCGGTCGCCGATCGAGGTGGAGGAGCAGTACGCGGGCGGACGCATGCGGCAGGCCGGTTCCCGTGCCGAGATCGCCGCCCGGTTCGCGAATCCCGATGATCCGGCGACGGCGATGCTCGTTTTCGAGGAGTACTCCGTCGGCGCACTGGATGTCGCGCACATGACGCTGATGATGGTCCGTGACGACGTCGTCATGGTGAGCGATCCGAATGTGGACAACGGCGCGTGGCGTCCGTACCGCTCGGGCAGTGAGACCCCCGGGGTCCGCAAGATTTCCGGTATCGCCTTCGGCGCGAACGGAAAACCGTTGCTGCCGAGTGCGTCTCATCCCTCGGATCTGAGTGCGCACCCCGAGACCGCGATCACCCACATCGACGACAACGAGCCACCGGGGCCGTTCGAGGAGGAACGCACTCAACGCGTGCGACTGCGGCCCATCGAGCCCGACCCACTGCTTGGGGAGCCGGTCTTCGGCCGGTTGGACGACGAAACCCATCCGGTGTGGGAGTTGCTCGCTCGCACTGCAGTGGGACAAGAGGCCATCGAGGTACTGCGCAGGACGGGCGCCTTGGTGCGCATCGGCGATATGGCCGACTTCTTCGATGCCCGCACGCTGCGGATCGCGGTGAGTACCGAGGGGCGTGGCCTGCTGGCGGTGGCCGATGCGGTGGTGGCGCACGCGGCGCGGGTCGAGGCCGTTTCGGAGGGTCTCGTGGAGGCGCTGCCGGTCCGGGTCCGCGACACCGACCGCGGCGCGTATGTCGATTCGTGGATGCGCGTGGAAGCCACCGCACTGGGTCGGCGCGCCGAATTCGACCGTCAGGTGCAGCAGGCCGGGTTCGCTCGCACCGATCTAACCGGTGCTGATGAAATCGATGCCGTCCACCGGCAGGCGCTGATCAGCCGGTATCTCGACGCCTACGACGCCGCGGTCGCGGTGAACAAGGGGCCGGTTGGCGAACAGTCGCACCGCATCGCCCGCGCGGCGGCTGTCGAGGCACTGGCCACCAGTGAATTGTTCGATCCGCCTGTTGATCCGAACACCGCTGGCGAAACCGGACTGCGGGCGGCGTACAGCCAGGAGTGGGTCAACCGGCAGAGTTTGGCTCCCTCGGTAGTCCTTTCGGCGGAGCAGGCACAGGAGCGGATGCGGCTGATGCACGACACCGCAGTCGCCCAGCAACGGGTCCGCGCCCTCGAATCCACCTGGGACCAGGTCTATCAGCAGCTCCGGAAGCTGAACTACCGGCTGCCCGACCCAGCCATGATCGGTCGGAAGGCGGCGCTGAGGGCAGTCTTCAATGCCACTGCCTCCGTGCTCGGCTCGGGTGTGCGCACGCAGCACCAGGTCGGGGCGCTGGTCGAGGTGACCGAACGGCTGCGGCAGGCCGAGTTGGACCAGGGGCGTGCCAACGACGCGGTCGCCGTACATGCCGGTCATCCGCCGACGCAGGCCCGGCCCACCGCCATCGAGCCGGTGGCGACCCACGGTTTCGACCTGCCGTCGGTGGCAGACGTTGCGGCCGAGGACTTCCGACGGTCCTCCTACGAGCTGGCGAACACCGAGGCAGGTCGGTGGGCAGCGCAGACGTTGGAGCGGCTCGGCGTGCGAGTGCGGTTCGGCTTCGACGAACGGCAGGTCGGCTACCATCCGGGCACCAATATCGTGGTGCTCCTCTTCAACGCACCCCGTAGCTACGGAATCGATCCCTACGCGGGGCAATTGGTCAGTGCGGCCTATCTGGCCGAACAGGCCGCGACCCGATCCTGCGACCCCCTGGTGCTGCCGCACGCCGACTATGTGGACGCGGTGCTGTCCCAACAGGCCGAGTCCGTCGCTCGCCGCTTGCATCACATTCAGGAGCTGGACCGCTCGTTCGGGCTGACCAGCGACCCGCTGCAGCGCGCCTACCACCAGGCTTACGAGCAGGCGCAGCACGCACTGAAGAATCTGTACCGGATCGAATCCGAATACGAGATCTTCCGCAACGAAGCCTCGGTGCCGAAGTCGGTCATCCATGCCGTGTCCTACCGGGCGGCGCTGCGGGCGGTGCGGGCGGAGCTCGAACAGCAGAGTAGGGCCGCGGTGGCGTCGGATTGGGATCGCGCCCACGGCATCCCTGAAGTGACGGTCGCCCCCGTGGTCGTTGACCCCGTTGCTGAGAGTGCCCCGGCCCGCCCCCAGGCCACCGAGTCAGTACTGGAATCCCGTGCCGATGACTACGCGCTCGAGATCGAGCAGTTGCGCATGCTCCGACAAGCCGGTCGGTTCGTGCCGGTGAGCCCGGCCGAACGCGTCTATCTCGAGGCCGGTGGCGAGACCTCCCGTGCCGCAGGTCGCGACGCGCTCCTCGACTACCTGCGCGAGGTCGGGCTGGAGCAGGCTGAGACCGCGCTCGATGTCGCCCTGCACGCCGGGGACAATCTGAACTCGAAGCTGCCATGGAGCACCGACATCGGAGCCGAGCAGGACACACCGGATCCGGCAACACAATCCGTCGACAGTGCGGTGGCCCGGCCCGCCCTCGACACGATGCTCAACCGGACCGAGGGCGATCGGCGCTCGAGCGCGGCAACGACCGGCGATCCCCGGCTCGCGTCCGCCCCGGTAACGGCGGACGCCGAAATCCCGTCTCAGCGGCTCGACGGCTCAACGGATTCCACCGGAACAGTAGAAGACACAGTGCCCCCGCCGGATTCGTCCAGCGAAGACTGCGTTCTGCGGACCATGCGTATCGCCGACGAAAATGGCCTGGACGTCGACATCCCAGCCGCACCAAAGCTTTCGGGGCGCACCCCCACCGAGGTGGAGGAGGAATACGCCGGCGGCCGCATGCGCCGGGCCGAATCGCGCGACGAGATCGCCCAGCGCCTGATGGATCCCGCCGACCCGGCGACGGCGATGCTGGTGGTCGAGGAATACTCGATCGGCGCGATGGACGTGGCACACCTGTCGATGATGCGGCTGCGCGACGGCGTCGTGATGGTCAGCGATCCCAACATCGAGGACGGCGCGTGGCATCCGCACCTGCCGGGCAGCGAAACGGCGGGGATCCGGAAGATCTCCTCGATCGCCTACGACACCAACGGTCAACCGCTCCTCCCGAGCCGCGAACATGCCGCTGACCCTGCCGCGCATCCGGGCCAGCTCATCACCCACGTAGAGGGCAACCCCGACTCCGGCGAAGGCCCCGAACACGTCGACGCGTCCGAACCCGCGCCGCCGAACCAGCCGGATCCGCCTGCCGAAACAGTGCAGGGCGTCGGCGAATTCCATGGCTCCGCTCGCGATGCCGCCGAGCAGACGCTGACTCGCGAGCTGGCGTTGAACCTGACCGAGGGTGTGCTGCGATTGGTCATGCCCGCGCAGACCAGCTGGCATCGCGACGGCCACTTCCTGCTGCCCGACGGACGCTCGGTACACCTCGGCGTCGCCGAGCTGCCAGGCAATGCGTTCGGCGGCTTCGCGTTGCGCGCGGACGGCAACTTCGATCTCACCCTGGCACCGGGGCTGCGCAACCGGGACATCCCACGGGCGATCGCGCATCTGTTGACCCGGCTCCGTCAGGTAACCGATCCGAATTTCCGGCATCCGGGTGGTCGGTTCGCGGAACTGAAAGCTCTTGCCGGGCAGCTGGATCAGGCGGTCTTCGATCCGGGCCGCGCCAAGCTGGTTCCCGATGTCCGGCAAGACCTGTTCGCATTGCTCGACGATCTGGGCATGATCAGCGATCCGATCGGCGACGCCGCCGAGCAACTGGCCGCGTTCGATCCGGAACTGTCGCGCCGGATCGGCCTGGATGACGCGTTCGCCAATAGGCCCACATTCGACAAGGCGCTGACCGATTCGGCCTTCGACGCCGCCGCATTGGCCCACCTCGACGCCCTGGCCCAGGCGCTGACCGGACCTTATGCCGGCGACGTGTTGATGGCCGAGGCGCTCTCCCTCAATGCCCGGATGCGAGAAGAGCACTGCCGCCGCATGTTCGAGCCCATGTTCGCCGACAAGAACGCGGGAGCGGTGCGCAAGCAGTTGGTGGGCGACCAGGAACAACACCTGCTCACCAATGACGACCTGATGGCTGAACTGAGCCCACTGCGGGCGGCCTTCAACGACCCGTTGCCGCACGGACCTTCCCGGTTCGCGGCCTTGGACGCGGCCATCACGCAGGTCGCGAACTCGCCCGGCATTCCGCGACAACTGCGCGAAGCCATCGACTTCGAGCAGATGCGGATGGCGGCTCGAGTCTTCTGCGAGATGCCCGATCGCTCGGGCGGGGTGCTGGACCGGACCACCGGACAGGTCACCTTCGACTTCCTGCCCGCCCACGACCGTGGCACGACGATGTCGCTGCTGGAGTTCTTCCACGCCGTCGACCGCGCCAACCGCGGTGCCGCCGAGTACGGGTTGAATGTCGAATACGTCGTCGTCATCTACGACGAGTCCGGTGGGCGTTCGACAGTGGACATCCTGTCCCGGCCACGGCCGCATTACCGGATGCCTGCGGCGAACAACCACCCCGTGCTGTTCGTGCCGCGCCCCTCGGTGCCCGCGGCGGCGGCAGGCGGTCACACCGTCGATGTCGGGGTCGGCCGCGGCGGATTCGCCGTGGAAATGACTCCGGAACAGGATCGTTCGGGCGGCGGCCTGGTGCTGCAAACCGAACTGTCGAGTGACTACACCGATGCCGGGCAGCGCCGTCGCCCGCTCGGCATCCTGGACCCCGGCCCGCTCACCCAGCCGGGTTCGCTCATGGTGTGGGCGGATCTGTTGACCGCCGGTGACGTACTCGACGTCGGCGGTAACGGCGGCGTTGCCCGCTTCTACATCAACAATGTCAGCGCCCACTTCGGCGACGCCGAATACGACGCGATGGCCAGGACCCTGCCGCGCACCCTGGCGCCCGGCGGCCGCCTGGAAATCCAGTGGGATATGAAGTCCGAACTCGTCGAGGGCGGCGAACCCGGCGATCGAGGCCACATTCAGGGCGACAAGCTGGTCTTGGCGATCAATCGTGTGTTGCCGCCCTCGTTGGCCGCGGCCTTCAGCGTGCTCGAGCACACCGTGTTCCCGCATCCCGGCAGTGCCGAATACGTCTTCACCATCGATGCGGGTGCGAGCAACGTACTCAATCCGCAGGCGATGGCTAGGTATTCGCCGCCCGCCCCCACCGACCGTATGGTGATCGTGTACGAACCACCCGGCATGCGGCCGAGCGGTGCGCGGACCGACCCCGAGGACGGTGCACGGTAATGGCGGAGATCGAAGAGGTCCGGCAATGGCTGGACCGCGCGGCCGAATTCCTGCGCGGCCAACTGCACTGGTTCGGCGGTCAGATCGCCCCTGGCGCGGTACCGCACGTCGCCATCCCCGCGCACCCTTCCCGCGTCGACAACACCGATCCCGGCCGCTACCGCTTCGAGGCCGTGGCGAACCTGACCTGGCGCGACGATCCGACCGCGGTCCACCGCGCGGCCCACGTCCTGAGAACCACAGGGTGGACCGTCGACATGCACCGTGATCCGGACTTCCCCACGGTAGTGACCGTCGTCGGCATCAAGGACGGCTACCGCATGCAGGCCCGCACCGAAGAGGGCTACGGCGGCATCGTCCTACTCGGCGAAACCCCCGATGTCGTTCTCTACGAAGACGATCCACTGCCCACCCCACCCCCCGCCGTCACCCCCGAAACCCTGAGTCCCGGCGCACTCCTGTGCTACGAATGCGACGGCCTCGGCCACTGCCCGGTCTGCAAAGGCCGCGGCTGGACCAAGGGCGGCAGCACCGGCCGCATCCGCTGCCGCGAATGCCTCGGTTCCAAGGTCTGCCCGGTCTGCGGCGGTGCGGGGGAGGTAGCCGTCACCGACCTCACTGAGGAGGCCCGCGCCCACTACCCGGACCTGGGTTGAACCCTGATACCCCTCGTCCTCACCCGAATCGAGTCGACAGTCGGTAATGGTCCTCGGCGACAAGAACTTCGAGGGCGGCGCGCCGGGAAGGGCAGGAGCGCGGACATGCTCGGTGCACCTGCATCAGCCGGTGCGCGTGCTCCACGTCGTATCGATGGATCGTCGCCGTACAAATCGGATTGTCGGCCATGGTCATCCACCTCCGCAACCAAGCGCTACTACCACCATGATTCCCGGTTCACCTGGCGTCGGCGGGGTGCGGACCGTTTCCTTACCGTTCCTTAGGGCGATCTATGCCCGTCACCATGGTTCGGTATCACATGGCAATACACAATGGCAGTAATCGGATCCATGTCAGTATGGGTCGGTAGGACCGAGTGCTTCCGCACATGACACCGAGACAGCAGGAGTCATCGATGCCCCCGAATGATGTTCCGCGACAGTCCTGGTCGGGTCTGAAGAACCAGGCGGCAAACGGGACTCTCAAGCTGGACGACACCGCCATCGCCGACCTGAGGAATGCTTGCGACGCGGTGATCGGGCGCTTGCTCGCGATCAAACGAGAGATCAGCGAACTAGCGAATATCAAGGCGTTCGCGCCGACCACCCTGCCATCCAGCAATACCTTGGCGCAGAAATACGTAACCAGCGCCAATAACTTCGGCGACATCGTGCAGCGGCATTTGGACATCCAGAACGACATGATGGACACCTTCATCGCGGCAGGCAAGGCGTACATCAACGCGGAAGTCGACAGTTCCCAACGGCTCGACCGGCTCGCCGCTCTCTCGAAAGTGCCCCCGGTGACCAAGAAGGCGGGCGACTTGGGCGTCGATCTCGGGAAGGTCGACACGAAAGTCGACCGGATGGGCTTCCACGGTTTCGACCAACTCGACAAGAGCAAGATCAAGAACCCGAACGGAAATCCGAACGGTTCGTTCGTGCCCGAGCACAACACGCAGGGCGACATGTTCAAGGGTGCGGCCGCCGAGGGCGAGAACCCGGATAAGTTCGACTACCAGTTCCTCTACCGCATCGGGCAAGAGATCGATCACCAGACTCCGGGAAAGCGAGCTGGGCAGTGGGACAAGCTCGCCGGTGTGTTGGACGACGTTTTCACCACCTTCAACAACAAGATCGGCGCCGTCGCGAACGGGGAGAAGTGGGGTGGTGACGGCGCCGGTGCCGCGAAGCTGGCAACCGACCAATACGTCACGGATACGCAGAATCTCCGCGCGCAGATGAGATCGCTCAGCGGAAACCTTGCCTACACCTCGGGATGGTTAGCGCTGACGATGTCAGCCATGCCGCAGACGCCCACCGATAGGTCGAACCAGGAATTCGAAGCGTCGAGCGGGCCGGTAGTCTCGAACCCCGGTGGGGGAACGGGCCTCAACGGGGGGACCTACCCCGATCAGACCCCGATCTACCGCGAGAATTTCAAGAACACCTACCTCATCGGTCTTCCCGAATCGGACACGTCGATACCGTCGCTGCCCCAGCCGACCAGCCCGATCAAGGAAATTCCCGACCCGACCAATACCCACACGCGGCAGACCAGTGGCGGTCCAGGACCCGGACCGGGTCCCGGGCCTCGCACGTCTGCTCAGCAACAACAGCAGGTGCGAGAGGCCGCGCGACGGCAACGGCAAGCTCAGCAGGAAGCCGATCGTAGACAACGGGCGGCGGACAAATACACGGAACAACAGCGCAAGGAAAACGAGAAGTACACCAACGCGCAGCGGGCAAGGGCGCGTCAGCAAGAAGACGCGGCCGCCGCTTACCAGCGCGAGATGCAGGAGAAAGGCCGCAAGCAAGCAGACGCGGCCGCTGCATACCAGCGCGAAATGCAGGAGAAGGGCCGCAAGCAACAGGCGGAGCAAGAAGCGAGGCAGACCGCCCAACAAGCCGAGCAAGCTGCTCAGCAGGCCGCTTCCCAAGCCCAGCAAGCGTTGGAAAAGGCCATGGCGGGCGGCGAACAGGGATTGCAGCAGGCCATGTCGGCAGCCCAGCAGGCCGCGCAGCAAGCATTGGCGGGGCAACAGGCAGCCGCGGCGCGGGCCGGGATTCCCGGCATGCCGAAGCCAGGCGATCTGGCCAAGCTCGGTGGTGGCGGCGCCAAGCCTGGCGGCACGAGCGCGCTCTCAGCCGGTAAGCAGCTCAGCGAGTCGGCCAAACTCTTCCCGCGCGCGAGCGCCGCGACAACCGGTCTCGGTGCGCTCGGCCGGGCCGGTGCAGCATCTCCGATGGCGGCCACCCCCGGTTCTCCCGGCCCGGCGGGCGCGGCTGGACGTGGTGCCGATGGTGGTCAGGGCAAGAATCACAAGCGGCCCGCGTACCTTGAATCCGTCGAGCATATGGATGGGTTGCTCGGTGACGCGCCGCGCGTTGTACGACCAGTTGTAGAGCAATGAACCGAACCTGGAAGCTGACCGATCTCGAGTTCGTCGTCGCATGGGAGGACATCCTTCGCGAGGGTTACATTCCGCAACCGTTCGTGTTCACCAGCCGCACGGAGCTGTGGAACGACTATGTTCGCGAGCGGCTAAAGGTGCGTGAGCAGCTCGTCGCGACAATGGATAACGACCTGCTCGAACTGCTGAAGGCGATGGCGCGCCCCGACATTCGAGTTATCGCGGCGGCATGGGATGGTGCGGACCCGCAGAATACGGAAAAGTGCGTGCGCGTGGTCGCCGCGCGACGGGGTGACCTCGGAGTTGTCGCGACCCAGATCCGGGGGGAGACGGTATTGCACAGTGGCGGTTACACATTCACCGAATGTGATCCGCTTGCGATAGCGGATGAGCTGGTAGCGATACTCCCCGACGCAGCCGCGGGACAGCGTGGCGAGATCGAGCTGGCCACGCACACCGATGCGGCACATTTGGACTACGAACGCCAGGTATCGGCAGTCTTCGACGATTTCGACGACACGGTCTCGTACCGATCGGAGGCTTTTTCGAAGGCGCCGGTTGAGACGGCGGGCCAAGTGATCGTCGTCCAGGGACGGTCCAAGTTCGGTCCACGCGGCATCGTCGAGAATCGCATTCCCTGGCGCGATCTGGTCGATGACGGTCGTTACGCCATCGTCTCCGCGAACCCGCCGGTGGCACGCCCCGTCGATAAGCGGCAGTTCGTCGCCATGATCAACACGCTGATCGCAACTGTTGTGCGCGCCATCAAGGATGAGCGGGTGTAATCAGCCGAGCGTTCATGATCCATGTGCCATAAAGCAATTCGTCATAGACTGACCAGAAGTGATCACGAGATGAGGTGCCATGTCGACAGCGATGTCCAGGAGCGGTTCTATCTCGGTTCGGACTACCGAACAGGGTTTGCCGCTGGCGGTTTCGGTGGAGCCGGAGGAATTGCGGCGGGATCCTGCTGAGCTGGCGCAGCGGATTGTTCGGTTGTGCAAGCAGGCGGCGAATCGGGCCGGGCTGGCGCGGCGGGAGCAATTGGTCGCGGCGGGGTTGAGTAGTGAGATGCTGGCGCTGACCGGGTTGCCGAAGCCGGAAGATGTTGCGCGGCAAGAGCTTGCCGAAGAGGAAGAGTACGACGAAGAGCCGCAGAGCTGGTTGAGGTCGGTATGAACCACGTGATGGACGAGATCGAGGCGCGGGCGCATCGGCAGTTGCATCGGATGCGGGAGTTGGGTGAGCGGATGGCCGCCATCCGAGTTCGGGAAACCTCCACCGATGGTGCGATCACCGCCGAAGTGGACGGCAACGGTGCGCTGTGTGACCTTGTCTTCACAACCACGGTGTCGCGGATGTCGCCGCGCGATTTCGAACAACTGCTGGTCGCCACCGCAGCGCAGGCGGCAGCACGGGCCTTCGCGGAACGGGCCGAGTTGGTCAACGCATTCAACGCGGAGGGCGCGGACCTGCCGCGATAGAACGGCTGAGGTGACCGATGGCCACGTGTGGACGTGGCCGTCGTAGCTGTGTCCGCGATAGTGCGGATGACCGCCAATTCTTTACTGGCTCTTAAGACACTCGGCCCGAGTATTCAGCGAGCCGGACCCCTTGAATCGGTACATTCGGTACAACTTACCAATTGTATTCTCGCAGAGGGTGTTTCCCGATGAGTGATATTGCCGCAGTTCCCGATGCGATTCGCACCTACGGCGACGCCGCGGCCACGATGGCCGCCAGCGTCGCGACCGCGGGCGCGGTGAACCAGGCGGCCACGATGGCCGCCGCCATCCCGGTTTTCGGTCTGATCGGTCAGGACTTCCTCGGAGCCTTCGCGGTTGCGCAGGGCAATCATCTGCAATCGGTCGGTGAACTGGCGTATGTGCACGCCATGACCGCGGTGAGCCTGCACGAGGGCGCCGCCACCTACCAGACAACGGATGAGGGTTCGGCGGTAGAGATCGATACGGTCGGTAGAGTCTGATGTCGGACGCGGTCGATCAATCGGTACTGGATCTGCTGCGCCAGAGCGCGGTGGGTCCCATGCTGGCCCGGCCGGTGAACGATGTCCTGAAGGATATGGGTTTGCCGCAGTTGCCGGATCTGGCTGGGCTGCCGCCGCTTCCGGATCTGCCGCCGTTACCGGTCATCGACCTGTCGCTGCTGGCGAAACCGCTGACCGATCTAGCGGCCACCTTCGGCACCGGCCAGTTTCCCGTCCCTGCAGCCATTCCCGCGGAGAATGCCGGCGCGGACCCGGAGAATCCGATACCGGCCGCTGCTCCCGTCGTCGACCCCACTCAGGTGCTGTCGCAGATCTCCTCCGTAGTCCAGACGGTTGTGCAACTGGGCAGTACGGCGCTGCAGATGGCGATGCAATTGTGGCAGAGCCAGGCTGCGGACAAGGCCGCCGACAAGGGCACGCAGGCGCAGAAGGACGGCACGAATGTCGCGGCGCAGGGCGCGGAAACCTCGCTCGGCGTAGCCAATGCCGCGGGCACGGTGTTCCGGGGATCGGCCATGATGTCGGCGATCATCGCGAAGTTCATGGCCTCGCTGACGGCGTCGGCCCCGTTTCTGGCGACCCCGGGCGGCCAAGCGTTCGTGCTGGCCATGTCGGCGGAAACCCTGGCCGAGGCGACCGCGGTGGTGGCCGAGACCCGTGGTGAACTCACCGTGCACAGCGCCGAAATGGCCAAGACCGGAACCAAGGTTCCGATCACCGACGCCCCCAAGGGCGTCGACCCGATGCAGATGGTTTCGCAGCTGATGCAGATGGTCGGTCCGCTGGCGTCCGCGGCGACGACCGGTGCGCAGTCGATCGCCCAAGCGCATGCGGCGTTGAATCCCGTGAAACCGGCCAGTGAGCTGGATAGGGACAAGCTCGACCCGCAGAAGTTCAGTGCGGCCGGTGGCGGCGGCGCCCCGATCGGCATGGGCGGTGGCGGCGGTATGGGAGCGGTCGCGACCCCAGCCAGGCCACTGAGCCCCTGGGTCGACACGCGCGGTGCGGGCGCACTCGGCGCGGCCGGTGCGACCGGAACGAGTTCGGCGGGTTCGGGTTCGGGTGGATCGAGTGCCGCGGCGCGCGGCAGCGCCACCACCAGCTCACCCGGCATGATGCCGATGGGCGCGGCCGGCGCGGGCGCGGGGATGGCCCGTTCCGGCGAGGAGAGCGCCGACGGACTGCGCGGCCAGTTGGTGACCGCACAACATGGCAACGAGGTCGTCGGCGATATCGAGGGAGTTTCGCTGCCGGTAGTCGGTGCCGCCGAACGAGTTTCCGATCATCTGGACGACGAACCGCCGGACCAGGCACTCACCCTCTGACAGGAGGTCGTCATGGAATTCGATCCTGCCCGGGCGCATAAGACCGCGACCGATTTGGACGCACTAGCGGATCGGCTGGAGGCCGATCTGCGGGCGAACAGGCCGGCGCTGGCCGTGGAATCCGCTGGACTGGACGAGGTTTCGTTGCGCGCCGCGGAAACCATGCGTGCGGTTGGCTCGTCCTACGACGAGACAGCGGTCGCGGGCATTCACGAGTTGCGCAAGTTGGCCGCCGCACTGCGTTCGCAGTCGCAGCAGCTGCTGGTGATGGACAACGAGAACGCCGACGGCTTCAAGGCATCGGCATAACGTGGGGTATAGGAATGGTCGAACCGCCGATCCCCGGTTTCACCGGTGTGGTCTGGGAAGCCAGACCCACCGAACAACTGGCGAAGGATCTCATGACCGGCCGCGGCGCGGCGCCGATGGCCGAGGCGTCCGCCGCCTTGGCCCGCCTCGCCGCGAGTTTCGGTGGCGCCGTAGTCGAATACGACCAGATCATCGGTGCGATTCGGGAGGCGTGGCGCTCCGATACGAGTGAGGCTGTGCTCGAGCGCATCAGCACACTGCGCGAGTGGTTGATCGAAGCAGCGGGTTCTGCCGGGCAGAACGCCACGCGCGCGGGCCGTCAAGCCATGGCCTATGAGATCGCGAAGCTGACCATGCCGCATGTCGCGGAGATCGCCGCGCTGGAAGCGGCGAAGCAATCGATCGAACAGATGGGCACCGGTCTCGGCGGCCCACTCGTCGGGGCCGCGGCCGCAGTGGATGCCGAGCAGGATCTGGCGAAGGCCAATGCGGCACGGGTGATGCGCACCTATGAATCGGCGGCGACGCCGCTGGCCACACCATGGCAGCATGAGGCGCCGCCGGTCATCGCGTCCAGCGCCGCACTCGACGCCGAACGCGCTGCGGCCGAACCCAAACCGGTCGCGTCCGCACCTGGCGGTTTCGCACCGGTCTCGTTCGCCGGCGGATTCGGCGGGATGACCGCGATGCCGCGGGTGAAGGGCGCGTACCACACGCGGACATTCGCGCAATCGGTCACCGAGCCGGAAGTCAGCGCACGCCAACAGTCGACCGCGGCGCAGGCCGAATCGAGTGCCAGCCGCATGATGCCCGCGACCGGCATGTCGCCGGCGACCGCGATGCAGGATGCCGAGCGCACCGCGCGTGCCGCCACGGCGTCTACGCTGCCCGGCGAGTCGGTGGAACTCGACGCCGGAATCGCCGCCGCACCCGCGGTACTCGGCGGTCCGGTCGAGGCGGCGCAGGCGACGGCTACTGGGCAGGCGCCATGACGACGGTGACCAACGACGGCTTGCTGGCCGTCTCCGATCTGCTCGGCGTGCAGACGTTGCCGCTGGTGCTCGGTGTCGGCCCGCAACAGGATTCGGTCGAAGCCTGGAACGCGGCGCGCGAGGATGCCCTCGCTGATCTGCGCGGTGCGGGACTGGTCGACAAGTACGACGATGTAGCTCCCGAACTGGCCGACGCACTACGCATCCTGGCCAAGCCCGAGCGCGAGCTCGCGGCCAGGGTCTACACCGAATCCGGTGTGCGACAAGTCTGTCTGGCTCGCCGGGGTAGCGAACATGCCCTGGCCTCGCGGACCGGTGACGCGTTCGAGGTGCGAACGACCTGGGCCGACGACGACGCCACGGCATTGGCGCGACCGGTGCTCGACGCGCTGGGTCTGTGCCCGCCCGCGGCAATCCCCAGCGTCAGCGCGCCGGTGGACGAACTGCGTGAGCGTCTCGACGCGGCCACCGGATCCAGTGACTACACCCAGATCCTCTACGGGCTCGGGGTGGACACACGTGACGCGATCGAATTCGGCCTCGCCATGTCGAGCTGTCACGCGCATGCCGAGATCGTCGCCTATGCCTACGACGATGGCACGACCACCAGAACGTCCGGAGCGGTAGCGGTCTACGACACCTCGCGGGGTCGTATCGTCGCCAGCCCCGGCGCTGCGCCGGACCTGCGGGTCTGGTCGACCTTCACCCCGGGCACCGATCATCGGATCGCACAGGCGATTTCCGCGCTGATCGAATCACTGCCGGGAGGAAGGTGGATGCCCTAGTCAACGCATCGGAGATGACGCAGCGAACGACTACCACCGCTGCGACAGCACAGCGGATCCAGCAATACCTAATGAAATGGAAAGGGTGAACAATGGCTGGCCAAACTAGTTATACCGCCAAAGAAGCGTCCGAGGTCGTCAACGAATTCCTCGACGCCATCAATGGCATTCGCACGACGATCAGCAAGGTCCAGGAGACCTTCGATGCCGCGCGTTCCGGTTGGGAAGGTGACGCGGCGATTGCCGGACAGAAGGCATCCACCGCGTGGCAGGAAGAGGCCGCGGATCTCAATAAGAAAATCGACGACGTGAACCAGACGGTTTCCGAGGGAAATACCACCCTCGCGAATGTCGATCCGACGAACGTCGAAGCTCTGACCAATCTCATTTAATTCGGACGAACTCGCTGCCCGATAGGAGAATTCTATGCTTTATACCGATGCGGTCCATCAGAATTTGATCACCGAGATGGATCAGTATTACAAGGATCTGGACGGCTACAAGGAAGCGCTCGTCGCGGCTCGCGATAAGCTGATCAAAGTCGGCTGGGAAGAAAACGAGTCGGCTGTCGCCTTCCAGCAGAAGGTCGACGTGCTGCTCGGCGAAGAAGGGCTCGGCGATACGCACCTCAAGCTCGAGAAGCTGCGCGACGCGATCGATTACGCATTCAATAATGCGAAGGCCGCGGACCAGAAGGTCTACAACGCTTTCTGATCGCCTGCAGCGATAAGCCCCGGTCATCCATTCGGCTGACCGGGGCTTATCGTGCGTCGGCGGCCCTCAAACCGCTGCCATTCCCACATGCAGGTAGCGCAGTTCGTCCGGGGTCGCGACCATGTGGACGGTCGTCGACTCACCCGCGGTATCGACGGTGACCAGGTTCGCCGTCTCGGGATCCTCGGTGAGCGTCACATCGGGTTCGAAGGAGTCGTCGGCGACGGGCGCGTTACGCAGGAGTACGACGGTGGTGTCGGAGTGGTGTATGGAGGGCGCGATGCCGTCGTAGACCACGACATTGGCGAACCGATGGGCGCTGGCCTGCTGTGATCCCGCGGACCACGCTGCCAGCATCAACGACTGCGGTGCGTCGACGTCAGCGACCATCGGCCGCCAGGCCTCGTGCCGGTTGGTGTGCACGACGACGGCGGCGCCGAGCGCGATGGCACGCAGGATCATCTGCTGTGCCACCAGCAGGGAGCCGATCACCTCTACCCGCCGCACATGGTGGCCGACCAGCGGCAGCGCCACGCCCTGCCCCGAGGAGTCCGCACCGATCAGCTGTCCGCAGCCCGCGATCGGGACCGGTAGATCGGCCAGCGAATCCGGCTTGCCGAGATAGCTTTCGGGGCTGAACTGCTGGCCGCGGGCGGCGACCGGGAGGGTGTACAGCAGCGCCCGGAATTGCTTGCCCGGCAGCGGCACCAGCCCGGCCGCGCGCACGTCGGCGGGCTTGTCGCGGGTATCGAATCGCGCGACCGCGGTGACCTCGATACCGGCGTCACCCCGCTTCGGCGTGGAGTTGTTCGTGCGCTGCAGCCGCATGGTGACCGTCGTGGCAATGGTCGGCGTCGACCAGACCGCTGCGAACCCGCGCGGGCCGAGCGCTTGCGGCGCCATCCGGTATGTCGTGTAGTGGATGCCATCGTGCTCGACGCTGTGGGCGGTCTCTGTGAACTCGTCCAGCGGCGCGTGCCGAATCAGTTGGTTGACCGCCCCGGTCATTTCGGCCGCGGAGAGCACCGACGCGGTCAGGCCGCGAGCGGCGAGGCGGTTCGCCACCCGCCTGGTGGCGACGATAGCGGACCGCAGCGTGCCGGTGGCCCCGCCGCCGCGCCGATCGACCGCGGCCGCGTTGGCGAGCGGATCGAGCCGCAGCACCACCCAGACGGTCCGGTGCGCCACCGCGGGCAGCGGGCCGAGGATGCGCTCGTACAACTGCGCCACCGCGCCCGTTCCCGCGGTGCGCGCACCGGTGCTGATCACATCGATCGAGGCCAGGCCGATATCGAATTGATCGAGACAGTACGCGATCTCGGGCAGCGGCATCATGTCATCGGCGATCAGCGCCTGCGGACTCAACAGCGTCACCGTGCGCGGGTGCGCCTCAATGCGCAGCATGGTGATCAGCCGGGAGCCGTCCCAGCGCATGCCGTACGCGCCGCCCTCGGGCAGCGGGACATCGAACGGCGCTTGATCGACGGTGGCGGAGCGATTGCGGAAAGCCCGCCACCGGAAGGCGATCTCCTCGTCCAGAAACCGTGCGAGCGAGCTACCGCGGAACGGAACGAGACCGATCAGCAGCACCGCGGCGCATATCGCCGCCGCAATCGGAGTCGAGGCATCGAAGATCACGGCGACTAGGGATGACACCACCGCGATCAGCGCAACCGGAATCACCAGCCGGAGGGGGAGGTTTCGGAACAACCAGAGGTCAGGTGAGTGCAACGGTGGTGCCGGAACGCGGGTTTCGGTATCGGCTGTCGAGGAGCCCATCCGCTCATAATGGACCGAAGTTCCCCGGCTTCGCTACTGTTGTCGCACGAGCTCACCGGCTCGCCGGCTTCATTCGCGTCATTCGGAGGCGTCGTGCCCGCACAGTTGACCACCCGTGCGCAAGTCAACGGCTACCGGTTTCTGCTGAAACGGTATGAGCATGCGTTGATCCGGCGCGACGTGCGCATGTTGCACGATCCGATGCGGTCCCAGTTCCGTTCGCTGATCGTCGGCGCGGTCCTCGGCATCCTGGTGGTCGCGGGTGCGGCGATCATGTCCTTCCTGCGGCCGCAGGGTTCGATCGGTGACGCGAAGATCGTGATGGGCAAGGAGAGCGGCGCGCTGTACGCCGTGGTCGACGGAACACTGCATCCGGCGCTGAACCTGGCCTCGGCCCGGCTCATCGCCGAGAGCGCCGAGGCGCCGACTTCAGTGAAGGAAGCCAAGCTGACCCTGCCGCGTGGGCCGCTGCTGGGGATCCCCGGCGCACCCGCCGTACTGCCCGGCTCTGCCTCCGGCAACCGTTCGATCTGGACGCTGTGTGACACCGTCGCGCTGTCGGCAGCCGGTAGCGCCGCCCGCTCGCCCGGCGCCGAGACCACGGTCATCGCTGGTCCGCTCGACTCCGACGGACCGGGCAATGCGCGTGCGCTGCACGGCGAGGAAGCGTTGCTGGTGCAGCGCAACGGCAAGACCTACCTGCTGTTCAACGGCAAGCGCGCGGAGGTCGATCCCGCCGATTCGGTGCTGGTGCGCTCGCTCGGCCTGCGCCAGCACAATGCGCGGCCGGTCAGCGCGGGACTGCTGAACTCGGCGACCCAGGTACCGGCGCTCACGCCGCCGAAGATCGACCGGGTGGGCGAACCCGGCCCAGGCCGGCTGCAGAGCGTGCCGATCGGTGGCGTGATCCGGGTGCGCGGTGTCGACGCCGAGGAGCTGTACGTGGTGCTCGCCGATGGTGTGCAGCGGCTGTCGCCGTTCGCCGCCGAGGTCATCCGCAATGCGAACTCACAACAGATGAACGAGATCATCGCGGTGCCGCCGGACCGGCTGGTCGGCGTGCCGGTGGTCAGCAGGCTGCCGGTGGACCAGTTCCCCCAGCAGGTCCCGCGCATTCTCACACCCGAGGACAACAAGGTCGGCTGCATGATGTGGTCGAAGTCGGCCGACGATCCGGCCGCGACGGTCACGATTCTCGCCGGTCGGGAACTGCCGCTGGGCGAGAACGCCAAAACCGTCGAACTCGCGACCGCCGACGGCGTCGGCGACCGCATCGACTCCACGTACCTGCGGCCGAATTCGGGGGAGTACGTCCAGGCCACCGGCATCGAACCGGACACCATCCGCAAGGGGACGCTGTTCTACATCGGGGACAACGGTATTCGCTACGGCGTGCCGGACGCCGAGACCGCCGCGATGCTGGGGCTGGAGGCGAAGCCGCGCCTCGCGCCGTGGCCGATCATCAGCCAGATGGTGCCGGGCCCGACCCTGTCGCGGGATGAGGCGCTGCTCAGCCACGACACCCTGCCCACCGCGCGATAGCGCCCGCGCTCCCGCCGAATTCCGGCCCCGGACACATTCCGGTCCCGGTGCATACCGGGGCCGGAATCGTATCAGCGGATGGTGGCCAGCACGTTGTCGAGGGCGTTGCGCATATCGTCGGCCTCGATGCGCATCAGCACCGCTTCGTCGACCGCTGACAGATCGAGGCTTTCGTCGTTGGCCAGCCGGAACTCGCGCTCTTCCTCGGCCGCCTCGATCACATTGCGGATGAACCGGCCGTTGCCCGCCAGGTCGATACCGCGGCGCAGTTCACCGTTCTGATCGTTGGACTCGCGCCCGTACAGCTCGATGCACGAGGCGACCAGCTGGGCCTGGGCCACATCGGAGAGCTCCGAATCCCGTTTGCGCGCAATGAATCGCCCGATCTCGCCGAGCTCCTCGGGCGTATACGAATCGAACTTCACGCGCTTGGCGAACCGGGACGCGAGACCGTCATTGGAGGCCAGGAAGCGGTCGATTTCGCCGCTGTACCCGGCAATGATCACCACCAGGCGATCCCGGTCGTCCTCCATCCTGGCCAGCAGCGTGTCGACGGCCTCGCGGCCGAAGGCGTCACCACCGGACAGACCGGTCTGGATCAGCGTGTATGCCTCGTCGATGAACAGCACGCCGTCCATGGCGCTGTCGATCAACTTGTTCGTCTTGATGGCGGTGCTGCCCAGATGCTGGCCGACGAAATCGGCGCGCTTGGCTTCGATCAGCTTGTCGGTCTTCAATATGCCGAGGCCGCAATAGATCTTGGCGACCACTCTGGCGACGGTGGTCTTGCCGGTTCCGGGCGGGCCGGTGAAGGCCAGGTGCTGACCGCGTGAGGCGCTGGCCATCCCTTTCTCGGCCCGGATCTTCGCCAGTTGGGCAGTCGCCTGCAACTTCGCGACCTGGGTCTTCACCGCGGCCAGACCGATCTGCTCATCGAGTTCGGCGCGTGCGATCTCCAAGATCCGCTTGGCTTTGTCGTCGCGTTCCTCGCGGCCCATCTGCTCGGCCGTCGGTGCGGAGGCCGGGTCCCAGCGATTGGTCCGAGCCGCGATCTGCTCCTTGCCGGTCACGGTGATGCGGTACTTGCGGTCGCGCATGGCGGTGGTGTTGGCCTCGAAGTCCGGCGCCTCGGAGTAGACCTTCTCGAACAGCGACTGGGCCTGGTCCTCCTGGCCGATTTCGCGCAGGCACAGGCCGCGGCAGAACCGGGCAGTGGTCGCGGC
This sequence comes from Nocardia sp. NPDC051990, assembly GCF_040680755.1. Lineage (NCBI taxonomy): Bacteria > Bacillati > Actinomycetota > Actinomycetes > Mycobacteriales > Nocardiaceae > Nocardia > Nocardia sp. NPDC051990. Next base: position 72,054 of record NZ_JBFAXH010000003.1, on the reverse strand, counting down.
TGCCGGAATGGGGCCCGCTTCGGCGGCTTCCATCCGGCGAAGCGCCTCGCCGAACAAGCCCAACTGGGCGCAGGAAGTGCCGACCATGACGTGCGCGCCCGCCGCGAGGTAGGGATCGTCCCACGCCGCCGAACCGGCAAGTACCGTCATCACATCGGGCCAGCGCTGGGTCGTGTAGTGCAGCACGCCGCGCACGTACGCGCAGATTCGATCGTCGATTTCCCGGTCGGGCTGCGAAATCTGGGCGGAGCGGTGTTTGGCCAACTCGTCCAATACTCGCTCGGCCTCGTCGTATTCACCATCGGTGATCAGTTGCGCGGCCTGCGCGAGCCAGATCTCGGTGTAACTGGCCAACGGGTAATCGATATACAGGCCGACAACGAAGCGGCCGGCGAGTATTCGCGGTTGCAGGCCCAAACGGCGTTGTTCGCGGAATAGTGTTGCGGTGCTGGTCTTGTAGAGATTGAAGATCACTTCTCGAGTGAGTTCTCCAGCCGCGGCACGCCCGAGCCATGCATCGCACATCCCGGGATCCCATTCGGTGGCCCGTTGGAAGGCGAGCTTCGCATACTCTAGATCACGGACAGATTCCTGCCCGTCGATCGCAATGCCCAATGACAGAACGCCGGCATCGAAGGCGCGTTGTGCTTGGCGGTTACCGGTCATACGGGTTTGCCCCTAAACACCTACGAATGTGCTGTTTCTTGCTCAGCATACCGGCTGCGAGGACTTGGCTTGTCCGTTAAGTTGAGTGCATCGTCAGGTGGCTAGTGCATCAATGTAGGGGGTCATCCAACCCGTGACCGATTCGTCGAGCAGTGGCTTGGGTGCCGTTGATCCGGAACTGAGCCGAGTGTCAGTTATCGGTGGTAACACCCAGCTGGATTTGGGATTGCCGGCAACGGTTCCGATTGCCGCCTACATCACCGATGTGGTCGAGCTGATCGAGTCGCGTAATCCGGATCTGACCGAAAACGACGACAGTGCGCCGCTGCGAACCCAGCACTGGACGTTGGCCCGGATCGGCCGCGACCCGATCCCGCCCAGCCAATCACTCACCGATGCCGAGGTTTTCGACGGCGAGCTGCTGGTGTTGCGCTCGGTCACCGCCAAGGAATCGCCCGCGTTGTTCGATGACGTCATCGACGCGGTGTCCAAGTTGACTGCCGAAACGTTCCACACGTGGTCACCGGTATCTGCGCGGTGGATGGGTCTGATGGCCGGTCTGGTCGCGGTACTCGCCGCCGTGGTGCTGCTCGCGGTGGCCAAGGCCGACGGCGCGGGCGCTGCCGTCGGGTTCATCGCGCTCGGCCCCGGCCTGCTCGCGGCCGGTGCGGCCGTAATCGTGTCCCGGCGCTATCAGGCGACGCTTGCGGTGATCGTGCTGTCGCTCTACGCGCTGGTGCTGATCTTCACTGGGGCAGCGCTTTTCGTGCCGGGCCAGTTCGGCAGCCCGCATCTGCTGCTGGCTTCGGTGGCGACGCTGGTGACGGCTGCCGTCTGTTACAGCGCGACCCGCGTCGGCGCCACCATGTTCACCGCCGTCATCACCACGGTTGTCTGCACCGGCTTCAGTGCGCTGGTTCGGATGGTGTGGGATCCGGCGCTGTCCAAGATCGCGGCGGGCGTACTGGTCGCCGCACTGATCGTGATCACCATGGTGCCGAGGATCGCGGTCGCCGCCGCCCGGCTTCCGGTGCCGCCGGTGCCGACCGCGGGCGGCGCGATCGATCCGATCGACCACGAACCACGCCCGACGATCGAGGACATCGGCGCGATCGGCGCCACCGCGCTGCCCTCGGCGGCCGGGCTCGAACAGCGAGCGCGCGCGGCGAACGAGTACCAGTCCGGCATGGTCATCGGCTGTGCCGGCGCTGCCGCGGTCGGCGCGGTGCTCGCCGCGGATCCGCTCGGCGCGGCGCGGTGGCAGGGCATCGCACTGGCTGTGGTCGTCGCGCTGATCCTGTGTCTGCGCGGGCGGGCATTCGCGGATCTGGTCCAGGCGTCGACGCTGATCGGCTGCGGCGCACTGACATTGGTGGCGGTCGGTATCGGCGTCGGTCTCGGATATACCTCCTGGCTGATGCCGATCGCCGGACTGCTGCTGGTGGTCACGACAGCCGCCGTCGGCTTCGGTGTGATCGGACCGCACACCGAGATGTCGCCGGTCACCCGTCGAGCCGGTGAAATCTTCGAGTATCTACTGATCGTCACCATCATTCCGCTGGTGCTGTGGATTATGGATCTGTACTCGGCCGCCCGGAATCTTTGACTCGGGGTGGGTTTCGCGATGAGTGGACGCAATGCCCGACTATCCGGCGTCCGCCGGGGCGCGCGGGCGGTGCTGGTCGCCTTGTTACTGAGCCTGAGCGCCGGAATGCCGGTACCGGCGCAGGCGCTCGGGCCGCCCGGCGTCGATGACGGCGCGCTGGGCCCGGCGATCGCCGTCAATGCGGGCAACCGGCCGCCCGATGACACCGAGCAGCGCCTGATCTGTGCCGAGCCGCTGCTCAGAGGCGGGGTGCCGCGCGATCCGCCACTGTCCCAACGCATTCTGGGCTTATCGGCCGCATGGCAGTTCAGTCGTGGCGCCGGACAGAAGGTCGCCGTCATCGATACCGGCGTCAACCGGCATCCGCGTTTGCCCGACCTGCAGGCCGGTGGCGACTTCGTCTCCAACTCGGATGGGACCGTCGACTGTGACGCGCATGGAACCATCGTGGCGGGCATCATAGCCGCCCGGCCGAGCCCGGACGACGGCTTCTCCGGTGTCGCGCCGGAGGCCAAGATACTGGCGATCCGGCAGTTGAGCAACGCCTACGAGTCCAAGGACCGGGCCAGACGCGATGAGCCGGGCACCATCTCGCGCGAAGGCTACGGAACGGTGCTGACCCTCGCCGCGGCCGTGGTGCGGGCGGTCGATCTCGGTGCGACCGTGATCAACATTTCGGAGGTGGCCTGTGTGCCAGTGGGTTCGGATCCGGCCGACGGTGCGCTCGGTGCGGCGGTGAAGTACGCCTACGACCGCAACGTCGTGGTGGTCGCGGCTGCCGGGAACACCGGGCAGGGCACCGCATGCGAGACGCAGAACGAGCGATCCGGTTGGAGTGGGGTGAGCACGATCGTCACTCCGGCCTGGTACCACTCCTATGTGTTATCGGTGGCCTCCAGCGAACCCGACGGCACGGCATCGGCATTCTCCGTCAACGGGCCGTGGGTCGGTGTCGCCGCACCGGGGCGCAACATCATTTCGCTGGACAGCAAATCCGGCGGCACGGGACTGGTCGACGCGACCCAGACCTCCGACGGCAGCGGACCCATCGACGGCACCAGCTTCGCCAGCGCCTATGTATCCGGACTCGCCGCGCTAGTGCGATCCCGCTTTCCGGAACTGTCGGCGCAACAGGTGATCGACCGGATCATCATGACCGCACAGGCGCCCGGTACCGGGCGCAACGACCGGCTCGGCCACGGCCTCATCGATCCGTTGGCCGCGTTGACAGCTCAGCTGCCCGACAAACCGGTGAGTTCCGGGGCCGACGCCGCCCGGCCCATCGCCGGTCCCACGCCGCCGCCGTACATCGATCCTGCGCCGCGCCGGGTTGCGACCATCGGTTCCATCGCGTTGCTCGCGCTCCTCGGGATCGGTTATGCGGCATTGATTCCGTTCCGGCGCGGCGGCAAGACCAGTGTCGATCCGGCCGAAGACCAGTGACAGGACGGTAGGACATGTCAACCGAAGGATTTGTGCGTCGGCCGCGCATTGCGCCACCTCGCGCGCCCGGTGGCGAGGTCGCACTGTCCGCACCGCCGGAGATCGATCGTCCGGTTCCGGGCAACTTGCTGATGAAGTTGATGCCGCTGGTCATGGTGGTCGCCGTCGTCGGCATGATCGCGATGATGGTCATGATGGGCCGCAACCTGCTGGCCAACCCATTCATGATGATGTTCCCGATGATGATGCTGATGTCGATGGTCGGCATGATGGCGGGCATGCGCGGGGGCGGCGGCCCGAAGAAGGCCGCCGAGTTGAACGAGGAGCGCAAGGACTACTTCCGCTACCTGGATCAGGTGCGCAAAGATGTGCGCAAAACCGGTAACGCACAGCTCGACACCCTGCTGTGGAGCCATCCGGTGCCATCCGATCTGCAATCGGTGGTCGGCACCAGGCGGATGTGGGAGCGCAGGCCCAACGACCCCGATTTCGGGCATGTGCGGGTCGGTGTCGGCAGCCACCGGCTGGCCACCAAATTGGCCCGCCCCGAAACCGGTCCGCTGGAAGACTTGGAACCGGTGTCGACCGTCGCCCTGCGCCGGTTCGTTCGCACCCATTCGGTGGTGCACGGGCTGCCGACCGCGATCTCGCTGCGCGCCTTCCCCGCCATCAATATCGAAGGCGAGCGTGCCGCCTCGCTCACCTTGGTACACGCGATGTTGATGGAGTTCATCGCATTTCACGGACCGGACCATACGGCCGTCGCCATCATCTGCGCCGACCCCGACAGTCCGGCCTGGTCCTGGGCGAAATGGATACCGCACCTGCAACATCCGGTCGATCGTGACGGGATGGGCTCGGCCAGAATGATGTACCGCTCGCTGGCCGAACTCGAAACATCCATGGCCGCGGAGTTGCTGGAGCGCGGGCGGTTCATGCGCAACGCGCAGCCGACCGCGGGCCGCATCCACCTGCTCGTGATCATCGACGACGGTTACGTCAGCGGCGGTGAGCGGATCGTCAGCGACGCCGGACTCGACTCGGTGACGGTGCTCGATCTCACCGCCCCGCAGACGGGTCTCGCGGTGCGCCGCGGTCTGCAACTCGTGGTTGCCGACGGTATGGTCGCCGCGAAATCCGCTGTGGGCGTCGAGAAATTCGCGACCGCCGATACCGTGACGATCGCCGAAGCGGAAGCTCTGGCACGCGACCTGGCGCGATATCGGGTTGCGACCGCCGCCCAGATGGTCAGCCTCGGCGACGAGACCCGCACCGATCCGGGCCTGATGGCGCTGCTGAAGATTCCGGATGCCGCGCAGATCGATCCGTCGGTCGTCTGGCGCCCGCGCAGTGATCGGGAACGACTACGGGTGCCGATCGGCGTCACTCCCGACGGCACACCGGTCGAGATCGACATCAAGGAGTCCGCCGAGAACGGTATGGGCCCGCACGGATTGTGCATCGGCGCAACCGGTTCCGGTAAGTCGGAGTTCCTGCGAACGCTGGTGCTCTCGATGGTGACCACCCATTCGCCGGACCTGCTGAACCTCGTGCTCGTCGACTTCAAGGGTGGTGCGACCTTCCTCGGTCTCGATTCGCTGCCGCACGTCGCCGCGGTGATCACCAACCTCGAAGAAGAACTTTCGATGGTCGACCGCATGAAGGACGCGCTGGCCGGTGAGATGAACCGCCGTCAGGAATTGCTGCGGTCGGCGGGCAACTTCGCCAATGTCACCGAGTACGAGAAGGCGCGCGCGGCAGGCGCCCAATTGGATCCGCTGCCCGCACTGTTCGTCATCGTCGACGAGTTCTCCGAATTGCTCTCCCAGAAGCCGGATTTCGCCGACCTGTTCGTGATGATCGGTCGGCTCGGGCGCTCGTTGCGAGTGCATCTGTTGTTGGCTTCCCAGCGGCTCGAGGAGAACAAGCTGCGCGGCCTCGACAGCCACCTGTCCTACCGGATCGGCCTACGCACATTCTCCGCCAACGAATCTCGCGCGGTCCTCGGCATCACCGACGCCTACCACCTGCCGAGCGTGCCGGGCTCCGCGTACCTCAAGAGCGACGCCGACGACCCCCTCCGATTCAATGCGAGCTACGTTTCGGGGGAGTATGTTTCGCCGCGCGGCACCCGTGAGGTCGACGGCCGGGTCATCGGCGGGCAATCACCTGCGGTATTCACCGCGAGCCCGGTCGATCTGCCGGAGCAGGAGCAGCCCGCCGTAATTTCCGCCACCCCTCGCGGACTTCCTGAACTACCGCCGCCGCCCGGTGCGATCGAGACGCCCGCCACCCCGACGGAGGCGGTTCCCGCGACCTTGTTGACGGTCGTCGTGGACCGTCTGCGTGGACACGGCAGGCCCGCCCACGAGGTCTGGCTGCCGCCGCTGGACGAATCTCCCTCGGTGGACATGCTGCTGCCCGATCCGGACTGGCGTTCGCCGGTCAACCGGCACGGCCAGCTATGGCTGCCGCTCGGCGTCATCGATAAGCCCTACGAACAGCGGCGCGACGTGCTGGTGGTCGACCTGTCCGCGGGACAGGGCAATCTGGCGGTGGTCGGCGGTCCGCAGTCGGGTAAATCGACGACGCTACGCACGGTCATCATGGCCGCCGCCGCGACCCACACCCCGGAGCAGGTCCAGTTCTACTGTCTGGACTTCGGTGGCGGAACCCTGGCCGGCCTCGCGGATCTGCCGCATGTCGGATCGGTGGCGGGCCGGTTGGAAGTGGACCGAGTGCGCCGCACCGTCGCCGAAGTGACAACGTTGCTGCGCCAGCGCGAAGAGCGCTTCCGCGAACTCGGCATCGAGTCGATCAGCGAATTCCGCAAGCGCAAGGCACGGTTGAACCAGCTGCCGCCGCGGGAGCGCGTCGCCGACCCACTGGCCGAGGATCTGTTCGGCGACGTATTCCTGGTCATCGACGGCTGGCCGACCATCCGCGCCGAATACGATCAGCTCGAACCCGCGCTCAACGCGGTCGCGGCACAGGGACTGTCCTACGGCATCCACCTGATGCTCTCGGCGACCCGCTGGCCCGAAATCCGGCCCGCGATCAAGGATCTCATCGGCACCCGGCTCGAATTGCGCCTCGGCGATCCGGCGGATTCCGAAATGGACCGGCGCACCGCGGTACTCGTGCCTATCGGCCGCCCGGGCCGAGGTCTGACACCGGACAAGTTGCACAGCCTGATCGCGCTGCCGCGACTGGACTCCGACTCCGACCCGCAAACCCTGCCCGAAGGGATCAGCGCCGCCAAACAACAGTTCAACGAGCTCTACGGCGACCGCCACGCACCCCAGGTCCGGATGCTGCCGCTGGAGATGCCCCGCGACGATGTGCAGGCCGAAACCCGCCGCCGCGGAATCGAACTCGGCAAGACGCGGGTCGCCATCGGCCTCGGCGAATCCGAGCTCGAACCGGTGATCCTGGACTTCGACGCACAACCACACTTCATGGCCTTCGCCGATGTCGAATGCGGCAAGACCACGCTGCTGCGCAATATCGTCATGGGCCTCGCGGAGAACTCGACCTCAGAGGAAGCCAGAGTCATCCTCATCGACTATCGCCGCACCATGCTCGGCGTACTCGAAGGCGCCCAACTGGCCGGTTACTCGACCTCAGCGCAAACGTCGTTCCCGATGATCCAGGAAGTCGCGGGCTACCTGCAGAAACGTATCCCGGCCAACGACATCACCCCCCAGCAACTGCGCGACCGCAGCTGGTGGACCGGCCCGGAAATCTACATCGTTGTCGACGATTACGACATGGTCGTCACCGGCGGCCGCAACCCACTAGAGCCACTGCTGGAATACCTCCCCCAAGCCCGAGACATCGGTCTGCACCTGATCATCACCCGACGCTCCGGCGGCGCGGGCCGAGCACTGTTCGATAAGGTGCTCGGCACGATGAAGGACATGTCCGTGGACGCACTGCTGATGAGTGCCCCCAAGGACGAAGGCAAGATCCTCGGAGACATCCGCTCCGCCAAACTGCCGCCGGGACGTGGAACGCTCATTTCACGTAGCCGGGAAAACGAGATGGTCCAGGTGGCGTACTTGCCGCCGCTCTGATACCGACGTCGCGATGAGCCGCGGCGCGTCGGGCGCGGTTCATGCATGCCCTGCCAGGGCATGATCCTGGAGGGGGAGCGGCATCCTGGTGTCGCGCAACCGCGGTCAGGAGATGGTGCAAATCGCTTATCTGCCGCCGCTGTGCGCCTCGGGCGCCGGCTGCGGCACAGGGGTCGGCACCGGTGTCATCGGCTCGAATGCCCAACTGTCGGAGCGGCGTTGGAACAGCGCGCGGGACGGTCCCGAGGTGGCCGGGCCCGCGATCCGGGCGAGGTGGAAGCCTGCGCCGCGGTAGTAGTCGTGCAGATCGGTATTGGTGGTCCAGGCATCGAGCCGGACCCAATGGCGTTGTCGTTGGCGCGCAAGCGATGCGGCGTGGGCCAGTAGCCGGTGACCGATGCGCTGGCCGGCGAAGCGGAGGTCGACGATCATGTAGTGAACGATCACCGCATCGGCCAGTTCCCATGGCGACCACAGCCCCGGGTTCGAGTGGTTGTTGACGGTGATCGTCCCGGCCGGTTCTCCCGCCACCTCGGCAATCCAGGTCTCGCCCGCGTCCAGCGCTTCGCCGACCGCCTGCGCGAAGATCTCGATGGGCAGGCCGCGGGCCGTGACGGTCCACTGATCGGAACCGCGCGCGGTGAGCCAGGCCGTGCGCTGGATCCGGAGCCGGCAGATGGTGCTGAGATCGCTCTGGGCCGCCCGGCGGATGGTATTCATGACTGCACCGTATTCATGGCGGAACGTTTTTCATGGCAGCGAGATCCCCGGCCGGTAGGAGATGCCGAGCGTGCGTCGGATCACGTTGCTGCCCGCGTCATCGCCGAGTTCATAGGCCAGCCGGTTGCGGGTGGCGATCGACCGGTGCCGGGTGGCCCTGGTGATGCGCTCGTGGTTGGCCCCGATGCGTAGATGGTCCAGCAGGATGGTGCCGGTCGCGACACCGAGCACGATTGCCTCCTCGGCGCTGGCCGGGCGGGCGACGAGCGTGTCGCGGTGTGCGGTCTCGGCACGGCCGCGGTCGGCCAGTCGGCGTGTCGTGCCCTCGGGAATATCGTGTGGCGAGTCGATGCCGGTCGCCTCCGCCAGATCCCGTGGATAGAAACTGACCTCCCACGACCACGGCTCGTTATCCAGGAACTGGACGACCGTCCTGGCCAAGACCCAGGCATCCTCCGGCACGCCTAGCCAGTGCGCCACTTCCGGGCTCGCCGGTTCCATTTTCGCGCTGAATTCCTTGGTCGGCTCGCGATGTGCGGCGCGCGCGATCTCTTCGAAAATATCGTGGGCCGACTGTGGTCGATCCGGACGAATATGGTCGGTGAGAACCGATTCCAGGACTTCCCGGTTACGGACTATCGTGCCGCGGGAAGTAGCTGTGTAGACCAGATTTTCGGCGACCAACACCTGAATGGCGTTGCGCGCGGTAGTGATCGAAACCAGCATTTGATCGGCTAGCTCGGTATGGCTGGGCAACCGATCACCCGGATTCCACTTGCCTGCGCGGATCTCCTCGCGGAGGAGGTCTGCGATCCGGTGATACGTCGGACCGTCCGCCATCTTGCTCCTCGGTCAGTCGTGCAGGTAACGAAGTGTACTCTTCGTGACTCCCTACGGCCCGGTAAGCCTTGACAGGTGCCTTCAGAGGTTTATTGTAATGAAGTCCTGATCCAGGTGTTGTGCGGCGATGACGGCGAGGCAACGTGGCAGGTTCGGATTCATCTACGGTTGTGATGGCTCTTCCAGGCACACTGCGGTGTGTCGATTCGACGGTGCAGTCCCTGAATTCCGGACTGGTTCCAACCTCGGATCTACTTGTTCGGGCGTGTCGTGGTCACCGAGTTGTCGGTGGTCCGCTGCTCTGGTTCGCCCGTGACCTTGCGATTCTGCATGAGAGACGGCTCGTCGGTCGCGGCGGATCGATATCGACCGATCCGGCGACGATCCTCGAAATCGAGCGTCGCAGAAGCGAATTGGTGATGGCGATCGACGACTGGGTGGCACGCAGCGTGCCGCAGCACCGGCTCGGCGCGACACTACACACCGAAACCGTCGGCTCGGTCATCGACCGGATCGCGGAATCCTCGGTCCGCGCGCACCACGCGTTGATGACCCTGGATGCCCACGACGAGCAGTTGCACGGCGCGTGGCATCATCTGGCCGAATTGGCCGATGCCTACGACGATTTGGTGCGCGATGTGCTTGCGGGGCGGCGGCGACTCCCGGAGTGGTGACGACCCGGGTTGACGAGGGGCCGTTGCGCCTTACCAGGTAGCCACGGCCCCTTGCTGATTCCGAAAGCGGTGCGCGTGGTCAGCTCACCGGCGTCGGGTGTTGGGCGAGAGGCACCAGCGCCCTTCTTCGGCCTCGCGGACCAAGTCGCCGTAGGCGATCCGTAACTCGGCCAGTCGCGTCGACGCCACGTGCATGTGTTCGCCGGTCAGATCAACGGTCATCAGCAGGTGAAAGGCGCGGTCGGCCGCGGCCGCGATGCGATCGATGATGTCGCCGAGTTCGGCGTCGCGACGGTTGACGGTACGCAGCGTCAGGTGCTCGGTTGCCAGGCGTTGATATTGGCAACCAATTCCGTTCGGAAACAGTCGATTACGGCCGCTTGCTCGGGATACTCGCGTGTGATGCGGTACAACCGGACCAGATCGTGCGACCATCGGCAGACATGTCCGCGGACCTGTTTTCCGCTCGGCGCGCACAATAGTTCGCTGGTGCTAGGCAGTGCCGAGCCGGTATACGTATGCGCCAGAGTGGGATGCCGACGGAACGTCGCGTTACTACAGTGCGCAGGCGCGTTCACAACGGTGCGGTGAGCTCGAGGTGGATGCCGTCGGGATCGCTGAAGGACAGGATCGCGATGCCGAGTGCCGCCAGCGGGGTGACCTTGCCGTGTTCGACTCCGGCCTCGGCCAACCGGGCGGCGGTACGGGTCAGATCGTCGATCGAGGGCACGGCGAAGCTGAGATGGTCCAGCCCGACGCGGTCGGAATCGAATTTGTCGCTCGGATCGGCCACCGGGCGTAATCCGAACAGTATTCCGTTCGTGTGGAATACGACGCCGCCGTAGAACTGGGCCGGATCGGTGCGCACGTGCGGATCCTCGGGCCGACCCGGCGATTCCACCGCGATCTCGAAACCGAGCACGTCGCGATAGAACGCCTTGGAGCGGTCGATATCGGTCACGGTCAGGCGGATGTGGTGGATACCGGTGGTTTCGACGATCGTCATGTGAACTCCGTAGGGCAGGCCGGGTAAGCAGTATGAACAGTAAGCCGCTTTATCCACGGTTCCGAGTGTCGGAAACGACATATTCAGTACTGTTTACGACATGGATGTTGCGGTCTTTGTGCAGGACGGCGTCGCCGATCTCGGACTCTCCGCCGTACTGGAGACCTTCGCCACCGCGAACGCACGGCGCGCGGAGCTCGAGTCGGCGCCCGATCCATGGCGGTTGCACATCGTCGCCGACGGCGAACAAGTGCGCACGGCGCACGGTTTCCACGTGCAGACGACACCGATGACCGAACTGGCCGATGACATCGGCCTGGTCGTCGTTCCGGCCTCGGGCGTCCTGGATGCGGACGGTCTGATCGGCTTGGTGTCCGCACCCGCGAATCGGCCGGTGCTGCAATTGATGACGCGCGCCTATGCATCCGGCGCCCATCTCGCCGCGGCCTGCACCGGCACTTTCTATCTGGCCGAGGCTGGTGTGCTGGACGGTGCGGTGGCGACGACGAGTTGGTGGCTCGGCCCGGCCTTTCGGCGCCGATATCCGCGCATCGACCTGGACGAGAGCCGAATCCTGTGCCGGGCCGATCGGCTCACCACCGCGGCAGCCACGCTCTCGCATATCGACCTCGCGCTCTCGCTGATCGCCACGCAGAGTCCGACCCTGGCCGAGTTGACCTCCCGATATCTGGTGGTCGGCGATCGCCGAACACAGAGCGACTCTGCGATTCCCGAGGTGCTCGCCCGAAATGACTCCCTGGTCGCCGCATTCGAGCGCTGGGTGCGCGACCATATCGCCGAGCAGTTCCGCATCGCCGCCGCGGCGCATCGGCTCGGCGTGACCGAACGCACCCTGCAGCGCGCCACTCAAGCCGAAATCGGAATGTCGCCAAGGGATTTCGTGCACGAGGTCCGGCTGGAACGCGCCACCCAGCTACTGCGCACCACGACCCTGACCGTCGACGCGATAGCGGTCAAGGTCGGCTACCTGAACGCGGGCACCCTGCGCGCACTGTTCCGCCGCCGTCGCGGACGATCCATCGCGGAGGTGCGCGCGTCCCGATTATCTTGGTGAAACGCATGATTACGGCGTCTGTGACCACAACCAAGCGCGTGTTTCGACCGGCGTTCGCGGCCAGTCCCATGTCCGTGTGGAGGCGCGGACCCGGATCTACTGGGCAAGCGCTCGGCAGCGATCAGGCACGTGGCAGGCCGGACCCACGCCGACGGGATGCGCCCGGCGGGCGACCAGATGCCGTGGCGGCCATCGGACTCAGCCGAGTCGCTATGGCGTGGGCACGAGACGCATCAGGAAAGCCGCGAACACGCTAGCGCCGCGCCCACTGCTGGTCAGGCTCGGTCGCGGCGGTGATCGATGCCGAATTCGTCGGCAACAGTCGCGGCGAGTTCGACGTACGCGCGCTTGGTGGTTTTGTGCAGGCGGTGCAGATCGATCTCGGCGCCCTCGGACAGGTGCGAGTCGTACGGGATGATGTGCACGGCGCGGCAGCGCGACAGGAAGTATTCGCGCAACTGCTGGATGCCGACATTCGGGGAACCCTCACGCGGCAGGTTGATCACCACGACCGCATTGCGGACCAGATGGTCGTGGCCGTGCAGGGACAACCAGTCCAGCGTCGCCGCCGCACTGCGCGCACCATCGATCGCGGCCGAGGAGATCAGCACCAGCGAATGCGCGAGGTCGAGCACGCCGCCCATGGCCGAATGCATCAGTCCGGTACCGCAGTCGGTCAGGATGATGTTGTAGAACCGCTGCAGGATGCGGGCGACCGCGCGGTATTCCTCGTCGTTGAATGCCTCCGATGCCGCCGGATCCCGTTCGCTGGCAAGCACTTCCAAGCGGCTGGTGCCCTGCGAGGTATGCCTGCGCACATCCGAATAGCGCTGGATCGCGGGATCGAGCAGGAGATCACGCACGGTGGAGCGAGTCTGCAACGGCACCCGCTGCGACAGTGTGCCGAAGTCCGGATTGGCATCGACCGCGATCACCCGGTCACCGCGGATGGAGGCGAAGATCGATCCGAGACCCATCGTCGTGGTGGTCTTTCCGACACCACCCTTGAGCGAGAGCACCGCAATCCGATAGTCGCCGCGCACCGGCTGGCGGATCCGCGCGACCAATTCCTGCAGCCGCAACTCCTCCGCGGACATTCCGGGATTGATCGCGCCGCCGGACACATGGTGCACGGCCTTGCGCCACCCACTGCTCGGCGACTTCTTCGCACGCCGCAACGGCACGTCATCGAGTGAGGGCTGCGGTCCGTGCGGATGCTGTCCAGTTCCAGACTGATGCTGGGCACCCTGTTGATACCCGGACGGCCCATATCCTGGCCCCTGCGGCCCAGCGGGTGGTTGGCCGAAGCCAGCCGGATCACCAACGGGCCCTTGCTGTCCCATCGGTGCGTGCCCCTGCTGCCATTGGTCCGGCTGCGCACCCGTCGGCGACTGCTGTCCCGCGGCCCACGCCGCCGGATTCTGCCACTGCTCACCCTCCGGCGCCCGCCCGATGTGTGGCTGGCCATATCCGGGCGCGCCTTGCCGTGCTGCGTGATCGCCAACGGGCGCTTGGCCGGTATGTCCCGGGCCGCCTTGCCATGGTGCCTGGTCGCCAACTGCTTGCCCCATGGGTCCGGCCGCACCTTGCGCTCGGTCGCCGCCGGGGGCGTGGCCCGTTGGTCCGGGTTCGCCTTGCCGCGGTGCCTGCCCCGCAGCCGCAGGGCCGCCCTGCCACGGGCCGTGATCCCCGGCAACTGGTTGCCCGGCGGGCCCGGGTCCGCTCTGCCATGGCGTGTGGTCGCCGCCGGCGACTTGCCCGGTGGGGCTGGGTCCGCTCTGGCTTGGCGTCTGGTCGCTTCCGGGTGGTTGGCCCGTGGGCGCGGGTCCGCTTTGCCATGATGCGTGGTCGCCGCCTGGAGCTTGTCCCATTGGGCCGGTTGGGCTTTGCCGTGGCGCTTGGTCACCGCCGAGTGCGCGCCCTATGGGCCCGCTCTGCGACGGTGCCTGGTCAGCGCTGGCAGGTCCGCCTTGCCATGATGCTGGATCGCCGGGTGCTTGCCCCGTAGGCGCGGAGCCACTGTGCCACGGTGCGTGATCGCCACCAGGCACTTGCCCCGCAGCCTCGGGTCCGCTCCGCGGCGCTGAGCCTGGCTGATCGCCGACCGGTGCTTGCGCGGTGGACGGTTGCCCGTACCCGGGGCCGGTCGACCACGGCGCGGCCGGATAACTGCTGGGTGCTTGCCCGGTGGACGGCTGTGCATACCCAGTTCCGTCGTGCCACTGACCATTCGGTTGGTCGGTGCCCGAGGCTTGCGGTCCCGCTTCGGGCGGCGCGTACCCGGGCGCATTGCGGTCGCCGCTCTGCCCGTCGGCTACTGCGGATTGCGCTGCTCCGGTCGCGCTTCCTCGATCGCCGGGCCCATGCGGTGCCGATTGCTCACCGGTCGGAACTTGCTGATCGCCGGCAGTATCGGTCGCCCGCGCGGCAGCATCGCCGGAGCCACTCGACCCTTCGGCCGTGTCGATCTCCGTTGGCAACCGATGCCGTCCACCGACGGGCATCGATACGCCCGTCGTTCCGGGCACCGGGTGCGCGGTCCAACCGGGCGTGGCCAACCCACGTACCCGTTGCGCCGCATCGGAACCCGACTGCACCGTAGTCTCGGTTGGCTGTGGGGATTCGGTCGCGGTTCCCTGCGGTCCCGCACCCAGAGGTCCCGGCTCATCGCCCGATGCCTGGGGTCCCTCCGAACCCGGAACCGCCGGATTCGGGCCGGTGCCCCATCCGCGCGTCGCCGAACCGCTATCGTGTTGCGGCCGCCCGGGCTCCGGCTCCCCGGCGCCGGTATGCCCTTGGAGGTCCGCTTCCTGCTGCGCGAAGGACGGTCGCTGGAAGTCGCCGCCGGTGTGTGGTGCCGACGGAGGACGCTGGAAGTCGTTACCGGGTGCCTGTGGTACGGACGCGGGGCGACTGAACTGGCCACCCTGGCTCTGGGGTGCGGTCCCCGGGCTGGGCATCTGCCCGGAGGCCGGGTCGTCGGCGGTTTGTGTCCCCCGGCCGTACTGACCGTAGTCGTGCGCCACCCCAGTGCTCGCGGATGATGTTGCGCCCGAAGGCGATTCGCCCGCAGAAGGGCCGACGGCAGAATCCTGGGCGCGATCCCGTGGTACGGGTCCGTACTCCAAGGAGGCGGTGTCGGGCACCCGTGCGGAGCCGCCCGATGATCGGGTCGGATCAACCGTCGCGGAATCGAATATCGGTGTCGCACCGCGGGATTCCGCACGATCGCCCGGTCCCGCGCCTACGGCGGAACCCACGGTGTCTTTCACGTCCTGCTCGGCACCGAGAGTTCGCGCCGAGTCATCCTGATCCGTGCGACCTACCGGACCCGGTTCATCGGTCGCCGTCTCGGCTGCCGAGCCGGAGTCCCCCGCTACGCCAGCAGCCGAGGGGGCATCGGAGCCCACCGACGAGGTATCGAATTCCCCTGGTGGCGGCGGCAACTCAGGCCGCTGCCCGGTCCGGGCAGTCCCTTGCGCCGCAATCTGATCCGATGCCGGCCGCGGCGGCGCAAGCCAAGGCGGCGGGCCATCGTCACCTTGCGAGCCCAGCGGACGCGCCTCGTCCAACGGCTCCGCCCGGCCATCGCCGCCGTCCGAGCCGGCCCGGCTCGACTCATCGAGTCCCGGGCCCCCCGAGCTGTCCTTACGCCCCGCGTCTAGTGGTGAAGATGGACTGTCGATCCCGTGCGGGTCGTGCTGGCGCGGTTCATCGCTTCGTGTGGGCGGTCCGTCGATGTCAGGAGAGACCTGTGGGCGGGGTTCGTCGAGTCGCGAAGGCGGGCCGTCGATTCCCCGTAGGCCGGGTGGATGTGGTTCGTCGAGGTGAGTCGGCGGGCCATCGATACCGCGTGCGTGCGGTTCGTCGAGCCGTGCCGACGGTGCGTCGATGCCGGGCGAGGTCGGCGCGTGTGGTTCGTCGAGCCGTGCCGACGGTGCGTCGATGCCGGGCGAGGTCGGCGCGTGTGGTTCGTCGAGCCGTGCCGGTGGCGTGAGTTGGCCGTTGTCCGAGCGGTTTTCGGTCGAAGTCGGTCCGGGCTGGTCGGGTGCCGAGGCCGCGAGGGTGTGCGGGTCCATGCCAGCCGCGTAGGGGGACGGTTGGCCTTGTTCGGTGCGTGGCGTATCGAGCCATGGCGGCGGGGCGTCGAAGTAGCCGGACGGTGGCATGCCGGGCCGCTCGCTCGTCGGCGGCTGCGGCGGTACGGCAGGCGAATACGGTTGTGCGGCAGCCTGGTTCGGTGGCGGCGGCAGGTCGGGGCGCGACGACTGGTAGCGCGCCGTCTCCCCGACGGACGCGGGCGGCTCTGCGGCGGTGGTCGGTTGGCCCGTACCTGGCTGCTGGACAGCAGGTGATTGCGTAGCGCCGAGCGGCTGGGCCGGAGACGTTTGGGTAGCGCCCGGTTGCTGGTAGTTGGCAGCGGGCTGCTGAGAGCCGGAAAGGTGGGGCGACACCAGCGGTTGCGACGGTGACGTCGGCGGCTTGCTACTGCCGAGCGGATCGAAGCCCGCGGAGGGCTGGCGCGGATTGCGGGTCGGCAGCGGGGTGCCGCCTTGCCAGCCGTTTTCCGGGCGCGGCGCACCCTGCGAGTCCCCATCCGGACGCGCATGGGGACTCGAGTCGTGCTGCGGTGGACCCTGTCGGTGTGGATCCCCTGGCTCAGGGCCGCGCTGAGGTTCTGGGTCGCGCTGGGGTTCTGGGCTGTGCTGGGGTTCGGGTCCGCGAAAGGCGTTTGGGCCCTGGAAACCACCTGGTCCGCTGTGTAGTTCGAAACCGGGCCCGGACAATTCACGTCCCGTCGAACCGGGGCGCTGCTCCTCGGACTCGTCCTTACTTTTGCGGCGACCGAACCGGCGCTTGTCCCGGCGCGCGGGCTCGGGACGCTCCGTCTCCGGCGCGCGCTTGGAACGTCCACGCCGCGAAGGCGCTTCATCGATGAGGTCGTCGGGTGGCAGGTTCTGTACGGGCGCTTCGTAGCCGCCGGTGACATCGCTCTCGGATAGCCACGGGGGCAGCATGGGGAGGCCGTCGTTATTACGGCTCACACGTCCCCCTTGATCTGCTCGACCTTTATTCCTGGGCTCGAGGTCAGTTTACGCGACGACTCTGCCCCATCACGGGTGGGGAGTACGCCGGAATGACCGGCTTTCAAACCCCTTTCGCGGAACCTATCGGGCCCGACACGCCTCTCGATACGCACGCCGAGAGGTGCCGTGATGTATGACCGCGATCACTCTGCGCGGCCGATTGCCGCGCGTCTGCTTCGCCACTGAGGTTCCGTCTCGATCCTGATCTGTGGCGGCCGACTACCCCGTAGGTGCCGACCGGCGGCGCGAAGGCGCGTCCAAGTCGCGTCGCCCGCCCAGCGTGGTCGGCAGATCAATGTTGAGGGACACCAACCCGCCACTGCCGCAACATTATTGCGCCGCACCGCGGTTGCCCTACCGCGACCTCGACCCCACGATTCCGGCGGGCATCGTCAAGTGTCGGGTGAGCGCGGCCAGATCGGATGTCCCCCGGCGAAGGGGGGCCGCTATATCCGGCGAGCAGAACCCTTCGGCGACGTTCCCCGACGCATTCCTGTCAGAGTGACGAACGCGCTCCACCACATCCCATGCGATCTGTTGACGAGCCATCGCCATGCGAGCCAGCGCGGGAGGTCGCCGCGACGGGTGTGCCGTCGGCTGTCTGCGCCGAGCGGTCGAGCATCTGCGCGCGGCAAGCGGGGAATGCCGGACTGGCCGTCGCCAACGTGCTCGTGCTCGGTCGTGGTGGATGACGACAAAATCTCGACGTCGATCAGCGGCCGACTTCCGATCTCATCACCGACGGTGCCTTTCCGCTGGCGCGACGACCACGACTCCAACGCGGGGCATCACCGCAGCCCCGGGCACCATGGCTAGGCTGCAACTGCGGGTCCGGGCACCCGCCGCATGCGCACCGAGTGCGCAACAATAGACGTTCGCTCCATCTGTTACCAGGGTGAATTGGCCTGCCCGCGATCGAACCGGTAAGCTTGGTCGGCGGTGCACCTACGCGCCGACTGCTTGCATGCCGCCGATCGGTCGCCCGATGGGTTACATGGAATCAGATACAAGGCAATCAAACCAGGTTTGAGCGTAAACCGGGATCGCGGAGGACATGGCGAAGAAAGACGGGGCCATCGAGGTCGAGGGTCGAGTTGTCGAGCCGCTGCCCAATGCGATGTTCCGGATCGAGCTCGAGAACGGGCACAAGGTTCTCGCGCACATCAGCGGAAAGATGCGGCAGCACTACATTCGCATCCTTCCTGAGGACCGTGTGGTCGTCGAGCTTTCGCCCTACGACCTGTCGCGTGGCCGCATCGTTTACCGCTACAAGTGAATCGGGTGGGTGAGTTCTGCTCGCCGAATTGATTCACCTGGCTCGCCGCCCAGCGCGGCGGCAAAGATCTCCCCAGTCTTCCGGCTGGGGAAAAACTGTGTTCACACCCGTGTGAACCGAACAAGATTGGACGGACGTGAAGGTTCAGCCGAGCGTCAAGAAGATCTGCGAGAAGTGCAAGGTGATCCGTCGTCACGGTCGGGTCATGGTGATCTGCGAGAACCTGCGCCACAAGCAGCGTCAGGGCTGAGTTCGCGGCACCAGCCGGGCACCGATCACTGATCGGCTTGGCCAACTGAAGAAGACCTCCCAGCGCCAGCGGGCACACACTGCGCCCGCGCACCCCCGGACCGGAGGCCGGGGCCCCACCAAGACGAGGGGACGGACAGGGAGCAGACCTCCGCAACGATTAAGGAACCTGCCACATGGCACGTCTCATGGGCGTCGATCTTCCGCGTGAAAAGCGCATGGAGATCGCGCTGACCTACATCTACGGCATCGGCCGTACCCGCGCCAACGAGATCCTCGCGGCGACGGGCGTCAGCCCGGACCTGCGGTCGAAGGACCTCAGCGACGAGCAGGTCACGCAGCTGCGTGACTACATCGAGGGCTCGGCCCTCAAGGTCGAAGGTGACCTGCGCCGCGAGGTGCAGGCCGACATTCGGCGCAAGATCGAGATCGGCTGCTACCAGGGTCTGCGTCACCGCCGTGGCCTGCCCGTGCGTGGCCAGCGCACCAAGACCAACGCGCGCACCCGCAAGGGTCCGAAGCGCACCGTCGCAGGCAAGAAGAAGTAGGGGATAAAGGATGCCTCCGAAGAGTCGGGCCTCCGGCCCCAAGAAGACCCAGAAAGCGCGTCGCCGGGAAAAGAAGAACGTCCCGCACGGCCACGCGCACATCAAGAGCACGTTCAACAACACGATCGTGTCGATCACCGACCCGTCCGGAAACGTCATCTCGTGGGCGTCCTCGGGCCACGTCGGCTTCAAGGGTTCGCGCAAGTCGACCCCGTTCGCCGCGCAGCTCGCCGCCGAGAACGCTGCCCGCAAGGCGCAGGAGAACGGCGTCAAGAAGGTCGACGTCTTCGTCAAGGGACCGGGTTCGGGCCGCGAGACCGCGATCCGTTCGCTGCAGGCCGCTGGCCTGGAAGTCGGCACGATCTCCGATGTCACCCCGCAGCCGCACAACGGCTGCCGTCCGCCCAAGCGGCGTCGCGTCTAGCGGGAAAGGAATAACGAAAAATGGCTCGTTACACAGGCCCCATCACCCGTAAGTCGCGTCGTCTGCGCGTTGACCTCGTCGGCGGCGACCAGGCGTTCGAGCGTCGTCCGTATCCGCCCGGCCAGCACGGCCGCGCGCGGATCAAGGAGAGCGAGTACCTGCTCCAGCTGCAGGAGAAGCAGAAGGCGCGCTTCTCCTACGGCGTCATGGAGAAGCAGTTCCGCCGGTACTACGAAGAGGCCAACCGCCTCAAGGGCAAGACCGGTGACAACCTGCTCCGTCTGCTCGAGACCCGCCTCGACAACGTCGTGTACCGCGCCGGTCTTGCGCGCACCCGTCGGCAGGCTCGCCAGCTGGTCAGCCACGGCCACTTCCTGGTGAACAACCGGGCCGTGAACGTCCCCAGCTTCCAGGTGACCCAGTACGACATCATCGATGTCAAGCAGAAGTCGCTCGGCACGCTGCCTTTCCAGGTCGCGCGCGAGACCATCGGCGACCGCCCGGTTCCGGGCTGGCTGCAGGTGATCCCGGGCCGGCTGCGGGTCCTGGTGCACCAGCTCCCCGAGCGCGCCCAGATCGATGTGCCGCTGCAGGAACAGCTGATCGTCGAGTACTACTCGAAGTAGTCCTTCGGCGAGCCGTCCTCGGGATACCCTGGGCGGCATGCACGCGCAGCTTCGCTGCTGGTGCGTGATCGTCTCCACCGGCCGTAGCGACCGCTGACAGGTCGCTCGAAAAGGTCAGTCGATCACGCACAACCCCTAAGACGTGGGCGTCAAATAGTGGGCGCCCGTACAGGAGGATGATCCTAATGCTGATTTCACAGCGTCCGACGCTGACCGAAGAGGTCGTCGCCGAGAACCGCTCGAAGTTCACCATCGAACCGCTCGAGCCGGGCTTCGGTTACACCCTCGGCAACTCGCTGCGGCGTACCCTGCTGTCCTCGATTCCGGGGGCCGCGGTTACGAGCATCCGCATCGACGGTGTCCTGCACGAGTTCACCACCGTTCCCGGTGTGAAGGAGGATGTCACCGACATCATCCTGAACCTCAAGGGTCTGGTCGTGTCCTCGGAGGAGGACGAGCCGGTCACGATGTACGTGCGCAAGCAGGGCCCGGGCACCGTCACCGCGGGTGACATCGTGCCGCCTGCCGGTGTTGTCGTGCACAACCCGGATATGCACATCGCTACCCTGAACGACAAGGGCAAGCTGGAGATCGAGCTCGTCGTCGAGCGCGGTCGCGGTTATGTCCCGGCGGTGCAGAACAAGGCGTCCGGCGCGGAAATCGGCCGGATCCCGGTGGATTCGATCTACTCGCCGGTGCTCAAGGTGACCTACAAGGTGGAGGCCACCCGTGTCGAGCAGCGCACCGACTTCGACCGTCTGATCCTGGACGTGGAGACCAAGAACTCCATCACCGCCCGGGATGCGCTCGCCTCCGCGGGCAAAACCCTGGTCGAGCTCTTCGGTCTGGCCCGTGAGCTCAATGTCGAAGCCGAAGGCATCGAGATCGGCCCCTCGCCGGCCGAGGCGGATCACATCGCCTCGTTCGGTCTGCCGATCGAGGATCTGGATCTCACCGTCCGGTCCTACAACTGCCTCAAGCGCGAGGGCGTGCACACGGTCGGCGAGCTCGTCGCCCGCACCGAATCGGATCTGCTGGACATCCGCAACTTCGGCCAGAAGTCCATCGACGAGGTCAAGGTCAAGCTGCATGCGCTCGGCCTCTCGCTGAAGGACAGCCCGGCTACGTTCGATCCTTCGTCTGTGGTGGGTTACGACGCGAGCACCGGAACGTGGAGCGACAGCGGCACGTTCAGCGACACCGATGGTGGCGAGCAGGACTACGCCGAGACCGAACAGCTCTAGGCCGCCGGGGTAGGCACCCCGGCCCGGCCTCACACCCGCGGCGCGAGCGACGCGCCCGGAGGCGGTAGCGGAGCGTGACCATGCAGGGCGCCGGGAGCGCCGCAATTAGACACAGGAGAACAAACAATGCCCAAGCCCAAGAAGGGTGCCCGCTTCGGCGGGTCGGCGTCGCACCAGAAGGCGATCTTCGCCAATCTGGCCACGGCGCTCTTCGAGCACGGTCGGATCACGACCACCGAGGCCAAGGCCAAGGCGCTGCGCCCCTACGCCGAAAAGCTGGTCACCAAGGCAAAGGCCGGCACCCTGGCCGACCGACGCGAGGTGCTCAAGGTCATCCGCAACAAGGACGTCGTCCACGAGCTCTTCGCCTCGATCGGTCCGTCGTTCGAGGGCCGCGAGGGTGGTTACACCCGCATCATCAAGACGCTGCCCCGCAAGGGTGACAATGCGCCGATGGCGGTCATCGAGCTGGTCCGGGAGAAGACCGTGACCAATGAGGCCGATCGCGCCCGTCGCGTTGCCGCGTCCAAGAAGGTCGAGGCGCCCGTCGCCGAGACCGTGGTCGAGGAGAAGGCCGAAGAGGCCGTCGCCGAGACCGTCGAGGCCGAGGCTCCCGCTGCCGACGAGGCCGCTGAGGACAAGAAGGACGCCTGACGTTCGCGTTGGAGTTCGAACGAGCCCGCCGCCCCCTGTGGGTCGGCGGGCTCGTTCGTATCCGAGACCGCAACGCTGACATCGGGTTTCGTGTGGTATGTGGTTCCGGCCGCACCGCGCGTTCGTATCGACTAGGAGATCGCACGTGACCGAGCGCAGCGAGGGAACCAAAGGCACAGCACCGCCGGTCGCGGTGGAGCCGAGCGTTAGCGAGGCGCAGCTGTGACCGAGCGCAGCGAGGGAACCGAAAACACAGCACCGCCGGTCGCGGCGGGGCCGAGCGTTAGCGAGGCGCAGCTGTGACCGACGAGGATTCGGTGGATTCGGCCGTGCTGTCGATGGCGTCGAGCGAGTCCGCGCCGGCGGATTCGCCGGGCGTCCGGTGGGTCGCCGCAGCCGATGCGCGGGTGGAGTCCGATGCCGACTCGGTCCGGGTGCGGCTTGATATCAGTTATGACGGAACCGATTTCATCGGCTGGGCGCGACAGCCTGGTCTGCGCACGGTGCAGGGCGTGTTGGAAGAATCGCTGAGCAAGGTGTTCCGCGAGCCGATCCAACTGACCGTCGCGGGCCGCACCGATGCCGGTGTGCATGCCGAGGGACAGGTCGCGCATTTCGATATCGGCGCCGAACCGGATGCGACCAAGCTCATCCATCGCATGGCCCGGTTTCTCCCGAAAGATGTGCGGATCAAGGATATTCGCGTCGCGCCGCCCGAATTCGACGCACGCTTCTCGGCGATCCGCCGCCACTATGCGTACCGGCTGACCACTGCACCCTATGGGGCCGAACCGCTGCAGGCTCGCAGTGTTGTCGCCTGTCGCCACGACGTCGATCTCGAGGCTATGCGCGAAGCATCGCGAAAGTTATTGGGCCTGCATAACTTTGCCGCATTCTGTCGCCGCCGCGATGGTGCGACCACCGTGCGTGAACTCCAGCGCTTCGATTGGGTCGTGTCCTCTGGTCGCTTCGCAGGCTCTGCTCAGGGCGAAGGTGATCTGCTCACCGCCTACGTCAGCGCGGATGCGTTCTGCTGGTCCATGGTGCGCAGCCTCGTGGGTGCGGTGCTCGCGGTGGGGGAGGGGCGCCGCACACCCGACTGGGTCGCCGCGCTTTTGCATGAAACCGAGCGCTCGAGCTCGGTCACCGTGGCGCCCGCGCACGGTCTGAGTCTCATCGCCGTCGACTATCCGGACGATGCCGGCCTTGCCGAGCGCAATGCCCAAACCCGCGAAATGCGCACTGTCCCAACCGAAGGCTGCTGCGGCGACTGATCTTCCTTGGGCGCTCCCGCACCGTGAATCGGCGGGCGCGGGGCGGTGCGGGAGCATGACCCCACCGATCTAGCCGGACGAACCCGCCTCGATCGTCCGCGGCTGGCTGGAACCGGAGATTTCGATGCGGCGCGGCTTGGCCTTCTCGGCGATCGGAAGCGTGACCGAGAGCACGCCGTTGTTGTAGGTTGCGCTGATGTTTTCGGCATCGACATTGTCGCCGAGGCTGAGCTGGCGCATATAGGTGCCGGCGAAGCGCTCGGACGCAATCCATTGGACACCTTCATCACTCGGCAGGCTGCGCTGCGCGCGCAGGGTGAGGGTGCCGTTGTCGACGCTCACATCCACCGAGCCCGGGTCAACACCAGGCAGGTCGGCGTTGAGTACGTAATGATCGCCTGTCTTGAACAGATCCATCGGCATGAATCGTGGCGCGCGAGACGTCCCGACGGATTCGCCGAGCAGTTGGCGGGCAACGGTGTCGATGTCATGGAATGGATCGAACCGGAGCACAGCAATCACCTCCATTTCACTAGAGGACGCCTGCCGCGGCGACAGGCGCCGGAAGCTGTGCACTATCCAAGCTAGCACTCTGAGATTGAGAGTGCTAACCCGTTGTGTTCAGGTTTTCGACCCCGATTCCCAGGTCGGAATACGAACGGTGCCAGCGAGGTTGGCTAGAGACATGGTGATGGAAGACCTCGGACGGTTCGGTGTCTGGCGTGGTCACCAGGGGTTCACCTCGGAGGACGCGCAGGAGCTGGAACAACTCGGCTACGGCACGCTATGGCTCGGCGCGTCACCGCCCGCCGACCTGCCCGAAATCGAGCCGCTGCTCGAAGCGACGGACTCGATCACCGTGGCGACCAGCATCGTGAACATCTGGACGGCGCCGGCGAAGCAGGTCGCGGAGTCATTCCACCGGATCGACGCGCGCTTTCCTCGCCGATTCCTGCTCGGCGTAGGTGCGGGCCACCCCGAACACCAGGGCGAGTACCGCAAGCCATACGACGCGCTGGTCGAATACTTCGATGAACTGGATACCGCGGGTGTCCCCAAGGAGTGCCGCGCCCTCGCCGCCCTCGGTCCGCGCGTGCTGCGGCTGGCGGCGGAGCGGTCCGCCGGCGCGCTGCCCTATCTCGTCACTCCCGAACACACCGCCCGCGCCCGCGCCGTGCTCGGCGAGGGTGTGTTGCTGGCCACCGAACACAAGGTGGTCCTGGACGAAGACCCGGCCCGGGCCCGCGCCACCGCCCGCCCACGGGTCGAGTCCTACCTCGACCTGCAGAACTACGTCAGCAACCTCCGCCGCCTCGGCTTCACCGACGACGACCTGACCAAACCCGGCAGCGACCGTCTCATCGACGCCCTGGTAGCCCACGGCGACGCGGATTCGATCGTGGATCGGCTCTCGGAACACCGGACCGCAGGCGCCGATCACATCGTGCTCCAAGTCCTCGCCGACGAATCCGCCACTTTGCGCACGCTGGCGCCACTGCTTGCGAAATAGTGCTGCGCGGGCGGAATCGGCCCGAGTTATCGGCCGATCGCCTGGTAGGGACTGTTGAAGCGGGTCGAGCGGACGCCGGGCGTCGGTTCCGGACGGGATGAACATCGGTTTCCCCGATTCGTTCGCGAGGCTCCGGCCGCAACCGACGGCAATCGTCCTAAGACAGCGTTAGAAAGGGCGCCCTGCGCTTCCATCTGTGCTGTGACTGCGCACACACTGATCTCCGACCGGCGCAAGGCCGCGTCGAAGAAGGAGATCTTGTGACTACGACACAACCTGTCAGCGAGCGCCGGGTGGTCGCGAATGTATTGCGCGGATCCATCGGCAATCTCGTCGAGTGGTACGACTGGTATGTCTATGCCGCATTCAGCGTGTATTTCGCGAAATCGTTCTTTCCGAAGGGCGATTCGACCGCGCAATTGCTATCCACCGCCGCGGTTTTCGCGGTCGGCTTCCTCATGCGGCCACTCGGCGGTTGGGCGCTCGGCCGCTACGCCGACAGGTTCGGACGCCGCTCGGCGCTGACCCTGTCGGTGACCGTGATGGCGGCGGGTTCGCTGCTGATCGCGGTCACGCCCGGATACCAGACGATCGGAATCGCCGCGCCGGTACTGCTTTTGCTGGCCCGATTATTGCAGGGCCTTTCGGTCGGTGGCGAATACGCGACCAGCGCAACGTATTTGTCCGAGGTGGCCTCTACGGGTAAGCGCGGATTCTATTCGAGTTTCCAGTACGTCACGCTGGTCGCGGGCCAGTTGGTGGCGCTCGGCGTGCAGATCATCCTGCAGCAGTTCCTGAACAATGCGCAGATGAACAACTGGGGCTGGCGCATTCCGTTCGTCATCGGTGCGGCAGCCGCGCTGATCGTGATGTGGCTGCGGCGCAGCATGGACGAATCCGAGCACTTCGAAGCCGAGGTCGAGGCCGAGCGTGCTCCGGCCGCGAGGAGCGCCGATGCGAAACAGCCCGCCCGCGGTTCGCTGCGGATGCTGCTGCAGTACCCGCGGGAATGTCTGCTGGTGATCGGGCTGACGCTCGGCGGCACCGTCGCGTTCTACACCTACACGACGTACATGCAGAAATTCATGATCAATACCTCCGGCATCTCGAAGTCGACGGTCTCGTGGATCAACTTCATCGCGCTGCTGGTCTTCGTGGTGCTGCAGCCGCTGGCCGGCGCACTGTCCGACCGCGTCGGACGCCGTAAGCTGCTGATCTTCTTCGGCGTCGCGGGCACCTTGTTCACCGTGCCGATCATGACTGTGCTCGCGCATACCAAGAATCCGATCGCCGCCTGGGCGCTGATGATGGGCGCTCTGGTCATCATCACCGGCTACACCTCGATCAATGCCATTGTGAAGGCCGAGCTGTTCCCGACCAAGATCCGCGCGCTCGGCGTCGGCCTGCCGTATGCGCTGACCGTCGCGATCTTCGGCGGTACGGCCGAAACCATCGCGCTGTCGCTGAAGCAGGCGAACCATGAATCGCTGTATTTCTGGTACGTCGCCGGGTGCATCGGAATCTCGCTGCTGACCTACTGGTTCATGCGGGAGACCTCGACCGGATCCGCCATCGACGCCGACACCGCTGCCGCGGACGAAATCTCGCTCGCCAAGGCGAATACCTCGGCCACCGGGACGGGCCGTGTCCGCGCGGCCGCTCGACCCTGACGGCCCGACCGCACACGTCGCTCCACTGCTGTGCGAGGATCGGCGTGTGCGGCTTGCGGTGGTCGAGGACGATGACGGTGTAGGCGATGCGCTGGTAGAGGCGCTCAACGCCCGCGGTTATCAGGCCGACCGCAAGCGTCGCGGCGCCGATCTGCTCACTGCGCACCGCGGTTATGACGCGGTCATCCTGGATCTCGGATTGCCCGATGGTGACGGTCTGCAGGTGCTGCGCCAACTGCGCGAGGTGAGCTCCGTGCCGGTGCTGATCCTGACCGCGCGCAGCGACGAACGCTCGATCGTGCGCGGACTGCGCGGCGGCGCCGACGACTATTTGGTGAAGCCGCCGCGGATCGCGGAATTGATGGCCCGGCTGGAGAATGTGGTGCGGCGCGCGGCCGCCGGATCGCAACCGGAGCGGGCCGAGGTGGTCACCGGGGATGTGCGGGTCGATCTTGCGGCCCGGGTGGTCGAGGTGGCCGGGCGGCCGATCGCATTGACCCAGAAGGAATTCGAATTGGTCGAGGCACTGGTGGAGCGGCCCGGTGCCGCGGTCAGCCGCCAGCAGTTGATGGATCGGATCTGGGGTGATGCGTTCGTCGCGGTATCGCGCTCACTGGATGTGCACATGACCGGACTCCGCGCGAAATTGGACCGACCTGGGCTGATCACGACGATTCGCGGCTACGGTTATCGCTGGGGCCAGTGATCGTGCCGGTCCGACGGACACCAGAGGGCGTCTGAGAACATTGCCGGTGCCCTGTGGCAGACTGCCGTCTATCCGGGGCACCGACCAGTGTCGCGAGTCCGGGAGCCGAAGCGCGAGCTCTGGCAACCAATGTCCGTGGACGCCGACGGCGCTGGTGCGGGTGAAACCAGCCCGGATGAAGCGGAAACCGAGGTGCGCGGTCTCGTGATGCGCACGGAGGACATCCGAGAAGGATGGTGTCTGGAAGTGCCGAAATGGTTCCAGACACGCTGTAACAGGAGCGGAGCCCCGGCATGCGCAGACGACTACTCGTCGCGCTGACGGTATTCGCTGCGATTGCGGTATTCGCCTTCGCGGTACCGCTCTCGCTGACCTTCGCGACCAGCCGCACCAAGGAATTCGTGGCCGATCGCTCCGGCGATGCCGACCGGTTCGCCAGCCTCGCCAATGCCGCGGTGGCCGAGGGGGACAGCCGGGCATTGGCCGACGAGGCCGAGCGCTATCACGATCTCTACGGGGAAAATGTGCTTGTGGTCGATGCCCGCGGCGCACGGACGGTGAATGCGGGTGTGGACGCGACCGCCGACCCCGTCGCGGCCGCCGTTGCCGCGGCACGCCGCAATCAGCGGCCCCAGCCGGTCTATCGGCTGACCCCGTGGAGTGGCCCGACGGTGCTGATCGCCCGGCCCGTCGGTACCGGGGTGCAGGTCAACGGCGCGGTGGTGATCGAGGCATCCACCGCCCCCGCCCGGCGTGATATCGCCCGTGCCTGGGCGGTGATCGCGGTCGGAGCGGTCCTGGCCATGGTGGTATTCACCATGCTGGCGCTGAGTCTGGCGCGCTGGGTGCTGCGTCCGCTGGCGGCACTGTCACAGGCGGTCGCCGAATTGACCGCGACCCTGCCGAAGCCGCGCGCCGAGGCCGCCGCGCATGTCTCGATCGCGCGCCATCACGGCGGGCCGCCGGAGATGCGGGCGGTCGCGGAATCCTTCGATGCCATGGCATTGGCCGTCGCCGATTCCGCGGATGCGCAACGTCAGCTTGTCGCCGATACCGCGCATGCCATGCGAAATCCTCTCGCCGCCTTGATGATTCGTCTCGACTCGCTGGAGTCCGGCATTCCGGAGAGCGCGGTGGCCACCTTCCGTGGCGCGGGTGCGGAGGTCGAACGGCTGACCGCACTGCTCGATGGCCTGCTGAGTTTGGCGGTCGCGGAGACGCCTGCCGCCTTCGAGGCCGCGCGCACCTCATCCGACCCCGAAAACTATTGCGACGCGGTACAAGTGGCTGCCGATCGGGTCGACGCCTGGTACTCCGCCTACGAGAATGCTGGGCAGGACTTGCGGGTGCAATCGCAGGTGGCCGAGGCCGACACCGCGGTCTCCGCCGATGCACTCGCCCAGATTCTCGATGTGCCGCTGAGCAATTCGTGCAGCTATGCCGGACCCGACACGAAAACCGTGATCGTGGTGGATGCCGAACCGGGCTGGGTGACGGTGACCGTCTGTGACAATGGCTCCGGTGTCGAGCCCGCGGAGATCGATAAGCTGACCACCCGGTTCTTCCGCGGTTCCGGTGCTTCGTCCGGCGGTTCGGGGCTCGGCCTACCGATCGCGGCGGCATTGGCCCAGGCGCGTGGGGGCACTTTGTCCGTGCGCCCCGTGCAGCCACACGGTCTCGCGATCCAGATTCGGCTGCCGCAGGCGGTGCGGTCATGATGCGGCGGCGGAAGTTCCTGGCGCTCACCGTCTTCGGTGTCGCGGCCGGTGCCGTTGGCTGTGGTGGCAGCCCGGAGCGGGTGCGAGTGGCCTCGGGCGAGGTCGGCGGCTTCTATCAAGCATTCGCGGAACTGCTCGCGACGGTGGCCGCGGAGGTGGGGACGGTCCGGATCGATCCGGTGACGACGAGCGGGTCCCAGGAGAATCTGGCGATGTTGGCGAACGGCCAGGTGGATGCCGCGCTGACGCTGGCGGATTCGGTGCAGAGTGAGCGGGCTCCGATGGTGGCGCTCGGTCGGGTCTACGAGAACTATCTGCAGTTGGTCGTGCGGTCGGACGCGCCGATTCAGCAGGTCACCGATTTGCGCGGGACCCGAGTCAATCTGGGGGCCGCGGGATCCGGCGCGGCGGTGACCGGTGAGCGGCTGCTCTGGGCAGCGGGGGTGAATCCCGTTTCGGATGTGGATGTTTCGCATCGACCACTGCGCGATGCGGTGGCGGGTGTGGAATCCGGTGAGCTGGACGCGCTGCTATGGGCCGGCGGTGTGCCGACCGACGCACTCGATGTGCCGCAGCGGTTGCGGCTGGTGGAACTCGGCGAGTTGGCCGCGCCGATGCGGGAACGCTTCGGACATCTCTACGATTTGGTCGAGATTCCCGCTGACGCCTATGCCAGCGGGCGTTCGGTCCGCACGGTCGGCGTCGCGAATCTGCTGCTTGCCGCCCCGACCATGTCCGATGCCGCGGCCGGGGCGATCGTCGATCTGCTGGTTTCCTATGCGGACAGGCTGGTGCCCGCCGAGGCGGCGGGCACCCAGTTCCTCGATACCCGCTCGCTCATCGGAACCGATTCCATCCCGTTGCATCCGGGTGCGGCGGCGGTGTACCGACGGCGACACGGTTGAGCGTCAGGAACGCACCAGGCGAGCAATGGCGTCGGTGGCTTCTTTGATCTTGGCATCGGCCTCGGGACCACCGGCGACCGCCGCGTCCACCACGCAGTGGCTGATGTGGTCCTCCAGCAGCCCCATCGCAACGGCCTGCAGTGCCTTGGTCATCGCGGAGACCTGGGTGAGGATATCGATGCAGTACTTCTCTTCCTCGACCATGCGCTGTAGGCCGCGGGCCTGGCCCTCGATCCGGCGCAGGCGCTTGAGGTAGTCGTCCTTGGCGGTGATGTAGCCGTGGCCGGCATGGTCGTGCGCGGCATGGTCGTGGGTGGTGCCCGCCGAGTCACTACCCGGCACGGGCGCGATGTCATTGTGCGACGGGGTGGATGTCACCGACTGTCTCCTCGCTGCTCGCCAGCCGGGTTCGCACCGGCCCAATTAATACCCCCCTAGGGTACAGTTTCGCGCGGCGGTTGTCAGGTTACGCCGCGCTGCGCCGCGTCGGCCACCGGTGTTCGGCGCTGCTGTGGCCAGCGCGATGCCGCTGACCACCAGCGCACCGCTGATCCTCTGCATCGGCACGACCGATTCATCGAGCAAAAGTCACGACAAGTTCCAGCAGCGGCCAGACCTGCAGGTGTGCTCGGCGAGCGCAGTGTCGACAGCACTGAACAGCATTGGTAGCAGGTCGGTCAGGCTAACCGCCCAGGCGGTCGTGGCGGCACGGAAAGGCTCGGAGCCGAGCAGTACGACAGTGCTCAGCGAATCCGAGGGCCGCTCCGACAGCGATCACCAACTCGGGTCGTGCTGAACGAAGGGCGATTGGCGGATGTGGACCCGTCTGGTCGGGAATCGGGGACGAGCGAGAGAATCGGTGCATGAGTTCAGATGTTCGGCCCGCGCTCGCCGTGATCGGCGGTAGTGGCTTCTACGATTTCTTCGACAGCGAGGCGACCACCGTCGAGGTCGAGACGCCCTACGGCAAGCCGAGCGCGCCGATCGCGGTTGGCGAGGTCGAGGGCCGTGCGGTGGCCTTCTTGCCCCGACATGGCAAACAGCACGAATTCGCGCCGCATACGCTGCCATACCAGGCCAATATGTGGGCGCTGCGTTCGATCGGGGTGCGGCGGATCTTCGCGCCGTGCGCGGTCGGCAGCCTGCGCGCGGACTGGGGCCCGGGGACCGTGGCGGTGCCGGATCAGCTGGTCGACCGAACTTCGGGCCGTCCGCAGACCTACTTCGACGGCGGTGGTGTGCACGTCTCCTTCGCAGACCCGTACTGCGACGAACTGCGTGCCGCGGCAACGAAATCCGCGACAGATGCGCTGCCGATGAAAGCCACGGGCACCATGGTCGTGGTACAGGGCCCGCGCTTCTCCACCCGCGCCGAGAGCCGCTGGTTCGCGGCGCAGGGCTGGGAACTGGTCAATATGACCGGACATCCCGAGGCGGTGCTCGCTCGTGAACTCGAAATGTGCTATGCCGCAGTCGCTTTGGTGACCGATCTGGATGCCGGTCTGGAGGAGGGCGACGGTGTGCACGCGGTCGACGTCTTCGCCGAATTCAAGAAGAACCTGGGGCCGTTCAAGGACCTCATTCGGCGCTCGGTTTCGGCGGTCACCGCAACCGACACCTGCGACCGGTGCCGTGTCCATGCGGGAGTGTCGCTGCCGTTCGAACTACCGTGAGTTCGTGCGGTTAGTGGCCGATATGTGAGCCGGATTGGAAGCGGAGCTGAAACGCGGGGTGCGGATGCGATGAGAGTACTGGTCACCGGGGCAGCCGGGTTCATCGGGACGCGGTTGGGGCTGGCGTTGGCCGCGGCCGGGCACGAGGTGGTCGGGGTCGATCTACTCGGGCCGGATGTGGAAGTGCCGGATGCGGTTTCGCGGGTGGACGTGCGCGATGCCGATGCGCTCGAACCGTTGCTGCGTGGCATCGACACGGTTTGTCATCTCGCCACCGTCACCTCCGCACCCGAATCGGCGGTGTTCGCCGCGCACAATGATCTCGGGACCGCCGTGCTGCTCGATGTGATGGGACGGGCGAAGGTGCGTCATCTGGTGCTCGCCTCGTCCATCGTGGTGTACGGCGAGGGGCGCTATCGCGGGATGAACAGTGGGCCATTCTATCCCGGATTGCGGCGGCGGGCCGATCTGGATCGCGGCATGTTCGACCATTTGGCGCCGCGCACCGGGGAGTTGCTCACCTGGGAGTCGGTCACCGAGGACGCGCCGCTGCGTCCGCGCGGCTTTTACGGCGCCAGCAAGCTGGCACAGGAAAACTACGCGCTCGCTTGGGGGTTGGCCACCGGCGCGGCCGTCACGGCATTGCGCTTCCACAACGGCTACGGCGCGGGCGCGCGCGGCGGCTTCATCGGAAACTTCCTCACCGCATTGGATCAGGGCCGTCCGCCATTGGTCGGCGAGGACGGCGGGCAGGTCAGGGATTTGGTGCATGTCGACGACATCGTGGCCGCCACCGTGGCCGCTGTCGACCGCCGCCCACCCGGTTTCGTCCCCCTGAACATCGCCTCCGGCCACCCCATCACCATGTGGGAAGTCGCCTCGATCATGGCCAAAGCCCGCGGCGGCCCGGCCCCCGTGGTAACCGGCAGCTATCACCTCGCCGACGCTCGCCACTTAGCCGCCGATCCCGAACGAGCCAGGCGCACACTGGGTTTCATCGCACGCATCCCACCAGCCCGGGGTCTCGCCGAACTCGCCGCCCCAGCGGTCGAAATCACCACACCCCAACGAGAATCCGCACCATTACACGTCCGCGTTGCCACGCCTGCGACCACACCGGACCCGCATCCAGAGCCTCGACCCGCGGCACCGTCCGAACCCCATCCCAACGCCGCGAACGTGAATCCGGCTACGCCCCCACCGCAGCCCGCGATCGAGTCGAAAGCGAAGACGCCTCCGTCCCCACCCGAGTTCGCGACACCGGAGGCTGGTGCGGGCTCGCCGTTGTGAGGGCGCATCTCGTCCCGAGTCGGCGACGCCATCGGTTGAGCCGCCTCGCCGGACGTGGTGGAGTCCATCATGCGCAATCACCGAGCCGAGCGTCGAGGCGATTTGCGAATGAATCGAGCGATCAGCGCCCCAGCCTCGGCTGTACCGTCGGCACCCGGAGTTAGGCTCGCGCGGTGGATACTCCGCTACGGCTAGAGGTCATCGTGGCCAGCACACGCCCGCAGCGATTCGCTCCGGTGGTCGCCGACTGGTTCCTGCGCACGGTCCGCGCCGCTCCCGAATTCGACACCGGCGTCATTGATCTCCTCACCACCCCACTGCCCACCGATCTCACTTTCACCACCGAGGTTGCGGCCTACCGCGAGCGTCTGGCTGCCGCCGACGCCTTCGTCGCCATCACCTCCGAGTACAACCACGGCTACCCTGCGTCCCTGAAAACCGCCTTCGACAACGCGAAACACGAATGGCGTGCCAAACCCATCGGCTTCGTCTCCTACGGCGGCCTTTCCGGCGGTCTGCGCGCCGTCGAACAACTCCGTCAGGTGGTCGCCGAAATCCACATGGTCTCGATCCGCGAAACCGTCAGCTTCCACCAGGCCAAAAAGCAGTTCGACGAATCGGGCAATACCCAGGACGGCGCCGCCATCGACGCCGCAGGTCGCCTGATCCGGCAATTAGCCTGGTGGGCAAGAACTCTCCGCACCGCCCGCAGCGCAGACCCCTACCCAGGCTGACCAGCCAGCCGACCCGGTTGTTCCAACCGCGCGGAGCCGGAGCGCACATGCCACAAAGGTGCCTCGCGCTGGCGCATCTTCGGCGCTGGTGCTTTCGGCCTTGGTGCCCCGGTCGGACCCCGCAGCCCGGCACACGGTGGGGCGTCGCGGCTCTCGCGCACCCAAGGTGCCTGCGGCCAGCCGCTCAGCCACCATCCCGCGCAACGAAACCGACCGCTACTGCGGACTTTCCGCCATAGCCCTGCGCCCCCGCGGATGCCCGATATACGTCGCCTCGCGCGGAATCGACACCAGCGTCAGATCGACCTGAGCGGTTCCGGTCCGCAGCACCACATGGTTGCCGATGGCCCCCGGCTGGTGGATCGACAGGTCTGGACGGGTCGCGGGCCAGCCCATCGGATCTCCGGTGACATAGATGGTCGTGACACCGGCATGCGGCGCGGGTGCCAGCACACCATCGACCACGGTCGCGGTGAACCCGGCATCGGATTGATGCGTCTCCACCGCGATCTGCAGCCGCTCAGGATTCCCGATGGTGGTCACCAAGTTCTCCCAGGCATGCGCCCGATCGGTACGGATCAGGATGCGTTCGCCGACCGCCAACGCGCGGAACACCAACTGCTGAGCCAGATACAGCTCGCCGGCCAGATACACCGTCGAGATACCGGTACCGACAATGCGAACCGCGACACCCTGCCCCTCGTCATCCGACCCGATCAGCTGACCGCATCCGGACGACGGCAGATGCAGTGCGCTGATCACATCGATCGGGTACTCGGTCACCGGGACGGCATGGTCCAGATCCGGAATGGCCAGCGGCAGATGCGCGAGCAGACCATCGCGCTGCCGTCCGTTCATCGAGATCAAGCCCTTGAGTTTGGTGCGCTCCGGCAGTTCTCGTGCGGTCAGCCGCCAAGCCGCGCCGATGCTCACCGATTCGGCCGAACTACCGGGACGCAGCCGCACCGCGACGGTCGTACCGCGCGACGGCGCAACCCACAGCTGCGAGAGCAGATCCGAACCAAGCCGCTTCGGGTCGACTGCGCTACCGATATTCACACTGTTGCCGATTTCGGCGTAGCGCCAGCGATGGGTCAGCGTGCGCGGATCGAAGCCCTGCGTGACCTGTAGGACCGCCTTGCGGATCTCGGGCGCGGTGAGGATGCGGGCGCTGCAGTCGGCATCCTCGAGGGTGCGCATAATGCGTTGTGTCGCAATGGTTACCGTGCGTGAGGCGCCCTCATTGCCGCCACCGCGCCTGGCCGCGGCCTCCGGGCATGCGATCGCGTCGAAGCTGATGGCGAGCCACACATTCCGGTGCGCGGTCGCGGGCAGCGGACCTAGCAGCGATTCGTAGATCTTGCCGGCGGGCGTACCGGAGCGGCTGCGGTGACCGTGACTGATGATGTCGATACCGCTGAGCAGAATGTCGTGCTGGTTCAGGCATTTCGCCAATTCCGGCAGCGGCAGCAGATGCGAGGCGTGGACTGTGGTGCGGGCGATCCGGGTCAGCCCGCCCTTGGGCGCCTGCACCTCGACGACCGTGACGACCCGGCTGCCTTCCCAGTACAGGCCGAGCGAGCGTCCGTCCGGGCCACGGAAGTCGACGGTATCCCCGAGCTGGTAATCGCCGTGGGTGACATAGCGCCACCAGGTGGCGATCCAATCCAGGATGGTGCGCTTGGCGACCGGGATCAGTGGCAGCAGTCCGACAGTCACCGCGACGCCCAATGCGGGCCAGGCACCGAGCCCGAGGAACAGGGCGAGCAGTCCGGCAATGAGCCCGATCACCTGCGCGATAAGCAGATTCGGCAGTGAGATGCGCCCGAGCAGCGGGCGTGGTCCCGCGCCGGCTTGTTCGGCCATCGTCGTCCCCCAAGTACCCGGTATCGGCCGTATCGCAGCGGCCGAGCTGAACAATAGTCCTCGGGAACTGTACTGTGTTCGGCGAACGCGAGCATTGTTCGGGGAGGGAAACATGCCTTCAAAACCCACCACACGCTGGCAGGTGAGCGGTTACCGCTTCCTGGTCCGCCGGATGGAACACGCACTGGTCCGCCGCGATGTGCGCATGCTGCACGATCCGATGCGCTCCCAGTCCCGTGCCTACGCGGCCGGTTTGATCATGGCCATCGTGGTGCTGGCCGGTTGTGGTGTGCTCGCGCTGCTGCGCCCGCAGGACAAGATCGGCAGCAACAAGATCCTGATCGGCAAGGAATCCGGCGCCGTCTACGTGGTGATCAACGATGTGGTGCATCCGACGCTGAACCTCGCCTCGGCCCGGTTGGCCGCGGGATCGCCGGAAAAGGCCGTCATCGTCAAGGAATCCGAGGTCGGCAAGAAGGCGCGCGGCCAGCTGATCGGCATTCCGGGTGCACCCTCCTCGCTGCATTTCGACACCGACGGCAAGGGCCGGATCTGGACCGTCTGCGACCAGATGAAGGTGGACGGCAGCAAGGACCTCACGACCTCGGTGCTCGCCGGCAGTCTCTCGCTCGGCGAGAAGGCCTCGGTCATGGGTAAGGATCGGGCGCTGCTTGTCCAGGGCAAGGACGCGGCCTATCTGGTCTACGACGGCAAGCGCGCCCGCGTCAACCTCAAGGATCGTGCCGTCACCGATGCATTGAAGATCACCGGTGCCACCGCCCGGCCGATCGGCGAGGGCCTGCTCAATACGATTCCCGAAGTGCTGCCGATCATTCCGCCCGCGATCGATAACCCGGGCGGCTTGGTGACCTACTCGGTCGGCAACCACCGGATCGGCGACGTGGTGCATGTGCCCGCGCAGCCCACTACGGAATACGTTGTGCTGCAGGACGGTCTGCAGCAGATCTCGTCGGTGACCGCCGAGATCATCCGCAACCGGTATCGCTCGATGTCCGGCAACGACATCGTCGATCAGACCGACAAGACCTACGCGCCGGTATCGAACGCACTGCAAGTCGTCACGTACCCGCAGGCCGTGCCGACCATCGTCGATTACAAGGACCAGCCGGTCAGCTGTTTGTCCTGGAAGCCATTGGCCGCCGCCGCGGACAATAAGGACGGCGGCAATCGCGCCGAACTGTCGGTACTCACCGGTGTGGCACTGCCGATTCCGGATAACGCCAAACTCGTGCCGCTGGCCCAGGCCGACGGTTCCGGAGCCAATGCCGACTCGGTCTACATCCCGCCGGGCACCGGCGCCTTCGTCCAGACCACCGGCATCGAACCCGACAGCCGCCGCAAGGACAGCAAGTTCTACATCGCCGATACCGGTGTTCGCTACGGCATCAAGGACTCCGATGCCGAAAAGGCGCTCGGCATGGATTCGGATTCGGGCACCAAGGCCGAACCGGCACCGTGGCCGATCGTCGGCCTCCTCGCGGCCGGTCCGAGCTTGGCCCGCGCGGATGCCATGGTCGCCCACGACGGCGTCGCCGCGGATCCGTCACCCTCGAAATCGCCTGTCGCCTCGGCGAATTGAGCAAGGTTGTGGGTCGAAGTCAGTTGAGCGGTGTCACCGCTGGGTGGTGGCACCCCTCAACTGACTTCTGAAAGTTGTTGTCTGCGTTGGGGGCCACTAATTCAAGGCCCGCCATCCCGCCCAGGGCCGCGATCCCCGGCATGGTCCACGTCGAGACCGACCGCGGTGCCGGCTGAACGCACGATCGCCAACCAATC
The DNA here is from genome assembly GCF_040680755.1 of Nocardia sp. NPDC051990. NCBI lineage: Bacteria > Bacillati > Actinomycetota > Actinomycetes > Mycobacteriales > Nocardiaceae > Nocardia > Nocardia sp. NPDC051990. The sequence goes on along the minus strand of NZ_JBFAXH010000003.1, from coordinate 34,697 downwards.
GGTTCCCGTCGCGTCCGTCATGCGTGAACCAGTGTGCTGTCGATCCGGGAGCTATGCAGGTCCATGCGATGCTTCTCGGCGCAGCTGGCACCCAGTAAGTTCACGGCATAGCGCAGTTGGGCCGAGACCGCTTCCCGAACCAGGCCACCGCCGTAGGTGCGATCCCAGGAGCTGAACTCGCGCGCTGCAGTTCGTACCTGTTCGATTTCCGCCAAGCCGACCATCGACGGGGCAGGCGTTGGTTCAAGTTGTGCCACCAGATCCAGTAGCGGATGTTTGGTCGCGACCGCCGCAGTGACGCCAAGCGCGGCGCGAACAAATTCCTGGCGTTTCACATCGCCGAGCCTAACTCCGGACTTAATGGGGAGCTTGAACCAAAGCAGCTCGGGCGGTACCTCCAGCACCTCTGCCCATCGGATCAGCTTGGACAGTTGCTCCGGGGCTGGACCCTTTTCGATGCGGCTGAGTTGGGCTTGGGTGAGGCCAAGCCAGGTGGCGACCAGCTCTTGGGGCAGCGGTCGACTGTGAAACGGGTGCATGCGGTAGGCGAAGATCACCCGGCCCATGTGCCAGGTAGCGAGCGCATCGCGCATCTGATCGGTTTGCCAGAAGGATGGCGGTACCGGCGACGGCTGCTGTCGTTCATCCCGAAGCGCGATTTCGCATGGCGCACACCGTGATTCAAGGTTGTACCGACTCAACCTACTCCCACATCGAGCACAGTACCGCTCTACCTGGGGTCCCCGCCTCATGATGGCTGCTCCCGCGTTTTCCTGGGGTTTTTCGCCGTTTCGTTTGGTCGCGTGACCCCATCGGGGCTTGACAGGCGACGCTATACGTTTCATGCATACTCCGCATGCCTCCTTGTCGTGGCCCTTTTCGTCCCTGAAACCGACCCTTGGGCGGTCGCGAAAACCTTGCCAGGAAAGGGGTAGGCCGTGGCGTTGTCCCTAGTAGTTCCCATCTTTGGTCCGCCAGCAGCGGGCAAAACTACGCTCACGATGCAGCTCGGATCGGGACCCGGGCGCCGGGTGTTCCGACTGCGCGAGCATGTCTCCCAGGAGGTGCTGGCCGCAACGGCGGTCACGCCGGAGCAGTTGGGTTGGATCGACGACTACACCGTTGCCGAAGCACTCCACTCCTACTTCGAGACCGTCGATTCGGACTCGGAGGTCCAGGCGGTGCTGCTCGACAACTTTCCCGGTTCCGCGGTTCAGGTTGATCAGCTGCTGGCGATCCTGTGGTCGCTGACGCCCTGCCGCATCGAGGCCATCGAAGTCGTGACCGACGTCAAGACGCTCCGGCAGCGTGCTCGGAACCGGAAGGTCTGCCATCGCTGCGAGCGTGACCCGATCAACGATCCCCGCTTGCCGGCAATTCCGAGCGATATAGACCCATGGCAGTGCGGCCGGTGCGGGGGCTTGCTTCATCCCAGACGCGGCGACTCACCGCGGCTGTTCAAAGCACGTATGCAGCGCTACCGCCAGGCGGCTGCGGATATCCGTGATGGCTTCGCCCATGCCGATGTCACCGTCACCCAGCTCGACACCACCAACACCATCGACGGGGTGGCCAATCTGCTTGCCCCGCTTCTTATCTCTCGGAGTGCACCGCGATGACTACCGTTGATCTGCCTACGCCTGGCCTCCGAACCAACGGTGACGGCTATGGCCATGCCCGCATGCCCCGTGGTGCCGACGTTCCGGAACCGGATCGAATCGACCGTGTCGCTTATGGCCGATTCCGGAACGTCTATCTCTACATCACCGAAGCTTGCCAATTGCGCTGCGAACACTGCTATATGGGTGAGCGGTTGGATCGCGCGCTCAAGATGTCGGTGCCGCAGATTGTGGACACTCTCACCACCTGGCGTCGGATGGGCGGTGACAAACTGACCATCCTCGGTGGCGAACCCACGCTGCATCCGCATTACTGCGACGTGATTCGGCTGAGCAAGAAGCTGGGATACGAGCACGTCATCACCACGACGAATGCCCAGAAGCCAGCCCTTCGCCGCTTCCGCCAGCTCGAACCCGACGATTTCGCCTACATCCAAGTCAGTTTGGACGGTGGTAGCGGCGATAGCCACGACACGATTCGTGGCGCGGGCACCTTCACCCAGGCACTGGAAACCACTGCCGAGCTGACCCACCGCGGTTTCGACACCCGCATCATCTGCACCGTCAACAAGCAGAACGAGGGCGATGCGCTGCAACTGCTCGACATTGCCGATCACCTCGGCATCAGCCTGGTGAAGTTCCATGTTTTCTCCACCATTGGCGCCGGACACGGCAATACCAAAATGGCTATGACGCCACTGGAGTGGGTGGACTTCTGTGACAACCTGAATGCGGTTGCAGCACAGTACAACACGCGAGTGTGGTATCAGCCGACCTACGCCCGGCGTAACCAAATGAAGCGCTACGCTGCCGAGGGCTACCAGGGATGCATCGGCCGGACCTTGGATCGCATCTCGATCTTCCCGGACGGCCGCTGTTACGTCTGCTCGTATCTGTTCGACACCGATCTGTATTTCGCCCAGATGGTCGACGGTCAGGTGCAGCTGAACCACGGGGTTAATGAGTTCGACCTGTTCACTAGCGCGTTGGCCGAAAGCTCCTGCGGCGGTTGCAAAGCCAGCGCCTGCCAGGGCGGCTGCCCGTATGACACCTCCTGGATGATTAGATGGGCGGCCTCGCCACCCGAGAGGTGGATGGAAGAGGAAGCAGGCGGGGACGATTCGGATGATCGCGGCCGGTGGACGGACGCAGCGACAGACCCGATATAAATGCCACCTGCATACAGGAATACTGGGCGATGGTGGCGGGAGAATACAGACACCGAGGTTTTGCCACGGTTGCAGGACATCCGGCCTCCCACGCGCGCGACGCCGATTCGACGGCCGCCGTGGGTAGGGCGTAGTGGCAGGTTCCCGACAACCGCCAGCCGTCTCGACACGACGAGGTAGCTGAACTACGCGGGTTCATGGTTTAGTCCTCGGATAGTGCGGCCGCGCGCAACTCGGCGACTTCGCTTCGTAGCGCGCGGATTTCGTCGATCAGCACCGTAAGCTCCCCTTCGGTGCGGTCGGCGCCCACCTCGACGGCCTTCAGCTGTTCTATTACCCAGCTGGTGGTGGTGCCGATGGCGAAGCTGATCAGGCCGATGCCGAGTGTCATCAGGATCAGCGCGATCAGGCGGCCGTGCACGGTCACCGGATACACATCGCCGTAGCCGACCGTGGTCACCGACACCATGGACCACCACAGCGCGTCGCCGAAGTTGTGGATCTTGCTGTCGGGTGCGCCGTATTCGGCGTCGAAGAACGCCAGACTGCACAGCACCAGCGTGAGTGCCGAACTGGTGCCGACGAATATCGCGAGCCGGGCGCGCGTTACCCGGTTGCGGTTGAGTTGGTCGAGCACTAACAGCGCCGCCCGCAATAGCCGCACCGGACGGAACGGCGGCAACAGTACGATCAACAACTCCACCGGATGTGTGCGCACGAACCGCCAGCGATCGGTGGACAGCCAAGTCCGGATGCCGAAGTCCGCGGCGAATACCACCCAGATCATGATGTCGACCCGTTCGAGCCAGGCATCGAGTCGCGGTGACGCTCCGGTATCCAATACATGCCAGGCGTAGACGCAGATGAAGAGCACGGCGAGCACCAGCATCGGGATAGCGGTCGCGTGTTCCCAGGTTCGTCTGCGGCTCGGGCTGCTGCTGTCGGATGGTGCTGCGCTCATCTGGACCATAGGAACTACCTGTATCGATCGGGTGCGACACCCTGGGGACCGCCGTTTGCCACGACGACGCTACATATCGTCCGAGCTGACCCCGAACCGGCGGCGGATCGGAAATGAGGCGAGGTAGCCGAGAACCAAGAGGGTCCCGATGATTCCGGTGCCGATCAGCGCCACATTGCGGGCCCGATTGTCCGGCGGCGGAGCCGGTTTCGGCACCGCGAGCTGGGCGCTCTTGGCCAGGCTCGGCCGCTTGGGCGGCAGCGGCGTGCTGTTCACCTCATCGGTCAGTGCCGCGACCGGATCGACCGCGCCGTAGCCGATATACGGACTCCAGCCCTCGGCGGGTGCGTGCGCGGTGGCCTGTATCCGCTTGACCACATCCAACGCGCTCAGTTCTGGAAAGCGGGCGCGTACCAGCGCGACCACGCCGGATACCAACGGCGTCGCGAAGCTCGTCCCGCTCATCGCCTGTTGCTGCCCTTGCTGATTCACGGTGCCGGTGGCGGTTCCGGTCCCGCGCGGGTCGAGCGAAACCATATTCTCGCCCGGCGCGGACACGCTCACCCACGGTCCGGGCACTGTGAACTTCGACGGTGCGCCGTTGGAATCGATCGAGCCCACCGAGAGCACATAGTCGTCCCAGCGCGCCGGGCTCACATTGACCTTGACATTGCTCCACGGATCGGCGGACGGATTCAGCGGATCGATGATCTGTTGTTCGGTCTTGCAGGCGCCGTCCTGGTTTCCGGCCGCCACCACCACGACCACGTTCTTCTCCAGCGTGGCGTATCGCACTGCCGCGCCGATGGATCCGTCGACGTCGTTGGACGAGCCACACCACACCTCGGAGATATTGATGACGCTGACGTTCGCATCGGCCGCACGCCGGATCGCCGAGGCCATGGTGGCCAGATTGCCGTAGCCCTCGGGCAGGTCGTCGGGATTGCGCTCCCTGGACCGGCCTTCCTTCTGATACATCTTGCTGGTCTGGCGGATGGTCATGATGCGTGCCTCCGGCGCGACACCGGAGAACCCTTGACCGTCGATCTTCGAAGCGGCGATCAAACCCGCGACAAAGGTGCCGTGCCCGTCGCAGTCCTCGGTGCCGTCGCCCGAGTTCGCCACGAAGTCGCCACCGGCGATCAGTCCGGGCAGCCGGGGATGATGCGCGACACCGGTATCGATGACCGCGATGGTCTGGCCCTCACCCATGGAGAACCGCCACGCGCTGTCCAGATCGAGTGAGCGCTGCGCCGTGGGAATCGTCGCGCCCTCACCACCCGACACCGTATTCGAGCAATCGGAATTCGCTGGCCGCTCAGTCTTTTCCGGTGGCGCGGCCGGATCGCCCGCGGGCAGCAGACCCGGATTCACCGCGGGTGGGTGATCCGCGGCAGCGGGGCCCCCGAGCCCCAATGACGCGCTCAGGCCCAACGCCACGGCCGTCGCCGCGACGCGCATACGCCTGGTCATGCCTGCGCCTCGCTGGCGCTCGGCTCCGGCATGACCAGGCTGCTCGCTGTGTTCATTGTTCACTCGCCGCGCTCGCTCAGAGCCCGCGAACGAGGGAGTAGAGCGAGGCCACCCAGAACACCAGCGGCAGCACGGCGGCCACGAACGCGTACTCGAGCAATTCGACGCCACGGCGCATCGGCGGTGTGGCGGACTGATTCGGAACGATGATGCCGAGAATCAGCGCGGTGACCAGCACCAGCATCGCCGCCCCGAAGACGGCCAGCGGCTGTTCCATGCCGATGGCGACGCCGACCATCATGATCAGCACGATCGCCGCGCCGCCCGCGATCAGCACCACGGCCTGTTCCGCACCCGCGTAGGTCCGGCTGCGGAACATCAGCACCACGGCGGTCACCAGTGCCAGCGCGATACCCGGCCAATACGGATCCGCGGCACCGGGATCGGTGGCCGACAACGCACCAGCCACCGAGACCAGCGTGGTCGCGAAGACGAGTCCGGCCAGGTACATGCGCGCCCGCTCCGACTTCATCCGCAGCACTTCCATGGTCGGCAGCGCGCGGTGATCGTCCGGATCGTCCTCGGTCGGGTCGATCGGGGTGCCGGGGGAGGGCACCGGCGGCAGCGGCAGCTTGGCGAGCAGCATCGAAATCCGTGGTGCGAGCGAAAGACCCGTGAGTCCAAGCGCGGCGAGGACGGCGCCGATGGCCTTCTCCGGCTGGTCGGTCAGCATGCCGACCAGCGCGGCCGGTACCGCGTACACCGCGAGCGTGGCCGCGCCGATGAACAGCGCGAGTCCGACGCCGGTGACGCGCCAGGCGAGAACCGCTGTCGCGCCGACCAATACCGAACCGAGCAGCAGATGCGCCCAGCCGTAATCGTCGGGTACATAAAGCATTCCGGCGGTGAACGCGGCGGGCAGCGCACAGCCGCCGAGCACCAGCGCGGTCGAGGTATCGCCGTACATCCGGCTGAGCACCATGCCCGCGACCACGAGCAGAATCGCCACGGTCAACGCGAGCGAACCGCTCACCCAGCCCGGCAGCGCGTCCTTGGACAGCAGCAGACCGAGGCAGCCGACGATCATGGTGAGCGCGGCGAGCACCGAACCGGTGATCCGGGCGACCTTCGGCGTCCAGCTGCGGTAGTGATCGGCATCGGCGATCGCGACGTTGTACATGATGTCGTCGAACAGCGGCGTCGGCGCGGTATGCGATGCGCTCTCCAGCATGAGCAGCTCGCCGTCGCGCACGCCGTGCTCACCGAGGCTCAGCGAATTGGAGAAGGGGGGATGGCCGATTCGGGCCAGCACCCATTCGGCGGGTTCGAAGCGTTCACCCTCATTGTCGAAATCGTTGGTCCGGCTGTGTTGAGCGACCATATCGACGACACTCGGAATCACCAGCGCGACCGGCACATCGACCGGAATCGCCATGTCCACCTGGGTGTGCTTCGCGAGAATCGTGACCCGGGCGAGGTCGGGCGCACGGACGATGCCGCGAGAGGATTCTTCGTCGATGTGGTCAAGTCGCGCGTGCGTCAAGCTTCCCCCAACTCGGTCTCTACCTCGTATTTCCGCGTCCCGTGAGCGAGGGGGCCGAGCTTGCGAACCCACCGTTCGGGCAGCAGAATGCTGGTCGAACTGTACGACATGTCAGCTGTGCCCTCTACACTGAGGCCGAAAGGCGCAGCTTGCGAAGAGGGGGATCTCGTCCGATGAGTACCGTCCGGTTCCAGCGGCGTGCGCGTCGCGAGATGCCACGCACGCCCGGCGGCGAGGTCACGCTGCAGCCGCCGCCCGAAATCCCAAGGGTGACACCGGGCAGCCTGGTATCGAAGCTGATGCCGGTCGTGATGGTCGTCGGCATGGTCGGCATGATGGCGCTGCTGTTCACCCAGGGCGGCGGCATCGCGTCGAACCCGATGAGCATGATGTTCCCGATGATGATGGTCGTCTCCATGGTCGGCATGTTCGCCGGTCAGGGCAGCGGCAAGGGACAGAAGGCGGCCGAGGCGAACGAGGACCGCAAGGACTATCTGCGCTACCTCGACCAGGTCCGCAAGGACGTCGACCAGACCGCCGCCCAGCAGCGCGCCTCGGTCGAGTGGAGCCATCCGGAACCGACGCTGATCTGGATGTTGGCCGGTACCAGCCGCATGTGGGAACGTCGCGCCGGGGACAAGGATTTCTGCCACGCCCGCATCGGCATCGGCGGGCAGCGCCTGGCCACCCGCCTGGTCGCGCCGGAGACCGGTCCGGTCGAGGAATTGGAGCCGATCGCCGCGGTCTCGCTGCGCCGCTTCGTGCGCGCGCATTCCACGGTTCCGGATCTGCCGACCGCGATCGCGGTCAAGGGCTTCGCGACCATCGCGCTCGATGGCGACCGCGCCGAGGCGCGCGATATGACTCGCGCAATGTTGTTGCAGCTGTGCATGTTCCAGGCGCCGGACCAGGCGCTCATCGCCATCGTCTGCGGCCCGGACACCGCTCGCGAATGGGAGTGGACCAAGTGGCTGCCGCACACCCAGCATCCGGACACGCAGGACGGTATCGGCACCCAGCGCATGTTCTACGGCTCGATCCGCGAGGCCACCGCGGGCCTGCATCCGTTGCTGGCCAACCGCGTTCGCTACTCCCGCAACCAGCCCGCCAACGCCAACCTGGTGCATATCGTCATTGTCGTCGACGGCGGCCTGCTGGAGGCCGAAGAAGACCACCTTCGCGAATCCGGTTACGAAGGCGTGACCATTATCGACTTGTGCGGCTACGCACCGCGTTTGGCGGTTTCGCGTGGCATCAAGATGCTCGTGGAGAACGGTGAGTGCGTCGGTCGCGGCGCCACCGGCAACCAGGAGCGTTTCGCGCTGATCGACCGGATCAGCCCGGAGCAGGCCCAACAGGTCGCGCGTCGACTCGCGCCGTATCGCGCCGCGACCCAGCGCAGCAGCGATGTGGAAAACGATGACGCCGAGGTGATCTCGACCTGGACCCAGCTGATGAAACTCGGCGATATCGGTACGTTCAACCCCGAACATGCCTGGCGTCCGCGTTACGGCCGCGAGCGGCTGCGCGTGCCCTTCGGTGTCGGCGCGGATGGTGCGCCCATCGAACTCGATATCAAGGAAGCCGCCGAAAGCGGTATGGGCCCGCACGGATTGTGCATCGGCGCAACCGGTTCCGGTAAGTCGGAGTTCCTGCGCACCCTGGTGCTCAGTCTGCTGGCGACGCATTCGCCGGACCAGCTGAACCTGGTGCTGGTCGACTTCAAGGGCGGCGCGACCTTCCTCGGGCTGGACGGTGTTCCGCACGTCGCGGCCGTCATTACCAACCTGGAAGAGGAAGCCGACCTCGTCGACCGTATGCGCGACGCCCTGGCCGGTGAAATGAACCGCCGCCAGGAAGTGCTGCGTCAGGCGGGCAACTTCGCCAATGTCTCCGAATACGAGAAGGCGCGTGCCGCGGGCGCCGATCTGGACCCGCTGCCCGCACTGTTCGTGGTGCTCGACGAGTTCTCCGAATTGCTCACTCAGCATCCGGATTTCGCCGAACTGTTCGTGATGATCGGCCGCCTCGGCCGCTCGCTGCACGTGCACCTGCTGCTGGCCTCGCAGCGCCTCGAGGAAGGCAAGCTGAAGGGTCTGGAGAGTCACCTCTCCTACCGCATCGGTCTGAAGACGTTCTCCGCCAACGAATCCCGCCAGGTCCTCGGTGTTCCCGACGCCTACAACCTGCCCGGCATCCCCGGCGGTGGCTACCTCAAATCCGACTCCGGTGAGATCCAGCGTTTCCAGGCTGCCTACGTCTCCGGCCCCTACATCGGCGGCGGCTCCCAGCGCGAGGTCACCCAAGCCGGTGTCGCGGGCGGCGAAATCGACATCACGGCACGCCCTTTCACCGCAACCCACGTCGACTTCCGCGCGATCGACCGCGTCCCGCTGCCATCGGAGGCGTCGCACGATCCGGAGCCACAGTCCGAAGACGGCGAACAGATCTCCAACCTGAACATGCTGGCCTCCCGCATCCAGGGCCACGGCCGCCCGGCCCACGAGATCTGGCTCCCGCCCCTGGACGAGGCTCCCACCCTCGATCAGCTCATCCCGCGCAGCGTGCTTACCGGCGAATACTCCGCCGTCGCCACCCTGCGCGCGCCCATGGGCATCGTCGACCGCCCCTATGACCAGCGCCGTGACCCCTTCGTCGTGGACCTGTCGGGCTCACGCGGCAATGTCGCGGTTGTCGGCGGCCCGCAGTCGGGTAAGTCGACGGCCCTGCGCACCATGATCATGGCCCTGTCCCTCACCCACACCGCCGAACAGGTGCAGTTCTACTGCCTCGACTTCGGTGGTGGCACCCTGGCCAGTCTCGAAGGCCTGCCGCACGTGGGTTCGGTGGCCAGCCGCCTGGATGAGGACAAGGTCCGCCGCACCATTGCCGAAATGACCACGGTCGTCCGTCAACGCGAGGCACGATTCCGGCAACTCGGCATCGAATCGATGACCGAATTCCGCCGCCTGCGCGCCATGGACCCGGCCAGCAGTCCGGCCGCAGCCGGTGCCCACGAGGATTCATTCGGCGACGTCTTCCTGGTGATCGACGGCTTCAGTTCGGTCCGCCAAGACTTCGACCCGCTCGAACAGCCGATCATGAACCTTGCGGTACAGGGTCTGTCGTATGGCGTACACGTCGTCATCGCCCTCAACCGCTGGGCCGAGGCCCGCCCCGCCCTGAAAGACCAGATCGGCACCCGAATCGAACTCCGCCTCGGTGACCCCATGGACTCCGACCTCGGCCGCAAGTTCGCTTCGCTTGTGCCGCAAGGTCGTCCGGGGCGCGGTATGACGCCCGAGTGCCTGCACATGCTGACCGGTCTGCCGCGCATCGATGGCAGCGCGGATCAGGACAATCTCGGCCAAGCCGTCGCTGATGCGGTGGCGACCATCGCCCGCCTGACCCCGGGCCGCCACGCACCCGCGGCCAGGATGCTGCCGGAAATGCTGCCGCGCGAGCAGCTGCTGCAACTCGCGGGCAATTGGCCCTCGCAGGTCGATCCGGAAGCCAAGTGCATGCGAATTCCGCTCGGCATCAACGAATCCGAGCTGGCTCCGGTCTACCTCGACTTCAACGAGAGCCCGCACTTCATCGTCATCGGTGATACCGAAAGCGGTAAGACGACCTTGCTCCGGTCGATCATCGAGAGCATCGCGGCCTCGAACACACCGGATCAGGCCCGCTTCATCCTCGGCGACTACCGCCGGTCAATGCTGGGACTCGTGCCCGACGGGTACCTTGCCGGATACGGTTCCACCGCACCGCAGTTCACCCAGAACATGACCGATCTCGCCGCCTATGTGGCGCAGCGGACCCCGGGACCCGATGTCACGCCGCAGCAGTTGCGCGACCGCTCGTGGTGGCGTGGCCCGGAGCTCTACGTCATCGTCGACGACTACGACCTGGTCGCCTCCTCCAGCGGCAACCCGGTATCGGCACTGGTCGACCACCTGCCGCATGCGCGTGACCTCGGATTCCACGTGATCATCGCGCGCCGTTCCGGTGGTGCCAGCCGGGCCATGTACGAAGCGACGGTCGCGCGCATGAAGGATCTCGGTTCGGCCGCACTGGTCATGAGCTGCAATAAGGACGAAGGCGTGCTCTTCGGCACCACCCGACCCGGTATAAAACCGCCTGGGCGAGGCACCTACGTCACGCGCAATACCGAGGGCCTGATTCAGCTGGCCTGGATGCCACCGGCCGAGTGATGCCGAACGTCGATCTGGTGGTGACCGACGCCCGCATATGGGCGCGCGGTCCGGCCACCCATTGGGATGCGCCGCCCTCGGTGGTGCTCGGCAGCAATGGGGATCTCGTTGTCGGCGAGCCACTTACGCCGCCGACGCAGGTCAGCTCCGCGGTCCAGTACGTCGCGGCAGATCGGATCGCCTTGCTGCCGCGTGTGCCGAGCCTCGCCGACGTGATGGCCTCGGTGGTCGGGACGGTCATGCGCAACCTCGGTGTCCCGGTGCCATGTGCGCAGATCACCGTCGTCTGCCCGACCGAATGGGGTGCTCGTCGACGAGCGGCATTTGCCGAGGCAGCGCGCCACTTCACCGCGGATGTGGTGTTCGAGGACATGGCAATTCGCGCGGTGGTCGCCGACGTCGGCACCGCTCGTAGTTGCCGCACGCTCGTCTTGGAGTTCGGCCCGCTCTCGACCACCGTGACCGCCGTGGTGCGCAGCCACCAGGGCATCCACATCGAATCATGTGAGCACGAACCGAATCTCGCGGTTGCCGATATCGAACCGGAGTCGACTGCCTCCTACGATCTGTGCGAGCTCATCGATCGCGTGCTCGCGGGTGAGCCCGCCGATATTGCTCAGGCCGTTGGGGTCTCCGATCCGGCGAAGCTGGACCTGATCCGGTCGGCGGTGCAACAGGTCTGCACCCAGGTGATCGAAGTACGTCCGATCGCGGGCGCGGATCTGGTGCGTGGGCCACAGCAGGAACCGGAATATCAACCCGAAGTCGCCCCGTTGCCGACCACTGAGTGGATGCAGCCGTTGCGTCAGCGGGCCGCGGCCATGCAGCCCCCCGGTCGAAATACCAAGGCCTATGCGATCACTGGTATCACCGGAGTGCTGGTGGTCGCCGCGGTTGCGGTCGGTGCGATCTTCGCATCAGGCGGCTCGGACGACAAACCCGCAGTTGCGGCACCGAGCCCATCAGCGGCCGCAGCCACGACTTCGCAGTCGCCGATCACGCAACCACCGACGACCCCGAAGACAACGTCGGAAACCGTTGGCCGCATGAGCTTTCAGATCCCAGCCGGATGGCGCCTGACGCAGGCCATCGACCCCGCCACATCGCGAGTCGACCTCGTCCCGGCGGACGGAACCCGCGCCCGCATCACCCTCATCCAGAACCCCGTCGCCGTGGGTACCGGATACGAGCAAGTCGCCACCAATCTCGAAACCCAGATGAAGCATCAGCCCAACGGCAAGCTGAGCGATCTGAAGCGCGACGTGGTCTTCGGCGGCAAGTCCGGGCTCGCCTACACCGAACAACCAGGCGACGGCTCAACGGTGAGCTGGCACGTGCTGGTCGAACACGGACTTCAGGTCAGCACCGGATGCCAGTACATCAGCGGCTTCGACTCGATCAAACAACCTTGTGAGCAGTTCGCGGCCTCGATACGGGTCAATCCCTGAATGGTGTTGTCCCAAGTACGGTTTCGCTGCTCAGCACATATATCATTCGAGCCCCCGGCAATCGCCGGGGGCTCGAGTTTGTCCGAGTTCGAACTCAGAAGATGTTCGACAGCGCGACGTCGGTGCCTTGAAGCTCCGAGTTGCCCTTGTCGATGAGCTGACCGGCACCCTGCAGGGTGGTGTTCAGCTGGATGCTCATCTGGTTCCAGTTGACCTGGAACTGATGGAACGCATCGTTCGCCGCACCGCTGCCGTATGTTTCGATGTACTCCTCGACCTTCTTGTGGAAGGACTCGAGCTCGGTCTGAATGTCGCCGGCACGCCTGACGATCTGCCGAGCGCCTTCTGCGACGCCGTCGAAATTGGCGGAGATGGTCTGGCTCATGGAAGTCTCCTTGGGAGTAAGTCGGGAATGATTAGACGGCAGGCAGATCCAGGCTGGAAACCTGGGCGTGCACCTTGCTGGAGAACTCGTCGTCCTGATCCTGGAACGAGGTGCCCATCTTGATGAGCTTCTCAGCGGTCTCCGCCAGCTTGTCGTTCATCTTGTCAGCCTGGTAGTAGTAGCGCTCCATGAACGCGTTGAACGCGTCACGGGCCGCGCCCTGCCAGTTGGCACCGTTCGTCACGTTGTCTTCGTCGGTCTTCAGCTGCCTGATGGCGGCCATCAGGCTGTCGTGCTGCTCCTGGAACTCCTTGGCCTTCTGGCGGATAAGTTCGGGACTCGCTTCGAGCTTGCCGGTATTCCCTGTAGCCACTGTGGCTCCTCCTGGTTCTACTGATGGTCACACGTTGCAGGTGCCAGCTGACCTGTTCATATGGTTGGACGCTTCATAGGTGCGATCGGTTCCATCCAGTTTTCGGAAAACCTGATGGGCTCCTGTGCGTCCGGTCGCCTGCGCGTTATCCGACTGGTGCACCGTGAATGGAGGCTGCATGGACTCCCCCTGGACATCTCGTACCGCGGTGCCGCAACAACGGTCGCTGCCGGCGTTCCCCTCCTTCCCCCTTCGCTCGCTTTTCCACCTGAACTGGCTAGTGGGCTGGCTGCGAACACCCTACCGAACGGCCCGGCTTCACGTCTACCGCGCGACCGACGTACACCGAGGCAGCGCGCTACTTTGTAACGACTTTGGCGATGGTCGGGACCATCTTGTCGGCCAACAGATTCGTCGATTGGTCGGTCCAGATCTGGAAAGCCTGGATGGTCGCCGGATCATCCACCACCACCACTGTGGCCGAACTGGCCAGTATCGAGCCCGGCAGGCCACGCAGCCCACCATTGCCCGCCTCGCTATCGGATCGCAGCACTATGACGATATCGGTGTCGATGTCGGTCGAGTAGCTGCTCGCAGACAGCTGCCGCGGTGATTTCTCGTCTCCGACAGCCTTGTACTTGGTGCTGTACCGGAAACCGATGTCCTGCAGGAATTTCGACTGCGTGCTCGGATTCAGCGCTACCGAAAGCGTGGCATTGCCATAATTGAAGGCAGTCACGGTCTTTCCGTCGAATTGCGGATAGTCACTGCGGACTTGGGCCAATTTGTCGCGGCCGCCAGCGTCGTTGATCCCGCCCTGTCTGGTGAAGAAGAAGGTGCCTGCGGCGACGGCCGCTGCGACTACCAGGGTGATGATGGCGGGCACAAGGAAACGGCGGGCACCCGAGCGGTTCTTTCCGTTGCCATTGCGCAGGGTCGCTATGAGACGCTGATCGGTGGTTTCGCGTTGAGTTGGCTGCCCATATCCGGTATTCGTGGCATACGTCGGGATCAGGGTGCCGGATTCGGTGCCGTATCCGGGGATCGGCGTATTGGGATTTGTGCCGTATCCGGGGATCGGCGTGCGCGCGTCCGTCGAGTATGCGGCCTCGGGTGCCCGGAACTGGTTGCCGTACAGCGCGGCCTCGGCCGCTCGAGTGAATTCGCGGCACGTCGCATAGCGCTGCTCCGGGTCCTTGGCCATCACCTTCTCGATCACCGCGTCCAGTGCGGGCGGCAGACCGGGCCGGACAGCGCTCAGCTTCGGCGGCGGCTCGTGCAGATGCCCCATCACGACCACCGCAGGCATGGTCGACGGGTAGGGATTCTGGCCCGTCAGCAGTTTGAAAAAGGCGCAGCCGAGGCTGTAGATGTCGGCGCGGGGGTCGAGGCTGGTTCCCACCAACTGTTCAGGCGGCGCGTAGGCCACTGTGGCCATGAAATTGCCTGTGGCCGTGAGGTCTTGGCCGTCCTCGGCGGACTTCGCGACACCGAAATCGGTGAGCAGCACCCGCTCCTCATCGCCCTCCTCGGCGGCGGAGAGCAGGAAGTTGGCCGGTTTCACATCGCGATGCAGCAATCCGCGTCGATGCGCGTAGTCGAGTCCCTTACCCACCTCGGAAACGATGCGCAGCGCCCGCTGCGGCGTCATCACCGCCGGGCCCTTCCTGGCCTCGTCCGCGGCGTCGACGCCATCGACGTACTGCATGGCGATCCAGAGCTGTCCGGCTTCTTCACCGCGGTTGTAGACCGCGACAATATTCGGATGATCGAGTCCGGCAGCGAGATTCGCCTCGCGCTCGAACCGGGCCCGGAACTCGTCATCGGTGGACAGATCGGCGCTGAGGACCTTCAATGCGTCGCGACGGGGCAGAATGGGATTCTGCGCCAGGTAGACAGTGCCCATGCCGCCGCTGCCGAGAACCTGTAGTACCCGGTAGCCGCCTACGATTGCGCCGGGCCGCAACGCCATTCGCTCCTCCTCAACGATGTCGAACGCCCGGACATGCGAGCCTTCGGGAAAATCTAGCAAGTCGATGGTGGGTATTCGACTCCCATCTCGTCAGGTACCCACTGGTGGGCACGGTATATTCGGCCGCTCAACGCGCGCTTGACAATATCTTGTATCGGGCTGCCACCCGTTTGATATATGTCCCGGATGTTGGTGCCGTGGACCTGAGCGACATACCGATCGATGGGCACCGGGCACATCGGTTGGTAGGCCCAGGAGTAGGTGTCCGCCTTGCGCTCCGGTCTTCGGATTGCGTAGCCCGACCGGTGTCAGACCCGGTTACGGATTCCCGGTGATCGAGGTCGAGCAGCCGTCGCCATGGTGAGCGCCAAGGCCAATGCGGCGCCTGCTCACAGTCTCTTGCGCATGAGACTGCCCTCACACGCTGGTCAGCAAGGCGAATTGCGCCGATACCTTCTGATGGAGATCCTGCAACTGCTTTCCGAAGGCCTGTACGATGTACCGGTCGATTTGGAAGACACAGATATTCATGGAGACGGTTTGCTGATCGCCGGATCCGACCAGATCCGCATAGCACTCGGTGTGTTCGCCGAGTCCGGAAGGCGCTTCGACCATCTTCTTCGCCGCCAGGTTCTGGGAAGGCTGCCATTCCTGCCAGAGCGCCTCCGCGCCCTTGGCGGTCTTGCTGCGAAATACCGCCGCATCGCCGAACGCGACCAGGTCGACCTCGCCCTTCTCCAGGGTCCCCATCGTGGTGGGTTTGGAGTTCAAGAGACTCAGCATGCCGCGGCCCTCGTACAACCCGTCCGGTTCGCCGCGCAACGGTTGCTCCGGATTGCTCGGGATCGTCCGTCCCAGGAGTCCGGGAGGATCGAGCGGTATATGCGCGAGCTCGTTGGCCGGTGTGGGGTGGAACTTGTCGAGCAGCGGAACCTGCACGTCCAGCATCCGCTCAACCTGGGAAGTCAATGCGAAGAGGTCGGGTACGGAGGTGTCGTCCACAACCTTGATGAAGATGACGTACCGGTCGTGCACAGTCCAGGAGCCGATGGAAGAGATGTCCGGTCGCCAGTGCGCGGTTGTGTTGGCGTGCTTGGTAATCGGAACCGGTTGATTGTCGCGGTTGTAGGTGAAGTCGTCGTGCTCGAGCGTCGGGCCGACCGTCATCGCGGTCTGCGCATCCGGGAACATCAATACCGCGACGTTCAGCGTTCGCCGCTTGTCCTCCGGCGCGCCGCCGGTGGACCAGGCATTGACCCAACCCGCGGTCAGATCCTTGGCCACCTCGTCGAAAGTATCGTTGATAACGAGATTGCCCAGGGTTTTTCGGTTGAGCACGATATGCGACCGAAGGCTCCATACGTCTTCGACATATGAGGGATCTGCTTCATAAGGCAAGGCGACGTAGTCGGCAAGTCGCTGCGCCTCGCGCGCGCGAGCTTGTTTGTCGCTCTTGGCATTACCGATTGTGCGCGGCTTGGTGTGGTAGTTGCCGACATCGAGCTCGGACGCATCGGATTGGACCCGCGTAGCGGTGCCGGGGACCTCGGTACCGCAACCGACAAGGCCCAGCGCCAAGACGCCGACCGCGAGCAGAGTCCAGATCGCCCGAACCGGCATCGATTTCACTGCGATCTTCAACGCCTTCCCCTTCATGCGCATGGTTCCCGCGGAATCCTACTAGCTGTGATCAATGTACGAGCAGCTTGTATTGTGCTGCGGTCCGCTGATATAGCTCCTGGAGATTGTGGCCGGTTACGCGCGCGACGTAGCGGTCGTAAGCGAAATAGCAAACCGGCGGATAACGGGCGGAAGTCGATTTCGTGTCTTTGTTGTCGAAGCAACGTGCGCCAGGCATATTCGGCGGACTGTCGATCTTCCGGTAGCCATCCGAGTCCTGGTCCGCAAAAGCGGCCAGCAGGCGAGTAGCGCTGTCGGCATCACGGGCGCGAAAGAGCCTTGCGCTGGAAAAAGAGACAAAATCTACGCCGGCATCGTCGAAAGCGGCTTTAGTAAGGCCGGGTAGGTTCTCGAAATGTAGCGCTGCGCGGACGGGGAGGACCATCGAGTTGTCGTAATCCTTGCGGATCCGATCCTTCTCCTCCAGCGGCAAGGTTCGGCTCAGGATCCCGTCCACATCCAGGGGGAGTGATCCGAGTTGGTCAACCGGGGTGGGAGTGTAGCTGGCCAGCATCTCGATCTGCTTCTGGAAGTATTTCTGTGCGAAGTCGATGAGCGGTGCTAGCTCCGCCGGTTCACTGAGCGGGTCCTCGACATGCACGTATAGCGCCATCGCATCGTGTGTCAGCCATGCATCGAGATATTTCTTGCTGACCGACCATTTCGCGCGTGCCTGCGGGAATTTGGGTAGTTGTACCGAATCGCCGGGCAAATTCTCGGATTGTCGGTCAGCCAGACGGTGAAGTGCGGTTTCGGCCTGTGCGGTGTCCGGGAACCGTAGCAGGGAAAGGTTGACCTGTCGACCGAGCGATGGTTGTTTGCGGCGCTCGCCGCTGCCGTCCCATCCGGCGATCATCCCTCGAGTTGATTCGGCTAATTCTTCGTCGCTCAATGAGAATACTGTCGGTGTGGCATACGGAGTAACTCTGCGATCAGTGTTGGTAAGTCGCTGGAAAGAGTATCTTCCGTCCACATCGAAAGGCAGTAGAGTCGAATTACCGATTCGGATCGCCTCCAGCGCCGGCCCGGTTCGCGATATTCGGATTGCCTCGATATCGCGTGGAACTATCGGGTAATTACCGGACTCCAGTTTCGAGGTGTCGATGGTCGGAGTAGTCGTGTGGGCGGTACCGCCACATCCGGCGGTAGCCGCAATCGTGAGGGCGAGTAGGAGGCGCAGAATGTTAGGGAGTCGCATGACAGCCTCGCTACTCACTCTTTGCCAGGATCGAATACTGTGCAGCCGCACGCTGATACAGGGCATGGTCGACCCGAGCGGATGAGAGCATCTTCGACATGACCACGCCGACATATCTTCCGTACACGACAGCGCACAGGCCGTCGAAAAGACGATATGGATCGGTCTTGTCGAGCTTCACACACCGAGCGTCGTGCAGACCCGGTGGGGGATCGAGCACGTCGTCATTCTTTCCGGCTTTGGTCAGCGTGGACTGTAGGCGGAAGGCACCCGACAAATCCCTCGTTCGATAGATGATCCCGCCGCGTCGTGCGACGAGATCTACACCGCTTTCGTCGAATGCCTTTGCGGCTTCGGCCGGGTTGCGTTCGAAGTGCAGTTCGCCGGTCGGCTGAAAAGGACCGAAATCCCAGTCGTAGATGTAGGGGTCGCTGTAATCGGATGCTCGAGGCAGCGCGCGTCGCATGATGCTGTCCGGATCGACGGGAAGGTCGAGGATATCGTCGAGCGGGGTGGGCTGAGTCTGGTCCAAACGAGCTATCTGCTTGTCCAGCGTCTTCCGGATGACCTCGGTCAGTCCGGCCTGATTCGGTTCCGGGATGCCGACATTCGTCATGACGACGTATGGTCCGTGTGCCAGAAAGGAAATACCGGTGACGTCATCCGTTGACGACGTCTTGGCATCCGGATGGCCAGTGATCGGAACCTGGTGTCGGCCAGGATCAGAATTCGTGGTCGAGTCGAAATCGTTGGCTGCCTTCATCGCGGCGGTGTCGGTCGGGAACCGCAGTACCGAGATGATCAGTTTCTTCCGGCTTCGGAGGTTTTCATTGATCCGCGAGACGTAGACCCCCAGCAGTAGGTTGTTGTCGACTCCGGCGGATCGGTACTTCTCCGGGAAGGTATTCGACTCGGCAAGCTGATTGCCGTCGAAGAACACCTTGATGTCACCGAGGACGTTGATGTCGCTGTCGATCTCGTAGGAGGGAGTTAGATAGTTGAGTAGCCGCTGCGCTTCGATGCTACGCACGTCGGCCGAGCTGGTGATGTCGGGTTCGTAGGCGGTCGGTTCGGCCTTGTAGGGGCCAGTATTCAGGGTCTTTGGATCCACCGGCGTCAGCCCTGGTCCGGCATGCCCGGTCACACTCCCAGCGCAGCTCGCGCTCGCCATGGCGCCCACCATGAGTAGTGTGACGAATCCGCCTCGCATACTCACATTTCCGCCCGTCCCGTCGGCCTACCTCCTGCCGGATCCTACTCGACGCAGTATCGTCGGCATCGGGACGGAAACGAGCAGTCGATCCGGATCCCATGGCAGGTCGATCATTTGAGCGGGTGGACAGTGCGGGCAGTTTGTCGAGCGGGCCGGTCGCAGGTCCAAGGCCCGGTCAGTGAGCGCAGTGTCAGAGGCTATTGGCCAAAAGTGCGTATTGCGCGGTCACCTTCTGCCGCACATCCGGCTCCTCATCGCTGGTGACCACGCCGACATACCGCTTGTACGGGACATAGCAGCGGTACTTGTACTGCCGCTCCGGATCGCCTTTGCTATTGAGCTGCAAGCACTTTGCGCCCGGAATATCCTTGGGCGCATCGATCGGATCGAAGGTATTGCGCACCTCGTCGATCAATCCATCGATGAACTTCTGTGCGGCCGGATAGTCCCGGACGCGGGTGACCGAGCCGTTGTCGACAATGGCGAATCGTTCGACCCCGACCTCGTCGACCAACTTCTGGGTCTTGGACTCGTCCTCGGCCGACTGGACGAAATAACTGGGCCCATAGACCGCGAAGTTATCGGCATTCGGGGTGTGCCCACGGCGATCCGCGACCACCACGCGCCCGAGCATGCCCTCCGGGTCGACCTTCAGGCTGCTGAACTTGTCCTGCGGGGTCGCCTGAAACTTGTCCAATGCGCCGGCCTGGGCATCCAGCGTTTTCTCGACCCAGCTGAGCAGGTCGTGACCGTCCGCGCGGGGCCGCCCGACGAACAGTGAGATGACGAACTCCTTGTGCGCCATGAAGGTTCCGATATTGGGAATGCCGGGACGCCAATGGATATAGGCGTCCGGATATTTGCTCGACGGCAGTTTGCGGTTGTCGGGGGAGATATTGATATCGGCGTCCTCGAGTTCGCGGGCGGCGATTTTCGCGGTGGCCTCGTCCGGGAATCGGAATACGACATCGGTGATCGCGGTGGTGTCGGCCGAGGGCCGGGTCTGACCGCGCGGATCGGGTTTATCCGAACCGCTGGTGGCGTATCCGGTGAGGTATTTGCGGTTCACCAGCACCGGCTTGGATGCCGATGCGACATGTTCGACGGCATCGTCGATGCTGCTGAGCACCTTGCCTTCTCGTCCATAGGTGAGCGACGGGTCGATCTTCGAACTGGCGACCACCGCCTCCGACATCCGCATGCCCTCGACCAGCGCCCCGTTCTTGCCCGCGTCCTGGTCGTAGGTGTGTCGATCGACCGGATAGGTGCCGACCTCGAGTTTGCGCACATCTTGTTCGGCCGCCAGCGGTGTCCCCTGCACGCCGCTGCACCCGACCAACACCCCGCTCACCGCGATACAAGCCACGGCGAACGCGATCCGCGAAGTCCCAACCATGACCGGCCCCTCGTTCGTCCCGATGTGCATCTGAAGTTACCGGACGGACACAGGGACGGGGCCCCTTAGGACTTCGATTGCAATACCCTTGTTGTTGTGGCGACGACCCCGCAATGCACACCGCTGGAAGACCGATTCCGTTGAAGGATTGGCAGGTTGAGGTCATTGTCGGAGGTCACGCCGTCGCCCGGGTCGCGGGTGCGGTGGTGGTCGTCGCGCATCGTGGGCATGCGCGCCTGACTCCGGACACACCCGCCGTCGTCGCGTTGGGATCACTGGCCGAGCTCGTGCGGGAGGCCGCCGAACAGCATCCGCAGGGGCCGGGCGCACTGGTCGCGCGCGCGGCAACCAGGTGGCTCATGACGCATGCCGAGCAGATCAGTCCCGGTGTGCCAATCGATTTCGGCATCCTGTCCGCGGCCGAGACCGGCGGGATGGCGATCTTCCTGCACGGTGCGGTCACCGCGGTGCTCGCCGGCGACGGCACGCTCGAGCGCTATCGGGGCAGCGATGCGGCCTTCACGGTGGATCGGGTCGCGACGGTGCCCGCGAGGGCGGTCGCGCTCTTCGTCGACGAACCCGAGGGCCGCATTCCGGATCTGCCCGCCGAGCGGGGGATCGGCTGGTTGGTGGAGGGCATCGCGCAGGCGGGCGGTGCGATCGTCTGGTCCGACGCGGTGCGTGGCCGGTCCGAACCGGTGCGACCGGCGGGCGCGCATCGACCGCCGCCACCGCCGACCGCGCGCATCGACTCGGGCCCGACCCAGCGCTCCAGGCCCGAACCGGAGTCGAGCCCCGAACCACAGCTGACCGAGACCCGCGCCTCGACCGCGATGCTCGATTCGGTCCAGGAACAAGAACCGGTCGATTCGCATCACGCGCCGACCCAAACGGGCGGCACCAATCCGGCCCCGCGCCCGGATCCGGATCTGCAGCGCAGGCTGGAGGCCACCGCGAAGGCCACCGCCCTCACCGTCAAGGTGATGGGATTCAAGTGCGCGCGTGCGCATCCCAGCGATCCGCGCTCGGCGTTCTGCACGGTCTGCGGGATGCCGGTGGATCAGACGCAGCAGCTGATCGAGGTGGTCCGCCCGCCGCTCGGCATGCTGGTCCTCGACGACGGTATGACCTACATGCTGGCCGCGGACGCGGTTCTCGGCCGCGATCCGGAACACACCGAACAGGCCCGCCGTGGCATGGTGCCGTTGAAGGTCGAGGATTCCTCGGGCGGGATGTCCCGCGCGCATGCTGAGGTGCTGCTGGTGAATTGGGATGTGTCGGTGGTGGATCGGGGTTCCACCAATGGCACCCGCACCCGCCTGCCCGGTTACCGCGATTGGGTGCGGTTGGCGCCGAATCGGCCGATGCTCCTGGCGCCAGGCACCGAGGTGATGATCGGCAACCGGGTCCTGCGTTTCGAGCCCGCCGCCCCGCCGCCGTTCGGCTGAGAGTCGGTACTCGAGGAATACCGCACAGGGCTCAGGAGATACGCGAGGCTCAGATGTCCTGGAATCGATGGAACTGATCGCACCGCTCGTGACCGCCGAGCCCGCACCGTCTACTGACGGGGTGTTCTGCTTCCAGAAGCCGGAGGCTGGGCAGGGACCACAGGAAGCGACCGGGACTCCGATGTACTTCCCGTTGCGGAAGACCTGTCCGTCGGGTTGGGTGTCCGCTGCGGGCTGGCAGAACTGAGTTCGGTCCGGTACGACGCGGGAATTGTGTTGCTGCGTAGTACCGGCTGTCCGGTTGGTCACGAATATCGCGACATGCATGTCTTTTCGCCGTTTATGACTCCCGCCCGAAACGCGTCGACACGGGAGAACCCACTCCGCACGGTCTGGCCCTGTATATCGCTTGCTGCCAGCCCGTCGACCAGCAGTCCGGAGACGGCCTCGTCGAGATCGCCTGCGGCCAAGACGATATCGCCCTGCGCCTGGGTCCGGCCCGGCTGCGCGAGCTTGCCGGTGACCACCCCCGACAGGCAGGCCGCGCGCAATCCGGTCTTGGCACCGACCAACTGCTGACCGTTGCTCTGCTGGACGGCGAGGGTATAGCGCGAAATGAAGACGATGTAGCCGTTGTAATCGCCGGTCACCTTGATCGGCAACGGATCGTTGTCATCGACATCGGAGGTGCCGCGCTGCGCGAGCGCGGGCACATCGGTCGCGATGGTGTTCGTGGCCGGACAATACGAAACCGGCGGTGTGGTAACGCCGTTCTTGCAGTCGATCTTCGCGCCGGAATAGTTGTAGGTCGGCGCCTGCTTCAGCGGCAGGATCACCGCGAGTGCCTTGCTGAGCTCGATCAGACTGTCCTTATCGATCGGATTCTCGCCGTGGCCGGGATCGTCCTTGAAGCTCTGCGGCAAATTGCCGCGGCGGCGCTCGATCTCGTGCATATCAATGGCCTTGCATGCCTTCGGGCCATCGGTGAAGCCGATCTGCACGGCCGTGACCCGCTCGAATGCCGAACCGTGCACGCTCTCCGGATCATCCGGATTGGAGTCCCGAATGGCGACGGTCGCGGCAAGCACCGAGTTCAGGCCATCGGAGGTATTGATGGTGAAGTGCTTGGATTTGCCTTCGGCCACATGGCGAATGAACGCACCCGAGAAGCAGTCGGCCTGCTGCTCCTTGACGATCACCGGATCCTTCGGCTGCACGATTTTCGCCAGCGTCTGGATGGCGTGTCCGTATTCATGGGCGAGCACCATGATCACGGCCATCTTGCCGAAGGTGTCCTCGATCGTCGGCAACAGCACCGAGCGGTCCCAGCCGATCGAGTTGTCGAGTCGGCAGTAGGCGGCGTTCACCAGGTGATAGGTGGATTCCTTACAGAATTCGAGCGACTGGCTGCGCGGTGCCTTCGCGCTCCAGGAGATCAGCTTGTCGACCGGTTTGAACTCGCCGTCGAAGTCCTTGCTGTATTCGGCGCGCCAATATGTCTGAATATCCTCGATCGCGTTGAGCGCCAAGGCATCCACTTCGCCGCTGTCCCCATTGACCGCGGTGAGCGAGGTATCGGGGACGCCGGGGCGCGGTCCGCTCGGACCACCTGTGGTGGGCAGTCCGGCGACCCTGAACGGATCGTCGTAGACCGAAACCGCTCGACCGTGCACCGCGCGAGTACAGCCCGCCAACATGGTGATTACGCATACTGCTACGGCAATGACCGCGGTCGCTCGGAGTTTCGGCAAGGCTCCCCCTGGTCGGCCGGTCGCACGTTCATAACGGTCTCCGGGTCGGGGTAATGGGCGCATCGGGGGCACCGCCGACGTCCGGGTGATGGAATAGTATCCGCTGCATGTCTTTACCGGGGGCGCAGACCATCACCGTGCGCCATGATGGAACCGAACGGGTCTTCGATTCGAATCAACAGGTCACGATGGGCCGCGCACCGGAAGTTACTCTGTTCGTGGACAGCCCGCTGGTCTCGCGAGTGCACGCGACGCTCGCCTGGCAGGGGAACAGCTGGGTACTCATCGACAATGGCAGCACCAACGGCGTTTTCGTGGATGCGCGACGATTGAGTCAGCCGGTGCCGATCAATCGGCCGACACAGGTGCGGCTCGGCGACGCGATCAGCGGTCCGCTACTGCATCTGCTACCCGCAACGCCGGCGGCCCGGCCGCAGCGGCCGGTCGCACAGCCGGCGGCCCAGCCGCTACCGTCGCAGCCGCAGTCGTCGGTGCCGCCGGGTTATCAGCATCCGCGGCGGACATCGCAGGCACCGCCGCCATCCCAACAGCGTCCGGAACAGCATCTCCAGCAGCCATCGCAGCAGCGTCCAGACCAGCCACCTCCGCAGCCGCAGCCCGCCCAGCCGCAGCAGCCGAACATCAATATGACCTTCAAGGCCGACAGTTCGATGCTGCCGCCGGTCCGCTCCCGCCCGTCCAGCTCACCGATCGCCAGGGCCGACCGCCTGCCGCCCGGCGGGCTGAATATCGGTCGTACCTCCGACAATCAGATCGTTGTCAACGATCCGCTGGCCTCGCGCAAGCACGCTCGTCTGGTCGCGTCCGCTGAGGGCCTGATCATCGAGGACCTCGGCTCGGCCAACGGCACCTTCGTCAACGGCCATCGCGAGCAGCGCGCGGTACTGCGTGAGCGCGACATCATCACCGTCGGCAATATCGACTTCGTCGTCCAGCAGGGCACGCTGGCGCATCGGCAGAAGCCGGTCGCCGAACAGGGCCTGCACGTGCACGGCGTCGGCTTCACCGTCGAGGGCAATAAGCAGTTGCTCGTCGATGTGAACATGCAGGCGGGGCGCGGCACGCTCACCGCGCTCATCGGACCCTCCGGCGCGGGCAAATCGACGCTGTCGAAATTGATCGCGGGCACCACGCACCCCTCCGGCGGTGTGGTTACCTTCGAGGGGCGCAATCTGCACGCCGAATACGAGGCGCTGCGTTCCCGCATCGGCATGGTGCCGCAGGACGATGTGTTGCACCGGCAGCTCACCGTGCGTCAGGCGCTCGGCTACGCCGCCGAACTGCGACTTCCGCCGGACAACTCGAAGGCCGACCGCCAGCAGGTGATCGACGGTGTGCTGAAAGAACTTTCGCTCATCGAACATGCCGACACCAGGGTGGACCGGCTCTCCGGCGGTCAGCGCAAACGCGCGTCGGTGGCGCTGGAACTGCTCACCGGTCCGTCGCTGCTGATCCTGGACGAACCGACCTCGGGGCTGGATCCGGCGCTCGACCGTCAGGTGATGGTGATGCTGCGCGAACTGGCCGATGCCGGGCGCACCGTCATCGTGGTCACCCACTCGGTGGCCTGCCTGGACATGTGCGATCAGGTGCTGTTGCTCGCGCCCGGTGGCAAGACCGCCTTCTGCGGTCATCCGGCCAGTGTCGGCGCGGCCATGGGCACCAGCGACTGGGCGGAGATCTTCGGGCGGGTCGCCGCGAATCCGGATCAGGCCTTCGCCGCGTACCGGTCCAGGCTGGCCTTCGCGCCACCGCCGCCACCGCCCGCACCGCCACGGCAGGGATCAGCTGGTAGTCCGCCGCAATCCGGGCGCGCCAAGCAGTTCTCCACCCTGGCGCGACGGCAGGTGCGGTTGATCTTCGCC
Organism: Nocardia sp. NPDC051990; assembly: GCF_040680755.1. Lineage (NCBI taxonomy): Bacteria > Bacillati > Actinomycetota > Actinomycetes > Mycobacteriales > Nocardiaceae > Nocardia > Nocardia sp. NPDC051990. The sequence goes on along the minus strand of NZ_JBFAXH010000003.1, from coordinate 8,968 downwards.
GACCGCGGTTACCTGGCGTTCCTGGTGATCCTGCCCTTCATCCTCGGTGCGCTATCGCTGGTGGTGCCGGGCAGTAACGGTTTCCAGAGCGGTCCGCTGGAGCAGGTGCAGAGCGGCAACGAGACGCTGTTCGTCCCGTCCGGCGGCAGCGAGACCCAGCAGTTGCTAGTCGTATTGATTCTGGGCGCCTGCTTCATGGGGTCGACGCTGACCGTGCGCGATCTGGTCGGTGAGCGCACCATCTTCTATCGCGAGCGCGCGGTCGGGCTGCTGCCCTCGGCGTATCTGTTAGCCAAGATCGCGGTGTTCAGCATTACCGCGTTCCTGCAGGCGGCGGTGCTCGTCGGCATCACACTGGTTGGTAAGAAGCCGCCACTGGCGGGCTCGGTCATGCCGAACGGGCCCGCCGAGCTGTACTTGGATATCGCATTGACCGCGGTGTGCTGTGTGGTCTTCGGCCTGCTGCTGTCCAGTCTGGCGAGGTCCAGTGAGCAGGTCATGCCGATGCTCGTGGTGATGATCATGGTCCAGCTGGTCATGGCGGGTGGTCTGATTCCGGTGACCCACCGGGTGGTGCTGGAGCAGATCTCGTGGCTGTTCCCGTCGCGGTGGGGTTATGCGGCCGGGTCGTCGACGGTGGATATTCGGACACTGTTCGCCAACGCGCAACCCGACGCATTGTGGAAGCACGAGCCGAATACCTGGTATCTCGATATCGGCCTGCTGGTCGCGATAACGGTGGTGTTGGCGTTCATCACGTGGCGTCGGTTGCGGCTGCGGAAGTCGAACGTGGCGGCGTGAGCGAGCGAACCATCGACACAGCCGAGCATCGCTCGGTTGGCGCAGCCATGAGCGAGCGAACCATGTCACCACGGCGCGGCGGGCCGTGCGACGGAACCGAGCGCCAGCGACGTGAAGTCGCACGGACCTGCTCAGGCCGGCTCTCACCGGACGCAGTGCGCATGTCGCTAGCGCAGCAGGCACACTTATGCCTGTGACGGTGCGAGTTGGGGCAGTACATCTCGGGTGGGATGTGGTGTCCGTTGCCGCGGGCGGCGGCGGGACACCGATCCGCCCCGTGCAGGTAGAAGGTACATACACGCCGCCGGCATATCTGCTGGCGGATTCGTCGGGTCGACTGCATACCGCCGGAGTGGAGCGGCAGCGGCCGGATCTGGGGATGGCGATCGCTGATGTACGCGACATCCTCGGCCATCCGCAGATCATGGTGGCCGGGGCGACCTGGCCCGCCGAGCTGGTCTTCCGTGCCCGCATGTACAACCCGCTCGCGGCCGTCGGCAAATATCTGCGCGGTAAACCGGATCTGATCGCGCTGCCCTTCCCGGACGGCTGGCCCGACGCGAAGGTCGATGTGTACGTCGACTTGGTCGAACGGCTGGACGTCACGGTCGAACCGCTGCCGGAAAGTGTCGCGCTGTCCGGATATGTGCGTGCGCTGGGCCTGGTGCGGTCGCCGGACGATCGCAATCCGCACGGCATCGGTGCGACCGGGGTGTACTCCGACGGGCGGACCATGTTGGTTGTCGCGGTGCACGGCGACGATGAGCAGCCGACCGAATCGGTCGACGTACCGGTCACCGCGGAGGCCATGCGCGATGCGCGTTCGGCCGACAATGTGGTGATAGAGGTGATGGCCGCGGCCCGCTCGATCGGCGCGGACACCTCGACGGTGCTGCTGTCCGGCAATGTCTGCTTCAACGACGCGCTGCGGTTGGCGTTCCAGAACCACCTCGGGCACCGGTTGCACGTGGCCGATCACCCGATGCACGCGCTGGTGCTCGGGGCCGCGCACCTGCTGGTGACCGATAACGAGAACGGTGAGCCGGAGTCGGCGGGCCGACATGCCGAGCCCGCACCGCCGCCGCGGGCGCGGCCGGTGGAGTCGGCACAGTATCAGGCCGAATCGGCACCGCAGCAGGAACATTCGGCGCAGCGACAGGCCGAGCCGCAGGCGTTGTCGGCGCAGCGTCAGGCGGAAGCGTTGCATGCGCGGTCGGATGTGCCGTCTCGTTCGGAGCAGGTGGGGCGGTCGGAACAGGAGACGGCCCGTCCTGAGCAGGGGCAGGGCCGTCGTGAGGGCGCGCAGTCGCATCCGCCGGTGGTTCAGTACGGGCCTGGATATCCGACCGTGCAGTCGTCGACCGAGCCGACGGGGGAGGAACCGACCACCAGGGTCAGCCGGGAGTCCCTGCCGCCGAACCTCGCCGAGTTGGGAAGCCGGTTCACCCGCCCGCCCGGGCAGTATCCGGAAGAGCAGCGGCCCACCGTCATCGGTCGGCCGCCGACACCGCAGGGACCGACGCCGCAAGGACAGGTGCCGCCGTCGGGTCCGCGCGGTCCCTACCAGCCGCAGCAGGAGCAACCGCCGCCGAGCGGTTCGCAGTGGCAGTCACGCGAATCGGACGAGGACGCGGACAAACCACGCAAGAGCAACCGGTGGGGCAAGTTGTTCGGTGCGCACGCGGTGGTCGGTGCCGCCGCATTGGCCGCGCTGGCCATGCCCTCCGGCGGTGACCGGGTCGAACTGGCCACCGATGTCACCGGAGCGCCGATCTCCTGCCCATTAACCCCGTACGTCACCAATGAGCAGCGTGCAGGCATTGCCGCGGCGCGCGGATACGACCCGGGCCTGGTGTCGGAACAGGGCGACTCCGGATTCGACGCCGCGGGCGCGGAGTGCGCGCAACCGAGCATCGACGTTCCACGCTACGTGGTCCCTGGCCCGCCCGGCGCCATCGACCACGGACCGCCGATCAAGATCTGACCGGTTTCATACCGCTGGGACATGGCTGGTATCGTTGCCCGTCGGCGTGTGGAAGTACGTCGAGCCCGGGTCTCCACCGGCCGCCGGGAACCGCTCGATCGCATGCCGTGGCTGGCAACACCGACTACAGACAGGGAACCACTGTGCCTACGTACAGCCCCAAGGCGGGTGACGTGACCCGTAAGTGGTACGTCATCGACGCCAGTGACGTAGTTCTCGGCCGTCTCGCCGTCCAGGCAGCGAATCTGCTGCGCGGCAAGAACAAGCCGACCTACGCGCCGAACTTCGATGGTGGCGACTTCGTCATCATCATCAACGCCGACAAGGTTGCCATCTCCGGCAACAAGAAGGCGGACAAGCTGATCCACCACCACAGCGGACACCCGGGCGGCCTCAAGTCGCGCACTGTCGGTCAGGTGTTGGAGTCGCGCCCCGATCGTCTGGTGGAGAAGGCCGTCAAGGGCATGATCCCGAAGAACAAGCTCGGCAACGCCATCGCGGGCAAGCTGAAGGTCTACGCGGGCCCGACGCATCCGCACGCCGCTCAGCAGCCCATTCCGTTCGAGATCAAGCAGGTGGCCCAGTGACCGCTCCTGAGGAATTCAACGAGTCCGACGAATACGCAGCCGAGGACGCCAACGTCGAGGTCGTCGAGGAGGACTACGGCTACGACGCCGAGCCCGCCGCTTACGCCCCGGTCGTGATCGACCGCCCGGTGCAGACCGTCGGTCGTCGCAAGGAGGCCGTCGTTCGCGTGCGCCTGCTGCCGGGCACCGGCAACTTCGTACTGAACGGCCGCAGCATCGAGGACTACTTCCCGAACAAGGTGCACCAGCAGCTGGTGAAGTCGCCGCTGGTGACCGTCGAGCGGACCGAGTCCTTCGACATCCACGCGCGTCTCGTCGGCGGTGGCCCCTCGGGCCAGGCCGGTGCGCTGCGTCTGGCCATCGCCCGTGCGCTCATCGAGGTCACCCCGGATGACCGCCCCGCCCTCAAGCGGGCCGGCTTCCTGACCCGTGACCCGCGCGCCACCGAGCGTAAGAAGTACGGCCTCAAGAAGGCCCGCAAGGCGCCTCAGTACTCGAAGCGCTGATTTGGCTGCGTCGGCCGCCGGCATCCGTCACCCTGGAGGTGTCGGAGACGGTCCGGTCGGCGGGGCACCTGCACGAGAGCAGGCTCCCAGCACCGCTGGGCGCCTGCTCTTGTGCTGTATGAACTCGAGGCATTCGCGGGGCACTTCCCGGTCGCACCGGCCGCCGCCTTCGGGCACGCCGCGGATCCACCGATGATGGGCGAAGGTATGGGACGTTTGTTCGGCACCGACGGAGTCCGCGGGCTTGCTAATGGCTCACTGAGTCCGGAACTGGCGCTACAGGTTTCCGGGGCGGCAGCACAGATTCTGAGCCGCGGCAAGGAACGCGCGCTCGCCGTGGTCGGTCGCGATCCACGCGCCAGCGGCGAGATGCTCGAGGCCGCAGTGACCGCCGGCCTGACCGCCGCGGGCGTGGATGTGCTTTCGGTGGGGGTGCTTCCGACACCCGCCGTGGCATATCTGACCGGGTTGTACGACGCCTGCCTCGGCGTAATGATCTCGGCCTCGCACAATCCCATGCCGGACAATGGGATCAAGATCTTCGCGGCGGGCGGGCACAAGCTCGAGGACGCGGTCGAGGACCGGATCGAGGCGTTGATCGCCGAGGGCACGCCACTGCGCCCGGTCGGCCCGGGGATCGGTCGGGTATTGAACGCATCCGGCGCCAGGGACCACGGGCTGGTCATCCCCGATCAGTACAGCTTGGCCGGAACACACGAGCGCTACGTCGAGCATCTGGTCGAGGCGACCGGGCAGGATCTGTCCGGGCTGACCGTCGTGGTCGACTGCGCGCACGGTGCGGCCGCCGAGGTCGGTCCGGCCGCGTACCGCGCGGCCGGAGCAACGGTGATCGCGATCAATGCCGAGCCCGACGGCCTGAATATCAACGACGGTTGCGGCTCGACGCATCTCGACCAGATCCAGCGCGCGGTGGGTGAGTACGGCGCGGACCTCGGCATCGCACACGACGGCGACGCCGACCGCACCCTGGCCGTGGACGCCAATGGCGCGATCGTCGACGGTGACGCGATCCTGGCCATCCTCGCGCTGGCCATGCACGAGACCGGCTCGCTCGTCCAGAACACCTTGGTCGCCACCGTCATGAGCAACCTCGGCCTGCACATCGCCATGCGCGAAGCCGGAATCACCTTGCGCACCACCGCCGTCGGCGACCGGTACGTCCTCGAAGAACTGCGCCGCGGCGGTTACAGCCTCGGCGGCGAACAGTCCGGTCACGTGGTGTTTCCCGGCTTCGGCACCACCGGCGACGGCATCCTCACCGGATTGAAACTGATGGCCCGCATGGCACAAACCCGCCGCTCGCTGGCCGATCTGGCTTCGGTGCTGCAGACCGTACCCCAGGTGTTGGTGAACGTCCCGGTTACCGACAAAGCCACGGTCGCCGCCGCCCCCGAAATTCGCGAGGCGGTACAGGAAGCTGAACGAGCCCTCGGCGATTCCGGTCGAATCCTGTTGCGCCCCAGCGGAACCGAACAACTGGTCCGGGTAATGGTGGAGGCGACCGATCCCGTACAGGCCCAGCAACTGGCCGACGATCTGGCCAAACGCGTCGCCGCGGTGTAGTCGCTGTTCGGGCGCGCTCAACTGCTTCGATGGTCCGATCTGGCGTGCCACTCCGACCGACGGGTGGCGCGTGTATCGCGGGAGTTCCGGCGAGTTGTCCACAGAAAGATGGTTATCCACAGACTTTCTGTTCGCCCTGGTCGGGCACCGAGGCCGTAGTGCCGTTGCACCGACAGTTGCCATATGCGACCAGGACTGGAAGAAGTACGCGACAAGCAATTCGGGGTATTCGCCGCATGGCAGGTGCTGTGCGAGTACACCCGCGCGGAGATGCGAGCACTACTCGACCGAGGCGAATGGGTGCGGGTCTTCCGCGGCGTCTTCCGTGAGGCCACCACCGCACCGTCGGCCCAATTACGCGTAGAGGCTGCCCGCCTATCCATGGGCGTGCCGTCTCTCGCCGCCGCCTACAACACCGCCGCCGAACTCCACGGCTTCGCGGTACAACACGATCACCCGACCCACGTCCTCGGCCTACAGGATTCGCACACCGGCCGTCTCATCGTCCACCGCGACCAGGCGGACAAAGTCGAACTCGAACTGATCCAGGGCACCGTCACCACCAACGCCGCCCGAACCGCAATCGACGTAGCACGAACGGTCAGCCGACCGGATGCCCTGGCAACCTTGAACGCCGCTCTGCGCCGGGGTGTCCCGCGTTCGGCCCTGGCCCTCGAACTTCAACGACAGCACAGGCGCCGCGGCTACACCCAAGCCGCCGAACTCCTGGAACTTGCCCGAGCACGCCCCCAGACCCCCTCCGCACCGAGCCGCACTGCCCGAACACGGCGCCTAGCTTTCGGTGAGTCGGCCGTTGTTCATGTGCCAGCGGCGGGTTGCCGTGACCGAATCGAGCATGCGGCGGTCGTGTGTGACCAGAAGCATTGTGCCCTGGAACGATTCGATGGCCTGCTCGAGCTGTTCGATGGCGGGTAGGTCGAGATGGTTGGTTGGTTCGTCGAGGACGAGCAGGTTGACGCCGCGGGCTTGCAGGAGCGCGAGGGCGGCGCGAGTACGTTCGCCGGGGGAGAGGGTTTCGCAGGCGCGCAGGACATGTGGGCCGCGCAGGCCGAATTTGGCCAGCAGGGTGCGCACCTCGGCGTCGGGCCAGTCGGGCATTTCGGCGCTGAAAGTGTCTGCGAGGGAGGTACTTCCGCGGAACAGCCCGCGCGCTTGGTCGACCTCGCCGATTTCTACACCGGAGCTCAGTGCGGCGGTTCCGTTGTCCGGCTGGATTTTTCCGAGCAGCAGTGCGAGCAGCGTGGACTTACCCGAACCATTGGCCCCGGTCAGTACAATGCGGTCGGCCCAATCGACCTGGGTGGTTACCGGGCCGAGCTCGAAATCCCCCCGGGTGACGGTCGCATTCGACAAAGCGGCGACCACCGAGCCACTGCGCGGGGCCGCCGCAATGGACATGCGCAGCTCCCACTCCTTGCGTGGCTCCTCGACCACATCCAGACGCTCGATGCGCCGTTGGGTCTGGCGAGCCTTGGCGGCCTGCTTCTCGGTGGATTCGGCGCGCATTTTGCGGCCCGCCTTGTCGGAGTCGAGCTTCCTGGGGTCGCGGGCCTTGCGCCGAGCATTGCGAACGCCGTGTTCGAGCCAGTTGCGCTGCATTTGAGCGCGAGCCTCGAGCCCGGCCTTGGTGTCGGCGTACTCCTCGTAGGCCTCACGGGCGTGCTGGCGGGCGATCTCGCGCTCCATCAAATACGCCTCGTAGCCACCGTCATAGATCCCGACCTGCTGCTGTGCGAGATCGAGTTCCACAATGCGATTCACGGTGCGCGCCAAGAACTCTCGGTCATGACTGATCATTATCAACGGCACCCGCACGCCGGTCACGAACTGTTCCAGCCGGGCGAGGCCGTCGAGATCCAGATCGTTGGTCGGCTCGTCGAGCAGCAGAATGTCGAAGCGGGACAACAGCACCGAGGCGAGTCCGGCGCGGGCCGCTTGACCGCCGGAGAGTCCGGTCATCGCGGTGTCGAGGCCGTTCGGCAGGCTTTCCGCGAGACCGAGATCCGCCGCGACCTCCTCGGCCCGCTGGTCCAGATCGGCACCGCCGAGCGCGAGCCAGCGCTCCAGGGCGGGCGAATATTCGTCCTCGCCGCCGTCGGCCAAACGCGCTGCCGCGGCATCCATGATCCGCTGTGCTTCGGCGACACCTGTTCGGCGGCCGAGGAATTCGAGCACCGTCTCCCCGGCGATCAGCTCAGCCTCCTGCGCCAAGTACCCGACGGTGGCATCGGGCGGTGACAGCGTGATGCTGCCGGTGGCCGTGGAGCGATTCGCGAGCATGCGCAGCAGCGTCGACTTGCCGGCACCGTTCATGCCGACCAAACCGATCACATCACCCGGTGCGAGGGTGAAATCGAGGTCGTCGAACAGGGTGCGTTCGCCATGGCCCGCGGAGAGTCCACGGGCGTGCAGAGTGGTGCTCACCACCATGAGTCTGCCGTGTCCATGCCACGCGTCGACACCCGGTCCGATCCGAAGGGTCTGGTCCTCGGGGTTTCACCCCGAGTCCATGGCCTGCGGAAATCAGGGTCGGGATAGGTCATGCGACCGATGTAATGCGCGGTTTTCCTGGGCAGAGTTGATGTCGTACCGAATATCACCAGAGAGGGAACACAATGACCGCCCCCGCGCCCACCCGCCGACTCACCCGCTCCGCCAACGACAAGTGGATCGCCGGCGTCTGCGGCGGCATCGCCGAATACTTCGGCTGGAACGCCAATGTCGTCCGCTTGCTCTTCGTCCTGTCCTGCTTGCTCCCGGGCCCGCAGTTCGTCGTGTATCTGGTGCTGTGGCTGATCATTCCGAAAAAGTGACTATCCCCAAGAATTAGGGGCAGCGGCTACACCCGGGACTCGCGGATGACACTATGGGTCGGTACCCACCGATCGACCGCCGTGTCAGCCACGCGAGTCCCGACCAGGAGGAGTCATGATCACCTCAGGTGAATTCCCGGGCATGGATCTACCCGGCATCGACGCATCCTCCTCCCTGGACAGCCTCGGTGAAGTCGAACTGCACCACCCGACCCAGGACATCGACGGTGACGGCGCTCTCGACACCGTCACCACCACCGGCCCCGAGGCCATGCAGGTGTGGACCGACTGGGACCACGACGGCATTGCCGACCAGGTGACCGTGGTCGAGAAGGACGGTGATTACTCCGCATGGGAGTTCCATCGGCATCCGGACGGGACGTCCGAGTGGGTGCGAACCGACCAGGGGAAGATCGGGCACTAGCACGACAGTTGTATTTCGTTGTTTCATAATCGCTTTGGTCGATAGCGGAGTTGTCGGGCGTGGTGTTGGTGGTGGCGGCGCCAGTGGCAGGCAGCTAATGCATGGGTGAGGGTGCGGGCTGGGTGCAGCACTATCGCCAGGAGACGGCGGATGTCGGCGACTGTGATTCGGCCCAGCCCGCGTGGGCTTTTGGGTCGGTGGCCGCGGTGACTGCGAGGAAGGCGTGGGCGAGCATCGCCAGGGTGATG
>NZ_JBFAXH010000002.1:87645-661919 GCF_040680755.1 Nocardia sp. NPDC051990 | reverse complement strand
TGCGGTAGCCGCGGAGCATGACCCACTCGTCCGGTAGCAGGCCAGCAAGGCTCCAGGTGAGCAAATCCTCGCCGTATACCCCGGCGCCTTGCTGCCGGACTCGGTTATATGCCCGATGCACCTCGTACTCGGCCGATCCCACCTGTCGGGACACGTCACCGCCCGCGCTTGGGCAGCCTGTTCGTCGGCGGTGGGCACAGACAGCAAACGCTTCCACAGCGGCTTCGTCCGACGAGTATCCTCCAACTCACCGGATGCCTGAGCGTAATAGCCTTAAGCCACCTTCTAATTGGCGTGGCGAGCGGGGCAGCATCCAAAGATAGGGCCTTGACGATATCGGTAGGCTGGCACGACATTCGTGATCTGATGGTCTACGACCCATCGGGTCGACTGCCGGTTCTCAGGATTCTCTCAGCTGAACCCGTATTGAACCCCTACAGGCCACCACCTGCGGTTTTGCGATGATTCTTCTCGAAACCACACCCATCTTCCTGCATAACCGCAGGTAGAGCGGGTGACGTGTCGTACTGGTTGTGTCCGGAGGGGGACTTGAACCCCCACGCCCGATAAAGGGCACTAGCACCTCAAGCTAGCGCGTCTGCCATTCCGCCACCCGGACCGGTGTGCTCAGCAAGGCTATCGGATGTGGCGGCGTTGACCAAATCGCCGGTTTAGCTGCTGATTCTCGGTGTCGTGCGCTCGCCTTGCCTGGAATGTGGGCGAGTACCTACTATTCGAGACAGTACTTACCAATCCTTCTGCGGAACAGGTAGCGATGGGCGGCAAGAGATCCGGACCGTACTTCTGCGGCATCGACGCGGCAATGGATGTGGTGGGCGGCAAATGGAAGGCCCTCATCCTGTGGGAGTTGGCGAATCACGGCGTGCGCCGCTTCGGCGAACTGCGTCGCGGCCTGCCGGGCGTATCGGAGAAGATGCTGATCCAGCAGCTGCGGGAGCTGGAGGAGGACGGCATCGTGGATCGCGAGATCTACCGAGAGGTGCCGCCTAAGGTCGAGTACCGGCTGACCGAATTGGGCAGCGCCCTCAATGCGGCGCTGGAACCGCTGGGCGCATGGGGCCGCAATCGCATGGACCGGATCGGTGCCGGGCGAGTCCATTCACCCACATGAGGGCGCATCCGAGGGCAGCGTCCGATCGGGCCGCAGCGGCCGGGCAAGCCAATTGTGAGCATGTGGGCGTTGTGCCTGGGTGCCATAGGCCACGAACAGCACGTGTTCATCCCAGGCCCGGTCATCATCCGCGATTGCGATCAGCGTGAACCGACCCGACCTGCGCGCGATTACGCACCTCGCGACGGCCTCGGGTGCCGCGCGGGACAGCTGTGGCGCCGTCCGGGCGGGTGTCAGGTGGTAGGAAAGGGTACGTGTCTGCATCTGGCGAAGTATCCGGTCCGAACACCACATCTCGAGCCGTGTCCGAGGTGGTCGAATTGGTCAGTACGCTGATCCGGTTCGACACCTCCAACACCGGGGATCTGGCCACCACCAAGGGCGAGCGCGAATGTGCGCAGTGGGTGGCCGACCAGCTGCATCGGGCGGGATACACGACCGAGTACGTGGAGTCGGGTGCCCCGGGGCGTGGGAATGTGTTCGCACGGCTGAAGGGGGCCGACTCCAGCCGCGGCGCGTTGCTGATCCACGGACATCTGGATGTGGTGCCGGCCGAGGCCGCAGACTGGAGTGTGCATCCGTTCTCCGGGGCGGTGCGTGAGGGCTATGTGTGGGGGCGTGGCGCGATCGATATGAAGGATATGGTCGGCATGATGCTGGCCGTCGCGCGCCAGTTCAAGATCGAGGGGACGGTGCCGCCGCGGGATATCGTCTTCGCCTTCCTCGCCGATGAGGAGAACGGCGGCAAGTGGGGTTCGCAGTGGCTGGTGCAGAATCGGCCCGATCTGTTCGAGGGGGTCACCGAGGCGGTGGGGGAGGTCGGCGGCTTCTCGCTGACCGTGCCGCGCCCGGATGGCACCGACCGCCGGTTGTATCTGGTGGAGACGGCTGAGAAGGGGCTCGGCTGGATGCGGTTGCGCGCCAAGGCCCGTGCCGGTCACGGCTCGTTCCTGCACGAGGACAATGCCGTCACAATTCTGGCCGCGGCGGTGGCGCGCCTCGGTAAACACACCTTCCCCCTGGTGCTTTCGGATTCGGTCGCGGAATTCCTGGCCGCGGTCGCCGAGGAGACCGGCCTGGAGTTCGATCCGTCGAGTCCCGATATCGAGGGTCAGCTCGCGAAGTTGGGCACCATCTCCCGCATTATCGGCGCGACCCTGCGCGATACCGCGAATCCGACCATGCTGCAGGCGGGCTACAAGGCGAATGTGATCCCGCAAACCGCCGAAGCGGTCGTCGACTGCCGCGTGGTGCCTGGGCGACAGGCCGCGTTCGAGCGTGAGGTGGACGAGCTGATCGGCCCGGATGTCGAACGCGAGTGGATCACCAAACTCGATTCCTACGAAACGACATTCGACGGACATCTCGTCGACGCGATGAACGACGCGATTCTCGCGCACGACCCGCAGGGCCGCACGGTGCCCTATATGCTTTCCGGCGGTACCGACGCGAAGGCCTTCGCCCGCTTGGGTATTCGCTGCTTCGGTTTCGCACCGCTGCAGCTGCCACCGGAATTGGACTTCACGGCACTGTTCCACGGTGTCGACGAGCGGGTTCCAGTACAGGCACTCGAATTCGGCACCCGGGTGCTGGAACACTTCCTGTTGCACAGCTGACGATCGAAAGGACCCACCGTGCCCGACTACTCCTACAATCCGTACGACGCGCTGCCTCAGGTGCCTAGCTTCACGGTGACGTCGGAGGATGTCGCCGATGGTCAGAGCTTCGGCAACGACCAGGTCAGCGGCGTCTTCGGCGCGGGCGGCAAGGATATCTCGCCGCAGCTTTCCTGGTCCGGATTCCCTGCGGGGACAAAGAGTTTCGCGGTTACCGTCTACGATCCGGACGCGCCGACCGCGGCCGGTTTCTGGCATTGGGCGGTGGCCGATATTCCGGTGAGCACCACCTCGCTGCCGCGCGGAGCGGGTAGTGCGGGCGGCGTACTGCCCGAGGGGACGGTCACGTTGCGCAACGACGGCGCGTTCCCGGGATATGTCGGTGCGGCGCCGCCGGCCGGACACGGATACCACCGCTACTTCATCGTCGTGCACGCGGTGGATGTGGAGCGGTTGGAGATCGACGAGAACGGCACGCCCGCCTTTCTCGGCTTCAACCTGTTCTCGCACAGTCTCGCCCGCGCCACCATTGTCGCCAGGTATGAGGTCGCATAGCCACAAAACGACAGTGGCCCTGAGCTTTTGCTCAGGGCCACCGTTCGTTACGAGAGGTTCACCACCGATTCTGGCAGCGGCGTGGTGTACAGCGACACGATCTCCTCGGCGTACTTCACCGCGATCGGGTTGCGCTTGAGCTTCATGGTCGGGGTCAGCTCGTCACCGCCCGGCTCCCACGGGTTGCCGAGCACGGTGAACCGCTTGATCTGCTCGACCCGCGACAGTTTGCGGTTGCCCGCGACGACCGCGGCCAGCACCTCGTCGAGAATCTCCTTGCGGGTGGCCAGCGCGGCCAGATCGTCTGCGGGCGTATCGATTTCCTTGGCCCGGATGGCGGCGGTGTCCGGATCGAGCACGATCAGCGCGGAGATGTACGGTTTGGCCTCACCGATCGCCACCACCTGGCCGATCAGCGAGGAGGCCGCCTTGACCGCGTTCTCGATATTGGTCGGGGAGATGTTCTTACCCGACTCGTTGATGATCAGTTCCTTCTTGCGGTCCACGATGCGCACATAGCCGTCGGCATCGATGGTGGCGACGTCGCCGGTGGCCAGCCAGCCTTCGGCATCGAGCGCTTCCTTGCTCTTATCGGGCTGTTTGCGGTAGCCCGGCGTGACGATCGCGCCGCGCACCAGCAGTTCGCCGTCCTCGCCGAGCCGCAGCTCGAGGCCCTCGACCGCCCGGCCGACCGAACCCGGGCGGGGCTTGGCCAGTTCGGTGTAGGTGGCCACACCGGTGGTCTCCGACATGCCCCACACCTCGGAGACGGTGAGTCCGAGACCGAGGAAGTATTCGAGGGTTTCGGCCGGAATCGCAGCGGCGCCGGAAGCCGCGACCTTCAGGTTGTCCAGCCCAAGCGCGGCCCGCAGCTTCGACAGCACCAGCGCGTCGGCGACCTTGTACTGCGCGGCGAGCACTGGGCTGCGGCCGTTGCCTGCCAGATCAGCGCGCGCGGCTGCGACGCCGGTGTTGATGGCCCAGTTCGCCAGCGCCTTCTTCACCGGGCTGGCTTCGGTGGCGAGCTTGCCGTCGATACCGGCCTTGATCTTCTGCCACACCCGCGGCACGCCGAAGAAGGTGGTGGGGCGCGCGTCGGGCAGCGCGGCGGCGATCTCACGCGGATCCGGCACGCAGGTGATCAGGATGCCGGTGAGCAGGCTGATGGCATGTCCGGAGATGCGGTCGGCGACGTGCGCTGCGGGCAGGTAGGAGATGGCGCGGTCGTCGAAGCCGACCTGCAGCGGGCCGTTGACCAGCGCGATGATCTGGGCCAGCACATTGCGGTGGGTGATCTCCACGCCCTTGGACGGACCGGTGGTGCCCGAGGTGTAGATCAGCGTGGCGAGATCATCGGGGGTGATGGCCTGCCAGGCGGCGTCGAAATCGAAGTCGGCGGCCGGATTCGCCTCGAGGTCGGCCAGGCTTACCGTATCGGCGGCTGGGCCGTCGACCACCACAATGTGCTCGAGTTCGACGCCCGCTGCCTTGATCACGTCGAGGAAGGCGCGTTCGGTGATCACCACCTTGTTCTCTGCATTGGTGAACAGATGCGTGATCTGCTCGGGGGAGCTGGTGTTGTAGATCGAGAACGGGGTGGCGCCCAGATGCAGTGCGGCCGTATCGATCAGATTGAACTCGGGCCGATTGGTGAGCATGATGCCGACGGTGTCGCCGTGGCCGACTCCGAGTCCGGCGAGTCCGGCCGCGAGCATGCGGACCCGCTCGCGGTATTCGCGCCAGCTGATCTCCGTGGTGCCGCCGACCGTCCGCAATGCGATCTGATCCGGCCGTAACTTCACGGTTTCCTGGAATGCTTCCGGCACGGTGTACACCGTCTTGCCGGACTCGTGCGCGAAACCGATTTCTGTTGTCGTCATCTTCCCGTTTCCCGATATCTCTGGCGTGCACCGCGCCCGGCGCGACCGCATGGATTGCACGCGGTTCGAGACCCGCTGCCTTTGATATAAAGCAGGCGACTCTATCTCATCGTGTCACACGATGGGGTAGCACCATGTGGCGCGGCTCACTCACTGTAGCCAGATCCGGGTAATTATGTCCGTTACTTGGACGCGAGGAGTGCACGGCGACGGCGGGCCTGACCGCGCATCGTCCAGAACCGCCAGATGCGGCTCTTACGTTTGAATACCGGCTGCAGCTCGGGCGCCCATGGCACATCGCTCACCGGAATCATGTGACCGCGGCGTCGCCGTTTGGACTCGAGATACGCGGTGGCCCGGGTGCTGAGCATCGGGATGAGCAGCGGCACCGCGGTGACTGTCAGACCGACCGATCCCAGTTCGGCGACCTTCTCCGGATTGTTGGTGAGCAACTGGATCCTGGTCAGTCCGAGTTCCTGCAGACTCTTCGCCGCATGCAGGTAATGGCGGCTATCCGCCGGAAATCCCAGCCGCTCATAGCTGGTGAACGTGTCGGCGCCCGAGCGTTGACTCTCCCGGTAGCCGAGCGCCTTAGCGACGAGCCCGACGCCGCGACCCTCCTGCTCCAGATAGACGAGGACGCCACCGCCCGCCTCCCAGAACAGATCGAGGGCCTTGTCGAGTTCGGGCCCGCAGTCGCAGTCATCGGAGCCGAGCGCCTCACCGTATAGACACCGCGAGTGCACTCGCACCAGACAGTTGTCGGCAATATCGCCGAAGACGAGCACATGCCCGCACTCGGCGCCGCCGACCACCTCGATCACACGAACCTGCAGATCCTGCCCCTTGCGGGTGAGCCGATGGGCGGTCTCACCGCGCGTCGGCACAGCTGTGGCCAATGCTCCTCCGAAGACGACGGGATAGTGGTATTGCCGACGTTCGCGGCATGAGAATACCCGGGCTGCCCCGCGAATAACGCACACTCGAAGCGATCGCTGATGTCGGCGGGAGACCGCGCCGCCGAGGCTGTCAACCACCCGCCGGCCGCTCCCCGGCGAGCTGGATGATGCGATCGACATCCCGAACCGATGGCATCGCGTTTGGGATGTCGCCGAACGACTGGGTCGCGACCATGGCCGCGGTCGCCCACCGGAATGCCGGTTCATCGGCCGGTCGACGCGCGGTGACGAGCCGATACACCAGCGCCGCCGAAAACGCCGCGGCAGCGCCCGGCGAATCCTCCAGCGCGACCGGGAAATCCGAAATATCGGCATTGACATCCGCGGATCGAACGGTGCACCGGAACCCGTCGGTCAGACAGACCGCTCGCACCCCGAGACCGAGCAGCCGCTGGGCATCGTCGGGTCCCGAGGCGGAGTCGACAGGCAGCATCTTGTGCAATTCCCACGGCGTACCGACGAGATAGTCGACGGCATCGAGATATTCATACAGGTATTGCGGTGATTCGACCGGTGGCGACGGATGCACCACCAGGGCAGGCGGGTGTGCCATGCCGCGGACCGCGGCCAGTACGCGCCGGATCGCGTCGGTGGGCTGTTCGAAGGTCAGCAGGACCGCGTCGGAGGATTCGAGCACGTCGCGGAGTCTCGGGTCCCGCATGTCATGTGCGCCTTGCCGGAGCTGGTCGTCCTCGCAACCGATTTTGCTGGAGGCACCGGTACTGGTGATCATGACCGCCGTCACGTTGGTTTGCGCCCCGGGTACCACCGTGACCAGATCCGTATCAATATTTTCGGCGGCCAGGTAGTTGAGGATGTGTCGGCCCGCGTCATCGTCACCGACGGCCGAGACCAAGCGCACGCGCAGTCCGAGGCGAGCGGCGGCGACCGCGCGGTTCAGCCCTTTACCGCCGGCGTGCACCTCGAAATTGCCGGGCGTGGATTTACCCGCCGACGGGATGTTGTGGATGCGGTAGATGTGGTCGATCACCGCGGATCCGATGACCGTGACCTGGTGCGATGGCGAGTTGGGCAGTGCGATAAGGACTTTCGGCTCGGGCCTGAATCGGTAGTTCGACAGCGAGTACGTCGATGCGGCGGCGAGTCGACTGGCCAGCGCGGTGAAAGCACGGCGCTCAGGTGTTGCCCGCAGCGACCGCACCGACGGCGCGTCGGGGATGGATTCGGCTCCGATCGCCTCATGCAACGACCGCCACTGCGCGGTCAGGTATTCGCGTCGCTCACCGAGGTCCGCAGCATACAGACGGGCGAGATCAATTCCGGCCGGGTGCTTTTCACGGAGCAGCCCGAGTGACAGTTCCGCGTCGGCTATCAACCGGTTGGTGGGATCCAACTGCCGCGCCAGCTCGGTGACAACCGGCAGCACCGCTTCCTGCGGCGATTTACCATCCTGCTGCGCGCGCTCCTGTATGACCGGTAGATCCAACAGCGGGGCGACGTCGATCTCTGTGGTGCGCAACCGATCCGCACTCAAGCCCGAGCGTTTGCAGAGCCTGGTGAGGATGTTGCGGATGGCAACCGTGCGTGAGTCCTGCTGGACCATAGGTGAGTCTTTCCTCCCTGTCGCTGCCATCGTTCCCGGTGCCGCTCTCACGATATGCCCAATCGTCCGGGGTTTAGCCGCCGAGTGAACCGGCAATCACCAACTTACAATGGCAATTGACCGTAGCAAACGGCAAATGCCACATTGAGTTACGGCGACCAAGCGTCGTCCGCCAGATGACTCGGGAGGGCCTGGTGATGAAAGCGATTCTGCTGATACGGCACACACGGCGGCGCGGGGAGCCAAGGGCCGGCGGCACCGAAACCGAACTCGATCCGAACCACCGCCTACGTGAACGAATCGAGTTCGCCGGGACGACATTACGGCTGCTCACGCGGGAACAGGCTTTGGCGGGGATGGATCTCGCCGAGATCTGCAACACCCAGGATTTCCGGCACGACTCGACGGCTCGAGCACGGGCCTTCTATTGCGCCGGTCAGATCGGAATACCCTCGAGCTCATCGGGCTCGAATTGCTCCACCGGAGGCACCCATGACCGTCGACACCACCGACTGGACCATGATCAGCGACATCACCCCCGAGTCGGCATACCGCGAGACCGGGTCGGGGGCCGCGGTCTGGCGACTGAGCTGGCTGCCGGATCAGCTGCTGACCCGCGAACAGGCGCTCGCTGGCATGGAACTCGACGAGATCCTCAGTGATCCGAACATCGTGCACGATCAGCATGCCCACGCAGACGCGGCCATTCTCGCCGGGCGGGTCGGCATCATCTGGGAGCAGGCGGTGATCCTGCTGTCCAAGCGGATCCTGGCCCGACTGCGCCAGCGTCCCCATGGGATTCCGGACGATCCGGTGCAGGACGGTACGGCCGCGGGACGCTCGTTCTCCGATCACCGGATGTCGTTGCATGCCGGCCGAACACCGTGGGTGTTCCGATAACGTGCGGCACCGCGACGCATCCGCTGCCGGGAGGGACTCGGCCGATGACGTCCGTGCGGTCGATGTGATCAATGACCGCGTCGCCGGTGCCGGTGACCATGCCGCGCGATTGCCACGGTTCGGCATCGGTGACTATGCGCCCCCTCTGATGCTTTCGACTTGCCGCACACCAGCTCAGGCCGCACACATGCGAAATGGCATGTCCCGCAACACTGCATCAGCCGCACGAAACGACCGGTCGGGATCAGCTATGCGCCACGTGTTCCGCGCCGATCGCTTCGGCGATCGAGTGGTAGCCGCCGTCGCGCAGGCGCTGGGCGATGCCGCGGTGGATGTGGCGCATCCAGAACGGTCCGCCGTAGATGAAACCGGTGTAACCCTGCAGCAGGCTGGCGCCGGCGAGGATGCGCTCCCATGCCTGGTCGGCGGTTTCGATGCCACCGACCGAGATCAGCACCAGATGGTCGCCGACGCGGCGGTAGAGGCGGCGCAGCACTTCCAGAGACCGTTCGGCGACCGGGGGCCCGGACAGCCCGCCCGCGCCCATGGCCTCGACCTCGGCGGCGGCGGTGCGCAGGCCGTCACGGCGGATGGTGGTGTTGGTGGCGACGATCCCGGCCAGGCCGAGTTCGACCGCGAGGTCGGCAACGGCGTCGACATCGTCGTCGGACAGGTCGGGCGCGATTTTCACCAGCACCGGGACCTCGACACTGTCGAGGACGGCCTCCAGGACCGGGCGCAGCGATTCGACGGCCTGCAGATCCCGCAGGCCGGGGGTATTGGGGGAGCTGACATTGACGACGACGAAATCGGCCAACGACCCGAGCAGGGATGCGCTCACCGCGTAGTCGGCTGCTGCGTCGGCGGGTTCGATGATTTTCGTCTTGCCGATGTTCGCGCCGATCGGGATTCCAGCACGCCGGTTGCGCAGATGCAGGGCCGCGGCGGCGGCGCCGTGATTGTTGAAGCCCATCCGGTTGATCAGGCCGTGGTCGGCGGGCAGCCGGAACAGCCGGGGCGCGGGATTGCCCGGCTGCGCCTGTGCGGTGACGGTGCCGATTTCGGCGAATCCGAATCCCATTGGCGCCCAGGCGTTCACACCGTCGGCATTCTTGTCGAATCCGGCGGCCAGCCCGAGCGGGGCGGGGAAGTCGACGCCGAAGACCTCGTTGCGCAGGATCGGATCGTCAGTGGTGAGCACCCTGGTCATTGCCCAACGCGACGGCGCGAACCGAGCGGCCAGCCGCATGGCCGTGAACGCCAGATGATGGATGCGTTCCGTCGGCAGCAGGAACATCAGGCGCAGCAGCAGTGAATACATGGCCTCACATTCCCGGTTCGGGCTGGGGTAGTAGTGCGGATTTTCGACGCCGCAACAGCACTCGCCTGCTGCCGTCGGTGTAGGCCCGCACCCGCGACAGTTCCCAGCCGCCGAATTCGGCTTGGATGGCCAGCCGCATCGACGCCGTAACCCGGGTCACCTCCGGTGGGAGCCGCAGTGGCACGTATTCGTAGTCGTCACTGGTGGTTTCCCAGCTCGCCGGTAGCGTTGTGCGTGATTGTGGCGCCATCACTGCCCTTTCTTCCGCTGGTCCGCGCGGATCCGTTGCAGACCGTCTCCGGTTGCGGAACCGACGAACAGGTCACCGGTGCGCTCGTCGATGGTCACCGAGTTCGGCTGGCGAACCGTCGGATAACGACCCACCTCTTTCGGTATACCCGACGAAAGGTCGAATCCGACGACTTCATTGCTTTGGGTACACGTCACCCACACGGTGTCGGACCGCTGATCGTAGGCAAGCGCATAAGGCGACGATCCTACCGGGAATCGCTGTCGCAGGACGAGCGGTCCGGCGGTGTAGACCAGCAGTTCGTTACCCGCGGTGTCGGTGACGGTGATACGGCCGAACGGATCAGTGATCAGGTTGGTTGCGCCGTCGCCTGCGCGAAGTGACAGGCCGAGACGGTCTTTGCCGAGGTCGAGCTGGGTGAGCGAGGTCTGGCGGCGGTCCAGCACCGAGACGTGGTCGCCGGTGAGGGCAAGGGCGTCGGCGGAGGCGAGCCCGGAAATCGTGTCGGTAACCTTGCCCTCGGGGGACAGCTCGCGCACCTTGCCGTCCGCGGTGCCGACGAACATCGTGCCGTCGTCACGGTAGCGCACTGCTCGGGCAGCGCCGTCGACGGGCACCTCGGTGGTAACACCTGAGGTGATGTCGACACGCATGATTCGGCCGTCGGCGGGGATCAGCAGTTCACCCGGCTTGCCCTGAGCCAAGCCGAAACCGTGGGCGGGCAGCATGAGGGTACGCATCTCCGGATCCGGCACGCCGGTGGGATCGACGCGGGTGAACGTCGCGGGGTTGATAACGAACAATATTCTGCTCGTGTCGTGGCTCGCCTCCAGCGCAACCAGTTGTCCGGTGCCCGCCTCGACGAACAGTGCGCCGACCGGGTTGTCGAGCCCCCATACATCCCCGGCGGGTTGCGTACTCCGCTCGGGCGAGACCGCCGCGGTGGCCGCGGGTCGCGTCTGCAGCTTGTTGCCATTGGAGTCGGACGAGCATCCGGCGAGCAGCGCCAACACCGCCACACCTGCGAGCGCTGCGGACAGCGAACCATGTGGGCCCATCCACCGAACTCCTTACTGGGACGAATCATCCGCTACCGCACCATCTGACCATGATGGTGCACCTGTCCGGCCTACCGGGGGTGGTCGCTGACCGAGAATGCCGGTGATCGGGGTTACGGTTGGTTTGAAATAGTGTCCAATTCAGGGAGATCCGGTTGAAAGCCGACCATCCATCGGGATTTGCCATCGATGACATAACCGTTGGTCCGTTTGCTCACGGATTCGGCACCACGGCCGACGGCAGGCCCTACGCCTTCCGCACCGTGCGCTCCACCGTGAAGCTGGAGATCTACCGCGCCGACCTCGACAGTGCTGTGCCCGGACCGGAGGATGTGGTCGCCGTCGCGCAGGCTCGGGTCACCGATATCGACCTCGACGACGAACGCAGCGTCGTGGCGCTGGTGCGCGACATGATTCCGGATGCGCAGCCGATTGAGACGGCCCCCGATCGTGACATGACAACCGTGCGAGCCCTGCTGGGCCGGATCAGTTCAGTTATTGATGGTATGTAGATGGGGATGGCAACCACACGATTCGTCTGTTCCGCGCTCACCGCGGCCGCCCTGGTCGCGGCGGCCGCGGCATGCAGCACTGGACCGGACGAGGCCTCGGTCGATGCCGCCCGTTCCTCGGCGAATGCTTCGCTGTCGTCCTCGATCGCGGCCTCCTCGAGCGCCGCGCACCGGCCGCTGCCGACGGCCGCCGAATTGGACGCGCAGATCAAACGCGCCCTGGATCCGGCGCTGCCCGACTCCGAACGCACCGACCTCATCGAGGACGGTGCGGCATTCCGCGACGCCATCCCTGATATGTACAAGGCGCTACGGGACAATCCGCACGCCATCTACGGGGTCACCGATCCGGTCTTCGACAACCGCGACGGCACACTGACCGCGACCATGCGCCTGGACAAGGACGGCACTGGCACCGCGGTCCGAACCACCGTCGTGCACTTCGTACTGCTCGACGGCAAGTGGAAGATCTCACGCACCGATCTGTGCGGCATCCTGCGCTCGGCCGACTACCGCACCCCGGCCTGCGGCTAGATGATCGAATCCGGTTCGCTGCGGTGGGGACGTCTCATCCACCGCCACCGCTATCTGGTGTTGGGAATCGCCATTATCGCGGTGTTGTTCTCAGGCTGGTACGGCCGAGACTTGGCGGGCCGGCTGACCCAAGAGGGCTGGTTCGACGAGAACAGCGAATCGGTGGCCGCCGCCGAGATCGCCGATGCCACCTTCGGCCGCGATACCGACAGCGACATCATCCTGCTCTACACCACGCCCGAGGGCATGACCGTCGACGACCCGACCGTGCGTGCGGCAGTGACCACTTCACTGAAGCAACTATTGCTCGGTCACCCCGACCGGATCCAGAAGATCGATAGCTATTGGGACAGCCCCTTCGCCGCGCAGGCCACCGATCCCTCGCACACCCACGCCTTCGCCAGCGTCGGATTGCGCGGTGAAGGCACGGCGACGGTCGAGAACTACACGGCGATCAAGGGTGAGTTGGGTGCGGGGCGCGCGGGCGGTGGACCCGGTGGCACCACGGTGCAGTTGGCCGGGCTGCAGCCGATTGTCGAGGGCATCAATCAGGGCATGCAGGACGATATTCGCCGGGCCGAGATCATCGCGCTGCCGATCGTGGCGATCCTGCTGTATTTCGTTTTCGGCGGCCTGGTCGGGGCGTTGCTGCCGGTGCTGATCGGCGGGATGACGGTGCTCGGCACCCAGGGCACCATCCGGATGCTCACCGATCACATCGAGGTCAACGTCTTCGCCAGTGCGGTCGTCACTTTGGTGAGTTTGGGGCTGGCGATCGACTACGGACTGTTCACCGTGACCCGGTTCCGAGAGGAGTTGGCTACCGGGCACAGCGTCGAGGATGCGGCGGCTCGCACGGTCGCCACGGCCGGGCGCACCGTGCTGTTCTCGGCCGCGATCATCGCGATCAGCCTGGCGGCATTATTCATCTTCCCGAACGGGGTGCTGCGGTCGGTGCCCTATGGCGGCATCAGTTCGGTGCTGCTCGCCGCACTGCTGTCGGTGACGGCGCTGCCCGCGGTACTGAGCATCGTCGGGCGGCGGATCGACCTGTGGGGTTGGCAGCGCTTCTCGCGCACCAAGACCGAAGCGCAGATCGACGCCGGATTCTTCGCACGGTTGGCGACGCGGGCGATGCGGCGGCCGTGGGCGGTGGTGGTGCCGATCGTGCTCGGGCTGCTCGCGTTGATCATTCCGATTCGCAATATCGAGTTCGGCGGGATCAGCGAGCGGTACTTGTCCGAGGACAATCCGGCGCGGGTCGCGCAGGAACGGTTCGACACGTTGTTCCCGAGTTTTCGCACCGAGCCGATCAAACTGGTGGTGGTTGGCGCGAATCCGCAGCAGCTCGGCGATATTCGCTACGAGGCGAGCCGGATTCCCGGTCTGACGGGTCGTTTCGAACCCGGTGCGCCGACCAAGGACGGGATCAATGTGCTCAACGCCGGTCTCGCCGACAAACGCAATGCGGATGCGGTGATCGATGCGCTGCGGGCGATTCCGGAACCCGACGGGGTGGACATCATGGTGACCGGGGTGCCCGCGCTCGAGCGCGACAGCATCAATGGATTGCTCGTGCGACTGCCGTTGCTGGTCGGTCTGCTGGCGGGCGTGGCGTTGGCGATGCTGTATCTGGCATTTCGATCGTTGGTGTTGGCGCTCAAGGCTGTTTTGATGAGCGCATTGACCCTGGCCTCCACCCTGGGCGTGCTCACCTGGGTGTTCGTCGAGGGGCACGGGGCCGGGATCTTCGACTTCACGCCCGGACCGCTGATGTTCGCGGTACTGGCGCTCATCGTGACGGTGGTGTTCGGGCTGTCCACCGACTACGAGGTATTCCTGCTGTCGCGGATGGTCGAGGCGCGCGCGGACGGCGCGTCGCCACCGGAGGCCATCCGATACGGCATCGCCCACACCGGCGGTGTAATCACTTCTGCCGCCGCGATTCTCATCGTGGTGACCGGCGCGTTCGGCTTCTCCGATCTGGTGTTGATGAAATACATCGCCTACGGCATGATCGCGGCGCTGGTCCTGGACGCGTCCGTGGTCCGCATGCTGTTGACGCCCGCGGTGTTGAAGCTGATCTGGCGTTGAGTGGACCGCTCTGTTGGCGAGAGGATCGAGAATGACCGTGCTCAGGGGCGCGAATTCGGCCCTGATGTTTCTGCTGGAGCTCCGGGTGCTCGGCGGCGCGGCTATCTGGGGCCTTACCCTCGATCTGAGCATACATTTTTCGCTCCAGCGTAGGAGAAACGCCAGATTCGCATGAAAGCGCATGCTCGGTGCTACTCCGCGGGCGGGTGATCGGCAAGCCATCGCGGAACCTGCCGCTGTAGCCGTGTCTGCGCCCGAACAACTCCTAAAAGCCCGAGGACGCTCGGAGTCATCAGCACCGGAGCAGAAGTTCGGCGACAGCTCAGCGGCGATCGGGCAGGACCAGTTGGGCGCCGGTTACCGGGTGGTCGAGGACTTCGACGGGGTGTTGGTAGACGCGGCTGAGGAGTTCGGTGGTGAGGACTTTGCGGGGTGGGCCAGCGGCGGCGATGCGGCCGGATTCCAGGACGGCGACGCGGTCGGCGTAGGCGGCGGCTATGCCGAGGTCGTGCAGGACAACGACAACGGCGGTGCCCGCGGCGGCCCGGGCGGTTGCCAAGCGCAGCACCGCTTCCTGGTGGCCGAGGTCGAGGGCGGCGGTGGGTTCGTCCAATAGCAGGGTTCCGGTGTCCTGGGCGAGGACGCGGGCCAAGGCCACGCGCGCGCGTTCACCACCGGACAGCGTCGGAAATGCCCGAGCGGCAAGGTGTTCCACGTCGGCGGCGGACATGGCTGCGGCGATCTGTTCGTCATCAGAGTTCCGCCGCTCGGTGCGCACCCACGGGGCACGACCCATCGCGACCACCTCGCGAGCGGTGAACGGAAATCCGACGGTATGGCTCTGCGGCAATACCGCCCGGCGTCGCGCCATATCAATATGCGACCAGTGGCCCAGTGCCCGCCCATCGAGTTCGATCGTGCCCTCGCTCAGCTCAAGCTCACCCGCGAGCGCCGCAAGCAACGTCGACTTGCCCGCCCCGTTCGGCCCCACCAATGCCACGATCTCGCCCGCGACAACATCGAAGTCGACCGCTTCGAGCACCCGGCGGGTACGTGCCCCCGCCGCACGCCGGTCGACGCTCACACCACTGGCCCGAAGCGTCACCGCACCCCGCTTCGGCGGCACCGGCAACTCGTGCGTCCGCATGAACACCGAACTCAAACCCTCCAGCACCCCACTCACACCTTCGCCCTACCCGCGGGCTCTGTGGTCCCCGCCCAGCGGTGGGTGGCATTCGAAACAAGGGGCGGCGAGCTGAACTCTATGATCAACCGCGCGGCAACCAGCCCGCTGGCGGCCCCCGCGGCTCGGCGGCACCGGTTGGCCGTCACGTCGCCGGCGCGATTGCCCCGGCGGGTACGACAGGCAGCGCGACGCCACCTTCGGAGCACGTGCGGATCGGTGGTGTACCAGGTGTCTTCACGGCTCATGCCCAACCTCCGGCGCGAGCGCGGGTGCGGCGCAGAAGCCAGAAGAAGAAGGGGCCGCCGATGAGGGAGGTGAGCATGCCGAGGGGGAGGTCGGCATTGTGAACCAGGGAGCGGGCGGCGACGTCGGCGGCGAGGAGCACGACCGCGCCAACGATGGCGCTCAACGGGACCAGAATGCGGTGGGCGGGTCCGACGAGCATGCGGACGACATGCGGCACGATCAGGCCGACGAACAGCACGATGCCGGTGAAGGCGACGCCCGCGGTAGCGAGGATGGCGACCACCACGATGACGTTGCGCCGCAAGCGCTCCACATCGACACCCAGGTGCCGCGCGGCGGATTCGCCGAGGGCGAGCAGGTCCAGGCGCGGCGCGATGAGCACAGCGGCGAGAATGCCGAGAGCCGCCAGCGGAGCGACAACGCGCACCGCATCCCAGGTGGCTCCGTTGAGACTGCCCAGCTGCCAGAACACGATCTGATCGCGGGCCGCTGGGGTCGCGATAAACAGCAGGAAAGCGATCAACCCACCCGCGAAGGCATTGATCGCGACACCGGTCAGTACCAGCGTGACCACCTCGGTGCGCCCGTTCGAGCGCGACAGTAGATACACCAGCAGTGTGGTCAACAGCCCGGCCGCGAATGCGGCCGCCGCCACCGACCACGCCGCTACGAACGCGCCACCCACCACGATCACCGTGCCCGCACCGACCGCCGCCCCCGCCGACACTCCGATAACGCCCGGCTCGGCGAGCGGATTCGCGAACACCCCCTGCAACAATGCACCGGCTGTCGCCAACGCCGCACCGACCAGAATCGCGAGCACAACGCGCGGGAACCGCACCTCCCACAGCGTCACCTCACCCGCCGGATGCGCGGGCATCGGCCCCCAGTCCAACCCGATCCGATGCAACACACTGCCCGCCACCTCGGCGGGCGTGGTCGGCACCTGCCCGATCGCCGCCGACGCCAACGCCAACACCACCAGCGCGGCCACCGCGACTCCGAACACGATCGCGGTTCGCGACCACCCGCGCGACCTGGGCACAACCGGATGCGGACTGTGCGGCATCGCAGAGTCCGTCGCGGTCGTCCCGGTAGGCCCTTCGCTCACGTCAGCACCTGCCCGATCACCGCCTGCACACAATCGCGGTGCCCCTCCGTGACCTCGGCTCGACCGGATAGCGACCGCACGGCATCGCCGAGTCCGTCGGCGTCGTCCTCATTGCCGGCGGTGGCGACCCGATCGCCGCGATCTGCCGCGCACCATGACGTATCGCTCATGCGGGCTCGGTGCCGTAGACGGCCTCGCTGAGGGCGGCGATCACCCGCCCGGTGTTCGGGCCGAAGCTCAACACCACCGAGTCGGCCATATCGACCACGCGTTTGTTGCGCCCGGCGGGTGTCTGCGCGATGCCGGGCACCTTTTCCAGCCCGTCGACACCACCGACCGACTTCAGCCCGTCCGACATCACCAGCAGTACGTCCGGCGCGGCCGCGATCATGGCCTCACTGGTGGTCGCGACGAACGGCTCGGTCAACCCGGCCGCGGTGCCGGCATCGCGTGCGCCGAGTGCGGCGATGAGCGCGTCGGCGCCGGAGCCGGGTCCGGCGAGCATGGTGATGGCGGTGCTGCGCAGGTAGAGGAAGGCGATGGTGAGGGGTTTGTCCGGCTTGGGCACCGCGGCGCTGGCAGCGGCGATTTCGTCGCGGGTGCGCTGGGCAAGGGCCTGGCCGCGATCGGGCACGCCGAGTGCGGCAGCGACCGCTTCGATCTGCGGCACCACCCCGTCCATGGTGCGCTGCGGATCGAAGTAGACGACCGTCACCCCAGCCGCGCGTAGCTGCTCGCGTACCTGCGGGGCGGCGCTGGTGCTGTCGGTGAGAAAGACCGAAGGACGCAATGCCAGTACGGATTCCACGTTCAGGGAACCGCTGCCACCGGTCACGATGGGCAGATTCGCCACCGCGGGAAACCCGGCCGCGGTGCTGCGACCGACCAGTTTGGCACCCATGCCCAATGCCCAGACCGTCTGCGCGAGTGTGCCGAAACGGTCCGCCGCGATGATGCGGCTGGCATCGGTGACCGTCACCTCGGCCCCGTCGAAGGATCGGACGGTCGCGGGTAGCGTGGGCGTGGGTTCGGGCCCGATCGGCACCGGATCGAGGTTCTCCAGTTTCGCGGTGACCGGCCCGCGGCCACTAGTACTCGTGGAATCGCTGCCGGTGCCGCAGGCCGAACCCGCCAACAGGGTCAGTGCCAGCACGGCCAGGAGGGAACGCACCCCGCCGGATCGGACACGGTCGAGAAACCTCATGCAGGTAAGGCTAGCCTCCCTCATCGACTCACCCCGCGGTGCGTGCGCTGACATCGTCGAGCGCGGCCGCGATGGCACGCGGAAGTTCCAGTGTCTCGGCGGCCAGCACTCCGGTGAGCTGCCCGATATCGCGCGCACCCACGATCATGCTCGCGATGCCCGGACGGTCCCGGATCCAGGCCAGGGCGACAGCCAACGGTGAGGTGGCCAATCCGTCCGCGGCGGTCACCAGCGCCTCGACCACCCGGGTCGCGTGGTCGTCGAGCCGGTGTCGGATCTCGGCGGCGGTCGCCTCATCCGCGCCACGCGAATCGGCGGGCACCCCGTCGCGGTATTTGCCGGTGAGAATGCCCCCGGCCAGCGGCGCGGTGGCGATCAGTCCAACGCCATGATGCTGCGCGGCCGGAATGAAATCGGTTTCGGTGTCGCGGGTCAGCAGTGAGTACGGGGTCTGCGCGACGGTGACGGGCGCGACCGCGGCGAGGCTGGCGACCTGCCAGGCATTGAACCCGCGCGCACCCGCGTAGCGGACGCGTCCGGAGCGCACCGCGAATTCGAGGGTGGCGGCTACCTCATCGAGCGGGGTCGCCGGATCCCAGGCGGCGACATGCCAGATATCTAGATAGTCGGTGCCCAGTTCGAGCAGCGTCCGATCGAGCTGGCGCAGCAGCGCGCGCCGCGAGGTGTCCACCGACGCCCGCACCGGCTCCGGCTCGGGCACGGTCGGTCCGACCGGTGCGGGCGTGCTGCGCGGCTCGACACCCGCGCAGCCGCTGAGTACCAGATCGTCGCGGGAGACCAGATCGCCGAGCAGTTCGGCCAGAATCCGTTGTGCCGCACCGCCGGCGTAGGCGGGGGAGGTATCGACCAGCGTGCCGCCCGCCTCGGCGAACGCCACCAGCTGCACCGCCGCATCGTCGGTATCGGTATGCGCACCCCAGGTGTGGGTCGCAAGTCCTATCCGGGACACCCGTAGGCCGCTGCGGCCCACCGTCCGCTGTTCCATCACCGTGTCCGCACAATCGTCACGGCGCCAAGCCTAGAGTGTGGATACGCAACTCGACGCCCACCAGCAGCGTGGGTCGCACGGTTGAGCCGGGCATGCTGCCGCCATCTCGACACTGTACTGTCGCTGCGTGATTGCGGCGGTGGTCACAGTGATGCGATCGATCGCCGGACCAATTGCCTAGTAGGAACACATATTTCGGGCGGAAGTGGAGGGTTCGTGGTCGGCGAGTCGATGACCTGGGTGCAGGCCTTGGTTCTTGGTCTGGTGCAGGGTCTCACGGAGTTTCTGCCGATCTCTTCCTCGGCGCATCTGCGCATCGTGTCGTCGGTGTTCTTCGGCGATGACGCGGGCGCCTCGTTCACCGCGGTCACCCAGTTGGGCACCGAGGCGGCGGTGCTGGTGTTCTTCGCCAAGGACATCTGGCGGATCATCGTCGCGTGGTTCGCCGGGCTGCGCGATCGGTTGACCACGCGTGGCCAGCCGGAGCTGCCGCTGCACGATCAGCCCACTATGCGCCTTCCGGTCATCACCGCCGATCGCAAGCGCGTGCTGGACGAGCAGGCGCAACGTGAACTCGACTACCGCATCGGCTGGTATGTGATCATCGCGACGGTCCCGATCGGTGTGCTGGGGTTCCTGTTCAAGGATCTGATCCGCACCGGTGCCCGTAATCTGTGGCTGGTCTCGTTCATGCTGGTCGCGTTTGCGCTGGTCATCGCGGCAGGTGAATACTACGGACGCAAGATCCGCCCGATCGAGCAATTGACCACCCGCGACGGTCTGATCATGGGCTTCGCGCAATGTCTGGCGTTGATCCCAGGTGTGTCGCGGTCCGGTGCGACTGCGACGGCGGGTCTATTCCTCGGGCTGGAGCGCGAAGCGGCAGTGCGGTTCTCGTTCCTGCTGGCCATTCCTGCGGTGACCGCGTCGGGTCTGTTCAGCCTGCCCGACGCATTCGAACCGGCGGGTGAGGGTCTCAATGCCAGCGGTCCGCAGCTGCTGGTCGCGACGATTCTGGCGTTCGCCGTCGGGTACGCCTCGGTGGCGTGGCTGTTGAAGTTCGTCGGCAATCATTCCCTGGACTGGTTCGTCGGCTATCGCATCGTGCTCGGGCTGACCGTTATGGGCCTGCTCGCCGGCGGAGTGGTGTCGGCGACATGATCGTTAGGCTGGTGCCATGACGGTGATCCTGCTGCGGCACGGTGTTTCGACTTCGAACACCGCCCGCACCCTCGCCGGGCGCAGTGCGGGCGTCGATCTCACCGAGCACGGCAATGCCCAGGCCCGCACCGTCGCCGAACGGCTCGCCGCACTGCCGATCGAGCACATCGTGCATTCGCCGCTGCTGCGCTGTCAGCGCACGATCGCCCCGCTCGCGGAAAAACTCGGTCTGGAACCGGAATCCGACGATCGCTTGATCGAGGTCGACTATGGCGACTGGACCGGTAAGGCGATCGCAGATCTGCTCAGCGAACCGCTGTGGAAGGTGGTGCAGCAGCACGCCTCCGGCGCGGTCTTCCCCAGCGGCGAAGGTTTGGCGCAGGTGCAGATCCGTGCGGTGGCCGCGGTGCGCGAGCACGATCGACGGTTCGCCGAAAAGGCCGGTCACGATGTGTTGTGGGTGGCGTGCACGCACGGTGACGTGATCAAGTCCGTGCTCGCCGACGCGCTCGGCCTGCATCTCGACGGTTTTCAGCGCATCGTGGTGGAACCGGCGTCGATCAGCATCGTGCGCTACACCCCGACCTCGCCGTTCGTGGTTCGGATCAACGACACGGGGGCGGATCTGTCCGGTTCGGCAAAACCGCAACGGCCCGCCTCGGCTACCGGGACTTCCACCGATCCCGAATCCGGTCCGGTTCCCGGTGGCGAACTGGGTGGTACCCCGAGTGCGGATAATGGGAATGCGGAGCTTCGAGATTCCTTGTAAACGAGTAGGTGGCGTGTTGGGGAGTCCAGCGCCGCGGGTAGTCGATCAGGGCCACGTATCAGGAGGTGCAGATGTCTCGCGCAATCCACGTATTTCGCACCCCCGATCGTTTTGTCGCCGGGACCGTCGGTGAGCCGGGCGATCGCGCGTTCTACCTGCAGGCCGTGCAGGAACCACGGGTGGTCAGCGTGTTGCTGGAGAAGCAACAGGTAAAGGTGCTCGCCGATCGGATGGGGCTGCTGCTGGACGAGGTCGCGCGCCGCTTCGGCGCCGAGGTGCCGCCACAGGCCGAGGACATCTCCGACAGCGACCCGTTGGTGACCCCGATCGACGCCGAGTTCCGGGTCGGCACCATGGGCCTGGGTTGGGACGCCGACGCGGGTGCGGTGGTGGTGGAGCTGCTGGCGATCACCGAAACCGAGGTCGACGAATCGGTGGTGCTCGATGACACCGAGGAGGGTCCCGATGCGGTGCGAGTGTTCCTGACCCCGATCCAGGCGCGAGAGTTCGCGTTGCGCTCCACCCGGGTGATCGCAGCGGGTCGGCCGCCCTGCCCGCTGTGTGGGGAGCCGCTCTCGGCGCGCGGGCATATGTGTGTGCGAACCAATGGATACAAGCGCGGGGATATTTTCGGCGCGGCCGAGCTAGAGGAGTAGTTCGTGGCCGAGCCTCGGTGGCACACCGCGGAATTGACGGTGATCGGGCGGGTGACAACCGCCAGCAATGTCACCCTCGTCTGCGATTCGAAGGGTTCCGACGGTGTGCGCGTGGTCTACAAGCCGGTGCGCGGGGAGCGGCCGCTGTGGGATTTCCCGGACGGCACCCTGGCCGGGCGCGAGGTGGCCTCGTATCGGGTGTCGGATGCGCTCGGCTGGGGTGTGATTCCGGAGACGATCCTGCGCGATGGCCCGTACGGGCCGGGCATGGTGCAGCGCTGGGTGGAGTCGGTGGACAACCACACCGATCAGGGCAACCGCCTCGATCTCGTCGATCTGGTGCCGTTGGGCGCGGTGCCGGACGGGTTCTGCGAGGTGCTGCGCGCCCAGGATCCGGCGGGCAACGAGGTGTCGCTGATCCACGCCGACGATCCGCGGCTACAGCGGATGGCGGTGCTCGATGTGCTGCTCAACAATGCCGACCGCAAGGGCGGGCACGCGTTGGAAGGTGTCGATGGGCAGGTCTACGGCGTCGACCACGGTATCTGCCTGCACACTGAGCACAAATTGCGCACGGTGCTGTGGGGGTGGGCGGGTAAACCCATCTGCGACGGGCTGATGGCCGATATCGCCGCCTTCGCCAAGGCGCTGCCGGGCGCGGTCGCCGATGATCTCGCACCGCATATCACCGATGCCGAGATCGATGCGCTCGCCGACCGTGCGCAGGAGTTGTTGGACAATCCGGTGATGCCGACGCCGAGGACCTCGCGGCCGATTCCCTGGCCCGCGTTCTGAGTTGAGTCGACCAGCGCACGGTGCCACGTTGCACCGTACGCCGAACTGCACGAGATGCTTGGTTGTCGAGTGGCCACACTTGCCGCACTCTGGCGACCGGAAGCATCCTGCGGCTCGAACCGAGCTCAGCTCACCAGCGGGCGAACCTCGGTTCCGGCGAAGCGGACGAATTCGATCAGATCCGGATCGTCGTCGGTCGGTTCGAGGACTACGGTGTCAGCGCCCGCCTCGGCGTAGCGCCGAACGGTGGCGGCGATGGTGTGTGCGTCGCCCGCGACGCCTGCTTCGGGCGGGTGCTCGCCGGAGTTGCGTTGCTGGGCGGCTGTGAGGCGTTGGGCCGCATCCGGGCCGGTGGCCGTGAGCAGGTTGACGATGAGCCGATGTGGTTCGGTGCGTGCGGCTTTCGTTCGGCCTTCCTCGATGCGCGTACGGGCGGTGCGGACGCCGTCGAGGGTGGTTTGTGAGGTGAGGATGGTGGCGTCGGTGAGTTCGCCGGAGAGTCGCAGCGTCTGCGGGCCGGTCGCGGCGGCGGCGATCGGTGGGGGTGTGGTGGGCGGCCAATCCAGGGCGACATTGTCGAGGCGCACGTATCGGCCTGCGGCTGTGACCTTTTCACCGTTCAGCAGGCCGCGCAGCGCACCCAGCTGTTCCCGCAGCAGCGTCATCGGCGATTCGACCCGCGCGCCGATCTGTCCCATCCAGTCCTGCACACCGTGCCCGAAACCCGGAATCACCCGCCCCGGATGCAGCCGCAGCAGGGCCGCCACCTCCATGGCGGTGAGCGCGACATTCCGCAGCGGCACCGGCATCACCCCGATCCCGACGCGCACCCGCTCGGTTCGCGCCAACACCGTTGCGGCCGTTGCGATCCCACCGGCCCAGAAACAGTCCTCCCACAACCACAGTTCTTCCAGACCGCTGTCCTCGGCCGCGGCCGCCACCGCGAGCAAGCGTTCGGGGGAAACGTGGGGCATCGACACGGTACCGAGAACAGTCACCCGACCAATCTAGCGTGATCCCCCTCGACCCCTGCCGAATTCGCGCGCTCGGCGCTCACGACCGACTCGGCGATAGTGACCTGCGCCACTCGCGGCGATTCGATCCGCCAGACGGCAATCATTGACATCCGGCTTCGGCGACATCGGGGCAGGTCAGATCGGCAGTGGTTGCCGGACAACCTACCGCTGAGAGCAGGGTGGGGCGCACTGGCCGCCATCGCACCTTTACCCTCGAATCATGCAGTCCTGGTCCGATACCGCCCTACCGACCATTCCCGGAGCAGGGCCACCGTTGCGGTTGTACGACACCGCCGACCGGCAGGTTCGCCCGGTGACCCCGGGCCCTACGGCCACCATGTACGTCTGTGGGATCACCCCGTATGACGCCACCCATCTCGGGCATGCCGCCACTTACCTGACCTTCGACCTGGTCAACCGGCTGTGGCGCGATGCGGGCCATGAGGTGCACTACGTGCAGAACGTCACCGATGTCGACGACCCACTGTTCGAGCGCGCCGACCGCGACGGCGTGGACTGGCGCGAGCTGGGCACCCGCGAGATCAATCTGTTTCGCGAGGACATGTCCGCTCTGCGCATCGTGCCGCCGCGCGACTACGTCGGCGCCGTTGAGTCCGTCGACGAGGTCGTCGAATTCGTTGAGAAGCTGCTGGCCTCCGGCGCGGCGTACACGGTCGACGATGCCGAGTATCCGGACATCTACTTCCGCGCCGATGCCACCGAACAGTTCGGCTACGAGTCCGGCTACGACCGCGCAACCATGGAGCGCCTGTTCGCCGAGCGCGGCGGCGATCCGGACCGCCCCGGTAAGCGCGACACCATCGACGCGCTGCTGTGGCGCGCCGCGCGGCCCGATGAGCCGTTCTGGCCGGCGCCATTCGGTGCGGGCCGACCCGGCTGGCATATCGAGTGTGCGGCGATCGCGCTCAACCGCATCGGCCCCGAATTCGATATCCAGGGTGGCGGCAGCGACCTGATCTATCCACATCACGAGTACTCCGCCGCACACGCGGAGGCTTTGATCGCGGGCCGCCGCTTCGCCCGCCACTATGTGCACGCCGGTCTCATCGGCCTGGACGGCGAGAAGATGTCCAAATCGCGCGGCAATTTGGTGCTCGTCTCCAAGCTGCGTGCCGCGGGCGTCGACCCCGCCGCCATCCGCCTCGGTCTGCTCGCCGGGCACTACCGTCAAGACCGCATGTGGACCGACACCGTCCTCGCCGACGCCACTGCCCGCCTGGACCTGTGGCGCCGAGCCGCAGCCTGCGCCCGCGGCCCCGCCGCCGAAGACACTGTCGCCCGCCTCCGCCAACACCTCGCCGATGACCTCGACACCCCGAAAGCCCTCGCCGCCGTGGATAACTGGGCCAACCAGACCCTGAACTACGGCGGCCAGGACCCCGCGGCCCCGGCATTGATCGCGACTGCCGTAGACGGTCTGCTGGGCGTAGCGCTGTAATCCCGCGGCTGCTCTGCGCGATAGCGGTGTTCTGCGCAGATGAGATCGTGAGCCGGTGCTGTTTCAGATTCTCGCCGCGTCTGGCGTACTCGCCATGGTGTCTGGTCGGACATGGCCGTTGTGACGAAGCGCGGTGGCGTCCAGTTGGCACGACGGACTGTGAACCATCTGTGAACCATCGGCCCACAGCGCCCGGGTCGGCGGCCAGTGCGGCGGCAGAGGCATCGGGGTGGATGCTTCGACCGGACCCGCCGACGACGAGATCAGCTTGTCACCTCGAGTAGTTCTCAGTGCTGGGACGGTGTTCGGGTGGTCAATCGCCACAGCGAGGTCACTTCCGCAGCTCGGGCTGCGTGCAGCGGGTCTGTGGTGTCGCGGGGTCTGGAGTGATGGGGCCTGGTATCGATCCGGTCGACGATGTGCAGACCTGCCGAATCGATGGCGGTGAGAAGTTCTGTCCGGGTGCGCAAGCCGAAACGTTCGGCCAGATCGGACAGCACCAGCCAGGCCTCACCGCCGGGTTCGAGGTGAGCGGGGAGGCCGTCCAGGAAGGCGCTGAGCATGGCGTTGTCCGGGTCGTAGACACCTTGGTCGATGGCGGAGTTCGGACGGGCCGGCAGCCAGGGCGGGTTGCAGACGATCAGGTGTGCGCGGCCGTCGGGGTACAGGTCGGGGCCCTGGATAACGATGCGGTTCGTAAGACCGAGCCGGTCGATATTGTCGCGGGCGCACACGAGTGCGCGCGGATTGATATCGGTGACGACGATGTGGTCGACGCCGCGGCGCGCCAGCACCGCCGCGAGCACGCCGGTTCCGGTTCCGAGGTCGAATGCCGTGTGGTGCTCGGCCGGTAACGGCGCCTGGGCGACCAGATCGACGTATTCGCCGCGCACGGGGGAGAACACCCCGTAATGCGGGTGGATCCGTGCGCCGAGAGCCGGTACCACGACACCGTTTTCGCGCCACTGGTGTGCCCCGATCGCGCCGAGCAATTCGGGCAACGCGATCACCATCGGCTCGCGCGCGGACCCGTACGCCTGGGTGCAGGCCTGTCGCACATCGGGCGCGCGTCGCAATGCCAGCGAACGGTCCGGCTCCAATTGCACGATCAGTCGGCCCAACACCCGGGCCCGCTGCCCGCGCGCCCGTCGGTAGAGGTGAAAGGATTCGGCCGGTCCCGCGCCCTTCGGTACCGGTTTGCGGTCGATGCGGCGGCTCAATGCCCGCAACAGTTGACGCGCGTTGTGGAAATCGCCGCGCCACAACAGCGCTGTCCCCTGGCAGGCCAGGCGGTAGGCGATATCGGCGCGCATGCGGTCATCGGCGACGGTGACGTGCTCGGGCACCGCTACCGCGCTTTCGGAATGCCACTGCGCGCTGTGGTCGGTATCTGCTTCGGTCCAGTGAATGGTCGACATGGGGTGCTCCTCGTGATCGGACGTGCGTTGGCACAGAGAGCACTTCGACGAGGAGCGGGCGAACGGCCTGAGTCAGCCGGGGCTGCAAGGACGGACTAGCGGTCCCGCGTCGAAGCGCGAGCACCGAAGTCGCCGAGGACCATACCGAGCGTCATGAGCAGCCCTTTCCCTGAGTCGACACCCCAAGGTTCGCATACGGGCCGCTGCC
This sequence comes from Nocardia sp. NPDC051990, assembly GCF_040680755.1. Taxonomy (NCBI): domain Bacteria; kingdom Bacillati; phylum Actinomycetota; class Actinomycetes; order Mycobacteriales; family Nocardiaceae; genus Nocardia; species Nocardia sp. NPDC051990. Next base: position 635,306 of record NZ_JBFAXH010000002.1, on the reverse strand, counting down.
ACCGCGCGCGCGGGTCCGAACAACAGTTAACTCTCGCCGCGACCTCGATCAGTATCAGTGGCGTGAACCCGAGGCAGCCCCGAATTCGCGTGCGGCGATGGCTGTACATGTCTGGGACAATGGCCTCCATTGCTGGCATGAACACCATCGATCTGGATCCCGGTAGCGCTGTGCTGGCCTGATTCAACCAGATGACGATTCGACGTGATGAAATGCCGGACCGCCCAGCGAATCCGTAGTTCGGATGTGTGTGGACGTGAATTGGGTTGCCGGGAGCCGGTTTACGAGCCGGATTCGGTCAGCTTGGCGACGACCGGGCCGAACATGGTGTTCTTGATCGCGCCCAGTGTCCCGGGGTCCTTGCCGCCGAGCGGGGCGAGCATCGCCAAGGCGGCGGTGGCGACCGCGGCTTCGCCCGCGGTGGCATCGACGATATCGAGCGCCGAGGCATCGATGCCGCTGAAGCGGCGACCGCTGGTCATCGCGGCCACGGCGGCTTTGGGTGTCAGCTTGGACTGGATCAGTGCGGCCATGCCCGGGGTGAACGGGATCCGGATATCGACCTCGGGCAGACAGAAGAAGCCGCGGTCGGCGCGCATTACCCGATAGTCGTGGGCGAGTGCGAGCATGGCGCCGGCGCCGAAGGCGTGACCGGGCAGTGCGGCGGCGGTGGAGATGGGCAGGGTGAGCACGCGCGCGAACAGGGCCTGTACCCGGCCGATGTACCACTGGGTGCGCTCACCGTTGGCGAGCAGCCAGTCCAGATCGAGGCCGTTGGAGTAGAACTTGCCGCTCGCGGTCGTCACCAGCGCGTGTGCGCCTTCGGCGAGCGCGGTGTCGAGGTGGGCGTTGACCGCGTCGAGGAAGTCTGGGGTGAAACGGTTTTCGTTATCGCCGAGGTCCAGGACTGCGATCTTTTCGTGGTAGGTCAGGGTGCTCATGATGTTCCTTACTTCGGTGTCGATCAGGTGGTCCGACCGCGAGCACCGCACGCACGGCAGCACGAAGATGTTCGCGGGCAATGGGTTTCGCGATCCGGTCGCGGCGCAGCAGGATGCCGGTCGGCAGATCGACGATGCAGGTGGTGATCACATCGACCGCGGCGGCATCACCGCGGCCCCACAGGGCACGGGATAGGCGGATGATCAGTCCCACCAGCGCGTCATCGGTTCCGGCGAGTTCGGCGGCTACCTGTTCGGGCAGTTCGTCGCCGAGTAGTTCGCCCCGCGAGACGGTCAGCAGCAGCTTCGAGGAGTCCGGGTATCGCCGTGCGAACTCCACCGGCGTCTCGGCCGCGGCCACCACCGCCGCGATGACCTCCGAGGAGCACGGGGCGCCGTCGTTCACGGCCAGATGCGCCTCGACCAACTCGGTCTGCATCCGCAGAAACCGCCCCGCCGCCCGCAACCAGCTGCGCCCGAGCAGTTCCGCCCGCGAGCCGAAGGTGTGGTAGATCGCGCCGTTGGACACACCAGTCGCTGCCGCGACGGCCCGGATGGTGACTGCCGCGGGACCCGAGCGCACCGCCAGCGACTCCGCGGCGTCGAGCACGATGTCGGGGTCATGGGTCCGGGGGCGGGGCATACCCGGACTATAACAGAGCAGTTGCTCTGTTATAGCTCGGCACCACCCCGGCAAACTCTCTCCCGCTGTGCCACTGCATGTTTCTCCTGGTCACGGATACTTTCGCGATGCGGCGACACCAATGCGTGGACCTCGTTACGCTTCAGCGCGGCGGCAATACGATGAGGTACCGTCTGGTTCTCCGCCTTGCCCGCCCGAACAGAAACGGCGCCTGCGAATGTCACGACTGGTCACCAAGGAGCAGTACTTCGACACCGCTCTGGAGGTGCTGGCCGAACTCGGCTTCAAGGGCCTCAATATCGGCGTGCTGTGCCGTCGGCTCGGCGTCACCAGCGGTTCGTTCTACCATCATTTCGGCAGCTGGCAGGGCTTCGTGGATGCGCTGCTCGAGCATTGGGAGAACCGCCAGATCATCATCCTGCGCACGCTGAACTTCAACCAGGGCAATCCCGATAATGACATCCGCGCGATGTCCGACCTCGCCTCCGGCCTGCACCACGCCGCCGAGGCAGCGATCCGTGCCTGGGCCGCCAATGACGAATCGGTGAATCTGGCGCTCGAGCGGGTCGACGAATCGCGCCGCCGCACCGTGCACAAGGCCATCAAAGGCGTTGTCGGCGACGAGGAGACCACCGCGGTGGTCACCGCGCTCGGCATGTCGATGCTGATCGGCTACCAGCAGATCGCCGACGGCGGGGAGAACATTTCCCTGGACCAGCTGCTGGCCCAGTACGCGCGGTTGATCTACTCCCACGCCCGCCGATCAGCCGAGTAGCTCATCGACATAGCACCACCGCCACGTCTCGCCCGGTTCCACGCTGCGCATCACCGGATGTCCGGTGCTGCCATAGTGTTTGGTCGCGTGATTGCCCACCGAGGAGTCGCAGCAGGCGATATGCCCGCAGGTCAGGCACATGCGCAGATGTACCCAGGTGTAGCCCTCGGCGATGCATTCCTTGCACTCGTCGGGTTCGGTGGGCTCGCGCATCAGCGGTGCGTTCTGCAGATGCGTGCAGGTGTCGGCCGCCGCCGGCGCGGCCAGCGGTTCGATGCGCTCCTCTCCGGCTTCGTCGTAGCGGTCGATCATCGATTCCTCGAGATCGAGCCGGGACAGCACGTACTGCAGGATTTCGTAGTCCGCGCCTCCCGAATCCCGTACGCGCAGTACCGTTTCCCGTTCCGCGCGCAACATTTCCAGCCGCAGTCGACGGTATTCGGCGGTCGGTGTCACCAGTTCCGATTCCGAGCGGCCCAGGCGTTCCCAGGCCGCGTTGGTCTTCCAGGTGACCCGATCGCGCAGTGACTCGATGACACTTTGCGGCGTATCGGGGGTGATGTGCCTATCCAGTTCGGCCAGTCCGGCCGCAGTCGCCTGGTGCAGCAGATTCGCCTTCTGCAGTGCGTTTTCCGCGCGGCTCGGGCCGCGCACATGCAGCCGCCGCACCACCCACGGCAGCGAAGTCCCTTGCAGCAGTAATGTTCCCGCGACCACGACGAGCGCGAGCAGTTTGAGCACCGGCAGCTGCGGGGTGTCGGCGGGCAGCAGCAGCACCGCCGCCAGGGTGACCACCCCGCGCATGCCCGCCCACGACACCACCACCGGATGACTCACCGGCACATCGGCATTCGACAATCCGAGCATGCGCGAAAGCGCCGCCACCGGGAACACCCACAACGGCCGCGACAGCATCGCCGCCAGCATGACCGCCACCGCCGCCACGATCAGGGTGCCATGGTCGAGGCCGCTGTCCCACGCGCCCTCGACGATCGCGCGCATCTGCAGCCCGATTATCAGGAAGACGACGCTTTCGAGAATGAATTGGATGGTGCGCCAATTGGTGCGTTCGGCGATCCGGGAGGCGGCGCTCTGCCACACCGGCGCACCGTGGCCCAGCACCATGCCGCAGGTCACCACCGCGATCACGCCGGAGGCTTCGATTCCCTCGGCCGGCAGATAGGCCACGAACGGCGCCAGGAACGACAGCGTGGTGTCCAGCACCGGATCGGTGATGCGTCGGCGCAGCATCGCCAGCAGATAGGCGACCACGATGCCCACCGCCGCACCGCCGCCCGCCGCGAGCAGGAAGTCGCCACCGGCTTTCCATACCGACACCGTGCCCGCGGCCGCTGCGATGGCGGTACGCATCGTCACCAGTGCGGTGGCGTCGTTGAACATCGACTCGTCTTCGAGGATGGTGACTATCCGGCGCGGCATGCCGATGCGCCGCGCGATCCCAGTGGCGGCCACCGCATCCGTCGGCGCGACCACCGCGCCCAGCGCCACCGCCACCGCGAAGGGTACCGGCAGCAGCCACCACACCACCGCCGCGACCGCGAACGTGCTGAACAGCACCAAGCCCACCGACAGCAGCGCGATGGTGCGCACATTGGCCCGGAAGTCGACCAGGGAGGTGCGGATCGCCGAGGTATAGAGCAGCGGCGGCAGGAAACCCAGCAGAATGACCTCAGGATCCGGGTGGACCTCCGGAACATGCGGCAAATATGACGCGACCACCCCCGCCAGCGTCAAAACCAGCGGTTCGGATATCCCGAACCGTCGCGCGAGCGCCGCGAGCGACGCCGCCGACGCGACTAGAACAACCAGGCCGATCGCGACATGCACTGTGGCATTCTCGCAGAGCAAACACTCGGCTCGAAAAAGACCATGCGGTACGTGACACGGACAGTGCGGTCGGTTCCTCGGAACGCCTGTGGCGGTAGCGTGCGCGCGCAATAGTTGTCGGCACGAAGGAGGTAGACATGGAAGAGTTTGCGTCCTGGCGGGCGAACGGTCGGCGGCACACCCACCGCGGCCATCAGATCTTCTGGCAGGACAGTACCGGTGACGGTGCCGGAAATCTGCTCTGTATCCACGGTTTTCCCACCGCGTCGTGGGACTGGCACGCGATATGGCCGGGGCTGCGCGAGCGGTTCGCGCGGGTCATCGCCCCGGATATGATCGGCTTCGGATGGTCGGCCAAACCCCGCAAGTACGATTACCGGATCGCCGATCAGGCCGATATCCACGAGAACCTGCTGCGTGAGCAGGGGATCTCCCGCGCGCATATCCTGGCCCACGATTACGGCGATACCGTCACCCAGGAGTTGCTGGCCCGCGACGCGCAGCGCCGAGCCGACGGCGACAGTTCGCTGACGATCGAATCGGTGTGCCTGCTCAACGGCGGACTGTTTCCGGAGACCCACCGTGCGCGCCCGGCGCAGAAGTTGCTGGCGAGTCCACTGGGACCGCTGGTCGGGGTGTTGGGCACCGAGCGAGTCTTCCGCCGCAGTCTCGCCGGGGTCTTCGGTCCCGATACCCGCCCGAGTACCCAAGAGCTCGATCAGTTCTGGATCCTGTGGTGCAGTAAGCACGGGAAGAGCAACGGGCACAAGCTGATTCGCTATATGAGTGAGCGCAGGGCGAACCGGCGGCGCTGGGTGGGCGCGCTGGTCGACACGACGGTTCCGGTCCGGCTGATCGTCGGGCTACTCGACCCGGTATCGGGTGCGCACATGGCGCGCCGCTATCGCGAGCTGATTCCGGATCCAGATGTGGTCGAGTTGCCGAAGGTCGGCCATTACCCCCAACTCGAAGCGCCCGGGGACACCTTGGCCGCGGTACTGGATTTCCACACCAGCCGCGTGCAATAGACGCACACCTCAACGCTATGGGGTGTCCCATGCTATGGCTGCATGGCAGCGACACGCCGACCGAAACCGCTCGTGCGGAGTAGCTGTTCGCCCGTTGGTGCGATCCCGGCAGATTCGCCCAGATCGGACAATTCACGTAACCATCCAGACCGATGTGGCGTGCGGTCTGTGAGCAACCGAACTTCTTGACGCTCCAGTGCTTTTCGCGCGCATGGCAGCACCGTAGAGTCGGCGCATGGTTTTCCGGCTCGAGCTGCAATCTGCCCCACCGCTGCACCTGACACCCAACTGCGTGGTGCACACCGGAACCGTACGACTATTCGTTCCCGGCACGCTCATCCAAACCGTCACGGCCCCCGCCGAACAGTTCGGCTTCTTCCTCCCGAACACTCGCCCCCTGCCCGAGGACGCTCGCGAACCATATCTGTGGTCGGAGATGCATCTGATGACCGCCGACGCCGCATCCGCAAACATGCCCTTCGGCATCACGCACACCCAGGCGGCCTACGTCCCCGACCCGCGCGCCGGTCTGCACCGCTGGCTCCATCTCACCGCCGCCGCCCACCCTGCCAGAGAACTCCGCCTCGGCTACCGCGTCACTGTTCAAACACCATGATTGCGTGCAGACACGCACGCCAAGGCGTTGCCCAGCGGACCGGTCCGCCCACGGGCAGCCGTCCCGCGGATTGGGTGGCAGACAACGATCGATCTCCCGGCGGCATGGGCAGACCGCGATACCGGATATCCATGCGTATGTGCGCACATAAAACCAGGTCACGCCCGATTTCGCCCGCCGAACACGTGCCGTGATGCCATCCGTGCAGGTCAGACGGCAATTAACAACCAACTGGTCTGGATTTGACTTTGCGTACTCGCGGGTTCAACATTGCTTCGGTCAGCACCTCGCTAGGCGAGGCTCCTGTACGAACACAGGCCACTGATCCGACGACGTCGAGAGACGCCCAGGGTTAGGACAGATCTCCCCGGATTAAGGGGTGATCCGAAGTGGCTTCCCGATGGTGGGACACGTCGTGCAGTGCCGAAGCTCTGACGAGAGGGGTGCGTACCTGCCTATTTTCAGTGCAGGCTCCTCACCCCAATGATCTGACGCGATGAGCAACGACGTGCGCGTGCGTCCTGGCAGCAAGGAGGTGAGGGACGACATGAGTTCCGGCGACAGTCCGTATCCGAGTCCGGTTCGAAAGTCTGGTTCGTTCCCGACTTGCTGCGACACCGTAACTGCGTGACACCGCGGAGATCGCGCATCGGCTGAACCGGCGATTTCATGATCGTCGGATGAGGAGGTCGATGGGTATCGTCCGTGTGTTTTGGCGTGCCCGGGATTCGTTGCAGCGGTCAGCTTTTCATCACGAGGAGCACTTCATGGCCACCATCGGCTCTGTGCACGCCGACATCGTGTCGCTGTCCACGGCGCTGGTTGATTCCGTCCGTCGGATCCGCGCCCGGATGTTTCTGACCGAGCAGGAGCGCGCGAATATGCGGGCTTCCCGTGGACGGTCCGCGGTCTACACCGCGTCCCTGGGCGGCCACTCCTACCGCTGGTAGCGGCTGTGGGCCGCAGTATCCGGCATCACATCGACCTTCGTTGATCGATCGCACATTTCGAAAACAGCAGTATCGCAAGTAAATAGAAAGAGAGAACGGCCATGGCCTTCTTCTCCGGCGGCGGGAGCCGCCGCACCGGCACGGTGCCCGAGCCCGTGAACGTCACGAATGGGGCGGTGCTCGACAGCGCGCACGTCGGCGATATCGTCGGCGCCCTGGGCAGCATCGGCCAGCACGACACCACCGAGGGTCGCAGCCGCTGGCAGCGTTTCCGGATGCTGCTGGCGATCATGGGCCCCGGCTTGATCGTCATGGTCGGCGATAACGACGCAGGCGGTGTGGCCACCTACGCCCAGGCCGGGCAGAACTACGGAATGGCCCTGGTATGGGTGCTGGCACTGTTGATTCCGGTGCTGTATGTGAACCAGGAGATGGTAGTGCGGCTCGGTGCGGTCACCGGTGTCGGTCACGCGCGGTTGATCTTCGATCGGTTCGGCAAGTTCTGGGGCGCGTTCAGTGTCGGTGATCTGTTCATCGTGAACGCGCTGACCATTGTCACCGAATTCATCGGCGTATCCCTGGCTTTGACCTATCTCGGGCTTCCGAAGAGCATCGGGGTGCCGCTGGCTGCGGTGCTGCTGTTCGCGGTCGTCGCGGGCGGATCGTTCCGCCGTTGGGAGCGGTTCCTTTTCGCGCTGATCGCTCTCAACGTGGTCATGTTCCCGCTGGTGTTCCTCGTGGGTCCGGATGTGTCGAAGTCGGCCGAGGGCGTGATCCCGTCGCTGCCCGGTGGCCTGAATGTCGACCTGTTACTGCTCATGGTGGCCATGGTCGGCACCACGGTCGCGCCGTGGCAGTTGTTCTTCCAGCAGTCCAACATTGTGGACAAGCGCATCACCCCGCGTTGGATCCGCTACGAGCGCATGGATCTTCGCATCGGCATCGTCGTGGTCATGGTCGGCGCGATCTGCATCATGGCAGCCGCGGCGTTCGGTCTGGCCCCTGAGCTGGCCGGGGGGTTCACCGATGCGGGCGCGATCGCCGACGGCCTGCATGATCACGTGGGCAAGACCGCGGGCGCGTTGTTCGCGATCCTGCTGCTGGACACCTCCCTGGTCGGGGCGAATGCGGTCGGCCTTGCCACCACCTACGCGCTCGGCGACACCTTCCGCAGGCGGCACTCGCTGCACTGGAAGCTCTCCGAGGCTCCAGCGTTCTACCTCGGCTACGCCGCGCTGCTGGGCGTCGCGGCCGCGGTCGCTTTCAGCCCCGACCATGTCCTGGGCCTGATCACTCAGGGTGTGCAAGCGCTGGCCGGTGTGCTGCTGCCCTCGGCGACGGTGTTCCTGGTGCTGCTGTGCAACGACAAGGCGGTGCTCGGGCCGTGGGTGAACACCATGCGGCAGAACATCATCGCCGGTGTCATCGTCTGGACGCTGGTGCTGCTGTCGCTGTCGCTGACGGCCGCCACCTTCTTCCCCAACCTGACGACCGGTCAGCTGGAGATCTTCTTCGGATTCGGCGCCTTCGTGGGCCTGCTCGGTGGACTGGCGATCGCGTTCGCCCGCCGCCGCACCGAACGCAAGGAGACCGAGCAGATCGCGGCCGACCTCGGCGGCTTGGACCCGGATCAGGTCGAAGAGCTCGATTCGACCGCGCTGACCCGGGCCGAGCGCAAGGCGATCCTGGATCAGGACCGGGACAGCTGGCGAACCCCGGCGCTGGATACCCTGGAGCGCCCGGCCTTCTCGCCGCTGCGCATGGCCGGCATGATCGCCCTGCGCAGCTACCTGGCCTTGGCGGTCATCCTGGTCGTGGTGAAGGTCGTGCAGTCCATCAGCAGTGCGTAGATCCGCGAAACAGATTGTGGCGGCGAGGTGATCACCCCTCGCCGCCACAGTCGTATCGAAAGGATGGTGTCATGGATCGCGACAACTATTTACTGCACCAGGTCCACGCGGGAAAGCTCGCCACCGACATCACCGCGGGGATAGTGTCCACCGTCCTGATGTGGCAACGCCGCGTCGGGCTCGCGCTGCTGGCGGCCCACATACCCGCCGGCGTGGCCTCCGCCGTGCTGATCCGGCGCGACCTGTCGGACCTGCGTGAAACCCGCCGCGGGCGATATGTGCTCGCGCATATGCCACCTGCGGCCCAGGGAGTGCGCATGGCCGGTCAAATCCTCATGTGGCGGGCCGCGTATCGGCACAAGGTCATCGGCATCGCGGCCGGAGCCGCAGTGATCGTTGGCGGATGGTGTTTCGGATGACCGCCGAAGACGTCCCCGACGAGGCGAAGGCGTTGAAGGCAGAGCTGACCGAGATGCTGCCGTTCGCGCCGATCGCGGCGCTGCTGATCGAGCGGGTTGTCGATCAGTTGTGTCATCTGGGGAGGTCACCTCTCACTGCCAAGCTTTGCAGTCTCCTCGTAATGTATGGCGCGCTCGGCGGCGATGGGGTTGATCTTGACCGGGTCCAGAGCGCCGTCGGTGAACATGGATGAACCGGCTTCGAACAGGTCCTCCAAGTAGCATTCCCAACCGCCGGGCGAGGAGATCGGCACCACGCGCGGCGGTGGATTCGACGCGCACCGCAGGGCGTGCGGAATGCCGTATGGCAACAGGACGAACGTGCCCTTCGCTGCTGTGAGTGAGCGGTCGTCGAAATCGACACCGAGTTCGCCGTCCAGGACGTATATGCACTCGTCTGCGACATGGTGGGTGTGCCGGGGAATGTCCCGCGCCACCGTGACTTCGAGCAACGAGAATCTGCCCTCGGTGTCGTCGGTGCGGGCCTTCACCGCGAATGCGGGCGGCAGCGGGATGCGACCCGGCCGTGTTTCACCTCGAGATGCCGGGGGAAGTAGGGGCAGGTGTCGTCGCAGCGCATGGTGACCACATACTGTCGACGTCTCGACGGTATCGGCGGTCAGGATTTTCGGGGTGTGGGCGGTGATGTCGATGCCGACCTCGGTGTCGCCTTGAACTGCGGCCCGGCTGGTGGGTCAAAGGTACGGCGATCGTCGGTAGGGTTGATCTTGATAGGCTCGTTCGACGAGTGGCGTTGCTTGGATGTTGTGTTCTGGTCAGTCGGTGATGTGGTCGAAGTCGATGAGCAGGTGTCGTGGGCCGCGGAAGATTTGGCTTCGCCGATAGGGTGGCGGGTCGATGACCAGGCGAGGTTCGGTGACGCGGCGTAGGAAGGTTTCCAGCGCCAGGTTGACTTCCAGTCGTGCGAGTGGGCCGCCGAGGCAGGTGTGGATGCCGCTGCCCCAGCCGAAGTGCTCGTTGTCGGGGCGTTGGATGTCAAAGCGGTTGGGGTTGGCGAAGCGGTTCGGGTCGCGGTTGGCGGCGGCGTAGACCAGATATATCGCGGCCCCTTTGGGGATGATGGTGCCGGCGATGTCGATATCGGTAGTGGCGCTGCGACTGGGGAAGAACTGCACCGCCGCCTGCAGCCGTTGGACCTCTTCGATCGCGCGTGGAATCAGCTCCGGTCTGCTGCGCAGTTGCTCGTAGGATCCAGGGTTGCGCAGCAGCGTCATCACACAGTTGGAGATGGTGTTGACCGTCGAGTCGTGACCGGCGACCAGCAGCAGCCTCGCGTTGGACAACACCTGCTCGGCCGGCATCGGACCATCGGGGCCGTCGTCGTGGATCAATTTCGACAGCAATCCCGGTCCGGGCTCACGTTGGAGCTGTTCGATCAAGTCGGCCAGATATCGCATGAGCGCGTCGCTGCTTGTGCGGGCCTTCTCGGCGCGGGCTTTGCCCTGCTCGGTGGCCGCGTCCGGGCCCAGATCCGTCCCGGTCAACATGTCGTAGATCCGGGCATGGAACGTGGGCTCGTCTGCGAGCGGGACCCCGAGGATCGTGCAAATCACCGTCACCGGCACCGGGTAGGCGTAATCGTCGACCACATCCAGGCGTGTCTTGCCGCTGGACTTGATGTGGTCGAGCAGCTGGTTGCACAACCGAACGATGCCCGGCTCCATGCTGGGGATGAGATCGGGTGAATGCGGTGGCCCGAAGTGGCGCATCACCTGCCGGCGCGCCCGATCGTGATCGGGGGGATCGGAGGTGATGATGCTCGGCGCGCGACCGTAGGCCTGCATGTCCGCAGCGCCGGGCTCCGAGTCGGCGCCTGCTGTCAGGGCAGTGCTCAGCGGGCTACGGCTGATGTCGGAGCTGATCCGGGGGTCGTGGGCCAGCGTCAGCAGTTCCTGGTAGCCGGTCACGACGTACAGGTCCTCGGCCGCCCGCACGACCGGGGTCTGGCGCAGTTGGTCGAAGAACGGGTACGGGTCGGCGCGGTGTTCGTATTTCATCGCCTCCGCCCAGGCGGTCGCTGCGGTCATGCTCCCTCCCTTCTTCAGTGGAACTCCGCGCCCCGGGAGGTGGGATCGTGACCGGTCAGCACCACATCGGGAATCGCGGTCGGCACTCGCGGATCGGGGAAGCGGGCCGGCATCGGTGCCGGGTCGGCGGCCTGGTCATAGCCCGGCGGTGGCGGCGGGAACGGCGCCGAACGCTCGATCATCGCCGCGTAGTACGGCAGCCACTTGCCGTGATTGAACGTCACCGCACCGACGATGCGGCCGCGGCGCCCGTAGGCCGCGGCGAAGCGATAGTCCTCGGGGGACCCCTGGGTGAACACGATCTCATCGCCGAACGAGCACACCCCGACACCCTTGATGTTCACCCCGAATTGGGCCGACCAGAACGACGGTAGGGGCAGATGTGGTCGCCGGTCGGTCTCGAGGCTGATCATGTTGTTCGCGGCGACCTGTGCCCCGCACACGGCGTTGTCCCAATGCTCCATCGAGATGAACTGATACTCATACAGCACGTGTGGCTGGCGTGCGATGTCCCCGGCCACGAAGATGTTGTCGGTGACCACCGCGTTGATGTCGAACGCGCGACAGCCCGCATCGCAGCCGATTCCCCAGAAACCGGCGGCCAGCCCGGCACCTGCCAGCCACTCGACGTTGCGGATCGACCCCAACGACGCCACCACCACATCGACATCGAGCGTGGTCCCGTCCGAGAGCCGGGCCCGGCGCACCCGCCCGTTGGTGTCGCCGTCGAGGGCTTCCACCGACACACCGGTGCGCAGGTCGACCCCGGCGCTGAGCTGCATTCGCGCGGCGATATCGCCGATCACCCCGCCCAGCGGCCCGACCAGCGGCCCGCCTCCGCGCTCGGCGACGGTCACCGGCAACCCCAGCTCGCAGCACACCGAAGTCATCTCCGAGCCGACGAACCCCGCGCCGACGACGAGAACCCGTTTCGGGCCCGCCTGCAGCGCTGCCTGCAGCCGGGCCGCGTCATCGCAGGTGCGCAGCGTGAACACCCCCTGCAGGGCGCCCTCGGCCGGGTTGAACCATGGGCGGGCCCGAACGCCAGTGGCGATGAGCAGCCGGTCGTAGGGCACCGTGTCCCCGGTGGCCAGCAAGACCCGCCGGTTCGCCCGGTCCAAGCCGGTAGCGGCCACACCCAGCCGCCAGGCCGCGTCGATGCCCCGCATGCGGGGAAGCTTGGTGTGATCGGCGCGAACCCATCCCATGAGGACCTGCTTGGACAACGGCGGCCGGTCGTACGGTTCGTGCGGCTCGTCACCGATAAGAGTCAACCGCCCGCGGAAGCCCTTCTCCCGCAAAGCCTCCGCGGCGCGAAGCCCGGCCAGCGACGCCCCCACGATCACGATCCGCCCCTCGGCCCGAAACATTCTGACCAGGTCCGCAGTCAGCGACGCGGTGCTCATGCCACAGGCTCCGGCCCATCAGGGGTGAAGGTCTCCACCAGGATCGCCTGGACCGGGCACGCCGCCGCCGCCCGCAACACCCGCTGGCGCTGCGCGTCATCAGGGTTGGGATCATAGGCCAGCGCCTCCTCACCCCGCAGTTCGAGCACATCCGGCGCCAGCGGAACGCACTGCGCATACCCCTGACACCGATTCAGATCAACCACGATGCGCATACCCTCAGCTCCTCATCCGAAGCGAGTCCCGATGTGGTCACCCCCGCGAAACCGCTGCGGGCCAGAAACGCATACACCCGCAAAGGTTGACGTGAACTCCCAGAAGACGATCACGCCCCGAAGTGCGGGTGCCGGGCGGGCACCTCACGACGGATTCGTAGCACCCGATGTCGACGATCTAGTTCCTTCACCAGCCGACAACCGCTACCACCTTCAGTCTCCCCCCAGGCAGGGCACTGCCACCACCGCCACCCGGATCCCGACACCCGGTTCACTCCGGAATAGGCGAGCAGGATTCAACGACGGCGCGCGGCCGAAGGACGACGAGACCTACTGACATCGAGTGACGAATCCGCAGTTCGGCCACTGACATTCACGTGACGACTCGCAGTTTCCCGGTGCCTGCCCACTCTTGCGGAAACTGGCGCTAAGCCTCTACGACCGGTGCCATCCCATATTCGAGGTGCTCGTATTCTTCCGTGAAGCCATCGGTAGGTGGGTCCGTTGGGAGGGCGCGTCTCCGGCACCATGGAGGGCGACACCGACGCCGAACTCACCGCCCTCGGATCCACCGACTATCGGCCGTCCGCGATGCTGACCTCGCTTGAGTCCGGCTGCCACCACTCGTGCGCATCCTGTAATGCCGATGACAGGATCGGGATCGGGACCCGGGGCGCTGCTTGGGTCGGTGTGGCTGGCGCTGCCATGACGGCTCCATGGTTGCCCATAACAGGTCGTGCCGACGCCGGGACGGACTAGACATCACCAAGGTCGTCGGGCGTCAAGGTTCGCTGTGCTGCGATTGTGCGCGCAGCACTGTTCTGTACCCTAGAATACATAATGATGGTAGGGTCATGCCTGTGGGCAGACCGCGGGAATTCGACGAGTCCGCAGTCCTTGATGCGGCAGCGGGCCAGTTTCGAATGTTCGGGTTCAGTGATAGCTCGACCGAACGGCTGTGTGAGGTCGCCGGAGTGCGACGGAGCAGCTTGTACAACACGTTCACATCGAAAGAGGAGCTGTTTGTCCAGGCCCTGCAGCGATACCTGTCCGTCGTAGACCAGGCGCAAGAAGCAATCCTCTCCGACGAGAGCCTCGACGGGCGGGAACGGCTGGAGGTGCTGGCTGAGCTGGTGTTGACCGAGGAGCGTGAGGCTGCCCGGCAGGGACATGCAGCCGGTTGCATGGTCGTCGGTACCTATATGGCCCCAGGGCTTCGCGAACGCGACGAGCGGATAGCACGAGCTCTGGAAGCCTCGCTAGAGCGGCGACTGTCACTGCTGGCATACGCGATCCGATCCGGCCAGGCTGATGGCAGCTTACGTCGCGATGTCAACGCCGACGACGGCGCTCTTCTTGTGGTCACTGTGATCTCCGGGCTTCGAATCAGTGCCCAGGCAGGCGCCGGCCCTGACCAACTGCAGCGAGTCTTTGCCCTAGGGCTGCAACCCCTCGTCACGTAACCCGCGGTCTCTAGACCGTGGTCCCTCGGACCTCGCACGCCATCGTTCTGGACTCCTGAATACAGAAAGATGTTTGTTGAACTGATCTCTTCTGCAACGCATCACGCTCAGAACACGCAATCCACGAACCAAACGACCGGACGATGCCCGGTTTCGCACTCGCATAGGAGTTCTTCCATGACCTCGACCACCCCCACCGGCCTCACCGACCAGCGAATCGCGATCGTCCGTCGCGCCTTCGAGCTCATCGATGCGAGTGATCCTGCGCTCCTCGATCTCTACACCGATGATGTGGAACTGTATTTTCCGAAATTCGGTGTCGGACACGGTAAGCAGGACATGGCCGAGTTCGCGCAGCGACTCTGGGCAGACCTATCGACCCTCGAACACGACATTGACGGTCTGGACATCATGGTGGCCGGAGAGAGGATCATCGTAGAAGGCCGTGAATGGGGTACCACCGCTGATGGGCGCCGTTGGCCAGACCAGCGAGTCTCGACCGGCCGTTTCTGCAACGTTTTCACATTCCGCGGCACGCTCATCAGCGCGGTCCACATCTATGTAGACCCGGACTTCACAAGCAGCCATGAACAGAAAGTCCTTCAACTCCACCGCGGTGACGACACGAATGATCAGGCTCGGCTCCGCTACCCAGCCAAGACTGCCGAGAGGCCCTGACGCAGACGCGACCCTTCCGCTCAGAGAAAGCGGCATTGGTGCCCCTGCGCCACAATGCTCCGCTGCAATGCACTGTATTGCCGCATACCGCGCGTCCTGCAGCGCCACCGGGGCACCGGTGCCACCCCCTGTATTCGGCGCGCTCGTATGCCCCCGGATCTCACATATGCGCGGGTGACGGGCGTGCCCGAATGGCGGCGTAGTTGGCCCAGTCGGTCGCGAGAGCGGAAGCACGTTCCGCGGCGAATCGCGGGTGACAGCCGACTAGGTCAGCGAGGACTGGCGCAGGGATTTCGCGCAAGAGCTCATTGAAGGCTGCGACCCGGCTGGTGCCGGTGATCCCCAAGCTGCGAAGCCGAACTCGGAGTCGGCTCGTCGTGATCGGCCGCTTCGGCCGCTGCCCAGGGAACAGCCAGGGCGAGGTGAGGTTGGCGGCGGTTCCCATGTTGCGACGCTGGATAATCAGGTCGGTTATCGGGCGGTCCAACGGCTCTGGCATCAGCAAATCTTCCTCAGCGATCCGCAGGAGCACTTGATCATTGCGCGTGGTCACGTCATCGACCTTGATCTGGGTGATGCGAGTGGCCGGCTGAGCGTAGAGCAGAACCAACAAGCCCGCGACACGATCGATGGGCGCCAGCGAGTCGTCGGTGAACAGACGGCGGACCAGCGCAATTCGTTCGCCCTGGGGCTGTGCCTCAGGCGCAACTCTGGGCGGGTTGGGGATGCGCAGCTTCGGGCAGAGCCGCCGCCGGATGGCGAAGGTCATGAAGATTCGGGCCGTCAGGCGAGTTTTCGGGCCGTCGGCGAACCAGTCGTCGATGTCGTGCTGTGTGCATTCGCCCAGGGTCGTTCCCCGTGATCTCAACCAATTGAGGAAATCCATTGCGACCCTCGCTTATTGGCGGGCGGTGTTCCAGGACCCTGCGCGCAGGGTGCCGTTGTCGAGTTTTCGGAGAATCCGGTGGCGGTGGTGCCATTTATTCGTGCGGTGCGCGGGCTGTCGACCGTGCGGTCCTACCAACTTGCGATTCGCGCGTTCCTCGCCTACGTCTGCGAACCGCTCTACGGCTGGGATATCGAGTGCGAGAGGCGATTTGGGACTCATCCGGTTCAGATCAGCCACGACTGGAACAGCGCCAAGCACGTCCTGGACGTTGAGGGGCGCCCGCAACGGCGGGCGTTGACGCGGCCCGAGTTGCAGCAGCTGTTCGACGCGTCCGACGCGATGGTGGAAGAGATCCGCCGTCATGGCCGCAAGGGTGCGGTCGCGGCGTTCCGCGACGCCGCAATGCTGAAGACCGCCTACGCTTTTGGGCTCCGCCGGCGTGAGCTGGTGCGGCTGGAGGCGCACGATTTCGGCCGCAACCCCAAAGCAGCAGAGTTCGGAGACTTCGGCGTCTGCTATGTCCGTTTCGGCAAGGGCAGCCACGGCAGCGGCCCGAAGCGGCGCAGCGTGCTGACTGTGATGCCCTGGTCGGTCGACGTGCTGCATTTGCTGCCCTCCCACGCTCGGGTGGCGTCATGCCCAGATCGTGGCGGCCTTCCTGGAGATTGGCCTGCGCCTTGGCTTCCCGCCGGTAGGGTTCGTCGTCGGCCAGGCGCAGGATGTGCAGGGTCTTAAAATCCGGCCGTAGTGGGCGATGGCCTGGCCGAGGTGGGTGGGGTTTCCGTCGCGGGAGACCATGCGCGTGACCTCGTGCGCGGAGACCTCACCACGGTTCATCGACACCGCCACCCGGCACATATCCTCCCAGTGGGAGCACACTTTCTCGATATCGATCCGCCCTCGGGCGGCCTTGTCCAAGGGCCCGTAGTCAGCGGCCGGGTCGACGCGCCACAACCGCTGATCAGGCAGGTGCTTCAGCTGCGGCCGGTACTTGCGGCCCAGCAAATGCAGCAGACCGAACACGATGTCCGAATACGATCCGGCGTCAGAAATGATGTCGTCGGGCACTTTGCTGCCCTCGGGTTGGCGCAGGATCACGTCGATGGCGTTGAGCGAGTCGCGCGGAATGCCCGACACGACCATCGCGTTCAGCCCGGCGGCCTGGTCGTTGAGCATGTTCAGCCAGGTAGAACCCCGTTTCGGTCCGAAATATTTTCGGTTCGGGCGGGCGTGGATCGACCGGACGGCACCCGCCGCGAGCAGTGCGTTGCGGAGCGATCAGATCCGCCAGCGCGGCAACGGCTTTCAGCACCGGCGCGGCGTCGGCGGTGGCGCCGAAGTGGATGTTGCGCATCATCGCGGGCAGGAACGCCCGCACCGTGGCGTACCGGTTGGCCGGCTCCTCGAACCGCTGCGAGTCGCACTCCGGATCCGCCTGCGGCACCAGCTCATCGGTCGATGCGAGCGCGGCCCGCAGTTCCGCCTTGGACACGGTGTTCTCGATCAGATCCCACACCAGCTCCAGCGACAACCCCGGCTCGGTCTCGCTCATCTCCAGCAGCACCCGCACCGCCTGGGCCAGCTTGCCGGCGTTGCGGCTCACCCGCGGGTAGCGCTTGAGCTTCTCGTCCCTGGACTGACGTTCGGCCTTGGCCATCAGATCGGTGACCATCAGCAGATCGAACAACTCCAGCACGTCATCGATGGCCTTGGCGCGCAAGGTGAACACCGTCGCGCACAGCAACGCCAATAGCCGCTCCCGCTGGGAGCGCATCCGCCGCAGATGCACGGTCTTGCCGGTCAATCCGTGTAGCAGAGCGTTGCGTTTGCGCAACCAGTCCACCGCGCCCACGAGCAGGGACTTCGGGCCGTCGCCGGTCATCCACGCCTGATCAGCGATCCACGCCAGCAGCTCGGCCTCGACCTGCGCGTAGGAGACCAGCCCCTGGCTGCGCTGGATCTCCCACGCGTGCTCGAACCTGGTCTTCTCCCGGTCGGTGTAGAACTTCACGCACGACGGATCCGCGATCGCCAACCCCGGACCCAGTTATCCGAGATTCGACCGACTTCCGGAAGTTGTCATACGCGAACGGATTTCGTGTACCGCTGCGACGTATGCGACTCGAGCGGGCCACACCGGGCGACCCGCAATTGCGCACGCCTGGCCGCAGCATCGGGGTCAGCGGTGCATGTATCCCAGCGTGAACGATGCATCGTCCAGTCGTGGGGCGATTGATTCCCCGCCGAGCACCTGCCGCAATACGGCTTGTTCGTCCTGGATGACGTGCATTACGGCGTTGATCAGGGCCAGGTGGGTGAACGCCTGGGGGAAGTTGCCCCAGTGCCGACCGGTTCGGGGGTCGACCTCCTCGGCGTAGAGGCCAAGAGGGCTGGCGTAAGACAGCAGCTTCTCACACAACTGTTTGGCTCGTGTCTTTTCGCCGATCTCCGACAGCGCCGAGACCAGCCAGAACGAGCAGATCGTGAAGGCACCTTCGTCCCCTGCGCAGCCATCGTCGGTTTCACTGACGCGATACCGCAATACGAGACCGTCTTCGGTCAGTTCGTCGGCGATGGCCAACACCGTGTTGCGTACCCGGTCGTCATCGGGGGGCAGGAAACGAACCAGCGGGATGAGCAGGGTCGAAGCATCCAGCGCCGTGCTGCCATAGTACTGGGTGAATACCTGCCGGGAATCGACCGCGTGAGTGCATATATCGGCGCGGATTTCGTCTGCGGCCTGTTGCCAGCGATGCGCGCGCTCGAAGTCCTGGTGGATGCGGGCCAGCCGGGCGCCGCGATCGGCGGCAACCCAACACATCACCTTGCTGGAGGTGAAGTGTTGGGGCTGCCCGCGTACTTCCCAGATGCCATGGTCGGGGTCGCGCCAGTAGGTGAGGGCACTTTTGACCGCCCGTCCCAACAGCAGCCAGGATCGCGCGTCGATTCGGTCTTGGTTGCGCGCATAGAGATAGACCGCGTCCAGCGCAGCGCCCCACACATCGTGCTGGCGTTGCCGGTACGCGTCGTTGCCGATACGCACGGGGCAGGCGTTTTCGTAGCCGCGCAGGTGGGCGAGAGTCTGCTCGGTGAGGTCGCTTTCGCCACCGATGCCGTAGACGATCTGCATGTCCCGGACGTCTTCGGTCAAGCTGATGATGTAGGAGAAGAAGTCGTTCGCCTCCCAGCTGAAGCCCAGTGTGTACAGGCCCCACAGCGCGAAGGCGGAGTCGCGTATCCACGAGTAGCGATAGTCCCAATTGCGTTGTCCACCTGGGGTTTCGGGTAATGACGTGGTGGCGGCGGCACTGATGGCGCCGGTGGGTGCGAAGGTCAGCCCCTTGAGAGTCAGCGCGCTGCGGGTGAGCTGGGCAGCCCACGGATGGTCCGGAAACCGCCCGCCGGCCAGCCAGTGCCGCCAATGGTGGATTGTCTGCAACAGCCGTTCATCGGCCTCGTCAAGGGCGCGGGGCGCGTCACGACTACCCCAGGAGAGCGCGCAAAAGCGTGCGTCGCCCGCCTTCAGTAGGGTGCGAGCAAGCGCGTGCGTACCTTCCAGCCCCAGGCGCATGTCGGTAGTCAGCGTCAGCTGCATGTCGATCCCGTCGGCGCGGGCCTGCGCGATGTAGTAGCTGTCGAGATACTCCCAATGAGCGCGATACCTGCCGTAGTCGAAGGATGGATGGCAGTCGAGCGCGAACTGGATTTGCCCGGTCTCACAGTGCACTGTCCGCAGCAGAATATGCTCCGCGTCGTAGTCGGTGGGGGTTCGACGATGGGCGCTACGGCCGGGTACCTGGTGCCGCCATGGCCCGACCAGCAGCACATCGCGAACCGTCGCCCACCCTTCGCCACTGCGCCAATTCGTCTCCATGACCATCGTGCCAGGGACGTAGCGGCGATCGGTCGGCACCATGAAGTCGGCGGGGGCGAACCGAAACGAACCGGCGGAACGATCGAGTATGGCCGCGAAGACACTCGGGGAGTCGATGCGGGGTAGACACATCCATTCCACGGCTCCGCTGGGGGCGATAAGTGCAGTGACCTCGCAGTCGGAGATGAAACCGTAGTCGTCGATGCGCGGGAACGCCGTGAGCTGCGGCGGGCGTTCGATGTCGTCATCCATGTGTCGCTCCATCGTCATCTCGGCGCTGAACTCCGGCCTCGCTATTCCACGTAACCTGGTGAACAACCTTCTTGCTCGACCAGACAGCGAGCGAATCGGGACATGAGTGATGTGGCGTTTCCCAACAGCCCACCACCTTGTGGGCCGTATCGGCAAGCCCGGGTGTGTGCCGAGACATGATGAGCCGGGTCGCTGTCGCTCGACCACGACCACATCGCCGCCGTCGGACGGACTACAAATTTCGGCAACCCCGGTCTTTCGATGCAGACAGGGCATTTCACGCACGTTGTGTGAATGAGCAGCAAGCGATTCGGGCTGAGTACGCACCAGAACGGTGCGCGCTCGGCGACGTTATGCCATTGCTTGCTGTCTGGCCATCGGAGGGATCATTCCCGTCCAGAATTCGTGGCGGACCGCATCCCACAGCCTCGCCAGTTCTGGAAGGAGTTCTCGCGCTCGCACGAGGTCCGGATAGTTGCTGGGACTGAAGGAGGCTATTGGCGTAGCGTCGCATGCATTGTGCACGGCGACAATCGCGATCAGATGGTGCTGAACCAAGCGCCACGTCACACACAGTCCGTCGACTTCAGTTCGGCGCGTCTCAACCATTTTCGATACCCCGGCACCGCATGCTTACCTCCTGCATTCGCCGACCATCTCGACCGGCCGCATTCCGCCATGACTGCCTTCTCTGGCCGGCACCTCGCGGCACGGCCGCGGATGCACCACCAGAGGTGCTCGCCATGACAGGTCGCGTTCTCGGACTGGAAAGTCCTGCTTCGATCGTGACGTCGGTGCGAGGGCAGTCACATAGCCATGAACATAAGACATTAGATTTCATAGTTCAAGACTTTCTCTTGTAAAGATCGCATCTACTCCGACCACCCATCGGGCACGCACCCGTTCTACGGGCAGCTCCGGCGAGGTCGGCATAGTGACGCGCAGATACGAGAGACACCCGGACGGGACCGATCTATGGTCGATGTAAAACTTTATAGTTCATATTTCAAGTGTTAGTTGGCTAGAATCGTGTCAAGTCCCGCCACCCCAGGAGTCGCGTTGTCCCAACAGGAGAGGGCCGGATTGACCGCGCTCAACGCCGTGCTGTCACCGCTCGAGGGTGGTCCGAAAACCGAGGCCGTAGTGCAGCGGCTGTCTGCCGCGGTCAGCCTCGGTGTCATGGTCGACGGCCAGCAGTTGCCGAGTGAAACCGATCTCGCCAACCAGTTGGGTGTATCGACGATGACCCTGCGGGAGGCGCTGGTCGTACTCCGGCAGCAGGGAATCGTGCACACCAAGCGTGGGCGCGGGGGCGGCAGCTTCATCAGCGCTTCGGCGGAGGTTTTCGAGAACACCTCGCTGGCGCGGTTGCGGCAGATGAGCATCCAGGAGTTGCGTGATCTGGGGGATGCGCACCTCGCCATCACCGGGGCAGTTGCCGCGTTCGCTGCGCGGCGCAGCTTGCGGGCCGATATAGTCGGACTCCGCGCGCTGGTCGACCGGCTGAAGGACAGCTCCGACCTCGTCTCGGCACGCCAGGCCGACAGCCGCTTCCACATCGAGATGGCGGTGTGCGCACAGTCCACCCGACTGACCCGCGCCGAGGTCGGTTTGCAGGCCGAGCTCTCCGCCTTGGTCTGGCTGCCGCGGCTGAAACTGGACCCGGCTGCCGAGGCGAGCGCCCATCGTGACGTGGTGGACGCGATCGAACAAGAAGACGATAGCCGTGCACGAGAACTAGCAGAATCACATGCAGAATCACGCATCCGCCGCCTCGTTGCCCTACGCTTGGAACTCAGTGAGGGACACCGATGACTTTTCGGCTCCGGCGACAGTCGAGTCGCTGGTTGACTCTGTCACAAAACTGGCCGACGAGGTCTACGTGTCGCTCGCAACCATCGGGACCGCGCTGACAACCCTGTGGGATGGTCTCACCGAGAATCTGCGGTCGGCTCCCCAGTCGACTGATCTGGCACCGCTGCGCGAACTCATTCTCGGCGAGCTGGAGCGGCGCGGAAAATTGTTCAATGGCGCGGGCGTAGTGATGGCCGACAGCGTGCTCGCGGATCGCTCCCGATACCTGGAATGGTGGCTTCCCGACGCGCAGCGCCTGGTGCTCGAATTGAATCCACATAATGAATATTTCTACGACTATACGAAAATGGACTGGTTCACGGTTCCGTGCGAGCAGGGTCGGCGATGGGTACAGGGGCCGCACCTCGATTACGCGTGCACCGATGAATACGTGTGCACATTCTCGATACCGGTCACGAGCACATCGGGAACATTCCTCGGAGTCGCCGGTGCCGATGTACCGGTTGCCGCGATCGAGCAGGCCTTGCTTCCACGATTCCAGGCATTCGGTCAGCGGGTAGTGCTGGTCAGCAGCGAAGGCCGCGTCATTATCGGGACCGATCCCGAATTCACCACCGGATCAAAGACGAGCGGGATGGACAGATCTGCTGCGACAGTCCCGATCGAGGCGATGCCTTGGTCATTGCATCCGCTCGGGTCCACGGCATCGCACTGAGCCTTTCCGGACAGCGAAGGCGACCAACGAATTCACACTGTTGATCAGACATCGTGGAATACCACGTTCTCACTGATGGCGCGGCGGCCGATTCGGAGATTGTTCGCGGGGAATGCAGGGTCGGGGTAGCCGACGGCCAGTCCGCACAGGACCGAAAGCTCCGTTGGGATACCGAGCTGCGCGTGGACGATCTCGGGATACCCCGCGATCGAGACCTGAACGCAGGTTCCCAGGCCGCATGCTGTCAGGGCCAGCAGCAATGTTTGCAGAAACATCCCAACACCGAGCACATCGACACTGCCGAGGTCGCGGTGCATGCAGACGATACCGGCCAACGGCGCACGGAAGAACTCCCAGTTGCGCAGCACCGCAACCCGCCTGCCCTCGGTGTCTTCGCGAGCGATTCCCATCGACCCGTACACCTGGGCGCCCAGTTCCCGGCGCAGGTGCGCGAAAGCAGGAGGCAGTGGCGGGATCTCGGGCGGCCGCATGCGAGCCTCGTGCAGCAAAGCGGCCACGAGACGGTCCCGGGCAGCTCCGGACGCGAACACCAGCTGCCACGGCTGGATGTTGGAGCTCGACGGCGCACGGACAGCCAAGGCAAGCGCGTCGTCCATCAATCTTCTCGGCACTGGTCGATCAGGCAAGAACATCCGCGTCGAATGGCGCTCCCTGATCACCTCCTCGAGGTCGGACATGGGCCTCAACTCCACAGAGTCACATGCACTTTCGGGCGGAACCGACTGACGCCTACGCCGGACCCGCGGATCATCGCCTGGATGCATCGCGGGGTGGTGATGAACCGCAGCAGTTCCGACACCGCGGGCTGGCGGGTGTCAGGTGGCAGGGTGGTCGCGCACCACTCATCGGATACCTGAAGGCCGGGCCCCTTGATGTGGCTCAATCGGCCGGTCGCGAGGTCGGAGGAGACGGCGAAACCGATCGTCACGGTGATGCCCCCGGCACAGCGGACCTCTTCGAGGGCGGCAGCATCACTCTGGAAGATCCGCTGCTGTGATTCGGGAATGGCCAACTCGCGCAGCATCGTCGCGATGTGCCCGTCGACACTGCCAGCGCTGGGGCCCAGCATCCACTGCTGTTCCCGCAGCAGCGCCGGATGCGGTGCAATGTCCGCCAGTGGGCTATCGGGGCGCGCGACCGAAATGATCTGATACTTCAAAAACGGCCGGGCGGTAATGGTCGAGTCGGTGCTGTCCTGCCCGGGCCCCAGCGCGATATCCACCGCACGGGTCTCGATCAGGCTGCGGAACTGGCTGGTGGGATGCACACTCAGCTCCACCGACAGATCCTTCGCCCGCGTAGCGAACAGGTCGATGAGGCCGGGCGCGGCATGCTCGGCGAACGCGCTCGATGCCGCGATGCGCAGCAGCCGTCGGCCGTGCGCCGCCTCGCTCACCTCGATGGCGGTCTGGCGCTGCAATCCGAGAATCTCGATCGCCCGGCTGGCCAAGCGCAGCCCGCCAGGCGTGAAGGCCAGACCCGACGCCGCGCGGGTGAACAGCGGGTCGTCGAGCTCCTTACGCAGTTGGGCGATGTGCGTCGAGACACCGGCGTCGGACATCCCCAGCTCTCTGGCCGCCGCATGGACGGAGCCGAGCCGCACCACGGTCGAGTAGGCCCGAAGCTGGGCGGGCGTCACAATCCGAGTCTACTTTGGAGGTGTACGCAGCGCCGACGGCTGCATCGCGTCTGGAGGACGCACTATGCAGGACGTGCTCACGGATCTGATGACAACATGGAACGCCGGGGGCACGGCTGGGGTCGCGACGGTCGTGCGGACCTTCCGTTCGTCGCCGCGACCGCCCGGTGCGGCCATGGTCGTCGCCCCCGACGGCACGGTCGGCGGTTCGGTCTCCGGCGGCTGCGTCGAGGGCGCGGTCTACGAACTCGCCACCGACGTCATCCGGACCGGTTCTCCGGTGCTACAGCGGTATGGCCTCTCCGATGAGGACGCGTTCGCCGTTGGTCTCACCTGCGGCGGCATCATCGATATCTTCGTCGAAGCCATCTCGCCGGAGACGTTTCCGGAACTCGGCGAGGTCGCCGCAGATATCGCCGAGCACCGGCCGGTCGCGATCGCGACCGTCATCGAGCACCCCGACACCGCCCGGGTCGGGCGTCGGCTGCTGATCCGGCCCAGCGATGCCCACTGCACGCTGGGGTCGGCGCGCATCGACGACGCGGTCATCGATGACGCACGCGGACTGCTCGCAGCGGGCCGCACCGAAGTGCTGTCCTACGGTCCGGATGGGCAGCGTCGCGGCGAGGGCATGGGCGTTTTCGTCGCCAGTTATGCCCGACAGCCGCGGATGCTGGTGTTCGGGGCGATCGATTTCGCCGCCGCCGTCGCCCAGCAGGGATCGTTCCTCGGCTACCGGGTGACAGTGTGCGACGCGCGGCCGGTCTTCGCCACCTCCGCCCGGTTCCCGACCGCCGACGAGGTCGTCGTCGCCTGGCCGCACCGCTACCTGGCCGCGCAGATCGCGGCCGGCACGGTCGACTCGCAAACCGTCGTCTGCGTACTGACCCACGATCCCAAGTTCGACGTTCCGCTGCTCGAGGTGGCACTGCGCGCACCGGAGATCGGCTATGTCGGCGCCATGGGGTCGCGCCGCACGCACGACGAGCGGCTGGGCCGGTTGCGACAGACGGGCCTCACCGACGAACAACTCGCCCGACTCGCCAGCCCGATCGGGCTGGATCTGGGCGGCCGGACACCGGAAGAGACGGCGGTGTCCATCGCGGCCGAGATCATCGCGCGACGCTGGGGCGGACGCGGTGCCTCCCTGACCAGAACCGGCGGCCGGATTCACCACACGACCAGCGCGAACACCGAATTAAGTGATTCCTTAAATCGGTCTTGACGGCCCACTCCGGCAGGGCAGACGCTTGGCCCATTCCCGCCGACATGAGGTCGATCACATGCAAGTTCCTGGGCCATTCGAATACGAGCGCGCAACGGGCGTGGATCACGCCATCGGACTACTGGACCGGCTGGGGGAGGAGGCGCGCATCGTCGCGGGCGGGCACAGTCTGCTGCCGATGATGAAGCTACGACTGGCCAATCCGGAATATCTCATCGACATCAACGACCTGGCCGCCGAACTGGGTTACATCGTCACCGACCCGACCCTGGTGCGCATCGGTGCGATGGTCCGGCATCGGCACGCGCTCGAGTCGGACGACCTCGCCGCGGCGTGCCCGATCTTCCGTGACGCCGAGCGTGTAATCGCCGACCCGGTCGTGCGCAACCGCGGCACCATCGGCGGGTCGCTGTGCCAGGCCGATCCCGCCGAAGATCTCTGCACGGTCTGCACGGTCCTCGGCGCCGTCTGCCTGGTGCGCGGACCGTCCGGCGACCGGGAGATCGCGATGGACGACTTCCTGGTCGGCCCGTACGAAACCGCCATGTCGCACAACGAAATTCTGATCGAGATCCGAATTCCCGTGCGGCATCGGACATCGAGCGCCTACGCGAAGGTGGAGCGCCGGGTCGGCGACTGGGCGATCACGGCGGCCGGCGCAACGGTGACCCTGCGCGGCGAGACGATAGCGGCCGCACGGATCGGTCTGACCGCGGTCAACCCCGATCCGGCGGCGCTGGCCACCGCGGCGGACATGCTCATCGGTGAGCCGCCCACCGAAGAAATATTCGCGGAGGCTGGCCGCCTAGCGAGCACGGCGTGCTCACCTGTCTCCGATGCCCGCGGCAGCGCGGACTACAAGCGTCATCTCGCATCCGAACTGACGATTCGCGTGCTGCGCACCGCAGTCGAACGAGTACTGAACGACCCCGCGCTGGAAGGGAATTAGCCATGCAGGTAACCATGACCGTCAACGGCGAGCCGGTGACCGCGCAGGTCGAGCCACGCACCCTGCTCGTGCATTTCCTGCGAGATCAGTTGCGGCTCACCGGAACCCACTGGGGCTGCGACACCAGCAACTGCGGCACCTGCGTGGTGGAGGTCGACGGCGAACCGGTGAAGTCGTGCACGATGCTGGCCGTCATGGCCAGCGGTCGCGCAGTGCGCACCGTCGAGGGGCTCGAGGTGCACGGTCAACTCGACCCCGTGCAGGAGGGCTTCATGCAGTGCCATGGGTTGCAGTGCGGATTCTGCACACCCGGAATGATGATCACCGCCCGCGCCCTGCTCGACCGCACCCCGAACCCCGACGAGCAGACCATCCGGGAAGCGATCTCGGGCCAGATCTGCCGCTGCACCGGATACACCACCATCGTGCGGTCGATCCAGTGGGCCGCGGCGAAGCAACGCGGCGAAGCGGTAGAGCCCGAACCCGCCGCCACGCCGACACCGGTAGGGAGCACGTCATGACCGCCGTCGAGTCCCGGCCCGAAGACCGTGTCGACAACGACCACAAGCCATGTGGTCACGGCAGGATGCTGCGCAAGGAGGATCCGAGGTTCATTCGCGGACGCGGCAATTACGTTGACGACGTGTCGCTGCCCGGCATGCTGCATTTGGCGATCCTGCGTTCCCCGTTCGCGCACGCACGGATCGTGAGCGTCGATGCCTCAGCGGCACAGGCACATCCGAAGGTCAGGGCCGTTGTCACGGGCGCGGATCTCGCAGCGAAGGGACTGGCCTGGATGCCGACGCTGTCCAACGATGTACAGGCCGTGCTGGCGACGGACAAGGTCCGATTCCAGGGGCAGGAGGTGGCTTTCGTCGTCGCCGAGGACCGCTACTCCGCGCGTGACGCACTGGAGCTCATCAACGTCGAATACGAGATGCTCGATCCGGTCATCGACGCCCGGACCGCACTGGCGCCCGGAATGCCGGTGATCCGAGACGATCTCGAGGGCAAGCGGGACAACCACTGCTTCGACTGGGAAACCGGCGACGCCGCCGCGACCGAGGCGGTGTTCGCGCGCGCCGACGTCGTCGTCAAGCAGGAGATCGTCTATCCGCGAGTGCATCCCGCCCCCATGGAGACCTGCGGTGCAGTCGCGGATCTCGATCCGGTGACGGGCAAGCTCACACTGTGGTCGACAAGTCAGGCGCCGCATGCCCACCGCACGCTCTACGCGTTGGTCGCCGGACTGCCCGAGCACAAGATCCGGGTGATCTCACCCGATATAGGCGGCGGATTCGGCAACAAGGTGCCCATCTATCCGGGATACGTCTGCGCCATCGTCGGGTCGCTGTTGCTGGGCAAACCGGTGAAGTGGGTGGAGGATCGCAGCGAGAACCTCACCAGCACCGGGTTCGCCCGCGACTACATCATGGTCGGCGAGATCGCCGCCACCGCCGACGGCAAGATCCTCGCCATCCGATCGACTGTGCTCGCCGATCATGGCGCCTTCAACGGCCAAGCCGCGCCATTGAAGTATCCGGCGGGCTTCTTCGGCGTCTTCACCGGTAGCTACGACATCGAGGCCGCCTACTGCAAGATGACCGCGGTCTACACGAACAAGGCCCCCGGCGGCGTCGCCTACGCGTGCTCGTTCCGGATCACCGAGGCCGTCTACTTCGTCGAGCGATTGGTGGATTGCCTCGCCTACGAACTGAAGATGGACCCGGCCGAGCTGCGGCTGCGGAATCTGCTTCGCCCCGACCAGTTCCCATACACCAGCAAGACCGGTTGGGTCTACGACTCCGGCGACTACGAGAAGACCATGCGCCTGGCGATGGACATGATCGGCTACGACGCCCTGCGAAAGGAGCAGCAGGACAAGCGCGCCCGCGGCGAGTTGATGGGCATCGGGATGTCCTTCTTCACCGAGGCCGTCGGCGCGGGTCCACGCAAGGATATGGACATCCTCGGACTCGGGATGGCCGACGGGTGCGAGCTGCGCGTCCATCCGACCGGCAAGGCCGTGGTGCGGCTATCGGTGCAGACCCAAGGGCAAGGGCACGAGACGACGTTCGCTCAGATCGTCGCCGAGGAACTCGGCATACCACCGGACGACATCGACGTGGTGCACGGCGACACCGATCAGACTCCGTTCGGCCTCGGCACCTACGGCACCCGGTCGACACCGGTCTCGGGCGCCGCCGCCGCGCTGGTCGCGCGGAAGGTGCGCGACAAGGCGCGGATCATCGCGTCCGGCATGCTCGAGGTCTCCGTCGCCGACCTCGAGTGGGAAAAAGGGTCGTTCCACGTCAAGGGCGATCCGTCCGCGGCGGTGACGATCCAGCAGATCGCGATGCGAGCACACGGCGCCGGCGATCTGCCCGAGGGCATCGAGGGCGGACTCGACGCGCAAATCTGTTACAACCCGGAGAATCTCACCTTCCCGTATGGTGCGTACTTCTGCGTCGTCGACATCGACCCGGGAACAGCCGTGGTCAAGGTCCGGCGTTTCCTCGCCGTCGACGACTGCGGCACCCGGATCAATCCGATGATCATCGAGGGCCAGGTGCACGGCGGCCTCACCGACGGCATCGGCATGGCGCTGATGGAGATCATGGCCTTCGACGAGGACGGCAACTGCCTCGGCGGATCCCTGATGGACTACCTCATCCCGACCGCGCTCGAAGTTCCGCATTTCGAGACCGGCTACACGGTCACCCCTTCGCCACACCACCCGATCGGCGCGAAAGGCGTAGGCGAATCGGCCACGGTCGGATCACCGCCCGCGGTGGTCAATGCCGTGGTGGATGCGTTGGCGCCGTTCGGAGTTCGGCACGCCGACATGCCGCTGACGCCGTCACGGGTGTGGGAGGCGATGCAGGGGCGGGCCACACCGCCCATCTGAGTGGGTGCAGGCGATGGGATCACCGATGAAGATGAGCGAGCGCGCACAGCAGCTGGTCCGCGCCCGCACGCCGTTCGTGCACGCAACCGTCGTGCGCGCACAGCAGCCCACCTCGGCGCACGCCGGAGACGAGGCGATCCTGTTGCAGGACGGCACGATCGAAGGATTCGTCGGCGGCCAGTGCGCCCAGAACTCGGTCCGCAAGGCGGCGCTAGGTGCCCTGCAGTCGCACGAAAGTGTACTGCTACGCGTACTACCGGACGGTGATCTGCAGTTTCCCGAAGCACCCGGCGCGGCGGTCGTGGTGAATCCCTGTCTGTCCGGTGGAGCGTTGGAGATATTCCTCGAACCACAGATCCCGGCGCCATTGGTGCGCATCTGCGGCGCAACACCTATCGCGGACGCCCTGGCCGAAATGTGCGAACTGGTCGGATTCGGGGTGCAGCGCCGTGTTGCCGAAGCCGACTCGTCGGATTCGCTGGCCGATACGACGGCGATGGTGATCGCCAGCCACGGTGGCCCGGAAGCCGGGATGATCCGCGCCGCGCTCGACGCGGGTCTGGGATATATCGGGCTGGTGGCCAGCAGGATTCGAGGGGCTTCGATTCTCGACGAGCTCGGACTGACCGACGCCGAGCGGGCCCGTGTGCGCACCCCGGTGGGGTTGCCGATCGGCGCCAAGACCTCCGCGGAGATCGCCGTCTCGATTGTCGCGCAAGTGATCCAGGCGATCCGCAAAGATGGTCTGGCCGTGACGCCACGCACGGTCAATGTCGCAGTCGAAGCGCTCGATCCGGTGTGCGGCATGAGCGTGACGGTCGGACCGGACACACCGCATCTCACTATCGACGATGTCGACCACTGGTTCTGCAGCTCCGGCTGCCGCGCCTCCTTCGCGAAGACGGGCTCATGACAATCGGGGTCGTCACCGGAGTCGTTCTCGCCGCGGGAGTCTCACGGCGTCTCGGCACTGCGAAACAGCTACTGCCGTACCGGAATACGACGGTTCTCGGTGCCACCCTCGACGTGGTGCGTTCCTGCGCTTTCGACCAGATCATCGTCACCCTCGGCGGCGCCGCCGCGGCGGTCCGCCAGCAGGTCGATCTCGCCGGGCTGGAGGTGGTCATGGCCGACGACTTCGGTTCGGGCTGCTCGTCGTCGCTGCGTTCGGCCCTGAGCGCGGTACATCCCCGGGCCACCGGAATCGTGCTGATGCTCGGTGATCAACCAGGTCTGTCGGCGGCGACCGTTGACCGACTTATCGCGGCGCGAACGTCCACGGCGATCACCGTCTGCCATTACCGCGACGGTGTCGGGCATCCATTCTGGCTGAGCCGCGGCGTATTCAGTGAGTTGGCCGAACTACACGGCGACAAAGCCGTGTGGAAGGTCATCGAGTCGGGCCGCGTCCCGGTGTCTCGACTCGACGTCGACGCGCCGATGCCCTTGGATGTGGACACCTGGGACGACTACGAGCGCCTGCGCGCCGCGGCATCGCCATGATGTCGCCATTCGATGACATCGAGGAGGTGGTGCGACGATTCGACGCCGACGACTACCTGCTCGACACCGGGACCGCTGCCGCCTTCTATCTGGCCACCACGTTGGCTCGCCCACTGTTACTGGAAGGCGAACCCGGAGTGGGCAAGACGACAGCGGCGAAGACCCTGGCCACCGTGCTCGGTGCACCGCTGATCCGCCTGCAGTGCTATGAGGGACTCACTGTGAGCGAAGCGCTCTACGACTGGAACTACCAGCGTCAGCTGCTGAGCATCCGGCTCGCCGAGGCACGCGGCGCCGACCTCACCGAAGCCGACCTGTTCACCGAGGCATTCCTCGTGGACCGCCCGATCCTGCGCTGTGCACGATATCGCGGTCCGACGCCCCCGGTGCTGTTGATCGACGAAATCGACCGTGCCGACGACGAATTCGAAGCACTGCTGCTCGAATTCCTCGGTGAGGCCACAGTGACCGTTCCCGAGCTCGGAACCTTCGTCGCCGAACACCCGCCGCTGGCGGTGCTGACCTCGAACCGCAGTCGCGACCTGCACGACGCGCTGCGCCGACGCTGCCTCTACCACTGGATCGACTACCCGGAACCGACCCGCGCGGTGGCGATCGTGCGACGCACCGTGCCCGGTGCAACTGACGCGCTGATCGAACACGCCACCCGATTCGTCAGCCGCGCCCGCGATCTCGACCTCGACAAGCCGCCCGGCGTCGCCGAGACCATCGACTGGATCGCCGCGCTGGCGACACTCGACGTCGCCGATCTCACGGCGCCCGAGGCGGTCGCCGCGCTCAGCGCACTGGCGAAGACACCTGACGACCACGCCACCGTCCACGCGGCATTCGCCGAATACACCCAAAGCCTGGCCACCGGATGAATGGACACTCCGATGAAGATCGCCAACGAATTCACCGTCAACGTACCTGTCGAACAGGCATGGGAGGTGCTGACCGACCTTGAAACGGTGGTCCCGCTCATGCCCGGCGCACAGATGATCGGTTGGGAAGGAGACGATTTCCTCGGCAAACTGAAGGTCAAAGTCGGCCCGGTGACCAGCGAGTTCACCGGAAAGGCGAATTTCGTCGAGCGCGACGAACATGACCATCGCGCCGTCATCAACGGCAGCGGCCGGGATTCACGCGGATCCGGAAACGCGGCGGCGACCATCACCACGCAACTGCGCGAAGACGGCGACAAGACCCGCGTCACCGTGGACACCGACCTCAAGATCGTCGGCAAGCTCGCCCAATTCGGCAGCGGAATGCTACAGCAGGTGTCCGAGAAACTGGTCGGTCAATTCGTCACATCCCTCGAAGCGAAACTCGCGACGGGTGATTCGGCCGCCGCGCAGGTCGTGGTCGGGCCGGACAGCCGAGAAATGCGGCCGAAACCGGTCACACAACCCGAGCCCGCACCGCTCGACCTCGTCGATCTGGTTGGACCCGCGATGATCAAGAAGTATGCGCCGGCGATCGCGCTCACGCTGGCGGCCGCGCTCGCAATTGCCCTACTACGCCGGCGGATACGCGGGAAGCGATGACACGAGCGGTCATGCTGCGCGGCGTCGATTTGGCCGCATTCGCCGTCGCGGTGGTCGCGCGGTTGCGGCGTGGTGGCGTCGCGGTCGCGCCGAGCGGGCCCGCGCTGTTCGTGCAGGCATTGCGCCGCATGGCGCCGCGGTCGCGCACCGAGCTCTACTGGGCTGCGCGCCTCACGCTCGTCGATCGCATGCAGGATCTCGCTGCCTTCGACGCGTCCTTCGCGACGGTGTTCGCCGACGCGACGCTGAGTGTTGACCCGCCGAGCCGAACGCACGGATTGCCGACCGAACGCATCTCGGCACCGGGTACGGGCGGCCGAGAGCAGTTTCGGCAAGGCGGTGAAGTCCCATGGGCGACACTGCAATCCGCGACCGGCGCCGACCGATCGACCGACACGGGTGTGGCACTGCCGGACGTACTGCCGAGCCGGTTCACGGCACGAGCACAGGAACCGTTCGATCACTTCGATCCAGACGATCTGCGGACGGTCGGCGTATGGCTGGAGCAGGCGGCGGCGCACTGGCCCAAGCGCCGCAGCAGGCGCTATGAAAACCATCCGCACGGCAAGCGGATCGACTTCCGGGCAACGATGAACAACTCCCGCCGCACCGGTTGGGAGTCGCCGGTGCTGGTCCGCACTCGTCCCCGACGCCGCCCGCGCCGAATCGTCATGATCTGCGACGTCAGCCGCTCCATGCGGCCGTATTCGACGATCTACCTACACCTGATGCGAGCCGCGATGCAGCGCCGATCGCCCGATCGCCCAGAGGTGTTCGCCTTCTCCACCTCGCTGACCAGGCTGACCT
Source organism: Nocardia sp. NPDC051990 (assembly GCF_040680755.1). Taxonomy (NCBI): domain Bacteria; kingdom Bacillati; phylum Actinomycetota; class Actinomycetes; order Mycobacteriales; family Nocardiaceae; genus Nocardia; species Nocardia sp. NPDC051990. The sequence continues at coordinate 602,243 of NZ_JBFAXH010000002.1, read as the reverse complement.
CGGTGCTGGCGCACCGTTCCCCGGATGTCGCGGTGGCCAGAGCCAACGACAAGGTGGTCGACCGCTACGGCGGCACGCACATCGGCCGATGTCTCGGCATGCTGCTTGCGACTCCATCCGGCACCGCGATGCGAGGCGCCGTCGTCGTCATCGCATCGGACGGCTGGGACAGCGACACCCCCGATGTCCTCGCTCGTGCAATGGCCCGGATCCGACGCCGGGCTTGGCGCGTCATCTGGCTCAATCCCCGTGCGGGCGACTCCCGATTCCAGCCGACCACCGGGGCAATGGCAGTGGCCCTACCGTACTGCGACATCATGATGCCCGCGCACACGCTGGCGGGCATACACGCGTTCCTGCAAGCCATGGCATCAGCGAATGTCACCTGATGGCAACTCGACCCTGTCGACGCACACGCACTGGTGACACGGCGATAGTCTTCGGAACCCGGCTTCGTCATCGGCGAAGCCTCGCCCGGTCTCCAGCACACCGACCCGGCACCCCCGCTCGGTCAACCGCAGCGCACGCTGACGAACCGATCACCAGCGCGTCATGCCCTGCCCTACCGGTGCGAACCAGCTCGTAGTCGCGGACATCGAAATGCGACCGCTTGTCGTATTCGCTCATCCGACCGGGCCAGTTCGTCGTCACCCGACCGCTGGCCTCCCGGTACCAGCTGGCGCACTTGGTCCACACCGTATGTTCGAGCCGCCCCTGGATCTCCTCGTCGAACCGCGCCTCCACCTCCGGCCTCACCGAGAGATAATCGCCCGCCCCACGCAGATGCTCGACCGCTTGGCGCAGATAGCGCGCCTGCCGCTCGTGCATGTAGATGATGGAACCAGCGCCAAGATTGGTATTCGGCCCGTACATGATGAACATATTCGGAAAATGCGGCACGGTGAGACCCATGTACGCGCGCGCACCGCCGGACCACACCTCACGCAGCTCCTTGCCACCGATCCCGCGAATCGTCATGGGCGCCAAGAACTCGGTGGTTTTGAATCCGGTGCAATAAACGATCACATCGACCTCGGACCGCGAGCCGTCTTCGGTGCGCACACCGGTCGGCATGATCTCGGCAATAGGCGAGGTCTCCACATGCACATTCGGCTGCGACACCGCCGGGTAGTAATTGCTCGCCATCAGCCCGCGCTTACAGCCCGCCGCATAATCCGGTGTCATCTTGGCCAGCAGTTCGGGATCGCAGATCTGCGCGGCCCGATGCCGGTCCGCCCATCCGGAGATCAGATCGGCCATGCGGCCGTTGCCTTCCAGACCCGAGGTCACCAACTCGTAGAACAAGTACCAGCCGAACCGCTCCGCACGCTGGATCAGCGGAAACATCGCGACAATCGACAAATTGTCCAGCGCATCGAGTTTCGGGGACGCGTAACAGCTTTCGATCTTCGGAATGATCCACGGCGCCGACCGCTGGAAGACCGTCAACTGCCCGACCTTCGGCTGAATCGCCGGAATGATCTGAATCGCGCTCGCACCGGTGCCGATGATCGCGACCCGCTTACCGGACAACTCGACATCGTGATCCCACCGCGCCGAATGGAACGCATCCTCGGTGAAGGAATCCATGCCCGGAATATTCGGCCACACCGGACGCGACAGCTGACCCACCGCGGGCACGAACACATCCGCTTCGAGCAGCTCACCCGAGATCGTGCGCACCCGCCATCGGCCACGGTCGGCATCGAAGTCCGCCGAATCGACCTCGACACCGAAACGCATATGCTTCTCGAGGTCATAGCGGCGCGCGACGTCATGCATATAGGCGAGGATGTCGCGCTGTTCAGCGAATCGCTTCGGCCAGTAGGCATTCGGCGCGAAGGAAAACGAGTACAGATCCGACGGCGCGTCACAGGCCGCGCCCGGATAGGTATTGTCCCGCCAGACCCCGCCGAGCCCGTCGGCCTTATCGATAATGGTGAATGCGTCGTGGCCGCGGCGCTTCAGCTCCAGCGCGGCCGCGAGGCCGCCGAATCCGGCGCCGACGATGAGCACGGACGGAGTGCTAGTCATGTCGATAACTGTATGAACGGCACCGTGGTTGGCGAGAGAGCACCGCGGCCAGTAAATCAACATTTTCGGCCATCACGTGCTGCCAGGCATTCGTCACAGTGACGATTTGCGGTAGGTGATGGGGAAGGGGAGGGGAGGGGTTCAGCAGTATCTTCGTGCGACCCAAGGTGATTCGGATGCCCGACATCCGACCAGGGCGCACCTCGCCGGTTCGACCGGCCACGGTCAAGGCGCCACCGGGATGACATCGGGCTCAGCCTTCCGGTCCGCATGAAATCCCGGCAGATACCGATTCGCGAACGGAATCAATACCTGAATCAACGGACCGATGCCGAACGCATACACCACTGTGCCGACGCCGACGCTGCCGCCCAGTAGCCAGCCGGCAGTCAACACCGATACCTCGATCCCCGTCCGCACCAACCGCACCGACCATCCGGTCCGACGAACCAGTCCAGTCATCAGTCCATCCCGCGGCCCAGGCCCCATTCCCGCGCCGATATACAGCACCGTGGCCACCGCATTCAAAACCACCGCGGCGCCCATCGCGCCGACCCGCACCGGTAGCACATCCCAGTCCGGCAGCATCCACAACCCGACGTCGACCGACACACCGATCACCACGACATTGCTCACCGTGCCAAGACCTGGCCGCTGCCGCAACGGAATCCACGCCAACAACACCGCGACTCCGGTAAGCGCCGTCACCGCACCGAAACTGATCGACACATGCTCGGCCACCCCTTGATGAAACACATCCCACGGATCCAATCCGAGCCCGGCCCGAATCATGACCGCCATCGAAAACCCGTACAACCACAACCCGACATAAAGCGCGACCAGCCGCCGAACCAACATCACCCCAGCCTGCCGTCAACTGGACCCCCAAAACAGAGCCAATCACCAAGCACTGGCCCCATAGCCAGAAACCAATCTGACCCGCTCTACCTTCGCATGCATCCCTCAAATCGTCACTGTGATGATTTGAGGGATGCGAGGTAGCGCGAAGGGGAGTCGGGCCCGATTGACCCGCACCCGAGACCCTGAGTCCAATCGGGTGTTTCTACGCCAAAATTCAGAATTTGCCGGAAAATTTACATCAAGCGAACCGCACGTCGAGGGGTCGCCATGCAACCGCAATACATATTTCCCGCGCCCCGAACGTCGGCAGCCAGGCCGGCCACTCGGAAATCCAATCCTTCTCGGAAATCCCAATCCCGAAAACGCATATCTGCCAACGTCATGCAACCAGCGCCGCCCACTTCCAGCACCTCCGTTGTAACGCCGATAATCAACATTATGTCAGGTAGGACTCCGTGAGCCTTCCTGATATGTACATCGCAACGCCCCCTCGATCGCGCGCTTCCCCGAGGAGAGCCGCCGAGATCGTTACCAACCCCTCAACCTGAGCCACACTCAGATACAACAGGTCGACCCCCGGAGTCCTCCCCGTAGAGAACTGCTTGCCCCGAATAACCCAAGGCTCGAACCAGCAGCGAATTGTGGGTTCATCAGACGCGACAGGTCTGAAGAGCGCTGTCGGTTGTGGAATCGTCTCGAGATTTCGCGAAACACTCCCCCTGCAGACTTGAATGAGTCACACTCTTGAATGTGTCCACAAATTCGGAATTCGAGCGCATGTTGCGCGGGGTGTCGCTGCGCGTGACGGCGCCGCGGGTTGCCGTGCTGACTGCCGTGCATGAGCATCCGCATTCCGATACGGACTCGATCCTCGGTCATGTGCGCCGCACGCTCGGTGCGGTATCCCACCAGGCGGTATACGACGTGTTGCGCGCACTGACAGCCGCCGGTCTGCTGCGGCGCATCCAGCCGATGGGATCGGTCGCGCGCTACGAAACACGGGTCGGCGATAACCACCACCACGTCGTGTGCCGATCGTGCGGCGTCATCGCCGACGTCGACTGCGCCGTCGGCGAGGCGCCCTGCCTGACCGCATCGCATGACAACGGATTCGTACTCGATGAGGCCGAGGTCATCTATTGGGGCCTGTGCCCCGATTGCTCGGCAGCACAAATGTCCGGATCACACCCGTGATCACAGCCCGATTCACTCACTTCCCCGAAAGGAATTGCCGTGCCTGAGGAACATCCGCCCATCGGAGAGGCCAATACGGAACCCGCCGCCGGTGGTTGCCCCGTTACATCCGGTCGCCTCAAGTCCCCAGCCGAGGGCGGAGGCAACCGTGACTGGTGGCCGAACCAGCTCAATCTCAAGATCCTGCAGAAGAACCCGGCCGTAGCCAGCCCCATGGGCGCGGACTTCGACTACGCCGCGGAATTCAAAACCCTCGATCTGGCTGCCGTGAAGCAGGACATCATCGAGGTCATGACCACCTCGCAGGACTGGTGGCCCGCCGACTACGGCCACTACGGACCGTTGTTCATCCGGATGGCCTGGCACGCCGCAGGCACCTACCGGATCAATGACGGCCGCGGCGGAGCCGGTGCCGGTATGCAGCGCTTCGCCCCGCTCAACAGCTGGCCCGACAACGCCAGCCTCGACAAGGCGCGTCGTCTGCTGTGGCCGATCAAGCAGAAGTACGGCCGCAAACTGTCGTGGGCCGACCTGATCGTCTACGCCGGCAATGTCGCGCTCGAAGACATGGGCTTCCCGACCTTCGGTTTCGGTGGCGGCCGCGTCGACCAGTGGGAGCCCGATGAGGACGTGTACTGGGGTCCGGAGCAGACCTGGCTCGGCGACGAGCGCTACACCGGCACTCGCGACCTCGAAAACCCCTTGGCCGCAGTCCAAATGGGTCTGATCTACGTCAATCCGGAAGGCCCCAACGGCAATCCGGATCCGCTCGCAGCGGCCGTCGACATCCGTGAGACCTTCCGCCGCATGGCCATGAACGATATCGAGACAGCGGCGCTGATCGTCGGCGGCCACACCTTCGGCAAGACCCACGGTGCCGGCGATGCCGATCTCGTCGGTCCCGAGCCCGAGGCCGCACCGCTCGAAGAGCAGGGCCTCGGCTGGAAGAGTGGCTTCGGCACCGGTGTCGGCAAGGACGCGATCACCAGCGGTCTCGAGGGCACCTGGACGCCCACCCCGACCAAGTGGGACAACAGCTTCCTCGAGACCCTGTACGGCTACGAGTGGGAGAAGACCAAGAGCCCCGCCGGAGCCTGGCAGTACATCCCGAAGGACGGCGCTGGCGCGGGTACCGTGGCCGACGCTCACGACCCGTCGAAGACCCACACCCCGGTGATGCTGACCACCGACATCTCGCTGCGGGTCGACCCCGTTTACGAGCAGATCACCCGTCGCTGGCTCGAACACCCCGAAGAGCTGGCCGTGGAGTTCGCCAAGGCCTGGTACAAGCTCATCCACCGCGATATGGGCCCGATCGTCCGTTATCTCGGACCGCTGGTCCCGAAGGAGACCCTGCTCTGGCAGGATCCGGTGCCCGCGGTATCGCACGACCTCATCGGGGCCGACGATATCGCCGCACTCAAGAGCCAGATCCTGACCTCGGGTCTGACTGTCGCACAGCTGGTTTCGACCACCTGGGCGGCTGCGGCGTCCTTCCGTGGCAGTGACAAGCGCGGCGGCGCCAACGGTGGACGAGTCCGCCTGCAACCGCAGGCCGGCTGGGAGGTCAACGAGCCCGATGAGCTCGCCCAGGTGGTACGCGTCCTGGAAGGCATCCAGGAGTCCTTCAACACCGCCCAGACCGGAAACACCCGGGTGTCCTTCGCCGACATCGTCGTGCTCGGCGGCGCCGCGGCCGTCGAGCAGGCCGCCAAGAACGCCGGCTACGACGTCGAGGTGCCGTTCACCCCGGGGCGCACGGACGCCGCCCAGGAGCAGACCGATGTGGAGTCCTTCTCCGTGCTCGAGCCCAATGCGGACGGCTTCCGCAACTATGTCGGAAAGGGTAACCGGCTCCCCGCCGAGTACCTGCTGATCGACCGGGCGAATCTGCTGACCCTCAGCGCTCCCGAGCTGACCGTCCTCATCGGTGGTCTGCGCGTCCTCGGCACGAACCACAAGCAGTCACAGCTCGGCGTATTCACCCAGAACCCGGGATCGTTGACCAACGACTTCTTCGTGAACCTGCTCGATATGGGCACGAAGTGGGAGCCGTCGGCCGCCGATGACGGAACCTTCGAGGGCAAGGATCGCGCCACCGGTGCGCTCAAGTGGACCGGCAGCCGCGTCGACCTGATCTTCGGGTCGAACTCGCAGCTGCGCGCGCTCGCGGAGGTCTACGCGAGCGACGACGCGAAGGAGAAGTTCGTGAACGACTTCATCGCCGCGTGGGTCAAGGTGTCCAATCTGGACCGGTTCGACCTGGTGTGACGTAGGAGGACCGACCGACCCGGCCGGTCCGCCTCATGCGGCGCCCCCGCGAACTCCCATGGTTCGCGGGGGCGCCGTCATGCGCATGTCAGTTTGTTCGACCTCAACGGACTGTTCGTCGGCTGCTCGATGCGCAACGGGCACAGCGACCGCATCTTGCCGCTCGCAGTGAAATCCCCTCCCCCCGATACGTTTTCACCGGCTGGTTAGTCGCGTTGATTGAAACTGGTTGTGGTCAACTAACCTTCATGCGGTGCTAGGACATTCACATGCGACCAGTGGCGCTTTCGCCTGGTCGGTGGCAGCGGCCACGCTGCCCATCTCGGTGTTGGTTTATCCGGTATTACCAACTGGCGACACGCATCTCGGTGCGGTCGAGATATTGCTCGGTACCCTGCTGACCGCGGGGGCCGCGCTGCTGCCCGATGCGGACCATCCGAACGGCACCATCGCGCATGTCCTCGGTCCGATCTCCTACCACCTGTGCCGGTTGATCTCCCGGATCTCCGGTGGACATCGGCACGCCACGCACTCATTCGCCTTCGTCATCGCCATCGCCTATGGGACCTGGGCGGGTGAGCATTGGCTCGGCAGGTATTTCACGCTGGGATTGGTGTTCTTCCTGCTCGCGCTGGCAGTGCGGGCACTGCATCTGTGCCCCGCCGGCGAGGGCATCGAGGCATGGGGCACGGTCATAATCCTCGCGGCGGCAGGGACGTTCGCAATGGATCACTGGATCACCGATAAACCGGCATGGTTGCCGTTCTCCGTCGGGCTCGGGGCACTCGCCCACCTCGTCGGTGATTGCCTCACCGATAAGGGGTGCCGACTGTTCTGGCCGTTCCGGCTGCGTACCCGCATACCAGTGATCGAACGGACCGGGAACAAGGTCGAAACCTGGATTCTGTCACCGTTTTTCACGGTGGCCACACTTGCCGTGCTCTGGTACGTCTTCTCCGTCAATCCCTAAGTCTCACCGCTGCGGCCGTCGACGGCCGCAGCGGCTGGGGCTCCCCCGGAGGTCTTTGCGGTCTTTTGGGTTTGTTGGAGATTTAATGATTGATAAATTAATATGCATATCTAAATATCGAGATGCAGTTTAGGTGAGGCTCGCCATTCCAGAGGCTCGCCATTTCAGCAGATACGTGCCCCGTGAACCGATTTCGAGCCTCGCCACAACATCGTCCAGCCCGTCGTCGCGGATCGAAGCACTCCCCTATCCGTCTAACAGCGCTTCGCTGTGACGCACACCACCACTACCCCGCTATTACAAAACGAAGGGATTGGACGTCTGATGAGTGACACCGCCGAGAGTGAACAGGAGCCGCCCATGCCCGGCAAGTCGCAGACACCCGCCGCCCGCGGCGAGAGCAGCAACCGCGAGAACCGTCCGAACTCGGCGATGGAAGCGTTTGTCGCGCACCGCAACTTGCGAGTTGAACACCGGCCCTCCCTCTCCCCACCCTTTCCATGCCTGTTCGGCGAAGCCGGACGTGTTGCTCGCGGTTCAATGGCGAGTTCACATGTTCAGATGCGCATATCTACGTATGAGCATTTTCTATTGAGGTTGATTCGCGAGCGGATGGTTGTCGGCGTCGGGATAAGGTGAGCCATGGTCGCCGGATCGGCAATGCGACCGCAGCGCTGGCCCCACCCTTTGCTGGCGAAACGCTCAGTATCACAACACTTCCCCAGGTCACGCGATTGAAACTGCGCGGTGCGACACCCGAGGACGTGGGTCGACGGCGAACCACTCCCCTTCGCCAGCAATGTAGATCGCGCCGAGGATGGCACGATCTACTTCTCCTCGTCATCGCGCCGTTATCCGCTGGACCAGTGGATGGGTGATCTGCTGGAGCATTCCGGCACCGGCCGCCTGTTTCGCCTCGATCCGACCGGCAAGCCCGAAACTCTTATCGACGGAGTGCAATTCGCCAATGGCGTGGTCCCCTCCCCCGACAGCGACTGCGTGCTCGTCGCGGAAGCCGGCGCTTACCGCGTTCCACCGGGCCCGAAGCGGGTGCCTACGACCGCCTGATCGAGATCCAACAACTTCGCCCTGCTCGACCACGACGCCGTGTACCAGGCGCCGCTCCGCTGGCTCGCCGCCGATGTGCGCCAGGAGTGGGTGCGCTGCGGTTGATCGGTTCAGAACAATTGGTCGGGGTGGGTGTCGGCTATCCCCCTGACGTCGGCGGCGAACCGAGCTTCGACTTCTGCGTCGGCACCCGCGGTGTGGGCCGAGTAGAGCAGTAAGCAGCCACGGATTCCGTCGAGAAGATCTTCCAGCAGGTCAAGAGCCGGGCGGGTGGGGTCGAGGCGGCTGATCCGAAACTCGTCGAGCAGGGCAGCACGGGAGGCGCTGTCGAGATCGAATTTGTGGGCCTGCTCTTCGATTTCGGCGACTCGGGCTACCACTCCCCATGGCGCGGGCACGTGTCCCTCGGAAACGGACATGGCTTCGGCGATGAGGTCGACGACGATGTCGGTCGGGGTTTCGCCGCTGGTCAGCCGCTCCAGCACCAGGGTCGGGGTTTCGACCTGCAGTACCTCGATATCGTCGGCTTCGACAACCACATCGGCGGTCGGCACGCCGGCGAGTTCGCCCGCGACCTCGGCGGCGGCGTAGAGCCAGTGCGCGGCCGCGACGGACGCGGAGGCGGGATCGAGTTCGGTGAACAGCTCTAGGGTGCCGAGCGGGTCGGCGCGCAGCAGTGCGTCGGCGGCCTGTACCTGGGCCGGTGAGACATCCGGGCGGGAGAGTTCGACCGCCTGGCGTGCGCGGGCGGACAGATCGCCGAGTTCGGCGGATTCGATGGCGGCTTGTTCAGCGCGGACCTCGGCGACGATGGTGTCTCGCAGGGCGGAGTCGTCGATGGCGTGCAGGGTGCGTCCGATGCGGTGCGCGGATTCGACCACGCCGCTGTAGGAAACGACGAGACCGTGATCGGTCGGCAGGTTCGGGGTGCGGATTGCGGCCTCGACCTCCTTGAAGTTGCTGCGCTCCCCCGCGCGCCGCCAGGCCTCGCTATTGGGGATGTCGGGATCGCCTGCGGCACTTGCCGGATGGGTATAGGTGCGCCACTGGAACCGGGACAGGATTGTCAGATTCGACGCCAAACTCGTTGCCTGGTCATGGTTTATCAGCGGCAGCTCGGCCACCGTTGTCGCGAGATCGCCGCGTCCGGTCGCCCAGATGGCGACAAGGGCGTTGCGATCGGCGTCGAATGCATATCGGGTCACGCACGCCAGTCTCGCCGATCCGCGGCCGTTGTGCGCGCGATCGATCGCTTCGATATCCGGTCGTCGGCGTTTCGATTGTCCGATGTCAGCTGTTCGGCATCGCTGCGTGGTCTCGCTGCGCGACCACGTCCTGGGCGATATCACACTGAATGCCAGTGGGATACCTGCGAGGATGGACGATATGACTCTCGATCACGGTGATCCGGGCGACGCGCCTTCGATTCCACAGCCGACCGCGCCGGTGGTGAATCCCGCGCGCCCGTCGGCGGCCGAGGAGGCCAGAACCGTTGCGGCGGCTACGAATATCGCGACCTTGGCGAGTTTGAGTGAGGACGGCGGCCCGTGGGCGTCGTTCGTCACTTACGGGCTGCTGGATGGTCAGCCGGTGCTGTGCGTATCGCGGCTGGCCGAGCACGGGCGCAACCTCGCAACGGATCCGCGAGCCAGCCTGTCGGTGGTATCGCCCGATGTGCCCGCGGATCCGCTGGCTGGAACCCGGATCACGCTGGCCGGTGTGGTGGAGCGTCCGGTCGGCGATGAGGCTGCGGCTGCGCGCGAGGCGCATCTGACGGCGGTGCCAGCGGCGAAGTACTACGTGGACTACAGCGATTTTTCGCTGTGGGTGTTGCGGGTGCGGCGCGTTCGGTGGGTCGGTGGGTATGGGCGGATGGATTCCGCGACCGCCGAACAGTATCTGGCAGCCGCGCCGGATCCGGTCGTTCCGGTGGCGGGGCGGGCGATCGCGCATCTGAACGACGATCACGCGGAAGCGCTGTTGTCGATGGCGCAGGTTTTGGGCGGGTATCCGGACGCGACGGAGGCGAGTTGCGAACGCGCCGACCGGTACGGGCTGGACTTGCGGGTCGTGATGCCGCGCGGCGTGGCGCGAACACGGGTGGGCTATGCGACGGCGATCGATTCCGCAGCCGAGTTGCGTGCCGCGACAGTCGAGTTGACGCGGCGCTCCCGCAAGGTGTGACGACGCGCGGATGGTGAGTGGGGGCTCTGGTCGCCATTGCGGACGTCACGTTCTGCCCCCGTAAGCGCCGCGGTAGCGGTGAATCGGCCGCAGCCGCCGCTCCGTTCGGCTGGAGCCAGTTCATTCTGCGGCAGCGCGCACCGATCCTGGTTGCGGGATACGCACCGCCTGGACAAGATCCTGCCCAACCCCGACGTCGGGCCGACCTCGCACACGTACCCGAGCTGACCTCTCGAGAGGTCGCGAGTCACGACCTGACCTCGCACACTGCCAGGGTTCAGTGTGCGAGTGCGCGGCTGATGACCAGGCGCTGGATCTGGTTGGTGCCCTCGAAGATTTGGGTGATCTTGGCTTCGCGCATATAGCGTTCGACGCGGAAATCGCGAGTGTAGCCGTAACCGCCATAGACCTGAACGGCGTCGGTGGTGACCTTCATGGCGGCATCGGTGGCGATCAGCTTCGCCACGCTGGCCTGCCGGGAATAGGTCAAACCGGCATCTCGGCGCCGCGCCGCGTCGAGGTAGGTGGCGCGGGCGGAATCGACGGCGGCGGCCATATCCGCGAGCAGGAAACCCAGACCTTGATGGTCGATGATCGGCCTGCCGAAGGCGGTGCGTTCCTTCGCGTAGGCGACGGCCTCATCGAGCGCGGCCTGGGCCAGGCCGGTCGCGACCGCGGCGATACCGAGCCGTCCGGAATCCAGTGCGCTCAAGGCGATTTGGAGTCCCTGGCCCTCCGTGCCGATGCGGCGCTCCTCTGGGAGGAATGCGTCGTCATAGTGGGCGGTCGTGGTGGGCACGGCGTGCAGGCCCATCTTCGCTTCGGGTTTGCCGAACGTGAGCCCGGAGGTCTCGCGCGGAACCAGGAAGCAGGAGATGCCACGCGATCCCTCGCCGGTGCGCGCGAAGAGGTTGTAGAAGTCGGCAATGCCGCCGTGGGTGATCCATGCCTTTGTACCGTTGATCCGGTAGCCGCCGTCGCCCGGAGTGGCCCGGCATGCGACGGCGGCGGCGTCGGAACCGGCCTGTGGTTCGGACAGACTGTAGGCGCCGATCAGGTTGCCACCCAACATATCCGGCAACCAGCGCTGCTTCTGCTCCTCGGTGCCGAACGCAAGCAGCGGATGGCAGGACAGGCTATGCACGCTCACCGCGACCGCCACCGCGGCCCATCGGGCCGCGATCTCCTCGAGCACCTGCAGATACACCTCATACGGCTGTCCGCCGCCGCCCCACTCGACCGGGTGCGGCAGGCTCAGCAATCCCGCCGCACCCAATGTGGCGAAGACGCCCTCCGGATAGGTCTCGGCTCGCTCGTGTTCGTCGACGATCGGGGTGAGGACCTTATCGGCGATCTCCCGGGTGAGCTCGATCAGATCACGGGCCTCTTCGGTAGGCAGCAGGCGTTCGACGGCCACGGGGCTCCTCGGCTACGGATAGTAGTACTGAATTACTGCTCACAGTACTGTCAGGTGGAGCAGTACTGCAAGCCGAGCCTCAGTACTATCGGATCACATGGACCAGCTCACCCGCGGTGGTTTCGCCACCCGTCGACGCACCGAACTCTTCGACGCGCTGGTCGAACTGTTCCTGTCCGAGGGGTTCGCGCATCTGACCCTCGATGAGATCGCCGCCCGCCTGCGCTGCTCCAAGTCGACGCTGTACACCCTCGCCGGAAGTAAGGAGCAGCTGGTCCGGGCGGCGACGGTGCACTTCTTCCGGCGCGCCACCGTCGATGTGGAGTCCCGCATCGCCGCTGTGACCGAGGCCCGCCAACGCATCGCCGACTACCTGTCCGCCGTCGGAGCCGCCCTGTCGGCCGCGTCGCCGCAGTTCATGGCCGACCTGCACGCCTTCGCACCCGCACGCGAAATCTATGAACGCAACACTCGCATCGCCGCCCGTCGCGTTCGGGAACTGATCGACGCCGGCGTCACGAGCGGTGAATTCCGGGGTGTGCACGCAGCTTTCGCCGGTGACCTCGCGGCCACCATGATGGTCCGTATCCAGCAGGGCGGAGTGCGCGAATACGCCGGTCTCGAGGACGCGGCCGCGTACCGCGAATTGGCCGCCATCCTCACCGCCGGTATCAGCGCGTAGCCGTCCGCCGAAAACGCCTGCACCGAACGCCGATCCGCGAATTCGCCGGACAGCATCCCGCACCATCACATACGCCAGCCGCACCTGCCGTCTTATATCGCCCTTCGAACCCACCATGGATTCCACGCCGGCCGCGGCGGCGCGGATCGGATCGACGTGGTCGCCGGGACGGAATCGTGACGTAGGGCCGGTCACCGAGATCGCGGCAAGCGGTTGCCCGCCGGCACCGAGAATTGGGGCGGCCACGCAGGCGATCCCGATCGAGGACTCCTCGTATTCGTAGGCGACCCCGTCTTCGCGCACACGGTCGAGTTGTGCACGCAACAGGACCGGCCCGACGATCGTGCGCGGCGTACGCCGGATCAAATCGATTGTCGATATCGTCGACCCTAGGACCTCGAGATGATGCTATGGACGAACTCCAACCAGAACCCGCACATGCGCACCCCGACACCGCCATCCGCACCCTGACACGGCACGGCATCGACCTGGCTCGGCTCGCGCGAGCTTCTTCCCACTCCGCTGGGCCGGTTGCCCGCCGCTGTCAGCCACCCGTCGAGAACTGCCAGATGCACCACGATCCGGTAGCACGATGCAATTCGTGCAGGAAGAACAGAGCGGCGCGATGCAGCCGGTCCTCAGGCACCGCCAGCGACCTGGCCGAGGTTCACGCGGGCGTTTGTACCTGTGTACGCCGTCTTCCGCGAGCGCGACCGTGACGCGCACGGACGATACGGAGGCCCGCCTGGTCAGTGTTGGTCGGGCAGGCCCCCGTAGAGGATCGCTCAGGAAGCGTCCGATGCCGGTGTAGCACCGACGACGCGGCTGTCGCCGCGGAATTCGGCCACCAGGTTTCCCGCGCTATCGGTGACGCTGACATCGTAGATGCCGTTGCGGCCGAACCTCGTTCGTTCCACGGCCGTGGCGGCGAGAACATCGCCGACCCTGGTGGGCTGTACGTACCGGATGTCCGCACGGGCCGCCACCGCCGGTCGGCCATGGCTGTTGCAGGCCAAGGCGAAGGTCGTGTCCGCGAGCAGGAATACGTAACCGCCGTGGGTGATCCCGTGCCCGTTGACCATCGTGCCGGTTACCGTCATGGTGGTGGCGGCATGTCCGTGACCGATGTCGACCACTTCTATGCCGAGCGCCATGGAGGCCGCGTCTGCTTGAAACATGCTGTGGGCGAGTCGAAGTGACGCATCATCGACGGCCGCCGGAGCGGCTTGTGCTTTCATGACGGCAGTCAGAGCTTTCGCCTGGATTGGATCTGTTCGGTGTACATGGTGACGCCGCCGGTGGCGAAGTTGCGCACATCGCGACCTGCCGCCTTCATTTCGGGTGACGAAAGCGCTTCGCGCAGAGCCGCTTCGGTCTCGAACTGGAGATGGGCGACGGCATAGTACGGTGGTTCGCCGCCGTCCAGGGCGGTGCATTTGGACCAGGAGAAGCCGGCCAGTCCCGGCACCGCGATCGCCAGCGGGATGTGGGTGGCGACGTAGTAGTCGTCGAAAGCGGCAGGATCGTTGGGCCTTCCGTAGCAGACCGCTATCTCGTAGCTCATTGGTTGTCTCCATTCGTTTTCGCGACAAGGGTGAGAACGTCGTAGGCGGCGACCACTGCGCCGTCCTGATTGGCGACGGTGGCGTCCCAGCGGACTTCGCCGTAGTCGGCGGTGGTGCGTGGGGTGATCTGCTTGGCGGTCAGCGTCACAGTGAGCTCGTCCTCGGCCTTGACGGGCGTCAGGAATCGCAGGTTGTCGACGCCGAAGTTGGCCAGCACCGGACCGGGCGCAGGGTCGACGAACAGACCCGCCGCCAGCGACACCACCAGATAGCCGTGCGCCACGATTCCGCCGAAGAGCGGATTCGCCTCGGCCGCGACGGGATCGGTATGCGCGTAGAAGGTGTCACCGGTGAACTCGGCGAAATGCGCGATATCGGCGCGGGTCACGCGGCGCGGCCCGTTGACGATGGTGTCGCCCAGCCGCAGCTCCGCGAGGGTCTTGCGGAACGGGTGAACCGGGTCTTCGACCCTATCGGCTCCGGCGACCCAGCGGCGGCCGACGGCGGTGAGGATGTTGGGCGTGGCCTGGACCGCGGTCCGTTGCATATGGTGCAGCACGCCGCGGATGCCGCCGAGTTCCTCGCCGCCGCCGGCGCGACCCGGGCCGCCGTGCACCAGGACGGGCAGCGGTGATCCGTGACCGGTCGATTCCGCGGCATCTTCGGCATTGAGAACCAGCACGCGACCGTGGTAGGGCGCGAGCCCGAGCACGATCTCCCGAGCGAGGGCGGTATCGGTGGTGACCAGCGACGCCACCAGGCTGCCCTGTCCGCGTGCGGCGAGTTCGATCGCCTCGGCGGTGCTCCGGTAGCCGATGATCGTGGCGACCGGGCCGAACGGTTCCACCTCATGCGGCTCAGGTGCGCCGTTGTCGGTGCAGCGCAACAGGATCGGAGGCAGGAACGCGCCCGGACCGGCGGGGGCCTCGGCATCGCCGAAAACGATCTCGCAGCTCTTGGTCAGGGTACGGACGGCGTCCAGTACCTCCTCGCGCTGCGTCGTGCTCACCAGCGCGCCCATGGTGACCTCCGGGTCGGCGGGATCACCGACGACGGCCCTGGCCAGCCGCGCGGTGGTTGCCCGCGCCACGTCGTCCACCCGGTCGGCGGGAACCAGGGCGCGGCGGATGGCGGTACATTTCTGACCGGCCTTCACCGTCATCTCGGTGGCGAGTTGTTTTATATACAAATCGAATTCAACCGAGTCGGCCGCGACGTCGGGGCCCAGGATCGAGGCGTTGAGGGAATCCGCCTCCGCGGTGAACCGGACACCGTTCGCCACCACCGCCGGATGGGTGCGCAGCAAGCTCGCCGTCGCCGCCGAGCCGGTGAACAGGATCGAATCCTGCCCGCTGAGATGTTCCAGGAAGGGTTGCGCGCTGCCGCAGACCAGCTGCACCGATCCCTCCGGCAGCAGCCCGGATTCGACGATCCGCCGGAACACCAGCTCCGTCAGGTAGGCGGTCTGGCTCGCCGGCTTCACGATCGATGGCACACCGGCGATGAAGGCGGGCGCCAGCTTCTCCAAGAAGCCCCACACCGGAAAGTTGTACGCGTTGATCTGCACGACCACACCGCGGCGGGACGTGTAGAGGTGCTGGCCGGCGAAGGTCCCGGCCTTGCCCAGCTGTTCGACCGGGCCGTCGAGGAGGACGGTGTCGTTGGGCAACTCTCTCCGGGTCCGGCTGCCGTAGCTGAGCAGGGTCCCGATCCCACCGTCGATGTCGACGGCCGCATCGCGATCGGTGGCGCCGGTGGATCGGGACAGCTCGTAGAACTCGGTCTTGCGCTCCTTCAGAGCGAGCGCGAGAGCCTTCAGCACGGCCGCGCGCTCATGGAAGGTCAGTCGCGCCAGCGCGGGGCCGCCCGTGCCACGGGCGTAGTCCACCGCTCCGGCGAAATCCACCCCGGTGGATGAGACCCGAGCGATCTCTGCGCCGTCCACGGCGCTGTGTACGGGCGTGCCCGTATTGGACGCGGTATGCCAGCGCCCCTTCACGTAACTCGTCAGCAGTCTGCTCACCACAACTCCGTTCAACCGTCCAATCGGTCGGTAATTACCATCGCGCCGGAGTCGCGGTATGTCAAGGAGCAGACCTGGGGTCAGGCGGCGCGCAGGCCCTCGAAGGTCATGCGCACCACTGCGACGGCGATCTCGTCGGGGTTCGCGTCGCCGCGCGGGCGGTACCACTCGATGAGCGAGTTGACCATGCCGAACAGCAGGCGGCTGATCACTCCCGGCTCGATGTCCGAGCGCAGATCACCCTCGGCGGCGGCCTGTTTGACCAGGTCAGCAACGAAATCATCGAATTCGCGGCGCCTGGCGAGGGCGCGTCGCTCGACCGCACTATTGCCCCGCACGCGCAGCAGCAGCGTCACGTACGGCAGTTCCGTGCACAGCACATGCACACTGCGGCAGACCAGGTGCTCGAGGCGGTCGACGTAGCGACCGGAGGTCACCTCGGGCTCCGTGGTGACCGCGAACAGTCCGTTGAGAGCCCGGTTCAGCGCCAGTTCCAGCAGTTCCGACTTACCCGAGACATGGTGATAAATCGAGGATTTGGTGATTCCGAGCCGCTCGGCAAGGGCTTCCATGCTTGTGCCTTCGTAACCCTTGTCGTTGAACACTTTGACGGCGACCGAAAGCAGGGAGTCCAGGTCGTAGCCCGGTCGGCCAGGACCTGACCTGCGGGCGGGTCGTGCTGAAGTCATGGCCTCATCTTCCCAGTTGCCGGGCCGACTCTCACAGAACCGCTACCCAACTCTCTTGATTACCGACCGAATATTCGGTAATTATTATCAGGCAGGAAGATGGGAGCGAGCAGTGCGTGAAGTGTTTCCGGTAGACGAGGCCCGCACGCCTCAGGAGCGACAGGGCAGCACTCTGGCCGGTGAGGACAACCGCAATGTGGCCAGCACGGCCGTGCTGAGCCGCGGACTCGCCAGCCTGTGCGCCGGTGTCGGACAAGGTGTTTCGATGCTCGTGGAGGCGGCGTGAGTAGCGAGTTCACCATCCTGCGGGTGGAAGAGCGCACCGACCGCATGGTGGTCGCGTTACACCGGCCGCGGCAGCGCAATGCCATCGACGCGCAAATGATTGCCGAACTGCACGCCGTCTGCGCGCGACTGGAGAAGTCGCCCAAACCGCTGCTGCTCACCGGAACCGGTGACCACTTCGCGGGCGGAGCCGATATCCGGCAGCTGCGCGACCGGGGCCCCGACGACGCACTGGCCGGTATCAACCGCACCCTGTTCGACCGGGTCGCGCGCCTGCCGCAGCCGACCGTGGCGGCGGTGAGTGGATATGCCCTTGGCGGTGGTGCGGAACTCGCTTACGCCTGCGATATCCGCATCGCCACCGAGACCGCGGTATTCGCCAATCCCGAACCCGCACTGGGCATTATCGCCGCCGCCGGGGCCACGTACCGACTGGCGGAACTCGTCGGCGCTTCCATCGCCAAACAGGTGCTGCTGGCGGGCGCGCGCATCGACGCCGCGACGGCGCTGCGGTGCGGCCTGGTCATGGATGTCGTGCCCGCGGGTGAACACGTGGCGGCGGCGCACGCACTGCTGGACCGCATCACCCGCAGCTCGCCGCTGGCGCTGCGGCTGACCAAGCTGATCGCCGACGCGCCAGGGACGCAGCCGTTCACCGCCGACATTGCCCAGGCCGTGCTGTTCGACACCGCCGACAAACACGACCGGATGACCGCGTTCCTGGAGAAGAAGGAATCCCGATGACATACCCCACGATTCCCCGACTGGTCGGCGTGGCCGGCGGCGGGCGGATGGGCGCGGGCATCGCGCAGGCATTCGCCACCAGCGGTGCGCGCGTGGTGATCGCCGAACCCGGTGACCGGTCCGCCGTGCATCGCCGGATCAATGCCGGACTCGCCGCAGCTGCCCAGCGAAACATCCTGGACGACAGGCAGATCGATGAGATCTCCAAACGGGTGCGCACCGTGGATCGGGTCGATGAGCTGCCCGAGGACGCCGACCTGGTGATCGAGGCCGTACCCGAGGACGCGGCGCTGAAGGTCGCAGTGCTGACCGTTCTCGCGGATCGCGTCGGGGAGGACACCGTGATCGCGTCCAACACCAGTTCGCTGTCCATCGCCGAACTCGGTGCGGCGCTGCGGGATTCGAGCCGATTTTTGGGCATGCACTTCTTCAACCCGGTGCCCGCTTCGGCATTGGTCGAGATCGTGCGCGCGCCGGCCACCCGCGCCGACGTGGTCGAATCCACCCGCGCCTGGACCGCCGCGCTCGGCAAGGCCGCGATTGTCGTCAACGACTTCCCCGGCTTCGCCACCAGCCGCCTCGGCGTCTGCCTGGGCCTGGAGGCCATCAGGATGCTGGAGGCCGGCGTCGCCGACGCCGAATCCATCGACCGCGCCATGGAACTCGGCTACCGGCATGCCATGGGTCCACTGCGCTCGACCGACCTGGTTGGACTCGACGTCCGGCTGGCCATCGCCGAGCACCTTGCCGCCACCCTCGGTCCCCGCTTCGAACCGCCCCAGTTGCTGCGCGACAAGGTCGCTCGCGGCGAACTCGGCCGCAAGAGCGGCAGCGGCTTCTACCCCTGGCCGGACAACACAGCAGGACCCAGCACCACCGCCGAGTCCGTGACCGCGCGAAAGGAAACCAGCGCATGACCACTCCCACCGAGGTCGTCACCCTCGCGGTCACCGATGGCCTGGCGACCATCACCCTGAATCGCCCTCGCGCATCCAATGCGTTGGATACCGGGATGAAAGAGGCGCTGCTGCGCGCCGTGTCCGCGGTGGCTGCCGATCCGGATGTGCGGGCCGTATTGCTGCGTGCCGAAGGACGCAACTTCTGCGTCGGTCAGGACCTCGCCGAACACAGCGCAGCCCTCGACGCCGACCCGGCCACCGCGATGAGCACCGTCGGCAAGCACTACAACCCGCTGCTGACCGCATTCGCCGCGTTGACCGTGCCAGTCGTGGCGGTGATCAACGGTGCGTGCGTGGGCGCGGGAATGGGTCTGGCTCTCGCCAGCGATATCCGGATCGCTGGTGAGACAGCCACATTCGCCACCGCCTTCACCGCCATCGGTTTGGCCGCGGACTCCGGGCTCAGCCTCAGTCTCGCCGGAGCGGTCGGTCCCAGCCGCGCCAGCGCGCTGCTGCTGCTCGGCGATCGCGTCACCGCCGCGCAAGCCCACGACTGGGGGCTCGTGCACCGCGTCGTCCCGGACGACCAGCTCGGCGCGGCCGGGACCGAATTGGCCGCGAGCCTCGCCACCGGACCCACCCATGCGTATCGCGAGGTGAAATCGATTCTAGCGCAAGGCCATTCGTCCCTTCCCGCGGCGCTGGAACGTGAACGTCGTGCACAGGAACTGCTCGGCGCGACCGCCGACCACCGTGCGGCCGTCACCGCCTTCCTGACCAAGACCACCCCGGTATTCACCGGCCGCTGAAAGACGTCACATGACCACACCACCCGCCACCGGCGAACTCTCCGCCGCCTTCGACGCCACCATCGCGGCCGACCAACGCATCGAACCGCGCGACTGGATGCCCGACGGCTACCGGCGCACCCTCGTCCGCCAGATCGCCCAGCACGCGCATTCGGAGATCATCGGCATGCAGCCGGAGGGCAATTGGCTCACTCGGGCACCGTCCCTGCGCCGCAAGGCCATTCTGCTGGCCAAGGTGCAGGACGAGGCCGGGCACGGGCTGTATCTGTACTCCGCGGCGGAGACTCTGGGCGCGGACCGCGCGGACCTGACCGCGAAACTCATCGATGGAGCGCAGAAGTACTCGTCCATCTTCAACTATCCGAGCCTGACTTTCGCCGATGTCGGCGTAATCGGCTGGCTGGTGGACGGCGCGGCCATCTGCAATCAGGTTCCCTTGTGTCGCAGCTCTTTCGGCCCATACGCGCGCGCCATGATTCGCGTCTGCAAGGAGGAATCGTTTCACCAACGGCAGGGCTACGAACTGCTCATGACCATGATGGGCGGGACCGTCGAACAGCGGGACATGGTGCAGGACGCCGTCGATCGCTGGTGGTGGCCGGCGCTGATGATGTTCGGCCCACCCGACGACGCCTCACCCAATACCGAGCAGTCCATGCGCTGGCGAATCAAACGACACACCAATGACGAACTGCGCCAACGCTTCGTCGATATGAGTATCCCGCAGGCGCAGGCCCTCGGCGTCACGGTCCCCGATCCAGAGCTGGCCTGGAACGACGAACGCGGCCACTACGACTTCGGCACCCCGGACTGGCACGAATTCGCCACCGTGATCGCCGGCAACGGGCCGTGCAACACCGAGCGGATCGCGGTGCGTCGCGCCGCGCATGAGGACGGCGCCTGGGTACGCGAGGCCGCAGCCGCCTTCGCCCGACGAGAAGGAGCATCACGATGACCACCGAGCAACACACCATCCGGTCGGAATGGCCGCTGTACGAGGTTTTCGTGCGCGGCAAGCGCGGCCTCAACCACGTGCACGTCGGTTCGCTGCATGCCGCCGACGACGAGATGGCCCTGCGGCACGCGCGCGACCTGTACACCCGTCGCAACGAGGGAGTCAGCATCTGGGTGACGCGCTCGGACGCCATCGCCGCGACCAGCCCCACCGAGAAGGATTCGTTCTTCGCGCCGAATGCCGACAAGGTCTACCGCCACCCGACGTTCTACGACATCCCCGAGCACGTCCCGCACATGTGAGGCATCCAATGACCGATCACGACAACCCCTTCGACGGCCTGCTCGGCAGCGACGACCACGGCCGATGGGCCTTCGGCGGAAATTTCGACGATCCGCTCGCCGGGCTCGACACCACCGTTCCCGACGGCATCGACGGTCACGCGCTCGCCCGCTACTGCCTCATGCTCGCCGACGACGCGCTGGTCAGCGCGCAGCGCCTGGCCGAATGGAGCACGCACGCACCGGAATTGGAGGAGGAGATCGCGCTCATCAACATCGGGCTCGATCTCCTCGGGCAGACCCGCCTGCTGTTCACCCGCGCCGCCGCCGCGGATCCCGCCGTGGTACCTCATATTTCGGACACCTCGCCGATTCCGGCGGAGGATGCCCTGGCCTTCTTCCGCGAACCCCGCGAGTACCGCAACGCTCGGCTGTGCGAACTCGACAACGGCGACTTCGCGCAGACGATCATGCGGCTGCTGGTCTTCGCGGCCTGGCGGCTGGCCTGCTTCGAGCGCCTGCGCGAATCCCGTGATCCGGTGCTGTCCGCAATCGCCGACAAGGGCGTCAAGGAGCTGACCTACCACCGCGACTACGCCGCCCGCTGGGTCGTGGTGCTGGGCAACGGCACCGAGGAATCCCATCGCCGCATGCGGCGTGGCCTCGAACGGATCTGGCCGTTCGTCGGCGAACTGTTCGAGCCGACCGCGGAGGAAACCGAACTCGCCGCCGCGGGTGTCGGCGTCGACCCCGTAACCGTGCGCGCGGAGTTCGAACTCGTGATGGATACGATCCTCGGCGCGGCCGAACTGACCGCACCCACGGGGCACGCGGCCGCGGCAGCCGGTGGCCGCCACGGCGGGCACACCGAGGCACTGGACCGGCTGCTCGGCGAAATGCAGAGCCTGGCCCGGGCCCATCCCGAGGCAACGTGGTGAGTATGACCGCCGAAGCCGTGGCAAGGGCTCGGGCACTGGCGGAAACGGTGTCCGACCCGGAGATGCCGATGGTGAGCCTGGCCGACCTCGGCGTACTGCGCGACGTGCGCGTCGATTCCGACGACACGGTCGTCGTGACGATCACACCGACCTACTCCGGATGTCCGGCCATGGCGATGATCCGCGCCGACATCGAGCACACCCTGCGTAGCCACGGCTACCCCAGCGTTCGTGTGGACACCGTGCTGGCACCGGCCTGGAGCAGCGACTGGATCACCGCCGCGGGGCGACGCAAACTCCTCGAACACGGCTACTCCCCGCCGGGACCCGCGCCGCGCCGCGGCCCGACACCACTGTCCCTCGCGCCCGTGCCACGCCGTGTGACCTGTCCTCATTGCGGATCGGCTGCCACCGAACGGGTCTCGGAGTTCTCTGCCACCGCATGCAAGGCCCTCTACCGGTGCCGCGAGTGTCTCGAGCCGTTCGACCACGTGAAGGAAATCTGATATGACCATCGAAGCGGAAGCGGCCATCGCCGCGAGAGGTAACCCTCGATTCCACTCGCTCACCGTGTCGGCGGTGGAACGCCTGTGTGACGACGCAGTCGCCGTCACCTTCGCCGTGCCGCCCCGGCTGACCGACGAATTCCGGTTCCGGCCAGGCCAATTCCTCACGCTGCGTCGCGAAGTCGACGGCATCGAGCACCGGCGCTCCTATTCGATCTGCGCCCCGGCCGGGCGCGCCCCGCGCGTCGGTGTGCGAGAAGTGGCGCGCGGCATGTTCTCCCACTGGCTGGTCCGCGAGGTCTCCCCCGGCGACCGGATCGACGTCGCACCACCGAGCGGAACCTTCGTCGCCGACCCGCAGGCGGGCGGACGTCATCTGCTCATCGGTGCCGGTTCCGGCATCACGCCGCTGCTGTCCATCGCCGCATCCGTGCTGGAGAACCCAGCCGCCGAAGTGACCCTGCTCTACGGCAACCGCCGCGCGGGATCGGTGATGTTCGCCGACGAGATCGCCGACCTCAAAGACGGTCATGGCAGCCGGTTCTCGGTCGCCCACGTGCTGTCACGCGAACCTCGCGACGTCGAATTGTTCACCGGCCGTCTCGACGCCGACCGCCTGCGCGCAATCCTGACCTCCGTCGTCCCTACCGCGGGCATCGACCACGTCTGGCTGTGCGGTCCCCACGAAATGGTCTCCGCCGCGCGAACCGTGCTCGGCGAACTCGGTCTGGAACCGGCGCGCATCCACCGCGAACTGTTCTACGTCGGCGATACCCCGCCACCCCCGGACACCCACCGCGAACCGGATGTCACCGGCCCGGCCAGCACCGTCACCATCACCCACGACGGACGCTCCACGACCGCCGAGCTACCGCGCGACCGCACCATCCTCGATGCGGCCGAACAGATCCGCTCCGACCTGCCCTTCGCCTGCAAGGGCGGGGTATGCGGCACCTGCCGGGCCAAGGTCACCTCCGGCGCTGCCGACATGCGCCGCAACTACGCCCTCGAGCCGGGTGAAGTGGACGCGGGGTTCGTTCTCACCTGCCAGAGCTACCCGGCCGCCGACGCCCTTACCATCGACTTCGACGCCTGACAATCAAGGAACACCACTCATGAGCACCGTCGCTCCCCCTTCGGGCGAGATTCCCACTGCCGATATCGAATTCGCCAGCCGCGACCATATCTCCGCCCTGCAGCTGGAGCGCCTGCGCTGGTCGGTGCGGCACGCTTACGAGAATGTCGCCCACTACCGCCAGGCATTCGACGCCGCCGGCGTGCACCCGTCGGATCTGAAGGATCTGGCCGATCTGGCGAAATTCCCCTTCACCGGCAAAACGGACCTGCGCGCCAACTACCCGTTCGGCATGTTCGCCGTGCCCCGCGACCAGGTTTCACGCATCCACGCCTCCTCTGGCACCACCGGCCAGCCGACCGTCGTCGGCTACACCGCCGGCGACCTGAATAACTGGGCCGACCTCATCGCCCGCAGCCTGCGCGCGGCCGGAGTGCGATCCGGAGACATCGTGCACATCGCCTACGGATACGGACTCTTTACCGGCGGACTTGGTGCGCACTACGGCGCGGAACGCCTCGGCTGCACCGTGATACCCATGTCCGGCGGCATGACCGACCGGCAGGTACAGCTGATCGACGACTTCCGGCCCGACGCCATCATGGTCACGCCCTCCTACATGCTGACCATCCTGGATGCCATGGTGCGCAAGGGCGTCGACCCGGCCGCCACCTCGCTGCGGGTCGGCGTCTTCGGCGCCGAGCCGTGGACCGAATCCATGCGCTCGGAGCTGGAACAGACCTTCGCCCTGGACGCGGTCGATATCTACGGACTGTCCGAAGTGATCGGACCCGGTGTAGCTATGGAGTGCGCGGAAACCAAAGACGGCCTGCACATCTGGGAAGACCATTTCTATCCCGAGATCATCGACCCGGAGACCGGACAGGTGCTGCCCGACGGTGCCGAAGGCGAACTGGTGTTCACCTCACTCACCAAAGAGGCGCTGCCGGTCATCCGCTATCGCACGCGTGACCTGACGCGGCTGCTGCCAGGGACCGCCCGGTCCATGCGACGTATGCAGAAGATCACCGGCCGCACCGACGACATGATCATCCTGCGGGGCGTTAACCTCTTCCCGACCCAGATCGAGGAAATCATCCTCACCGTCCCCGCCCTGGCTCCCCAGTTCGAATGCGTCCTCGACCAGCCCGAACGTATGGACAGACTGACCGTTCGGGTGGAAAGCAGAGCCGATACGACGGCAGACGAGCGACTCTCGGCAGCAGCCGCGCTGACCCAGCGGATCAAACAACGGATCGGCGTCAGTGTCGCCGTCGAGGTCCTTCTTCCGGATTCGCTCGAGCGTTCGCTCGGCAAGGCCCGACGTCTGGTGGATCGCCGCCCGAAGTAACGTACACGGTGGCGACATGCCGCCGCGATGACAACGGCACCGTCTCCCGCCAGCCGACCGCTTCGCGGTCTGGCGGGAGACGGTGCCGAAGGCATAACGTTCGCGAGACACTCTCGGCTGCAGCATGTTCCCCGCAGGCCGGAGGCGTAAAATATGCCGTGTATGCGCCGCCGATGTCAACCTGTCGGGGTACCGATACGCAACATCTGATCGAGTTGTCCAAGGATCTCGCCGAGCGCGAGGTGGATCTGATGGTGCTCGATCAGGGATCTACACCTCGACTGCGGTCGGGCGCATGTTCTTCCAGATCCTCAGTGCCATAGCAGAATTCGAGCACGCTCTGATGTCGGAGCGCACCCGTGACGGGCTGGCCGCCGCCCGCGCCCGCGTGCGCACCGGAGGGCAGAAACCGAAACTCGATCCACGGCAGGCCTTTCCGGCGCGGCAGATGTACGACGAACTCGACGAGACCGGTAAGCACCTGGTCGGGAATACACCCACAGCGGCTCTTCAAGCGACTCGACCAGACCAACCCGCACCCTGGACGCGAAAACCAGTGTCTACCAGCGGGTTGCGTCATATCCGTTGTTTTCGCGCCGCTTCTACCGACCCCCCGACCCGCACCAGCCGCACAATCCTATGCACCGATCTGCTACCTCGAACTCGGCCTGCCGCTACGCGGCCGCGGCTCGGTGATCCAGAACAGCCACGACGCGCTGTTGCGGTCGGGCGATTTCGCCCGCTACGACACCCATCGCTCGTACACTCTGCGCTTAGACGCTGATTTCGGCCATCCGCCGAGGCGCGAGCAGTCAGACAATGACGCCGGAACTGCCCTCGGCAGCGCGTCTCAACCGAGTCCGAGTGCCGATCACGAAGCGGCGCACCGATGCCCCGTCTCCGACCGCCGGATCATTCGCGCGGAGCTTTGTGCTTGACATAGTCGAGGGCCTCGAACAGCAAGTCCAGCTCTGGTCGCGGATTCACGTCCAAGGTGCAGAGAGTGACGACACTCGGGCTGAGGTCTGCGATAGGGACGAAGCTGACCCGAGGATGGCGGTAATAAGAAGGAAGCGACTGTGGCGTGGTTGTTACGCCAGCACCACATGCCACCGCCTCGAGTAATTCCTCGACAGTCGAGACGACTATGCACGGTTCGACCCTCGTCCCGTCGGGGCGCGGATTGACCATCCAGAAGTCAGTCCACTCCAGCGGCCCGCCACTGCTGCCGAGGAAAGGCTCCGACGCAATTTCCTCGAACCGGATCGATTCTCTGCCTGCCAATGGGTGATCGTGCGCAAGCACCGCGACCCGCTGCTCGGAGAGAACATGACGGCGCCGAACTCCGTCGGCGGGAAAAGGCTCTCGCACGAAGACGGCGTCGAGCTCCCCCGCCAGCAGCGGGGTCAGCTGTTCGCTCCATTCGAGGTGACGCAGTCTGATATGCAGGCCAGGATGGGCACATCGGAGCCGGTCCAACACGTCCGACGTCAATTGACCGGCCCCGGCGGCCATGAACCCGATATCGATTCCCCGCTGGCCGAGCCGAGCTGTGTCACGCCACCGAAGAAGGGTCTGACTCGCCGCTACAACGGCACGCGCGTGCGGGATCAACTCGACTCCGGCCTCGGTGAGCTCGACGCGCCGAGAACTTCGTTCGAACAGCGCGAACCGGAGGTCCTTCTCCAATCGCGAAATCTGTTGACTCAGTGCGGGTCCTGTCATGTGCAACACCGCCGCGGCACGACCGAAATGCAGTTCGTCGGCCACAGCCAGAAAACACCGGAGGGTCTGCGGCGGGATATACACAGGTCACCTCAATACCAACAGAATCGAACGGTCGCGAACCGCCAGACTAGACGATTGCTCCCGACCGCCCGACGCCATGCATGTGCTGCGACGGGTCGGTGGCATAGTCGACCAGTTGCAGACTGCCGACGGCATCGTTATCGCGTGCCATGTAATAGTGCAGCCGAGCGTCCGCGACAACCGCGAGTTCGCCACTCGGGAGATACCCCGCAATAGGGCCGTCGATCATGGCGAACATGACACACCCGTTCGGCGAAATCGGCGTGTGTACAGCCCCAGCGACCTCGCAGGTGTACATGCCCGCGGTTCCGGGATCATCCTCGGTGTAGTGGAACCCGCCCTCGAGCAGGTACGCCTGGACGTTACCCATGTGCCAATGGGGTGTAGCGACGGTACCTGGGTCGACCTGGAGGATGAGCGTGAACGCACCGGACACGAGATTGCAGTACAGCAGTTTGAAACGCGTTCCGGGCATCAGCCAGTCGGTCCAGGGGATGGTGTCGGGATCGACGAACTCCTTCCTGATCCCCTTGGGCGTGACGCCCGGGTCGGTCATCCAGAACTGGGGTCCGAAATTTTCCTTGGTTTCCATAATTCCTCCTTCTTTCGATGAATGGTGTTTGCGCAGTCAGGAAAGGTTCTTCATATCGACCAGGATCTTTATGGCCGTCTGGTTGCGAAGCGATTCCATACCAACGGTGACCACATCCTCGAACGGCACCGTTTGCACCCAGCTGTCGTATGGAAAAGCCCCACGGGCCATCAAATCGATCA
This sequence comes from Nocardia sp. NPDC051990, assembly GCF_040680755.1. Lineage (NCBI taxonomy): Bacteria > Bacillati > Actinomycetota > Actinomycetes > Mycobacteriales > Nocardiaceae > Nocardia > Nocardia sp. NPDC051990. The sequence goes on along the minus strand of NZ_JBFAXH010000002.1, from coordinate 574,859 downwards.
CTTCGGGATAATCGTGGCAGTACGCGATCGAACCGACGATTTCACATTCACCGAACAATATTTCGGTGGGATTGAATTCAACCGGTCGCTGATGGACCGCAACGACGACAACGCGCCCGTGGGCGGCTGTCGAGCGGACCGCATTGAGGAATGTGGCCGGGGCGCCCCCGGTATCGAATGATCGCGCGACGCCGGCTCCATCGGTGCGCTCCCGCAGTTCAGCGACGACGTCAGAGGCAGTCGGATCGATGATGTCGGTCGCGCCCACCGCCTCGATGGCAGCGCGTCGCGCCGCAGATGGCTCGATCACCATGATGTTTTCGACGCCGTAAGCCCGCAAAGTCAGGAAGACGCCGATTCCGATGGGGCCGGCCCCATGGACCGCGACGGTATGGTCGGCCTGCACCTCACCCCGCCGCACCGCGTGCAGAGCAACGGCGAGCGGTTCGATCAATGCACCTTCGCGGGTACTCATCCCGGCAGGGAGCTGGTAACAATGATCGGCGTCGACGACCGCGTACTCGCCGAGCCCGCCGCCGCCCGGCCAGCTGTATCCCACTGCGGCGATTTCCCTGCACAGGTTGTAGGAGCCGGCAAGGCACGCGGCACAACGGCGGCAATTAACGGTGGGTTCCACCGCCACCTTGTCGCCGACCGAAAGCCCCGCAACCGCTGGACCAACCTCCACGACCTCGCCCGAAAACTCGTGGCCCAATACAACGGGGACGGTAACTCCCGTCAGTGGATGCGGCGTCATGGGCGACATCATCGGTGCATGGAAATATTCATGGAGATCGCTTCCGCAAATCCCGTTGAAATGCACCCTAATCTTCACCTGGCCGGACCCGGTTACCGGCTCCGAAATTTCCTCCAGTCGAATATCTCGAACCCCATGATAGCGGGCGGCTTTCATCTTCCAACTCCGATCTCACCCGAATGTTCAAACATGTGATGCGCACAACAATCCACTGCGCTTATCGGGAAGTCCAGGTTGTTTTACTCAGGCATCGATAAGGTGTGCTTACTGATCTCCGATTTGGTCCGACGCCGCCTGTGTCCGCCACGCGCCGATCCTCCTCGATCAATTCGGTGCCAATCCATCAACCATGCGCGCGAGCAGTCGTCCCGAAGCGGCGGGGAGCGGAGTTGGAGCGCTACTGCGCATGCCGACCGATGTGGCCGCGATATTCCCGCGCGGCTTCGCCGCTCGTACGGCGACTTGCGATCAGCAGGCGGGCGATGTGGATGGTGGCCTCCGACCGGCCCTTGCGGCATACCCTGTCAGCCCATCGCTACGTGCTAACAAATCCACCCGATCGCGGATAGTCGAAGGCGATGATCGCGACATGATGAATCCTCAGGCATTCGACGCTGCGACGTCAGGCACGTCTCGGCCGACAGATCCGTGCGACACCGGACGACGGGTCGAAAATCCCTACGCACCACCCGAAGTCACCTCCCGTACCGGCACGGTGAGCATTGCGACGATCATGTCGATGATCTCGGCGGTGTCGCTATCGGGGTCCGCGGTGCGCACCCCCGCTTCCAGCGCGCGCTCGTAGTCGGCGATCAGGGCGAACATGACCGTCGCCATGGTTTCCAGGCGCTGGCGGCGTCGGCGGGGTGGCAGTTGCGGGAGGGCCGCGTCCAGGCGGGTGGCGATGATGCGGACGGCGGCACGGTCGGCGCCGGCGAGGCGGCGGGCGTCGGCAATGACAGGGTGGGCGCGCACCACCTCGAGGAAGCGACCGTAGTGGGTGACCTGTGCCGCGTAGATGAGTTCGAGGATGGGAGCGGCGAGCATCGCCACCAGTGTGTGGATCTCGTGTGCGGTGCCCTCGGCCTCGTATCGAGCGAGCAGCCCCATACGGCGATCTTCGAGCCAGTTCGTGCGGCGGTCGACGATAGCTTCGAGCAGACCGCCACGGGAGTCGAAGTAGTAGTGCACCGCGGAGTTGTTGCGCTGGCCCGCGGCCGCGGCGATATCGCGGAGCGGGACGTCCACGCCGCGTTCTGCGATGAGTCGTTCGCCCGCGTCCAGCAGAGCGACACGTGGATCCTCGGCGGCCATATCAGCACTGTACTAAACCTGAGCATTGACGATATTAAGCAGAAGTGTTTAATTGGGCCGTACGAAAACGAAGGCGTGGCCGTTGCCGCAGACTCGAGGTGATCCGATGACTATCGCGCGGAGCCCGATCTTCCAGCTGTGCTGGGTGGTGCGTGATATCGAGGCGGCGCAGCGCGAGTTCACCGAGCGCTACGGCGTCGCGAAGTGGTTCACGATCTACGAACCTCGGTCGATCATGCGGTACTTCCCGCCGACGGATGGGTGGTCTCCGGGCGGTATGCGGCGGGCGCCTGCGCCTCGAATCCGCAGTTCCGGTTGTGCCAGCGGGACCTGCCCGGGCGAGGCGTCCTTTTTCGGACGCCGCGCGGGTGCACATGCGGCGCGCATATCCGGTGCCGCATCGAACAGGGCGCACAGCGCCGAAAGTATGGAAGGCGATCGAGATGCGATTCACCTATGCCGAAACGATGACGGACCCGAGCTTCTATGTGCCGCTGGCGCAAGCCGCGGAGGCGGCCGGGTATGCGTCGATGACGATCGCGGACAGTGTGGCCTATCCGAAGGAATCCGACGCCACCTATCCGTACACCCCAGACGGCGGTCGAGAGTTCCTGGAGGACAAGCCGTTCATCGAGGCCTTCGTGCTGTCGGCGGCCATCGCGGCGGCCACGACCACGCTCCGGCTCACGCCTTTCGTGGTGAAGCTGCCCATCCGCCCACCGGTGTTGGTGGCCAAGCAGGCCGCCTCGATCGCGGCCTTGAGCGGGAACCGGTTCGGCTTCGGTGTTGGCATCAGTCCGTGGCCGGATGATTTCGACATCATGGGCGTGCCGTTCGAACGTCGCGGTGCCCGGATGGACGAGTGCATCGATATCGTGCGCGGACTCACCGCGGGCGGCTATTTCGAATTCCACGGGGAGTTCTACGATCTGCCACCCATCAAGATCAGCCCGGTGCCGACCGAGCCGATTCCGATCCTCATCGGCGGACACAGCGGCCCGGCATTGCGGCGCGCGGCCCAGCGCGGCGACGGCTGGATGCACGCCGGCGGCGATCCAGCCGAATTGGACCGGCTGCTCGCGAAACTCGATGTCCTGCGCGCCGAATACGGCACCCGCGAGGATTTCGAGATCCACGTCATCTCGCTGGACGGGTTCACCGTCGACGGCGTGAAGCGGTTGGAGGACAAGGGCGTCACCGATGTGATCGTCGGCTTCCGCTACCCGTACACCACCGAACCCGATACCGAATCGCTGGATACCAAGATCGCGCACCTGTCCCGGTTCGCGGAGAAGGTCATCGCGAAGACGAGCTGAACGCTGCCACTCGCCCGCGAACCCGGCCCGGGGTATCGGGCCCGGGTCAGCCGGTGCGGGACGCGGGTCAGAACCGGCCGGAGGCCACGAAGGCGGCCACGGCGAGGTAGATCACGTTCAGCGCCATGACCTTCGCTTCGCTATTGCGGAAATGGGTGATCATCGCACCGACCATCAGCAAGACCCAGCAGACCGCGGTCACCGGCACCATGACCGGTGCGATATCGAGCGCGGCAGGCAGGATCAGACCCGCCGCGGCCAGGAGTTCGAGGATCCCCAGGGTCTTGATGAAGCCTGCGCTGTAGTGTTCGGTCCATCCGGCGTAAGGGATCTCGGCCAGCTTCTCCTTGGGCACGAACGTCTTGCTGATGCCACCGGCCAGAGCGACCACGGCCAGCAATCCGGCGGCGATCCACAGAGCGAGGTTCATGATATTTCTCCTTGCAGTCGGCGACTCGAAACCCGGGGTCGCTATCGGGGCGTGTATCAGACGACGCCGCTCCGATACCTGTGACGACTCGGTCGGGTGATGCCCGTCACAAGCGCCTGGTGTCACAGAATGCGGTGGTCCGGCGTCTGGTGCGCGACGCAGTCGATATCGAAGAGACAGGAGCCACCCGTGGCAACACACTTCCGGATACCGGGAGCGCAGTCGTGAGTGCGGACCCCGCCACCGAAGTCTTCGTCACCCACCGCAACCTGCTCTTCACCGTTGCCTACGAGATGCTGGGCTCGGCCGCCGACGCCGAAGACGTCCTGCAGGAGACCTGGCTACGGTGGGCGGGCGTCGACCTCGATACCGTCCACGACCAGCGCGCCTACCTCGTCCGAATTACCACCCGCCAGTCCCTCGACCGACTGCGCACCCTCGGGCGCCGCAAAGAGTCCTACATCGGTCCCTGGCTCCCCGAACCGCTGCTGACCACGCCCGACATCGCCGACGATGTCGAACTCGCCGAGAACGTCTCGATGGCCATGCTGCTGGTACTGGAGACACTTGCGCCGACCGAGCGCGCGGTGTTCGTACTGCGCGAGGTATTCGACCTGCCCTACGACGAAATCGCCGAAGCCGTCGACAAAACCTCTGCCGCGGTCCGCCAGATCGCCCATCGGGCCCGAGCACATGTGGCCGCGCGCCGACCGCGCGGGTCGGTTTCGGCGGCCGAAACCCGAGACGTGCTCGCGGCCTTCCAGCGGGCGGTCGAAACGGGCGATATGCAGGGGCTACTCGATATGCTCGCACCGGATGTCGTGTTGCTGGGTGACGGCGGCGGAATCAAACAAGCGCTACCGCGGCCCGTCACGGGAGCCGATAAGGTAGCCCGCCTGCTGGTCGCATTGTCGGGCAGAACCACTGCCTTGTCGCTGCAACCGGCCCAGGTCAATGGCTACCCGGCGCTGGTTGTCCGGCTCGACGGCGAGCTGGACACGGTCATGGCGGTGCGCACCGACGACGGGCTCATCACCGGGCTGTACGCCGTCCGCAATCCCGAGAAGTTGTCGCATATGCAGGCCGAAACGGCCCTGCGCCGCTGAGTCCATGGCCCTTCATCGGCCCGCCGCTGCGGAGCACGGGCGTACGGCGGGTCCGGGTGGACGACCAGCCGTTGCTGCCATGGCGCCCCGCTAGAGATCGTCGCCCAGTGTGCGATGAGTGTGGCCACGCATGCCCGGCCCCCACTTCGGCGAAGTCAGTTCGTCGGCCGCCGACGGTCCACACCGCGTCACCGATGTCGCCGCGCCGGGCGTCACGACGCGGCGTTGAGGCGCTTCTTCGTCTCCGCATCGGCCGGGAAGAACGACTCGATGGCGAGTTCGGCGACGGTCACGTTCATCGGTGTGCCGAAAACGGTGGTGACGCTGATGAACGACAGTTCGTGGTCTTCGTGGCGCAGGCGCAGCGGGACGACGGCCTGGTCCGGTTCGGGGAGGGTGAGATCGACTGTGCCGCCGGGATATTCGCGCAGTTCATCGCGGAGCTCGAGCAATTCTGGCGAACCGGTGACTTCGATCTGGCGCGACAGGCGCTCGAAGATATGGCCACGCCATTCGGCCAGATTCACGATGCGGCTCGCCATACCGTCGGGGTGCAGGCTCAGTCGCAGGGCGTTCACCGGTGCGGTGAGCAGTTTCGGATCGATACCCGTCAACAGCAGTGCCACACCGGAATTGGCGTCGATCATATTCCAGCTCTGGTCGATCGCCAGCGCGGGATAGGGGTCGTGACCCGCGAGGATCTGGCGCAGCGCACCGCGCACCGCGTCCATCGCCGGTGTATCGAGCGACGGTTCGGCGTAGGCGGGTGCGAATCCGGCGGCGAGCAGCAGTCGATTGCGTTCCCGCAACGGAATCTCCAACTGCTCGGACAGGTGCACCAGCATGGTGCGGCTCGGATTCGCGCGCCCCGTCTCGATGAAACTCAGATGCCGCGCGGAAGTTTCGGCGCGCCCGGCCAATTCCAGCTGGCTGAGCCTGCGCTCGAGCCGCCAGTGGCGCAGCAGGTCACCGGCTGTTTGCGTACTCACCCTACCGATCCTACGAAGCCGGCGACCCCGACACGATTACCCGACAGGTAATCGCCGTGCGGCGGTTCAGAACCGCCCGCGCCGCCCGGTTGCACGGTCGCGGTGCGCGCGGTCAGGCGATAAACGGGCCACGGCGGCGGGCCAGCGGAGAGGCCCTGTACAACTCGTAACGGTCGGCGAGGTGATTGTGTCCATATCGGTAGGACGATCGGATCCGAAGAACTCACCGGTGTCAGAGGATTTCATCGCCCACGAAGGCCTGGGCCGACTGGGCCGCGGTGAGCTCGGCGCCGATCGCGTCGGTGAATTCGGCGAGGTCACCGGGACTACGGGAGGTGATCAGCGGCCAGCCGTTCTCATCGGAACGCACCACCGCACGATCGATCCAGCGTCCCTTGGCATTGACTACATCGGTGCGCAGCGAATAGTAGGACGTCAAGGTCTTGCCCGCGACGACGCCCGCCTCCACCAGCAGCCACGGGCCGTGGCAGATCGCCGCGACGGGCTTGCCCGCACGCACGAATTGTTGGGCGACTTCCACGGCGCGATCGTTGACGCGCAATTTGTCCGCGTTCACCGTTCCGCCTGGCACGACGAGCAGATCGAAATCGTCGACCTCGAGATCGTTGAGCGCCGCATCCGGCTGCACGACCTCATCCTTGTCGACATCGTGTCGAAAAGTCTGGACCTCGGCGCGGTCGGGGGTCGCGTGCACGGCGACGGCACCGTGTTCGCGCAACCAGTCCAGCGGCACCGTGAGCTCGTCATGTTCGACGCCGGTATTCGCGGTCATGACCAATGCGCGTACACCGCGCAATTCCTCGGACATGCCGGACCCCTTTCTCGCCGATCCTTTACTATGGTCGGCCTACCCCGGCGCGGGGCGCTCAAACGATTCCGGCACCCGTCCGGTTCGGCGATATGCGCAGTAAAATCCAGTAATGGCCGCGGCCCCGCCCACTGTCGGCGTGGAAGAAGAGTTTCTCCTGGCGGATCCGATCACGGGTGCGCCGAGTCCGCGGAATGTCGAGGTCGCGGCAGCGGCCGCCGATGTCGGCATCGATCTGCAGCTCGAGTTGACGCGCTGTCAGGTCGAGATCAATACCGACGTGCACACTCGGACCCCTGAATTACTCGACGACCTGCGTCGACTGCGCCGCACTGTGGCGAATTGCGCGGAGAAGCACGGCGCGCGACTGCTCGCGGTGGCGGTTCCGCCCGCGGTACCGGAGACGTTTCCGGTTACCGACACTCCGCGCTATCAACGAATTGCGGACAATTTCGGGATGCTCGCCCATGAGCAGGGTTTGTGTGGCTGCCATGTCCATGTCGGGGTGCCGACACGGGAAGTCGCGGTGTTGGTCGGGAATTATTTGCGGCCCTGGTTGCCGGTGTTGTTGTCGTTGACGGCCAATTCCCCGGTCTACCGCGCCACCGATACCGGATACGCCAGCTGGCGCAGCATTCAGTGGCAGCGGTGGCCGAGTTCCGGTCCTCCGCCCTTCTTCGATTCCGCCGCGGATTACGACGATATGGTGCGGATGATGCTCGCCAGCGGCAGCATTCTCGATACGGCGATGGTGTATTGGGATGTGCGGCCCTCGGCCTCGTACCCGACCGTCGAGGTACGCGTGAGTGATGTACCGGCAACCGTCGAGGAAACGGCGTTGTTGGCCACGCTGATTCGCGCCGCGGTTGCCATGGCGCAGGTAGCAATACACGATGGGCTGCCACCGCCCGCGGTGCCCGCGGAGGTGCTGCGGGCCGCATATTGGAAGGCCGCCAGATCCGGGCTGGACGGATACGGGCTGGACACGATCAGCGGCAACGCCTTTCCGGCCCGCACCCTGCTCACCGGGCTGGTCGACCACCTCACCCCCACGCTCGAACAGTCGGGTGACCAGCAGTTCGTCATCGATACCGTCGATGCAGTGCTGGCGCGTGGCAACGGCGCCCGACGCCAGCGCACCGCTTTGTACGCACACAACGATGTCACCGATGTCATCGATGTGGTCGCCGCCGCGACCCTCGAGGGCTGCTATTGATCGGACGAGCCGAATACCGAGCGCTGACCCGCATCACGGACGACCTGTGCGGCGACGATCGCCAACAGCGTCGCACCTGCTCGATCGTGTCCGAGATATGGCTCGGGACGTTGGAGAACAGCACGTGGTGCGAGAACAGCGCCCATACCCCGACCTGAAAACAAGCCCATTGCAGAAACTCCACTGGCCCATCCGATTCGCCGCTAGACCATCGATTGATGGCTGATAGCCCCCTCCCCGACTTATCTACTACACAACGTAGTTGAGATAGGAGTGACGGGAAAGTGCTTCGATGGTGGTATGCCCCTGCTCGTCGGCACGTCGGGTTGGCAGTACCGGGACTGGCGCGATGTGCTGTATCCGAGAAACGTTCCGCAGCGCGCGTGGCTCGAAACCTATGCCGCGAGCTTCGCGACGGTCGAGAGCAACAACGTCTTCTATCGACTGCCCAGCGGCGAGACCTTCGCGACATGGCGGGATCGCACACCGCCGGACTTCTGTTTCGCGGTCAAGGCAAGCCGTTTCCTCACCCACATCAAGCGGCTGCGCGAACCCGACGAGCCGGTCGGGCGCTTGCTCGAGCATGCCGGTGTGCTGGGCGACAAGCTGGGGCCGGTGCTCCTGCAACTTCCGCCGACGCTGCGGGTCGATCCGGCACTGCTCGACGCCTGCCTGCGCTGTTTTCCGCCCGAGGTCCGGATCGCGGTCGAACCCCGGCACGATTCCTGGTGGATTCCCGAAGTTCGTGCCGTGCTGACGGAATGCGGTGCGGCACTGTGCTGGGCCGATGTCCGGTCCCGCCCGGTCGCCCCGCTGTGGCGCACGGCGGACTGGGGTTATCTGCGACTGCATTCCGGACGTGCGAGACCCGCACCACGCTACGGACGCACGGCACTCGCCAGTTGGGCGCGACGGCTGGCCGACACTTGGTCGGATCGCGCGGAGGTGTTCGTCTACTTCAACAATGATCCCGGCGGTGCGGCGGTCCGCGACGCGATCGTCTTCGCACGTACCGCCGCCGCGGCAGGAGCCACCGTGAGTCGAACACCCACAACGATTTTCAGCCGACGATAGCGTTCATAATCGTGCCCGCGCTGGTCGTGATGAGACCACCGACCATCGCGCCGGCGAGCATCTTCGGCGAGTCCAGGGTGCCGCCGCTCCACTTCTCCCAGGCGAAGCGGCCGCCCGCGTAGGTAATGCCGCAGACACCCGACAGCAGGACAAACCAAGTCAGGTAGCGGACCATCTGCAGGATCTTCTCCGAGTTGGGCGGCGCTTCGGGCGTCGGATCCCCGAATTGAGCAAGAACGGTCTCGTGCAAGGTAATCAGCATCATGGGCGCGTACTCATTCCAGGTTGAGGCGGTCGATGAGTGGCAGATAACCGAGCAAAAACCAAATCGCTACTGGGACAGTATGGTCGATGACCACGATTTTCGGGCGGTCTCGGCGGAACCTGTCTGGAATGTCCGAAGGCGCGCGGCGCGCCGGTACCCGGGTGTAGCATTTCGCCCGAATAACCCCAACGCGGGAGCTCGGGCACGGCCGGGCTGAGAGGGCGAACCCCACGTTTCGCCGACCGCATGAACCTGTCCGGGTAATGCCGGCGTAGGGAGAGCGGTACCGGGATGTCTACACCTACCCTCGAGCTGTCCGAGCGGCGCGAAGCACCGCTGACCCTGGATCAGCCCGCCCCGAAGGTCCTGTCGTTCTGGGACCAGAGCGCATTCTGGGCGAACCTCGGGGTCAGCCTGTTCGCCTTCTCCGGCGCGTACACGGTACTGGCACCGAGCACCGATGGCGCCGCGCAGATCTCCATCGCCGCAGGCATTCTCGCGATGATCATCGGAACGGTGGTCGGCGGACTCATGCTCGGCCTGGCCGCGGTGCCGGGCGCCAAGACCGGTAAGCCCGCGATGATGTTGCTGCGCGGACTGTTCGGCGCGAAGCTCAGCTACCTGCCGACGGTGCTCAATATCGCGCAACTGATCGGTTGGGGCACCTTCGAACTGATTGTCATCGGCGATGCGGCCGAGGAGTTGTTCGACGGTGGGCCGCACTGGCTCTATGTGGTCACCGCGGGTGTGCTGACGACGGTATTGACCATCTGGCCGCTCGGTTCGGTACGGATGCTGCGGCGGTTCGTAACCGTCGGTGTGGTGATCGCGTTGATCTGGTTCTACCTCCAGTTCGTCCGCGCGGGTCTGCCGGATCTCACCGCCAACCCCGGCCCTGCGGGCGGCGGGCCGTTCGGCGTGGATTGGAATCTGTTCTGGATCGCTAGCGATGCGGCACTTGCCGTTTCGATCTCGTGGGTGCCGGTGGCGGCCGACTACACTCGGCACTCCCGCAGCACCGGCGCGGCATTCGGCGCGGCCAGCGGGGCGTATGCGTTCACCCAGATCATCGCGTATGTGCTCGGACTGTTCGCATTGGCGCTCGCGTCCGGCGCTGGTGGGGTGTACTCGCCGTTCCTGAAGGTCACGCTCGGCGCGGTCTTCTTCTTCGTCTTCGTCTTCCGTGAGGCCGACCAGTCGTTCGCGAATGTGTACTCGACGGCCCTATCAATCCAGAATCTCGCGCCTCGGGTCGACCGCCGGGTGCTCTCGATCGGTCTCGGCGCGCTCATCACCCTGCTCGCACTGCGGCTGAATATGGCGAACTACTTCGGCTTCCTCGGCCTGATCGGTTCGGTCTTCGTGCCGCTGCTCGGCGTACTCGTCGCGGACTTCTTCCTGCGGGCACGGGACCAGTGGGACACCTCGGCGACCGCGCCATCGCGATGGGGCATGGTTTTCGCCTGGCTGGCAGGACTTTCGGTCTACCAACTGATCAACCCCGGCGACACCGGAGTGTGGACCGACTTTTGGGTAGACGTGCAGGAAAAGCTGCACTTCACCAAGCAGGCCTGGATGAGCGCGTCCCTCCTGTCGTTCCTGGCCGCGCTCGTCATCGCATGGGGCGTAGGGCGCATATCAATGCTGCGCAAGTCTGCGTAGCCTCCGAACCGACGCGCGACTTGGGGCCGACCCGCATGGAGTACACAGCTGAACGAGATTCGCGGCAACTATCGTCAACGCCATGGCTCCCGACGTACCCCTCCAGGTGGCGGTGTGTGGACCGCGTGATTGCACGAATACCGAGGCCGAATGGGCCGCGGAGGTGGGGCGACTGCTGGCGGGTGCCGGGGCCACGGTTCTGTGTGGCGGCGGGACCGGCGTCATGGCCGCGGTCGCCGAGGGGGCTTCCAGCGCGGGTGGTCTCGTCATCGGGGTCCGACCTGATACCGACCGGTCCGCTGCCTGTCGCGGGCTGTCCGCTGTCCTGTACACCAATATGGGCGAAGGCCGAAACGCGATCCTCATCCACTCCGCCGATGCCGTCATTGTGATCGGCGGCTCCTGGGGCACCCTGTCCGAACTCGCCTTCGCCCGCCACCGCGGCACCATCCCCGTCGTCTCGCTCGGCGGCTGGCAACTTCACGACGCCACCGGAAACCCCATCCCCGCAGCCCAACTCGCCGCCGACCCCGCCGACGCCGTCCACCGCGCCCTCACCTGAGCGCCGAACCCTATTCGGCGCCCACATACCACTCAGCAGCCGCTGGGTCTCGGCGACATGGGAACCGTTCGCATTCCCGTGCCGAACCCCCGGATTCCACAGGATCAGGACAGAAATGGGTGCTGAGTCCATACCCCCGACCTAGCGGGCGCTCGCGCGCGACAGGTTCCAGCCCTGCCACGTGTCTTCATCGAGATCGAGGCGGATCGCGGACAGCACTTTGCTGCGCTGCGGTTCGGGAAGCCGGCCGATGGCAGGGACGATATCGGGAGAAAGCCCGCTGAGGTAGCGGGTGTCGAGGTTCTCGCCGTGCTCCCAGCGATCGATATTCCGTTCCGCAACAAGACCTTCTGGGTTGAGCACTGCCAGCGCGACCAGTGTCGACATCGCCGTGCCGATGGCGGCGCGCGGCAACCAGGTGCCGTCCAGGCGGAGCACCGCCACGATCATCAGCAGGTACACCAGCCCCAGCCAGAGTTCGCATACCTCGACCAGCACACGCATGACTGTGAACCCATAAGCCTGCTGGTATGTCCACATCCGACCGAGGGCGGAGGCGACAATGATCAACGTCAGCACGCCGATCACGCACAGCAGGATGCGCAACCAGGCCCGGTCGGCGGCGGAATCCTGTGCGGCCCAACGCAGTACGACGGCGATTACGGCGAGGGTGAGGATGGTGACGATCGAAAGCTGCCAGAAGCCACTGCGCGCGTATTCGGCGTAGGTCAGATTCGCGGTGCGCTGGACGTAGTCGTCACCGCCGAACAGCGCGACGAACTGGGCGACGACGAAGATCGCGAACAGGATGGTCAGCGCGCCCACCGGCAGTGCCCACTCCAACCGTCGCAGGCATCGGCCGGACGGCGCGCCGGTCGCCGTCGCCCGCGGCCCCGCGAGCAGATACATGGCCCCGACGCTGCCGAGCCCGAGTAGCACGAACAGCACGATCCACCGCACCACCGATCCCGTGTCGAGCTCCGGCGTCACGGCGGCAAGTAGTTTCGCGAATGTCGCGTCGGCGCCACCGAGCAACGGCACGAAAACCGCCAATAATCCGAGCGTCACCGCAACGGCTATCCCGGCCCGCCACGACCGCCGCGCCGTACCGTCACCGATCCGACCGAACGCCGAATACACCCACGAAATGCCCGCAAGCGACTCGAACGGCACCGCGATCACGTCGTACCACGCGCCATGCACCGACCGCCGCCCGACGACAGCCAACGACCCGGCCACCCCGGCGCCCACTAGACACAGCACGAACAGCCACCCTGCAGCCCGCACCGCGCCAACCGCCAGCAGCGCGAACGCCAGGGTCGTCCACCAGACTCGACCCCAATTCGCCGCGCGGACAACGAAGCTCGATCCAGCGGGATCAGCCTCAACACCGCCATCTGGCAGTCTCGTCCGGCCGCTGGTCCCCAAGTGTCCGGGATCATGCTTCGTCGCCCTCGATGCGGGCAATTCCAACGAATCCGGTGTCGACGACGCAACCTCGCCCGTGCTGGTCGAATCAGCCCGATCCGCCCCCACGCCTTTGAGCAACATCCGACCACCGGGTGCCTCAGCAGTCGAACGTCCTGTGTCTTGGTCCGTCGCCTGGGAAGGGGCCGAATGCGTTATCGGCAGCACTCCTTGACTCGCTTTCGCCGCCGTACTACGTGCGCGTCGGTCCACCGTGAATACCGCGGCCGCTGCTACCGAACCGGCGAACACCCAACCGATTCCAGGGCGGTCCAATGGAATGAACACCGCGCCCGCCAGACCTGCGATGCTCGCTGCGGGTAATACGCCCGGCGGACAGGCGATGCGCCGCCACCTCGGCACATGCACAGGCCAGGGTCTCAGCACGGGCAATCCGGAGCCAAGCGGCGGAACCGGCGGCGCGGCGGGCGGCAGTGCATTCGACGGCGGGTTCATCGGCACACGCACCTGACCCGACGGACTCGACCACACATTCGGCGGGCTCGGCGGCGCGTCCGGCGGCATTCCCGATGACGCATCCGCCGTACCACTCGACGACACTCCCCGATCCGCAGTCGACGTGCCCGTGGATGCGCTCGACTCCGTCTGTGCCACGTCCTCGCGAATCGAATCCGATGCGTCCGACACCCGTTCAGCCGACGATGCGGCCGCCCCCTCGACAGCTGTGTACACGTCCGGAATCGCATCACTCGCGGACTCGGCCGAGGTCGGCTCATCACCAATGGACTCGGACGCGGACTGGTCGTCGGACGCCAAGTGTGTGCCCAACCGCCCTGTTTCGGCCGAAGACTCGGCGGCGCTCGGCGCCGAGTCCGCTCCTACCTTCGGCCGCGCTATCGGTGGCGTGGATGATTCGGGTTGCCATGGGTCGGCTGTGGTTTCGTCGGACATGGTGTCCCCTCCTATGGTGTGCGGGATCGTCCCGGACCTCGTTGGTCCGGGCTGCGGAATATCGGAGTCAGTTACGGGGCTGGGAGAACCACACGAATGCGGGAGCCCGGATCGGCGACGGCTATGGTGCCGCCGTGTAGGTCGACTATCCAGCGCGAAATGGCAAGGCCGAGTCCGGTACCACCGCCATCGGTGCGCCCGCCGCGGGTGAAGCGGTCGAAGACGGTGGCGCGCTCGGCGATCGGGATGCCAGGGCCTTGGTCTTGGACGTCGATGACGAGACCGCCGCGGTCGACGCGGGCCTCGATGCGGACTTCCCCACCGGCGGGTCCGTGGCGAGCTGCGTTGTCGAGCAGGTTGAGCAACACCTGATGCAAACGTGCACGGTCTGCGAAAACGCTTGCGCTGCTTGGTTGCACGTCGGTGCGGAACCGCACTCCACGCCCGAGCGCCGCGGCGGCCACCTCGGCCTCGGCGACGACCTCGATCAAAAGCGGTGCGACGCTGAGTTCTTCACGGACGAGCGCGCGAGCGCCGGATTCGATGGTGGACAGGTCGAGCAGTTCGGAGACCAGGCGGCCGAGCCGTTCGGTTTGGGCGAGTGCCGTGCGCAGGGTTTTGTCGTCGGGTTCGGATACGCCGTCGACCATGTTCTCCAGCACCGCATTCAGCGCGGTGATCGGGGTGCGCAGTTCGTGGGAGACATTGGCAATCAGGTCGCGGCGCTGTTGATCGGCGGCAGCCAGGTCGGCCGCCATCTGATTGAAGGCCACGGCCAGTTGCCCGATCTCGTCGCGGGAGCTGGCCCGCACCCGGCGGGTGTAGTCGCCCTGCGCCATCCGCTTGGCCGCCGCCGTCATCTCGCGCAGCGGCCGCGTGGCACCGTGCGCGAGGATCTGCGAGGTGATCAGCGCGATCATCGTCGCCGTGATCGTCGTCTTCGGCGGCAGCCAGCCGATCCGCAGCCGGAAGAACCCGAACGCCACCCCGGCCGACCCGAGCATCAGAATCGCGAACTTCAGCTTGATCGATTTCACCGGATCCAGCGGTCGCGGCAGCACCTCCGCGACCGCGTCCGATATCGCACGCAGCTTCGGCGAAGCAGCCACGCGCCACGCCCCAGCGGCGCGCACGACCTCCCCGGTAGCACGATCCGAACCGGAATCTCCGCTCATCGCGCGTCCAACGCGTAACCGACACCGTGCACCGTACGGATGACGTCGGCGCCGAGCTTGCGGCGCAATGCCTTGATATGACTGTCGACCGCCCGGGTGCCCGCGGCGTCGGCCCAGTCCCACACCTCTTCGAGCAATCGTTCCCGGGCCAGTACGACACGGGGACGCCGGGCGAGGCGAGCCAGCAGGTCGAATTCGAGCGGAGTGAGTTGGGCTTCGATATCGGCTCGCCACACGCGGCGCTGCTCCACATCGATGCGCAGGTCGCCGACGACGATGGTGGCGACGTCGCGTTCGGCGGCGCGGTCCATGCGGCGTAGTAGAGCGTGGACTCGGGCGGTCAGGACACGAAGCGAGAACGGCTTGGTCAAGTAGTCGTCCGCGCCGACACCGAGACCGATGAGCTGATCGGTTTCGTCGGTGCGCGCGGTGAGCATCAAGACCGGAATCGGGCGCGCGGCCTGCAGGCGGCGGCACACCTCGAGTCCGTCGAAGCCGGGCAGCATCACATCCAGCACGACCAGATCGGGCACCACGGCCTCGGCCGCCGCGACCGCGCCGGGCCCGTCATGCGCCAGATCGACGGTGAACCCCTCGGCCCGCAGCCGCGCCGCCACCGATTCCGCGATGGTCACCTCATCGTCGACCACCAGAATCCGTCGCGCCACCTGCCCGTTGCCCGCCCCGTGCTGTTCCATGAACCGAAACCCTAGCCGCCCGCTGTGGAGGGAACCCGCACCAATTGTGGAGATTCCGTGTGCACCGCGGCGCATGTGCTCGCGTACTGCGTCGCTTGCTGTCCGGGTTCAGGTGGCGGGTGAAGTGGTCGGCACCGAGATCGGTGCGGTAGGCGGCTTCGTACTCTGGAGCCGGGCTGCTCGACATCCCCGACCCCCGGCTCGCAGCCGACCAATTCCTCGCGCTGACCTTCGGCGTCGCCCTCAACAGATTCGGTTCCGCGAACGCCGCGCAAGACCCCCGCGTCCAGCCAGTCATCGTCGAGGGAGTGCGGACCTTTCTCCGGGCCTACCGAACCGCGTAGGGCGTGTATCGAAGTTCGGTCGGGCATCGATGCCAGTGAATTCGTATGGATCCGGCACTCCGAACATCGACATAGAGGTTGCGCCGCGATCCGCGGCAGGCCGACCACCGCGGCTGATTTGCTAGCGACAGCACTCCGGGTCGAGTACGAAACATAAGGCGGACAACGCATCCCAGCGTGCCGCATGCTGCACGGTCATGCCCTGACGCACCGATTCCACCAACCCGGCGGCGCGCAACTGCCCCAGATGATGGCTCACCGTCGACTCCGCCAGCGCTACCGCGGCGGCAAGCTCACGGGTGTTGACTGTGCGGTCCCGCCCGGAAAGCAGTAGCGACATCAACGTGACCCGCACGGGATCTGCCAGCGCCTTCAACCGCAATGCCACTTCCAGCGCGACCCGCTCGTCGACCGGAGCCGCCGCCACCGGCGCGCAACAGATCGGCGCGGACACATCGAGCGCGGGCAGCGTCTTCGGCATACCCACATCGTGGCATATCTCGAAATGCCCTGAGCGGCGCCACTACGGCGAAAAGGTCAGTCCCGCACCAGAGATATGCCCGCGGCGGCCACGGGGAGCGACGGCCGCAGCATATCCGAGATCTCAGACCTGGGCGAGCTTCTTCGCATCCCTGCGGACCCCGAACGAGGTGACGATCTCCACGATGCCCAGGATGATCAGCCACCACCCGGCGACCAACGCCAGCGTCGCCACCGACTGGACCGGCCACACGATCAGCACGACACCACCGATCGCGGTGATGATCCCGAAGAAAGCTTGCCAGCCTCGACCCGGCAGCGCGGGCTCCGAGATCGCCGCCATCAGCAGCGCGACACCGCGGAACAGCCAGCCGATGCCGATCCACAGGCCGAGCAACAGTATCGACTCCAACTCGTTACGGAAGCAGAAGATACCGATGATGATCGACAAGACACCACTGATGAACGCCAGCACTCGGATTCCGGTGCTGGTGTGCGTGCCGAATGCGGCCAGCAGCTGCAGGAAGCCACTCACCACCAGATAGATGCCGAAAATGATCCCGGCGGCCACCAGTGTCACATTGGGCCAGACCAGGATCATCACACCGAGGACCACCGACAGGATGCCGGTGACCAGAACCGATTGCCACGCACTGCGCGCAAGCGACTGCAGAGGACCCTCTAGCACGCTGTTTGTCGTCATGACGTGATGTTAAGACTTGCAGCAGAGGTTTTCTGGAGATTTGCTCGACAAGTGCGCTGACTGGGCCGGCTGGACTAGGCGGATGCTGAGATATTGACCATCCACGCGACGCCGAAGCGGTCCAGGCACATGCCGAATTCATCGCCCCACATCTGCTTCTCCAACGGGACGGTCACGGTGCCACCCGCGCACAGCTTGTCCCAGTAGCCGCGCAGTTCCTCGGCGTCGTCACCGCTGAGACTGATCGAAATGCTGCTTCCTGGTTTGTATTCCATACCTGGTGGGGTATCCGAAGCCATCAACGTGAATCCGCTCGGCGTCTGCAGCATGCCGTGCATGATCAGCTCCGCGCCAGGCGCGTCCTTATCCCCCATATCCCCGAAGGTCTGCATGGTCAGCGTGCCGTCGAACACATCTCGATAGAACTGCAATGCGGTCCGCGCCGAGTCCGAAAAACTGATGTACGGATTGAGTCGGGAGGTCATGGAAACGCTCCTTAGGTGGTAGTGGCCGCCACCGCCGAGATTAGTCCTCCGGCTCGGACCACGGGCTCGATAACAAGCTACCCGCTCACGTTTATCGCCGAGGGGGCTCGGGTAGTCATCCCTCAATGGCTCTCGTCGTGTGCACCCATGGGGTGAAGCGGGTGGGTCGGGTCGCGATCTCGGGTGGCTAGGAGAAGAGGGTGGCGGTTGTTCTAGTGCTGCAGGCACGTGGCCTCGGCGATCTGCTCACCGCGGTTCCCGCGTTGCGCGCACTGCGACGGGCGAAACCGCACGATCAGATCATCCTAGCCGCTCCGCACCGCTTGAAGCCGATCGTCGACCTCACCGCCTCCGTCGACTCCATGATCCCCACCGCCGACCTCGGCGATCTGCGCTGGGACGCTCCTGAGCCCGCACTCGCAGTGAATCTGCACGGGCCGAGCGCCGAGAGCATCGTCGCGCTCACCAAGACCGATCCCGGGCGCATCCTCTCCTACCGCAATCCGGCCTTCCCGGAGCTTGATGGCCCGGAATGGCAGACCGATATGCACCACGTCGAGCGCTGGTGCCATCTGCTCGAATCCGACGGCATCGTCGCCGATCGCCGCAATCTCGGACTCGTCCCGCCGGTCGCGACCACCAGTCGCCGCGATTGTGTCGTGGTGCACGTCGGTGCGGGTGCACCGGCCCGCCGCTGGCCGCCGGACCGGTTTGCCGCGGTTGTGCGGCATCTGCTGGTGCTCGGTCGCGAGGTGGTGCTCACCGGTGACGAGTCCGAGCGCTATACCGCGCTGAATATCGCCGCCCGTGGCGGGCTGCCCGTGGACCGGGTGCTCGCCGGCGAGCAGAATCTCATCGAACTCGCGGCAACGGTCGCCGAGGCCGCGCTGGTCATCTCCGGCGATACCGGCGTCGCGCATCTAGCCACCGCGTTCGGCACCCGCACCGTATTGCTGTTCGGTCCGACACCGCCACGCTGGGGTGGTCCGCCACCGCATCTCCTCGGCAGGCATGCGATGCTATGGGCCGGTCAGCTCGGCGATCCGATGGCCGATACGCCCGACCCCGGATTGCTGCGGATCGGCGTGACCGAGGTGATCAGCGCAGTCGACAAGCAGCTCGCCAAGCGGGCGTGGCCGGATAGCGGAAACAATCGCGGGCGAACGGCGTATCGCCGCGTGGGTTGACCTCACACCGGTATTCAGGCGTCGTCCTCGGCGCGGGCGTTGCTCAAAGCGGCGGCATAGGCCGCTAGCGCGCTGGGCCAGAACTGCTCCAGATAATCGCGCGCATCGCCCAGTCCGCGGGGATCCAGGAAGTACCACCGCCGATTCCCGTCCGGGCGCATCATCACCAGGCGAGCCTCGCGCAGTACACGTAGATGCTGGGAGGCCGCCGAACTCGTCACGCCGACGAGCTTCGCTAGATCGCCGACGGACAGCGGAGCGGTCGGCAATGCCTCGAAGATGGCTCGGCGGGTCGGGTCGGCGAGCGCCTCGATGGCACGAACTCCATTAGTCGCCACTGAAATAGTGTGACCGACTGACATCATGCTGGTCAATTCCGCGGTATTCGGCATATCGCCAGGCTGACCACCCATCCACGACGTTCCATTACCTATTTGTCATCAACCAACTGGGCTTTTGCCGACAAGTGACGGTTGCCACACGATTGCGGAACCCACACGATGGTCCCGTAGCTTCAAGCCATGCCCGTGACCGTACCGTTACCTTATTGTCTCGGCGGGACCCGTTCACTCCGCGACCGCGCCGCGGCCCGGGTGGTCGCCGCGGCCGCAGTCGTCAGCGCATCGCTCGGTGTAACGTCCGCCGTGGCCCCTGACACGCACACCCGCAATACCGGCAAGACCGATCAGTCGGCCGACCAGGCCAAGGGCGCCGTCACGTTCACCGCGTTCACCCCGTCCGAGGCCCAGATGCCCCAGGCCGTTCCCGAGGCCGTGGTCTGGGAGCAGAACCGCATCGCCGCGGAGGCGGCCCGGCCGCGCACCGTTCGTCCCATCCAGGGCGTGCTGACATCCAACTTCGGCATGCGCTGGGGTGCCCAACACGCGGGCCTCGATTTCGCCGACCCCATCGGGACCCCGATCGCCGCGGTCACTGACGGCACCGTCATCGATGCGGGTCCGGCTTCCGGGTTCGGTCTGTGGGTGCGGGTGCAGCAGGATGACGACACCATCGGCATCTACGGCCATGTGAACGACATTCTCGCCACCGTCGGTCAGCAGGTGCGCGCGGGCGATGTCATCGCGACCGTCGGCAACCGTGGCTTCTCCACCGGCCCGCACCTGCACTACGAAATCCACTCGGACAACGGCACTCCGATCGATCCGACGCCCTGGCTCGGCGCGCGCGGTATCGCCGTCGGCATCGCCTCGGAATAGCGGGCTCGTCCGATTCGGCCACCGGCGCATTCGCGATTCGATGAGCGGATTGCGCATGCACCGGTGGCCGAATTCCAGTACCTCGGTACTACCTGCGAATGGCGCCGCAGCGGGACGTGATCGAGCGGCGTCGATTTCTACCGTCGGTTCATGCCGACGATCGATACCCTTTTCACACCTCGCGATTCCGCGCGCCACCGCCGTCCCGCCGTCGCCCCGGACCTGCCGCGCGGTGGCCGCCTGCATCGCCCATTGCTCTGGATGGCGGCCACGATGGCCGCGCTGGTCCTGTTCTCGGCCGCCGGCATGGTGTTCGACACCCGGATGCTGCTCGACGAATCCGTGTGGCTCAAGCCGTTCAAGTTCGGGCTGGCATTCGTGCTCTACGGAATCACGCTGGCGTGGCTGCTGTCGTTGCCACACAGGGGAAGTCGGGTCACCTGGTGGATGGGAACGGTGTTCGCCGTCACCGGATTCGTGGACGTCGGGTTCATCGTGGTGCAGGCCGCGCGCGGCACCTACAGCCATTTCAATGACGAGACCGATGCGGTGAATTCGATCGGTCAGCTGGTGTTCGCGTCCGGTGTGCCGGGCTTGTTCTTCGCGAATCTCGTTATCGTGCTGATCCTTTCATGGCAGCGGCTGGTGGACCGGGCGACCGCGCGGGCCATTCACACCGGACTCGGTCTTGCCGTCGCCGGAATGGCCCTCGGGTACCTGATGGGGTTCACCGGGAAACAGCTGGTGCGCGACGCCGATGGCAATGCGGTCGAGTTGGTGGCTGGACACACCGTGCTGGACGATCCGTCGTTGAATGCACGTGACGGTGTCGGCGGTATGCCGATCACGCACTGGAGCACCATCGGGGGCGATCTGCGTATCCCGCATTTCCTCGGGCTACACGCCATTCAGGTGTTACTGCTCGCGGTTGTCGCGTTGGCCTGGTTGGCGCCGCGCAATCCGTGGCTGCGGGACGAACGCACGCGCGCCGCATTGATCGGTGTGTTCGCATCGGGCTATGCCGGGCTGCTCGCGATTGTGTTCTGGCAGGCGATGCGGGCGCAGTCACTGGTGCATCCGGACGGTCGAACGCTGTTCGCCATCGGTTTATTGATCTTGGTGGTTACGCTGCTGACTCTCGCCGTCTACTGGCGGGCGCACACCGCGGCGGTAATGCCCACAGCGCGGTGCGACCGTGCGCTGCGGGTACGCACACCCGCGGGTAGTAGCGACGTTCACTAAGCTCCTGCTCCTATGGCCCTCAACGCGACACTGCACAACTTCGCCGTCCAACTCGCCGACGTCGACCGTGCCGTCTATCAGGAGCTGGAGTTGCGGGTTGCGCGCCACCCGTCCGAATCCGCCGAGTTCATGCTGACGCGACTGCTCGCCTACTGCCTCGAATACGAGGAGGGCATTGCCTTCAGCGACGGCGGCATTTCGTCTACCGACGAGCCCGCGGTGCTGGTACGCGATCTCACCGGACGGCTCACCGCCTGGATCGAGGTCGGCGCACCCGATGCCGAGCGCGTACACCGCGGCAGCAAATCGGCCGAGCGCGTTGCCATCTATACCCATCGCGACCCGGCCAAGGTACTCGCGCAGCTCGCCGGTAAGCGGATCCACCGCGCCGAAGCGATTCCGCTGTATAGCTTCGATCGCGACTTCATCGATTCCGCGGTAGCCGCGATCGAACGCCGGAACGCGGTTACGCTCTCGATTACCGAACGACTGCTGTACCTGGATCTCAATGGCGCGGGCCTGAGCACGTCGGTCGAAGAGCGCAGACTCGGCTAGCTGTCGACGGTCACCGTAGCCGTTCGGCCTCGCGGGCGAGAGTCAACAGCGTGGCGCTCAGTGCCGCTAGCTCTTCGGTGTCGGCACCCTCGTCGATTGCGGTGGCGACGTCCTCGGCGGCGCAGCGGGCGGCGAACCAGCGGTCGGCCAGATCGGCCGCCTCCTGGGCGCTCAGCACCACCGAATCTTCCGGAATTCCGGTTCCCTTCAGGCTGTTGCGGTGTTCATAGGCGCGTTGGCGACAGGACTGACGGCAGTACCGGCGACGACGTCCGGCCTCCGATTCGACGATCTCCCGCCCACACCACAGGCAGCAGGACAGCACGCGGCGCGACATGACGCAGAACCCTAATGGTTATGCCGACCGAATGGGACGCCCGACCCTGGTTTGCCGGCCCGGCGCGGGCGTGGCGGAGTCCGGCCGGGACACCCACTACAATGCAACGGTTGGCCCGCGCTGGCGACTGCTTGCAGGTCGCTCGAAAGGGCCAGCGCCGATGGGGAACTATTGGCGCAGGCACGATCGTTACATCTAAGGTCCAGCGAGCGTCACGCGTTCGTCCGGTAGTGACCGACGAAGGACGCGGTCGCAGCGCAACAAGACTCGAGCACACAGGGAGAGGCACACCATGGCAGATCGCGTACTCCGGGGGAGTCGGCTCGGAGCGGTGAGCTACGAAACCGATCGCGACCACGACCTGGCCCCGCGACGGGTTGCTCGGTACCGGACCGATAACGGCGAGGAGTTCGACGTCCCCTTCGCCGACGACGCCGAGATCCCCCCGACCTGGCTCTGCCGCAACGGCCAGGAAGGCACCCTCATGGAGGGCACCACCCAGGAGACCAAGAAGGTCAAGCCGCCGCGCACGCATTGGGACATGCTGCTGGAGCGTCGCAGCAAGGAGGAGCTCGAGGAGCTGCTGAAAGAGCGGCTCGACCTGCTGAAGACCCGGCGTCGGGTTTAGGTCCTCCGGGCTCTCCGAGATCTTCGTGACGGAGGTTGTGGGCAGAACTGCGCAGGAACCTTCGAAGACATCAGAAGGCCGCTTGCACCAACTGGTGCAGGCGGCCTTTCTCGCACCCCAGTCCCGGTGGCGGGCAACGTATTTCCCTCGAGGCCGAGGTTTGGGATGCCGTTTGTGGCAGCTGCACACCGGTATCGCAGGCGCGCAGCTGCCAGAAGACGTGCTGGGGATCGGCCTTCGGCACCGACCCGACGCTGAATGGCGGCTGTGGCAATAGGCGTCACCGTTTCATTCGACTCGGTGACGGCGCACGGCCGCAGCGAGCACTACTTACTGGCGACCTTGCGGTAGCGCAGCAGAGCCAACGGCACGACCACCACCAGGATGGCGAGGGAACACGCCACCGCGTACTCGATGCAGTGGTCGGCGGGCCAACCGGTTGGGGTGCCGAACGCAGGTGGTGCCCCATTGTCGAAGAGCTTCCGGCCGGCGGCGGAAACGGCGGTAATGGGGTTCCATTCGGCGACGGCGCGCAGTGGGCCCGGCAGCGATTCCGCGGAGATGAAGGCCGAGGAGATGAATGTCAGCGGGAACAGCCAGATCAAGCCCGCACTTTGCGCAACCTCGATGGTGGGTGCGAGCAGACCGGTGATAGCCCCGACCCAGGACATGGCGAAAGCGAACAGCAGGATTATCGCGAAAGCCAGTACGGCATCGGCGATCCCGCCGTTGATACGCCAGCCGACGATATAGCCGCAGCCGACCATGACGACCAGGCTCAGGATATTCACCACCAGGTCCGACAGTGTACGGCCCATCAGCACCGCCAGCCGCGACATCGGCAGTGTGCGCATGCGGTCGATGATGCCCTTTTCCAGATCGCCCGCCAGGCCGACCGTGGTGAAGGCGGCGTTGAAAGCGACTGTCTGGGTGAAGATTCCGGCGAGCAGGAATTCGCGATATTGGCCGCCACCGAGTGAGGCGCCGAAGATGTATGCGAACAGGAAGACGAACATCAGCGGCTGGATCGTCGCGGTCACCAGCAGGGTCGGAACCCGAAGGATGGTCAGCAGATTCCGGTAGGCGACGATGGCGCTGTCCCGGATGATCCGGGCGTGGGGCTGCCGAATCTCCTGCGGGGACTCGGTTTTCGCGGTCGGTTCCGCTTCGGCGCGCGCGACTGCGGTGCTCATCAAGACAAGATCTCCTCTTGTACATCGTCGGTTTCCGGCTCGAGTTCGTGCGCGGTGGTGCCGGTAAGGGACAGGAATACGTCGTCGAGACTGGGCCGATGCACCCTGGCGTCGACCACGCACACCCCGGCATCGTCGAGCCTGCGCAGCGCTTCGACCATGGTTCGGGTGCCGTCGGCGACCACGATGGACACTTCGTCCGCGCCCCGATCGTGGGTCGGCTCACCGATACCGACCTGCGCAAGGATCGTCAGCGGGGGCAGCACGTCCTGGCCTGCGGCCAGCGTGACGGTGAGCCGGTCGCCACCGATGGAGGTCTTCAGCTCGTCGGCCGAACCCTTGGCGATGACCTGCCCGCGATCGATGACCGTGATGCGGTCGGCGAGTTGGTCGGCCTCCTCCAGATACTGGGTGGTGAGCAGGACCGTGGTGCCGTCGTCTACGAGGTCGCCGATGACGCGCCACATATCGAGACGGCCGCGCGGATCCAGTCCGGTAGTCGGCTCGTCGAGCACCACCACCGCAGGCCGCGCCACCAATGCCCCGGCCAGGTCGAGCCGCCGCGCCATACCGCCGGAATAGGTACCCGCGCGGCGGTGCGCGGCATTGTCCAGTCCAAAGGAGCTCAGCAACTCCGCCGCGCGCGCTGTGGCCTGCCGCTGCGACATTCCGTACAGCCGCGCCACCATGCGCAGATTCTCGTACCCGGTCAGGTTGGCGTCGACCGCCGCGTACTGACCGGACAGCCCGATGCGCCGCCGCGCGGCCGCCGGATCGTGCAAGACATCGATACCGGCCACCCGCACCGATCCGGCACAAGGCCGTAGCAAGGTGGTCACGATACGCACCGTCGTCGTTTTACCCGCGCCGTTCGGCCCGAGCAGCGCCATCACCGTGCCCGCCGGAATCTGAAGGTCGATCTCGTCCAGCACTCGCAGCCGGCCGTAAGTCTTGACCAGCCCGAGCACCTCTACCGCCAGACTCACGACGCTACCCGCCAACCCATCGCCCCCGGTGCCCACACTCTCGCCGGGCCTGCCACGAACTGCTCATGGCTTGTCGATTCACCGCATTCGCGCACGACTGCGTCTCGCTGACGCTCTGCTTCGTCGTGCGCGAAAGGCGCACTGTTCTGATGGTTCACTCGCTGACGGTCGCTCACGACTCGCTCCTACTCCAACTCTCTGCACCGACGTCGCGGTCCCGCGCGGGAGTCCGCGGTATCTCGCGCGAATCCGCCTGGTAACACCAGGTTTCGCCGATGCGTACGGGTGCTGTTTTTGTGGATTGTGCGTAACGCTCTCTCACGACCGTGGCTCCGGCCCCGGTGCGCCTTCCAGCTGCTCGTTGAGTACCGGACCGATGACGGCGAGTGACTCCGGTGTCGTCATGGCCGAATGTTTGCAAGGCAGGTCGTGGTTGTGGATGGTGCCGGTGACAAAGGGTGCCCACGCCGCGGCGCAGCGGGTCGGGTCGGTGTGGTTGATCTCGTCTTCGGCCGCGGTGAAGAAGAGCAGGTCACCGTCGAAGGTCCGCGGGCGGAAGCCGTGGGCCAGGACGGTGCCATTGGTGTAGCCCGCGTAGAGGCGCTCCAGGTGTTCGACGGTCAAGGCGGCGAACGGTCCGGGACGCGAGCGCAGCAGTTCGGCGGCGTCACGCAGGGTCAAGCGCGGGTCGAGTTCGGCGACATCGGCGTCACTGCCGAATTCGCCGATGATCTCGGCCACGGTGGGGATCGCATGCTCGAGCCATTGGTCGGTGAGCTGGTAGCTATCCATCATAGACAGCAGTGCGACCTCTTCGCCCGCATCCTGCAATTGGACCGCCACCTCGTGTGCGATCAGACCGCCCAGCGACCAGCCGAGCAGGTGGTAGGGTCCCGCAGGCTGGACCGACTTGATATGTGCCACATAACTTTCCGCGGCCTCGCTGATCGAATCGAACCCGTCCTCCCCCGCGACATGCGGTGCCTGCAATCCGTACACCGGACGGTCGGCAGCCAGATGCGCGAGCAGGCCCGAGTAGCACCAGGCCAGTCCGATCGCGGGGTGGATACAGAACAGCGGGGCCCGGCTCGCGTCGGTGCGGGCGCGGATCGGCAGTACCGGATCCAGTGCTGCGGCGATGGCCGCGCCGGCGTTACCGGCTCCGTCCAGCCGTGCAGCGATGGCGGCCGGGGTGGAATCGCCGAACATCAACTGCACCGGGAGATCGATCCCGTTGGCGCGCAGCTGTGCTACGACCTTGGTGGCCAGCAGTGAGTTACCGCCGAGTTCGAAGAATCCGTCGTCGACACCCACCGTTTCAACGCCGAGCACCGTCGCGAAGGCGGCGCACAACTCCACCTCGGTCGGGGTGATCGGCGCCCGATAGCCCTCGCTCGCACTGAAGACCGGTTCGGGCAACGCCTTTCGGTCGAGCTTCCCGACCGGGCTGAGCGGAATCTCATCGATCAGCATGATCGATTGCGGCATCATGTAATTCGGCACCCGCTCGGCGAGATGTTCGGTGAGCTCGGCCGCGCTCAGCGTTATTCCATTGCACGGCTTCACATACGACACCAATGCCATCGCACCGGCGGGGGTCCGATGACCGATCGTCGTCGAGAACTCGACCGCCTCGTGCCGCGCGAGCGCGGCGTCGATCTCGCCGAGTTCGATGCGGAAGCCACGAATCTTCACCTGATGATCGCTGCGGCCGAGGTATTCGATTTCGCGAGCCGAGTCGGAGCACTGTCCGAACCAGCGCACGAGATCGCCGGTGCGATACATCCTTTCACCCGGCTTCCCATAGGGATTCGCGATGAACCGCTGCGCGGTCAGCCCAGGACGATTCAGATAGCCCCGTGCCAACGCACTACCCGCCAGATGCAGTTCACCGGCCACCCCGACCGGCGCGGGGTGCAGCCGCCCATCGAGGATGGTCGCGTTGACGCCGCGAATCGGCCCGCCGATCGTGATCGGCCCGCCCGGCGTCATGGGCTGGGAGATCACCGTGACAATCGTGGTCTCCGTCGGCCCGTACACGTTGTACAGATTGCGTCCAGGTGCCCAACGCGTCACCAGTTCCGGCGGCAGCGCCTCGCCGCCCACCAGCACATGCGCCAATTCGGTGACGCCGGTCGGATCGACCGTGGCAAGTGCCAAGGTGGTGATGAACGCGTGTGTAATTCCCTCGTCGATGAACACCTGGCCGAGTTCGGCTCCGCCGACCACACCCGGTGGTGTGATCACCAGCGTCGCCGCACCACCCAGCGCAAACAGCAGGTCGAGCATCGCGGCGTCGAAGCTAGGCGTCGCGAAATGCAGGACTCGGCAACCGGGGCGCACCTCGAAGCGCTCCGCGGTCTCCGCGGCGAAGTTCGACAGACCACCGTGGGTGACCACGACGCCCTTGGGTGTGCCGGTCGAGCCGGAGGTGTAGATGACGTAGGCCGGATTGTCCACCCGCAGCACACTGGTCCGCTCGGCCGTCCGGATCGGCACATCGGATGTATCCCGCACTCGCCCACGGAATTCGGCATCGTCGAGCACGATCCACTCGGCATCGCCGGGCATCTGATCGCGGTACGCGGCGAGCGTGATCCCCAGTGCCGCACCGGAATCGGTGAGCATATAGGAGATCCGCTGCGCCGGATACAGCGGATCAACCGGCACGAATGCCGCACCCGCCTTGGCCACCGCCAGCATCGTCGCAATCGATTCGACCGAGCGGGGAATCCCCAGTACCACTAGCGTTTCCGGTCCGACCCCGGATTCGATGAGCACCCGTGCCAGCCGGTTGGTCCACCGGTCGAGCGCGTCGTAGCTTACCTGGGTATCGCCCGAGCGCAGCGCGATGGCATTGCGGTCGACATTCACCGCGGCCTCGAACACCTCGGGGAAGGTGACCGGCCGGTCCGCCTCAGTGCCGCGCACCGGGGCCAGCCCGGACCATTCGGCGGGATCGAGCAGCTCGAGATCCCCCACGGCGCTGATCGGGTTCGCGGCGACGCCCGCGAGCAGCCGAACCAGTCTCCGGCCGAGCCGTTGCGCGGTCTCCTCGTCGAACAGATCGCTCGCGTAATTGACCGACAGCTTTATGCCGTCGGGTTCCCTTGTGCTGGTGTGGGATTCGGTCAGCGTGAACTGCAGATCGAACTTTGCGATACCGGTGTCGACATCCTCTGCCTCGATGCGCAGCCCGGGCAGCTCGAGCACCCGCACCGGCTGGTTCTGCACCGAGAGCATCACCTGGAACATCGGATGATGGGCCTGCGAGCGGACCGGATTCAGCACCTCGACGAGCCGCTCGAACGGCAGATCCGCATGCGCGAACGCGTCCAGATCGGTATCGCGCACGGCGTGCAGCAGGTCGGTGAACCTGGCGTCCGGATCGATCCGGGTGCGCAGCACCAACGTGTTGACGAACATGCCGACCATCCGATCCAGCTCGGGGTGGCCGCCGCGGCCGGCGATCGGCGTACCGACGGTGATGTCGTCGGTCGCGGTCATCCGGTGCAGCAGTACCGCGAGCGCGGCGTGCAGCACCATGAACATGCTGACGTTATTGCTGGCGGCAATCGTTCGCAGTTCCCGGTGGGTCAATGCGTCGATCACGCACTCGACGTTGCCGCCGCGATAGGTCGGCACGGCCGGGCGCGACCGGTCCGCTGGCAGGTTCAGCAGCTCCGGAATCCCGTCCAGGGTGCCGCGCCAGTAGTCGAGCTGGCGGTGTACCACCGAATCTGGGTCGTCCTCGGTGCCGAGCATGTCCTGTTGCCAGAGCGTGTAATCCGCGTACTGGATCTCCGATTCCGGCCAGTCCGGCGCCCGGTCGCCGCGTGCGGCCGCATAGGCGGCGGCCACATCCGCGGCCAGAGGTGCCAGCGACCAGCCATCCATCGCGATGTGGTGCACGACGAGCACCAGCACGTTCTCGGTCGACTCTCCCAGTTGCGGGGCGCTGGATTCGTCCGGCTCGACCTTGATGAGCGCGGCACGCATCGGCATGGTCGAGGCGAGATCGAATCCCGGAGCCGCAAAACTCTGTACCGCGCCTGGTATTTCCGACGATGACATCGACACGACGAACGGCGTGATGGCGGCATCGGCCGGGTCGAGAATCCGCTGCGTGGGTACCCCATCGACCTCCGGGAACACCGTCCGCAGTGTCTCGTGCCGCTGCTGCACCGCACGCAATGCCCGCGCCAGCGCATCGACATCCAGCTCACCGCGCAACCGCAGCACCAATGGGATGTTGTAGGCCCCGTCGACATGATCAGCGCCGTCCCCGATCCGGTTGAACCGGTTCAGGAACCACAGTCGATATTGTGCCGCCGACAACGGAATCCGCTCCGGCCGCGCACGGCGCACCAACTCCGACCGGATGTCGACGCGGGATCCGGAATCGAGCTGCGTCGCGAGTTCGGCCACCGTCGGCGCGCTGAAGACGGTGCGCACCTCCAGCCGAGTATTGGTCGCTACGGCCAGCCGAGCCACGAGTTGGGTTGCCAGCAGCGAATTTCCGCCGATCTCGAAGAAGCTGTCATCGGCGTTCACGACCTCGGCACCGACCAACTCGCCCATCACCGCGGCGACCAGCCGCTCGGAGTCGGTCGCAGGGGCGCGCTGCGCCGTGCGCACCATCAGCTGCGGTTCCGGCAGTGCGGCGACGTCCAACTTGCCGGTCGGGGTCAGCGGAATCTCGTCCAGCACCGTAATACTCGCCGGAACCATATGCGCGGGAAGCTGTTCGTCGACATGGGCGCGCACCGCATCGATATCCGGTACGGTCGCGTCGGCGGGCTGAATGAAGGAGACGATCCGATCCGCGCCCGCGATATGGCGCACCTCGGTGTGCGCGAACCGCACCTGCTCATGTGTGACGAGCGCACTGGTGATCTCGCCGAGTTCGATGCGGAAGCCGCGCACCTTGACCTGATGGTCGCTGCGTCCGAGATAGACGATCTCGCCCGCGGCATTCCAGCGCACCACGTCACCGCTGCGGTACATCCGCGATCCAGGTGGTCCGAAGGGGTCGGCGACGAATCGCGTCGCGGTGAGCTCGAACCGATCGAGATATCCACGCGTGACACCGAATCCACCGAGATACAGATCGCCGGGCACACCGATCGGCACCGGGCGCAGCCGCTCGTCGAGCACCAGTGCCCGCGCACCGCGCACCGGGGTGCCAATGGTGATTGGTTCGCCGATCGCCATCGGCTCGGAGATCGTGATGACGATGGTGGTTTCGGTCGGCCCGTATCCGTTGTGCATCTGCCGTCCCGGCGCCCAGCGGGCCACCAACTCGGGACCGAAGGCCTCGCCGCCCACCATCAGCGCACGCAGGTGCGGCAATGACCACCGTTCCCGATCAATGGTGGCCAGCGCGGCCGGGGTGATGAACATGTGCGTGACACGCTCACGCTCCATCAGGTCGGCCAGTTCGTCGCCGCCGTAGACATCGGTCGGGACGATCACCATGGTCGCACCGGATCCGATCGCGAGCAGCAGATCGAGAATGGCCGCGTCGAAGCTCGGGGAGGAGAAATGCAGCGTGCGCGAATCCTTGTCGATCCGCATCCGATCGCGGAGCTCGTCGCCGAAGTTCGACAGGCCGCTGTGCGTGACCGCGACACCCTTGGGTTTACCGGTCGAGCCCGATGTGTAGATCACATATGCCAGATCGGCGATCTCGACAGGGCGCAGGCGTTCGTAGTCGTCGATCATGCAATCCTCGAATTCATCGAGTTCCTCGACGAATTCGGGCGCATCCAGCAGCAGCCAGTCGGTGCCCGCGGTCGCGGGCAGCAGATCGGCGTGCTCGACCAGCGTGACACCCACCCGGCACCCGGAATCGATCAGCATATGCCGCACCCGGTCGGCCGGATAGTTCGGATCCATCGGCACGAATGCGGCACCCGACTTGGCGACCGCGAGCATCGTGACGACCGAGTCGACCGAGCGGGTCAGGCCAAGGGCCACCCGGTCCCCCGAACCGAGCCCGCGCTCGATCAGCGCCCGTGCCAACCGATTCGAGCGCGCGTCGACCTCCGCGTAGGTCAGCGAGTTGCCGCTCGCGCGAATTGCCGTGCGCTGCGGATGCATATGCGCGGTGGCGGTGAAGTACGCGGCCAGCGTGCACTGCGGCGTGGTCGCACCGCCGGTGGCCGGGGTGAGCCGGCGGCGCTCGAATTCGGTGCGCACATCGATATCGCGGACCAGCACCTGCGGCGTTGTGGTAATGGCCGCCAGCACCGCAAGGAAGCGATCAGCCAGCGTTCTGACCGTCTCGGCATCGAAAAGCTCTGCGGCGTATACGAATTCGAATGCATGCGCCCCCGTGTCCGTTCCGGCGTCGTGGGCGCCGGCCGCGACCCGCAGCTCCAGATCGAATTTGGCCAGCGCGATATCCAATTCCTCGGCACGCAGCGCGAGATCAGGTAGTTCGAGCGACGGCACCGGCCCGTCCTGCACCGTCAGCGCCACCTGGAACAACGGCTGGCGGCCACTTCCGCGCGCATCGCGCCCCAACTCGTTGACGACGCGCTCGAACGGAATATCCGCGTGTGCCATGGCGGCCAGCTCGTTATCCCGATCCGCGCGCAGCAGCACGGCGAACGAGATATCCGGATCGACGTCCGAGCGCAGCACCAGCGTATTGACGAACATGCCGACCAGCTCGTCGAGCTTCGTATCGGCGCGCCCCGCAATCGGCGTACCGATGACGATATCCCGACCGCCGGTAATGAACCGCAGCACGACCGCGAGGGCCGAGCGCAGCACCATGAACATGCTGACACCCTGTCCGTGCGCGAGTTCGGCCAGTGCCCGCTGCATCGGCTCGGGCATGGTGAAGCGCACCGAACCTGCCTCCTGCGTCGGCTCGGCCGGCCGGAGCCGATCGTAGGGCAGCGGCAGTTCGTCGGGCAGATCCGCGAGTGCGGTACGCCAGTATGCGAGTTGCTCGCCCGCGAGGCTGTCCGGATCGGCCTCGTCACCGAGGTAGGCGCGCTGCCACAGCCCGAAATCGGTGTACTGCACCGGAAGTGGCGCCCAACTGGGCGCGGCACCCGCACGCCGTGCCAGATACGCGGTGGCCAGATCCCGGGTCAGCGGGCCGAGCGACCAGCCGTCGGCGGCGATGTGATGTACCACGATGCCGAGCAGATGCCGCCGAGAGTCTGTGCGCAGCAAGGTGATCCGCAGCGGAATGTCCTTGGTGAGATCGAATCCGGTGCGGGCAAGAGCTCGCAGTGCCTGTTCGGCGGCGCCTTCGTCGGTCGCGACCGGCTCGACCACCGGCATGGCCTTGGCGGTCGGAAGCACCGACTGTTGGGCGCCGAGATCGTCCTCCGGGAACACGGTGCGCAGCACCTCATGCCGCTCGACCAGATCGGTCAGCGCCGCGCGCAGTGCCGCCGCATCCAGATCGCCATCGATCCGAATGACGAATGCGATGTTGTAAGCACTGGATTCGGGTGAGAATCGATTGAGGAACCACAGTCGCTGCTGCGGCAGCGACAATGGAATGCGTCCCGGACGTGGGGTGTGCACAGCCAGCGCCAACCGTTGCGTCCGAGGCGCTTCCGTTATCCGTTCCGCGATACCGGCCACCGTCGGCGCCTCGAAGATCAGCCGCACCGGCAGGTCGACGCCGAATTCCGCGTGCACCGCGGCGGTGAGACGGGTGGCCAGCAGCGAGTTGCCACCGATGTCGAAGAAGCTGTCCTCGGCACCGGTCACCGGACGACCGAGGATTTCGCCGAATGCGGCGGCGACGCGCCGCTCCAGCTCCGTACTCGGCGGACGTGAGGTACCTACCGCCGCGAAAATCGGTGCGGGCAGCGCCTTTCGGTCCAGCTTGCCGGCCTGGGTGACGGGCATCTCGGCGAGTACCGCAATCGAAGCGGGCACCATGTAGCCGGGCAGCCGCTGACGCGCGGTCTCGGTGATATCGGCGGCATCGATCGGTTCGTCCGCGGTCACGTACGCGACCAGGCGGGGCTGGCCGTGTTCGTCGGTGTGCACAATGGTGAGCGCGGCGGTCACGCCCGGATGGGAGCGCAGGACATGGTCGATTTCGCGCAATTCGATGCGAAAACCGCGGATCTTGATCTGGTCGTCGGCGCGGCCGAGGAAGCGCAGCTGTCCGGCCGGATCCGAGACCACGAGATCGCCGGTGCGGTACATTCTTTCACCGCGCCGACCGTGTGGGTTGGCCGGGAAGCGCTGTGCGGTAAGGCTGTATCGGCCCAGGTAGCCGCGGGAGAGGCCCGGACCGGACAGGTACAGCTCGCCCGGGGTGCCCGGTGGCACCGGATGCAGTCGACCGTCCAGCACGAACAGCCGCATACCGCGCACCGGCATCCCGAGCGGCACCGGGCGCCCCGGCCGCATCGGGCCGCTGGCGGTAGCGGCGACGGTCGCCTCGGAAGGTCCGTACATATTGTGGATGCGGTGCCCGGCCGACCACCGTTCCACCAGCTCCTCCGAGCACGCATCACCGCCGACGATGACTGCCTC
The DNA here is from genome assembly GCF_040680755.1 of Nocardia sp. NPDC051990. Classification (NCBI taxonomy): domain Bacteria; kingdom Bacillati; phylum Actinomycetota; class Actinomycetes; order Mycobacteriales; family Nocardiaceae; genus Nocardia; species Nocardia sp. NPDC051990. Next base: position 541,210 of record NZ_JBFAXH010000002.1, on the reverse strand, counting down.
GAGCTCGTCGAGCCCCTCCTCCGGCACGGTGGCCAGCGCGGCCGGCGTGATGAACGCATGGGTGATCCGCTCCGTGCGCAGCAGATCGGCGAGTTCCATGCCGCCGTAGATACCCGCGGGTGCGACAACGATGGTGGCGCCGGCCGCGAACCCGAGCAGCATCTCCAGCACCGATGCGTCGAAGCTGGGCGAGGAGAAGTGCAACGTGCGCGCCGAATCCGTGACACCGAACAGATGCATCTGCTCTTGTGCGAGCGAGGCGATACCGGTATGGGTGATGATCACGGCCTTGGGCATTCCGGTGGAACCCGAGGTGTAGATCAGGTAGGCCGGATGTCCGGTGCGCAGCGGGTAGTTGCGGTCGGCATCGGTGACGGGATCGGTTGAGTGGCGGGCGGATTCGGCGATCAGTTCATCCGAACCCAGCACCAGCCAATCGACATCATGCTTGCGGTGCCTGCCACGCGCAGCAGGCCAGGCAGGCATGGTGGCCAGGGATTCCGCAATGGTCAACCCGAGCATGGCGCCGGAATCGGCGATCATATGCCCGATCCGCTCGCCCGGATAGCTCGGATCGATCGGCACATACGCCGCACCGGTTTTCGCCACAGCCCAGATGGCCGCGATGGAATCGAGGCTGCGCGGCAACGCGATCGCCACCACGACCTCGGGACCAGCACCATGCTCGATCAGCGTGCGTGCCAGGCGGTTCGACATCTCGTCGAGTTGGCGGTAACTGGTGTCGACGCCCTTGTAGCGCACGGCCGTCGCATCCGGCAGCCGCTCCGCGATATCGGTGAACAACTGCGCCAAGGTGATCGAGGGCTCGCCGGGGGCACCGGCAATCGGTACCAGCTTCGCGGTCTCGCGGGTGTCCAGGATGTGCAGATCGCCGACCGGCCGATTCGGCTCGGCGACGACAGCACTGAGCATGGCGATGAAGCGCCGGGCGAACGATTCGATCGTGCGCTTGTCGAAAATATCGGTGGCATAGCCGAATTCGGCGTGCAGCGGTCCCTCGGCGATGCCGTCGTGTAGCTCGAGTTGCAGATCGAACTTCGCGATATCCGCGGCGATCGGCAGCACCTGCGCCTGCACACCGGGCAGGTCGATGCTCAAATCCGGTGCGCGGTCATAGGACAGCATCACCTGGAACAGCGGGTGCCTGGCGGCGGAGCGCGCCGGGTTGACGAGTTCGACCAGTCGCTCGAACGGCACATCCGCATTGGCGAAGGCATTGAGATCGGTTTCGCGGACCACATCGAGCATCTCGTCGAATCCGGCGGCCGGGTCGACCTCGGTCCGCAATACGAGTGTGTTGACGAACATGCCGACGAGATCGTCGAGTGCCGGATCCGAGCGGCCCGCGATCGGGGTGCCGATGGCGATATCGGTGCTCGTGCACAGCCGCGCGAGCAGGATGGCCAGCGCGGCATGCAGCACCATGAACATGCTGACACCCCGGCTGGCCGCGAGTTCGCCTGCGGCGCCGCGGATCTCGGGTGCGATGGTGAACTCGACCCGGCCGCCGTCGGTCGAGCGGCGCAGCGGGCGCGGACGATCCAGCGGCAGGTCGAGCTGGTCCGGCAGCCCGGCGAGGGCCGAGCGCCAGTACGCGAGCTGGCGGCTCAGCGCACTAGCCGGATCGGCTTCCTCGCCGAGCAGTTCGCGCTGCCACAGTGCGAAATCGGCGTACTGCACGGGCAGCGGGTTCCACTGTGGTGCAATGCCCTTCGCCCGTGCGGCTGCCGCGGACATCAAATCCCTGGCCATCGGTGCGATCGACCAGCCGTCACCGCAGATGTGGTGCAGCACGATGAGGAATACGTGCCGATCCGGTCCGGTGGACCACAGGGCCACCCGGATCGGGGCCTGGCTGCGCAGATCAAAGCCGTATCCGGCGAACTCCTCGGCGAGTGCGCGCACATCGGCGCCGGTCGCATCGATCGGGTCCAGGGTGAGCGGGATATCGGTGGCCGGATGTATGAGCTGGTACGGACCTTCGGGCGCATCCGGGAAGGTGGTACGCAAGGATTCGTGCCGTTCGATCACATCGACGAGTCCGGCGCGCAGCGCGGCGAGATCGATGGGTCCGTCGAATTCGACTGCCAGCGGCATGTTGTAGGCGGTGGTGTGTTCGGCGAAACGGTTGAGGATCCACAGCCGTTGCTGGGCCAGCGACAGCGGAATCCTTTGCGGCCGTTCGACCGGTACCAGCTTCGGGGAGGACGCATCCGGGTTGTCGGTGGCGAAGCGTTCTATCAACGTGGCGATGGTCGACGCCTCGAACAGGTCGCGGATAGTCAATCCGGTGCCGAGGGCGGCATTGATCCGCGCCACCGCGCGGGCGGCGATCAGCGAATTGCCGCCGAGATCGAAAAAGCCGTCCTCGACACCGATTCCGTCGATGCCGAGAACTTCGGCGAAGACACCGGCGAGCACCCGCTCCACCTCGGTGCGAGGTTCGACGGTGAGCTGGCCAAACGGGCGGTCGGCGACGGGTTCGGGCAGCGCATTGCGGTCGATCTTGCCGTTCGGGCTCAACGGTAGTTCGGCGAGCACCATCAGCACCGAGGGCACCAGGTAGCCGGGCAGCGTGCGACGCAATGCGTTCAGCAGCGCAATCCTGTCCAGATTGTCCGAAAAGTCCGGGGCGGCAACGACATAGGCGACGAGTTCGTCGCCGGTACGGCCACGGTGGGCGACGCAGACCGCACGAGCGACCCGTTCGTCGGCCAGCAGTGCCGCCTCGATCTCGCCGAGTTCGATGCGCAGACCGCGGATCTTGACCTGGAAGTCGCTACGGCCCAGGTATTCGAGGACACCCCGCCCCGAACCCCCTTGGTGACTATCGAGATCCGGATCGCCCTGCCAACGCGCCAGATCGCCGGTGCGGTACATCCGGGCGCCCGGGGTGAACGGATTGGCCACGAAACGGTCTGCGGTCAAGCGGGATTGGCCGAGGTAACCGCGCGCCAGTTGCACACCCGCGAGGTACAGCTCGCCGGCGACCCCCGGCGGTACCGGTCGTAAGCGTGTGTCCAGGACGTAGGTCTGGGTGTTCCACACCGGCGACCCGATCGGCACGGTATCCGGATCGGCCGGGCACGACCAGGAGGTGACATCTACGGTGGCCTCGGTCGGCCCGTATAGATTATGCAGCTGCGGCCCGTGCAGAGCCTTGTGGAAATCGCGAACGGTGGCCGCGGGCAATGCTTCACCGCTGCAGAACACCTGGCGCAACGTGGTGCAGCCGCGCACGTCGGTATCGGTGACGAACACCGAAAGCATGGACGGCACGAAATGGGCTACGGTAATGGACTTTTCGGCGACTGTCCGGGCCAGGTAGCCGGGATCGCGATGGCCGTCGGGCATCGCGACGACGAGTCGCGCGCCGATCTGCAAGGGCCAGAAGAATTCCCAGACCGAGACATCGAAGGTGGCCGGGGTCTTCTGCAGCACGGCGTCGGCGTCGTCGAGCGGATATTCGTGCTGCATCCAGCGCAGCCGGTTGACGATCGCGGCGTGGGTTACGCCAACGCCCTTGGGCTTTCCGGTCGAGCCTGAGGTGAAGATCACGTACGCGAGATGATCGGCCCGCAGCGGGGCGAGACGGTCGGTGTCGGTGATCAGATGGGCGGTGAAATCCGCGAGGTCGACGGTATCGATCGCCACCGACTCCGCGCCCGCGGGGAGCGCGAGTTCATCTCGGGTCGTGGTCAATACGCAGACTGGATCTGCTTGTTCGAGGATCTGTTCGATCCGCTCGACCGGGTGGTCTGAATCCAGTGGCAGATACGCCGCGCCCGCCTTGACGATCGCATACATGCCGACGACCAGTTCGAGGCTGCGCCGCAGGTACAGGCCGACCACCGTCTCCGGGCCCGCGCCGCGCGCGATGAGCAGTCGGGCCAACCGATTGGCACGCTCATCGAGTTCGCGGTAAGTCAGTGTCTCATCACCGAATTCGAGTGCGACCGCATCCGGGCAGATCATCGCGCGATCGGCGAACAGGCTGGGCAGGGTCCCCTGCTGTGGCGCGGTCTCGGTGGCGTTCCAGGTGCGCACCACGCGCTGGTGCTCGTCATCGGTGATAGCGATGAGGCTCTCGGCGCGCGCATCGGGTTCGGCGGCGAGGAATCGGGTCAGGAAGTCCAGGAACCGACTGTGATGCGCGGTGACCTCGGACTCCGCGTAGAGCTGCGGATTGGCCTCGAAGTCGATATGGATGCGACCACCCTCGCCGTTGTACAGATTGATGGACAGGTCCTCGACCGGACCGGTGGCCAGCACATGCAGCGAGCCGAGCAGACTGCCGAACTTCAGCTCGTCGTGGAAGAGCATGATGTTGACCATCGGGCCGAAGAACCCGCGCGCATCGCGGGAGTAGCCGCAATCGCGGCGGATGTCGTCGTGCCGGTAGCGCTGGTGGCGCAGCGCGCCGGTGATCTGCAATTCGGCGGCGCGCACCACATCGCGCACAGTGGTATCGGCATCGAAGCGCACCCGGATCGGCACCACATTCGAGACCACACCGGCGGAGCGACGCAGCGCGACCGTGGTCCGCGCCGACACCGGCAGGCTCAGGACCACGTCGGGATTGCCGGTGACCGACCGCACATAGGCGGCCAGTGCGGCGACGAACATGGTCGAGCTCTGGGTATCGAGTTCGGCGGTGGCCGCGGTCATGGCGGCCTCGGCGCGTTCGTCGAGGACTGCGCAAGCACGCCGCCGCCCTGCGTCGGGTGCGGCGGTGAGGCCGTTCACGCTGGACAGCGTCATCGGTCCCCCCGCGCCCACCAATTGCTCGAGCCAGTAGTCGCGGTCGTTGCGGAACCGGCTGGAGTCGCGGTAAGTGGATTCGTCCGCATAGATGGTGGCCAGCGGTGCAGCTCGGGATACCGCGGGTTCGGTACGGTTCTCCACCGCCGTATAGATCTCCGCGGTGCGGGTGAGTGCGTTCATCGCGCCGTAGCCGTCGATCACGATGTGGTGGCCGCGCGCATACCATATGTAGTCGGATTCGCCGGTCCGCAGCACTATGTTCGTGGTCAGCGGATCGTGCTCGAAATCGATCGGTGAGCTGGCGTGCTCATTCATCCAGCGCAGTGCGGCAGCGTGCGGATCGAACTCGTCGCGCAGATCGATACGGGCCCAGCCCGGGCGGCGCGCATGGTCGATCACCTGATGCGGGACACCGTCGATCTCGACCAGCCGCACATGTCCGACCTGCGTTTCGACACCGAACCGTTCGATCGCGTACAGCAGGCGGCCGACGTCCAAGTCTCCGTGGATCTCGACATACTGCGCGATAGTCAGCGGAACATCCGGGCGGATCCGTTGGGCGTACCAGAGGGCTGTTTGCGCAGGCGACAGTGCGAACGGTTGTGCCGGGAATTCACCGGAAGAGCATTGGTCGACGCGATCCGTGGCCAATGACTTCATCAATCACTCCTTCTGCCGCTGTTGATGCACAACTCCCCGAGCACCGTCACCGCGGGCGCGCACGCGCCAGCCGTAGGACGTGATCCACGCCCATAGATTCGGAGCATCGAATGCAGCGGATGGCCAGCGTTGCGGATTTGTTTCACTTCGAACGACGTTGACAGCAAGGCACTTTCGCAAGCTATCTTTCTGCAAACTTTACAGTTCGTGCGGTCAGCGGCGGAAATGCCGCGAGAACATCGAAGTGAGCCAGGTTCTATTATAGCCTAGCTAACCGCACACTAACGCTCAAAGCAGACTAAAAGTCGGTTTTCTAGCCCGAAACATACCAACTGCCTGGTTAGGGGAAGCCCTATGCGCCGCGCTCAGCCGATCTTGCGAGCTCAGCCGACCGGCTGGTCCATGGTCGCCCGGTCTTTCGCGGACTCGCCGCGGGCCTTTCGCCGCCGGATAAAAGCCACCACCACGGCAGCCGCGGAAAGGATAACCGAGAGAAGTTCCGGTTGTGGGCCGAATCGGGTCGCGAGTGTCACGCTGCTCCGCAATGGCAGTTCGGCGACCAGGGCGGCGGGTACGAACTTCGGTGTCTGCTGCTGGACCGTGCCGTCCGCGGTGATAATGGCGCTGACACCGGAGGTGGCGGCGACCACGAGGGCACGACCGTGTTCGACGGCGCGGATCCGGGACATGGCCAGCTGCTGATAGGTCATTTCGCTGTCGCCGAAGGTGGCGTTGTTGGTGGGCACGATCAGCAGTTGCGCACCCGCGTGCATGGAATCCTGGAAGGCTCGGTCGAAGGCGACCTCGTAGCAGGTCGCGACGCCGATATCGATGCCGTCGGCATGCACAGTGCCGTTACCGTTGCCTGGGACGAAGTATCCGGCGCGGTCGGCGTATTCGGAGAACAGGCGGAAGAAGCCGCGCATGGGCAGGTATTCGCCGAACGGCTGGATGATCTTCTTGTCGTGCCGCTCTCCCGGACCGGCCGCACCGTTCCAGACGATGACCGAGTTCGTTGTCGTGCGATCGCCGTTCACCAGCACCGCGCCGACGAGGATCGGCGCGCCGATCTGCTCGGACGCCTCGGTGATCTCCGCGGCCGCGTCGGCATTGCGCAGGGGGTCGATGTCGGATGAGTTCTCCGGCCAGATCACCACGTCCGGCTTGCGTGCCTTGCCCTCCGCGACCGCCCGAGCCAATTCCTCGGTGCGCCGGACATGGTTGTCCAGTACGGCGCGGCGCTGGGCATTGAAGTCCAACCCGAGCCGTGGCACGCTTCCCTGGATGGCGGCGACCGTGATCGTCCTGTCCCCCTCCCCGGGGCCGGGCAACGCGGTCCGGAGGATCGCTCCGGTGACCGGGATGATAACCAGAGTCGCCGCCGCGGCGATAATGCCGAGGCCGGTCATGGTATTCGCACGGCCTGGCTCGACAGCCGAAGGATTATCCGTCGGCGCGACTGTCGTGCGAGTCCACAAGTGCAGCAGCAGTGCCGCTGCGGCGGTTGCGGTGAGCGCCACCGCGAATCCGACGAGCGGCGCGCCGCCGACCATGGCCAGCGAGAGGTACCACCCGTCGGCCTGTCCGAACGCCAACCGCCCCCACGGGAATCCGCCGAACGGAAAGCTCGATCGCAGCCACTCGGTGGCCGTCCACGTCAACGCCACCCACACCGGCCACCCCGGCAGCGAAAACAACGACCGCGCGGCGAGCCCGAATAGCCCTATATATAGGGAACACACTGTCGACAACGCGAGCCACGGCACCGGCCCCACGTAGATCCCGGTCCACGGCAACAACGGAACGAAGAACCCGAGCCCCGCCAGGAACCCGTACCCGAACCCCCCACGCAACCGCGCGGCGCCGCGCACGGTCAGGGTCAGCACCACGATCCCGATCGGCGCGAGGAACCAGAACGGGCGCGGCGGAAAGCTTCCGAAGATGAGCAGCCCCGAAACCACCGCCGCCACCGACCGACTCAGTACCGGATACCGCACGAGCGCGGCCGTTATGCGCCCCACGCCCGATGTTTCAGGCCTCATGGATGGTGACTCCGCGGTGGACAGTGCGCAAGCAGGTGGGCAGGGATGCGTTCGGGTCGAGAGGCGGTAGGCCGGGGACGCGCGAGCGGGGGTCGGTGGACCAGCGTTGGACGGTGTCGGCGGCGGCTGCGACGACGAGGTCGGCGGCGTCCCAGATCGCATAGGAGGCGGGGGCCCCCGGGACCAGAGTGCCGGCGACACCATCGCGGATGCCGCCCGCGCGCCAGGCACCGCGGGTGGCGGCGGCGAAGGCGGCACGGGGTGAGAGGCCGTGGCCGGGGGTGCGGTGGTTGACCGCGGCGCGAACCGCCGACCAGGGGTCGAGTGCGGTGACCGGTGCGTCCGAGCCGATAGCGAGGGCGATGCCCGCTGCGGCCATCGCCGCGAACGGATTCAGGGTCGCGGCGCGTTCGGCGCCGAGGCGGGTGGCGTACATGCCGTGCGGACCACCCCAGGTCGCGTCGAAACCCGGCTGGACACTGGCGATTACGCCCCACGCGGCCAGTTTCGCGATCTGATCGGCATCGATCATCTCGGCATGCTCGACGCGGTGCGCGCGGGACGCGACGGCCGGACCACCGAGTTCGGCGACCACGCGTTCGAATCCGGCGACGACAGCGTCCATCGCAGCATCACCGATGACGTGGAATCCGGCTTGGACGCCCGCCTCGGTGCAGGCGCGCACATGTGCGGCGATCGTATCGGCGTCGAGGTAGCCGAGACCGGTTCCGGCGCCATCGGCGTAAGGCGCGCGAAGCCGGGCACTGTGCGAACCGATCGAACCGTCCACGAACAGGTCGCCGCCGAGCGCGTGCACCCCGAGTTCGGCGACCAGCGCCCGCGCCTCGTCAGCGGTGCGCACCACCTCACCCCAATAGGCGCGGACTTCCACACCGTGGTCGAACTCGAGCAACTCACGAATATCGGTGCGCCCGGCAATCTCCGGTCCCCCGCATTCGTGCACGGCCACGACACCGTGTGCGGCCGCCGCATCCAGCGCCGCCTTGCGCGCCCGATCCCGTTGTGCGCGATCCAATCCCGAGAGAACCGCCGTGCGCACCAGATGATGCGCGTCGGCGCGTAGGGGTGCACCGCGGGTGAAGCCCGATGCGGCTGTGACGGCCGCGGTCAACAACGCCGACGACACCACCGCCGAATGCGCGTCCACCCGTGACAGATACACCTGTCGCCCCGGCTGCACCGCTGCGTCGATCTCCTCGACTGTCGGCGGCCGACCTTCCGGCCATGCGGTCTCGTCCCAGCCGTCACCGAGAATCGCGCCGTCGGGATGCGACGCCGCGAATGCGCGCAACAGTTCCAGGCAGTGTTCGAGTGAGCGTGCCGCCGACAGATCGAGTCCGGTCAGCTTCGAGCCCAGCGCCGTGACGTGCACGTGCGGATCGACGAACGCCGGTGCCACGAAAGCACCGTCCAGGTCGATGATCTCCGCATCTCGATGCAGCGCGCGTCCGGGTTGTTCGGCGCCGAGCCACACCACGGTGCCATCGGTCACGGCCATTGCCGTCGCGTCGGGTGAACTCGAGCTATAGAAACGACCGCCGATCAGCAACTGGGTACTCACGAGACACCAGTCTGCCGTATGCGTGTTTCAGTCGGTCGAGTCGGACAGCCTCCCCGACGGCGAAACGTCCGCGGGTTGTGCGAGCACCGCCATGACCTCCGCGTATTTCGGCGGCGCGCCACCAGGGGCGGCCCGCGTACCCGCCTCCACCGCGATCAGTTCCAACCGCAATGCCGCAGCCGTGAATCCGGAAATCGACTGTCCCGCAGCCGCCGCGGCCTGCCGAACCGCCGCTGCCAGCTCCGCACTCACCGTGACAGTGAGCTCTTCGGTCGCCATCTGGCCACCCTAGTCCTTTGATCCGTCTCACAAAATGGGCACGAGGGTGATAGTCGGCACGGTTTATCGAAGCGGCCCGATGTGAACCCGAACAGACGCGACGGATCCTTCCGAGCAATCGCTACGGGAGAGCGGGGCGAGTCGACGGGCGAGGGTCGTCGTACCACTCGGTGACGACCACGCCGTCGACCACATCGTCCCCGTCGATGATCACGCCGCGATACGGCATCGCCGCCGCCAGTCGGCCGAACCGGCGCGCGGCGAACGCGGTGACCAGCGGACGGACCAGGAAGCGCGTCGGCGGCAGCAGCAGGAGCAGCCCGAAGAACGAGGTGACCAGGCCAGGGATGAACATCAGGAACCCACCCGCAGCGACGAGCGCCCCGTCGGCGACCGCGGTACCCGGATTGATCTCCCCACGCCCGGCGCGCCGGAATTGTTCGAAGACGCGACGACCTTGGGAACCGATGAGCAGCATGCCCGCGGCGGACCCGGCAATGAGCAGCAGGATGGTCGGCATCACCCCGATGAGGTGGCCGACGCCGATCAGCGCGACGATCTCGACGATGACGTAGAGCACGAACAGTACGGCGGGCATGGCGATCCTTTCGGACGATCTACCCGGTTCAACGTCGCACGGTCCGATTTTTCTCCCGATCACTCCTGATAGCTCGCTGAGATCTCAGCCGCCCGGTCGCACCAGCCCGGTCTCATAGGCCAGCACCACCGCTTGAACCCGGTCGCGCAGACCGAGTTTCGTCAGCACCCGCCCGACGTGTGTCTTGACGGTGGCCTCGGACAGATACAGCTGCTCGGCGATCTCGGCGTTCGAGCGCCCTGCCGCGATCTGCTCCAGCACCTCACGCTCCCGCGCGGTCAGCACATCGAGTACCACCGGATCCCGCGTACCGCCGCCCGGGTCATCGCCGATGAGCCGGTCCAGCAGTCGCTTGGTCACCTTCGGCGACACCACCGCATCGCCGCCCGCGACACTCCGGATCGCCGAGACCAGATCCTCGGGCGGCGTGTCCTTCAACAGGAATCCGCTCGCGCCGGCTCGCAGCGCGCCCAATAGGTGTTCGTCGAGATCGAATGTGGTCATCATCAGTACCTTGCAGCCGTCACCCGCCTCGACGATGCGCTGGGTGGCGGATACCCCGTCGACGACCGGCATCCGCACATCCATCAGCACTACATCCGGCCGTAACTCCTTGGCCCGGGATATCGCGGCGGCTCCGTTCTCGGCCTCCCCGATCACCTCGATGTCCGGATGCGCACCGAGCACCATCTTCAACCCCATACGCATGAGTTCCTGATCATCGACAACGAGAACGGTAATCGGCACGTCCTTAATCTATCGGCCCCGTCCAGCGTGTTTTACGCACCATGCGCGGCGCCGCATCGGATGCGATCTTGCATGACACCCGCCGGTTGTCCGTCATGACACCAGAGCTGCACCCCGCGCGAATGCGCGGCGGCGCAGTGCTAGACCATGGCCGCGGGGGTGGCGGCTACGAGACCGCCGTCGATGAGCAGGTCCTGGCCGTTGATGTATGACGCCTCGTCAGAGGCGAGAAAGGCGACCGCGGCGGCAACGTCTGCTGAGGTGCCGATGCGCCCCGCCGCCACGGTGGCGACGGCGGCGGCCTGCACTTCCGGCGAGGCTTCGGCATAGAACGCGGGAGTCCCGGTGTAACCCGGACTGACCGAGTTGACCCGGATGCGCCTGGGTGCCAGTTCGGCCGCCAGTGTGCGTGCGAGGTTGTGCACCGCCGCTTTGGTCGCCGAGTAGAGTGCCGCGCCGGGCCCGCCCCGATGCAATGCGAATGATGCGTTGATCACGATCGCGCCACCATCGGCCAGTAGCGGGAGGGTCTGCTGGATGGTGAAGAACGTGGCCTTGAAGTTGATATCGACGACCCGGTAGAACTCGGCCTCGGTGACATCGGCGACCGCCTGGAATGCACCGACGCCCGCATTGGCGAAAACCACGTCCAGGCGCCCGTAACGGTCTCGGATCGCGGCCGTCAACACGTCGAGATCGGCGAGATCGGCTGCGTCGCCGGGGATTCCGAGGACGCGATCGCCACCGTTCAGCTCTTCGACCGCCGCATCGAGGCGGGATTTGTCCCGTCCGGTGATGACCACCCGCCCGCCCTCGTCGAGCAATCTGCGCGCGGTGGCCGAACCCATACCGCTGGTTCCGCCGGTGATCAGCGCGATCTTGTCGTCGAATCGGGAATTGCTCGGCATGGCACTACCTCTCATACAGTTGGATAGTTCAAAAACATATGTACAGTTCGACTGTTTGTCAACAATCGAGCTATCCTTGGCGGTGTGATGACTGCACATCCCGAGCGGGATCGGATCGAGTTGGTGAATGTGTTCGCCGCGCTGGGAAATCCGTTGCGGCTGCGGATCGTTCGCGTGCTCGCGGATGGGGCCGAGCACACCTGCGGCTCGATCGTGGACGGTGTGCCCAAATCCAATCTGACACACCACTATCGGGTACTTCGCGATGCGGGCATCATCTGGCAGCGGCCGTCCGGACGAGAAACCTTGCAGTCGTTGCGCCGTGACGATCTCGACGCCCGATTCCCGGGTTTGCTGGATTCGGTGATCGACGCGGCCCGCCGGGATCAGTCGGAGACGAACCGAATTTGATCACGGTTTGGCCGCATGGCGCGCGCGAAAGTCGGGGTTACCGTATCCAAGTCGGGTTATGCCGTACTGTGCCCGCGTGCCGCCATCCGCCCTCCGCGATCGCAAACGAGAACGTACCCGCCGCGCCCTCCTCGAGGCTGCTGTCGAGCTTTTCGAGAATAGAGGCTATGAGGAAACCACGGTGGCCGATATCGCCGCCGTGGCCGAGGTCGGTACCCGAACCTTCTTCAACTACTTCGCCAGTAAGGAAGAGTTGCTCTTCCAGGAACAGGACGAACGGGTGCGCGCCGCAGTGGCGGCCATTGCGACTCGTCGACCCGGCGAGCGGCCGGTGGAGGTGCTCCTGCGCGCATTGCGTGCGGCGGGTGACAGTCCCGGCGAACATCTCGTCGATGATCTGAGCGCGCGCATTGCCGCACTGCGCGCACAGGTTTCGCGCACGGTCCCCGCGGTAAGCGGACGAGCCGCACATGCGCAACTGGTCGCGCAGCGCGAGATCGCGCGGCAGTTGCATATGGCATTTCCCGCCGAATTGGACGAGGTCGGCGCCGCCGCACTGGTCGGCGCCGTGGTCGGCGCGGTGTCCGGCGCGCTGACGGTGCTGTTCCAGAGTCCGGTGACCGGAGTCGACGGCGAGCGGCTGCACCGCCAGATCCACGAAACGACCTCGCGCGTACTGCAGCCGTGGCTCGCGTCGAATACCAAGATGCATGCCGGACCGATGCACTGATCCGTCAGCCGAATTGCTGCCAGCCCAAACGGATCACCATGACGATGACGACCATCAGCAGTACGACGCGCACGAACTTCGCGCCGTTGCGTAATGCCATGTGCGAGCCAATGATCGCGCCCGCCACATTGCCGACCGCCATGGCCGCGCCCAGCACGAACATGATGTGGCCGGTGACGCCGAAGTAGATCAGTGCGCCGACATTGGATCCGCAGTTGATTACCTTGGCCATCGCGGCCGCGCGCACGAATTCGGTGCCGAGCAGGGTGGCGAAGGTAATGATCAGGAAGGTACCGGTGCCGGGGCCGAGCAGTCCGTCGTAGAACCCGATCAACCCGGCGGCCAGCGCGATCACGAGCACGAACTTGCGCCGGGACGGTGCGTGCGTGGCGAGGGTGATGCCGATCGACGGGCGCAGCGTCACGAATATCGCGACACCGACCAGCACGACCATCACGATCGGAATGAACAGGTCGCGATCGATGAGGGACACCGCGGCCGCACCGGTCGCCGCGGTGACCGCAGCAATCGCCGCCGCGGGCAGCAGCATGCGCCACCGCATGGGAACTTTGCGCGCGAATGTCACGACCGATGCACTGGTGCCCGCGACCGCGGCGAGTTTATTGGTGCCGAGTGCGGTCTGTGGCGCGATGCCCGGTGCGACGACGAACAGTGTCGGGAGGATGATCAATCCGCCGCCGCCGACCACCGCATCCACCCAGCCCGCGGCGGTCGCGGCCGTCAGTAGGGCCACCCAGTCTGAAAAATCCACCCGGTCACCCAACCAGATGGTCGGACCGTGCGCGTCCACACCTAGGCTGATGCTCGTGCGCCGGTTCAGTCTGTGGCTTCGCGGCAAGCCCCTCATCTCGGATTCGCTATTGGCCGCCGTGCTGATGCTGCTCGAGATTCTCGGGGTCGGCAATTCCGATAGCAAGCTGGCCTACCTGGGAATCGGTGTGCTGTTGACGGGACCGGTGGCGTTCAGGCGGCTGTACCCGCGGGCGATGGCGGGCGCGATGCTCGGTCTCTCGATCGCCTCGACGCTGGTGAGCTACGCGGCCGACGACAACACCAACCATATCGCGCTGTTGGGGCTCGGCATCATGCTCTATACGCTGGTCGCGTATGTCGGTCGCAAGGACGGACTGTGGTACGCGCTCGGCCTGATCGCCTACAGCTGCATCTCATTTCTCGTGGTACACAAACCGGCCGGTTCGGATCTGATCTTCACCGCGATGTTCTACGCGCTGTGCTGGACGTTGGCCGAATTCATCGGCGCCAGACACGCTTACGACCAAGAAGTGGCGGCACGGCTCGCAGTCGCCGACTACGACCGGGAACGCCGCGCGCACGATGCCGTTGCCGCCGAACGCACTCGCATCGCCCGCGAACTGCACGATGTCGTCGCTCATGCGGTCAGTGTGATCATCGTGCAGGCCGACGGTGCGAAGTACGCGCTACGCCGCGATCCGGACGCGGCCGAACGGGCGTTGACCACGATCGCAGGCACCGGTCGGGAGGCCTTGCGGGAATTGCGCCGAACCGTCGCACTGCTGCGCATCGAGCACGCTCCGGATCAGTTGCCGCAGCACGGAACCGCGGGGCTGGCGAAGGTGGTCGAAATGATGCGCGATACCGGCCTCGCGGTGGAACTCGAAATGACCGGGGAGCTCGACGATATCGCGCCCGAGGTGAGTCTCGGCACGCACCGCATCGTGCAGGAATCACTGACCAATACGCTCCGGCACGCAGGCTCTCATCCGAAGGCATGGGTGCGGGTGCAGCGCTGCGATGCGGACGTGGTCATCGAAGTCACCGATACCGGTGGAGTTTCGGTGCAGGAGCAGGCCGTGAGCCCGATCGTCGGCGGCGGTATGGGATTGGTCGGCATGCGCGAACGCATCGCCGTACTCGGCGGCACGCTGGAAGCGGGCCGCACCGCCGACGGCACGTGGCGGGTACACGCGACCATTCCGCTGGTGCGCGGCAACGAAAACGGTTAGCCGGGTGGCGTTTTGCGTCGATCGCCCTGGATCACTGGTTTCCACCGAGTCGGTTCTGTTCACATTGTGGTACCCGAAAGGCCGAACTCACCGCGGCCGACCGAATCTGCGCCCGCGGGTGTGGCCATCGACGCGACCGCGATCACAACGCCGCGGTCAACCTCGCCGCCTGGAGCGAGACGGTCTCACTGCATCTCAGTGTTGAGCGAGACGCTGTAGGTTTGATCGGGTGAGCATCGCGACTTCCAAGGATGTGGACGCCGAGTTCCTTGCGTTACCACTGCACGCGCTCGCCGACGCCGCGCTGTCCGCGGCGCGTGCGGCGGGTGCGCAGCACGCCGAACTGCGGGTGCATCGGCTGGTCACCCAGTCGATCCGCCTGCGTGACGGCCGAGTCGAGGCGATCAGCAATGCCACCGACCTCGGATTCGCCGTCCGCGTGATCGTCGACGGCACCTGGGGTTTCGCCTCGCATGCCGCGCTCACCCCGGAGACAGCGGCCGAGGTCGCGCGCCGGGCGGTCAAGGTGGCGACGACCCTGCGCGCCCTCAATCGCGAGCGCGTCGAACTCGCCGACGAGCCGCGATACGACGATGCGCATTGGGTTTCGGCCTACGACGTGGACCCGTTCACGGTGCCGACCGCCGACAAGGTCGGTGTACTGCAGGATTATTCGGGCCGTCTGTCCGCCGCCGACGGCGTCGATCACGTCACCGCCTCGGTGCTGCAGGTCAAGGAGCAGACCTTCTACGCCGACACCGTGGGCTCCGCGATCACGCAGCAGCGCGTGCGCCTGCACCCGCAGCTCGAGGCGATCACCGTGGACGCGGCGGCGGGGGTGTTCGAGACCATGTGCACCCTCGCAGCGCCAGTCGGACGCGGATGGGAGTACGTCACTGGAGCGGACGGAATCTGGGACTGGAGTGACGAACTCGCACGGATCCCGGGGTGGCTTGCCGAGAAGGTGAAGGCGCCGAGCGTCGAGGCGGGCCCGACCGACCTGGTGATCGACCCGACCAATCTGTGGCTGACCATTCACGAATCCATCGGCCACGCCACCGAATACGACCGCGCCATCGGCTACGAATCCGCCTACGCGGGCACCTCGTTCGCGACCCCGGACAAACTCGGCACCTTGCAGTACGGAACGCCGATCATGCACGTCACCGGTGACCGCACCGAGGTGCACGGACTGGCCTCGGTCGGCTACGACGACGAGGGTGTCGCCGGACAGCGCTGGGATCTGGTGCGCGACGGCATTCTGGTCGGCTACCAACTCGACCGCGTCTTCGCCCCGCGCCTCGGCCTCGAACGCTCGAACGGCTGCTCCTACGCGGACTCAGCCCACCATGTGCCGATCCAGCGCATGGCCAATGTGTCGCTGCAACCGGATCCCGAAAACGACACCAGCACCGCCGAACTCATCTCCCGGGTCGAGAACGGCATCTATGTTGTCGGCGACAAGTCCTGGTCGATCGATATGCAGCGTTACAACTTCCAGTTCACCGGCCAGCGATTCTTCCGCATTCGCGGCGGCAAGCTCGACGGTCAGCTGCGCGATGTCGCCTATCAGGCCACCACCACCGACTTCTGGGGTGCCATGGAGGCGGTCGGCGGACCGTCCACCTGGCGCCTCGGCGGCGCATTCAACTGCGGTAAGGCCCAACCCGGCCAGGTCGCTGCGGTCAGCCACGGCTGCCCGTCGATCCTGGTGCGCGGCATCAACATTCTCAATACCCGGACGGAGGCAGGCCAGTGACCGAGGTGATGATGCCCGCTGGTGCCATCGTCGATCAGGCGCTCGCGCTGTCGCATGCGGACGAGGCGATGGTCATCGTCACCGATGCGCATGAGGCGTCACTGCGCTGGGCGGGCAACTCGATGACCACCAATGGCTCCTCGATTTCCCGGGACTGGGCGGTCATTTCGATCTTCCGCGACGGCCCGAACTCCGCACGCGTCGGCAGCGTCGGCTCCACCAGCGTCGACCCGGCCGAGATCGAAGCGGTTGTCCGCGCCAGCGAGACGGCGGCCCGCAGCGCCGAACCCGCGAAGGATGCAATGCCGCTGCTCATGCCGGATTCGGATGATCTGCCGAACGCCGGCAGCGACTGGGCGGCCGCGCCGGGCAGCACCGGAATCGAGGTGTTCACCGACCTCGCCCACGACCTGGCCGGCGGATTCGACGGCGCCGATCGGCTCTACGGTTTCGCCCACCACCAGATGCATACGATGTGGCTGGGCACGTCCACGGGTATTCGCCGTCGCTTCGTGCAGCCCACCGGTTCGGTGGAGATCAATGGAAAGCGGGGCGAGGGCGCGGATCTCGCGAGTGCGTGGGTTGGTGTCGGCACCTCGGACTTCACCGATGTCGACGTACTCGGGCTGCTCACCGAATTGTCACGGCGGTTGGATTGGGCCAAGCGACGGGTCGAACTGCCCGCGGGTCGCTACGAAACCCTACTGCCGCCCTCGGCTGTCGCGGATCTGATGATCTACCTGGCCTGGTCGATGGAGGGCCGCGGCGCGCACGAGGGGCACAGTGCCTTCGCCAAGGCTGGCGGCACCCGAATCGGGGAGCGGCTCAGCGATATCCCATTGACGCTCTACTCCGACCCGAACGCGCGCGGCCTCGAATATCGTCCGTTCCTGGCGACTTCGTCGTCCTCGGAATCGCTGTCGGTCTTCGACAACGGTATGTCGGCCGGGCGGGTGGACTGGCTGCGCGACGGCGTCATCCAATCGCTGGTCTACCCACGCGCCACCGCCGCCGAATTCGGCGCTCCCACTACGATTCCCGGCGATAATCTGCTGATGACCGGCGGCTCCCGCGCGAGCATCGACGCGATGATCGCCGACACCGAGCGTGGCCTACTGCTGACCACGCTCTGGTACATCCGCGAGGTCGATCCCGCCACCCTACTGCTCACCGGTCTCACCCGCGACGGCGTCTACCTGGTCGAAAACGGCGCGGTCACCGCCGCGGTCAATAACTTCCGCTTCAACGAAAGCCCTCTCGACCTGCTGCGCCGCACCACCGAAGCTGGTGCCACCGAAACCACCCTCCCCCGGGAATGGAAGGACTGGTTCACCCGAACCGCCATGCCGCCCTTGCGCATCCCGGATTTCCACATGTCCTCGGTCAGCCAGGCGACCTGACGGCGGCGGGCTCCCGCCGCGGGAGCCCGCAAACTACGCGGCCGGGGTGATCTCGAGGCCGATGGTGCCGGACTTGCCGCGGCGAATGCTGCTCGCGGTCACCAGAATCGGGCCGAGTAGCCAGTACTTCTTCTTGATCAGCTTGCGCACCCGTTCGGTGCCGGCGGCATCGAGCACCCGGCCGGTGCCTTCGATGACGTCACCGCGCGGCTTACCGGACGGATTGCACGGCTGGAAGGTGACGGCGGGATTGTTGCGCAGCCGCTTGACCTTCCAGCTGTTGGTCTCGGTCCACACATACAGCTTGCCATCGTCCTCGGCGGCCCAGACGGCGGTGCCGACCGGTGTGCCATCCTTGCGGAAGGTCGTCAGCAGCACGTAATCGGCCTTGCCGACCGCACCCAGCGTGTTCGTCATGCGGCCAGCCTATCCGCCAGCGGACCAGCGGGCGCCCGCCATCAGTCCGGCATCCGGTATTCACCCGCCTCCAGGCGCTCGAGTACGCCACCGGTCCATTGCGACAGGTTCTCGAACACGCCGCTCCACAGCTCGAGCAGATCGGTTGCATGCGGCGGTTCGTGTCGGCCGGGGAAGGTCGGGATCATGGCGAGCAAATCGTCGCGAACAGCCGCGGCATTGCGGCGTTGTTCGCGCAACTTCTCGATAACGTGCGCACGTGGCAGCACATCCATGAAGGCGATCCCCGCACCCAGCTCCTCCATATCGACGCTGACCAGCGCCTCGTCCATGAGCTTGCGAAACTCGGCCTCCCCCGTCTCGGTCAGTTCGAACAGGGTCCGCCCCGGACCCTCGGTACTCCCCTGGGTTCCGTACGCGCTCAATTTCCCTTCCTGCGTCAGCTGTTTCAGCGCGTGATAGATCGACCCAGGCTTCACATTCGTCCAGGTTTCGGCACGCCAAGACAGCAGTTCGCGACGCACGGCATAGCCATAGGTGGGCTGACGCAACCGCATCACGCCGAGGACGAGCAGGCGCACAGCCGACATCCGGACATCCCTTCTCTCGAAACAGCCATACTACTCAAATTTGACTTCTGACATTTCACCGCCATAACCTCGGGTAGTCAAAATTGATTACCGCTAGTGAGGTGGGCGATGACGAGCGATACAGCGGTTCCGGTGTTGTGGAGCGGCGATCTGAAGGACACCCTCGGCTTCTACCGAGCTCTGGGCTACACGGTGACCCATGAGCAGACCAGGCCATACGCCTACGGCGCGATCGAGGCCAATGGCTGCGCGGTCCATTTCGCCGCAGCTCCGCCGGGCACCGAACTCCCCACGGAACAGGTCGGCTGCCTGGTCATGCTCGACGATGTCGCAGAGCGCCACGGCGCATTCACCGCGGCACTGCGCAAGCGTTACGGGAAGGTCCCCGCGAAGGGTTGCCCGCGCATCACCCGATTCCGCCCCGGCCAAAGCAGATTCAGCGTGGTCGACCCGGTGGGCAATACCATCATCTACATCCAACGCGACGAGCCCGAAGACGTCGAGTACGGCGGCTCGCGCGAACTCGACGGCCTGGCCCGGGTGCTGGACAATGCCCGCATCCTGCGCGATTTCAAGAATGACGATGCGACCGCCATCCGAGTGCTCGAGGTCGGCCTCGGTCGCTACGGCGCGCAAGCGTCGGCTGTCGATAAGGCTCAGGCGCTCGCGGCGCTGGCCGAATTGGTCATCGCCACCGGCGATTCCGAGCGGGTCGAGGAGTTGCGCGCCGAACTCAGGGCCATACCGCTCTCGGCAGCCGAACGCGCGAGCGTCGCGACCGCGGTGCGCGCCGCCACCGATCTCGCGGATTGGCTCTCTGAAACAGAGTGAGACAGGTTATGCGGCCGTCAACACCCGCGGCCCGTCCTCGGTGATCGCGATCGTGTGCTCGGAGTGCGCGGTCCGCGAACCATCCGCCGAGCGGATCGTCCAACCATCCGGATCCGTGTAAATCCGGTCAGTCGTGCGCGCGAACCACGGCTCGATCGCAATGGTCAACCCGGGCCGCAGCAGATACCCGCGACCTGCACGCCCCACATTCGGCACATGCGGATCCTCATGCATTGTCCGCCCGAGCCCGTGCCCGCCGAATTCGGTATTCACCGGATAGCCGTTCGCCCGCGCGACCTGCGCGATGGCGGCGGAGATATCGCCCATTCGATTGCCGGGCAACGCAACCGCGATCGCGGCCGCCAGCGCGTCCTCGGTGGCCTTGACCAGCCGCAGATCCTCCGCATCGGCGGTACCGACGATCATGCTGGTAGCCGCGTCGGCGACCCACCCGTCGATACCCAGCGCCAGATCCATGGTCAGCACATCACCATCGCGCAGCGCATAATCGAACGGAAGTCCGTGCAGTACAGCATCATTCACCGACAGACAGACCATATTGCGGAACGGACCGCGGCCGAACGACGGCGCATAGTCCCAGTAGCACGACACCGCGCCACGCTGCCGAATCCGCTGCCGCACATGCTCTTCCAGATCCAGCAGATTCACTCCGACCCGGGCCAGCACCCGCAGTTCAGCCAGGATCTCGGCGACGAAATGCCCCGCCGCTCGCATGCGTTCGATCTCCCCCGGCGACTTCAACTCCACCATGTCCAACCTCCATCTTGGTATTTTAATACCAAGCATAGCCGCAATCGGTATAAAAATACCAACTACCCGCTGACCAGGCGATGTGCTATGTTCGCGAACGCGAGAGAGCACTGGTTTGTTTCGTTTTTCGCCGCCCCGAGCGGCATGCGTTCCGCCCGATCGACTGTCCGATAGCGAACGTAGAGGAGCAAACGATGAGCCTGCGCCGCAAGGCACTCGTCGCCGCCGTCGCGCTGGCCATGGCCCTGGCCACTCCTGCCTGCGGCGGCGAGTCGGCCAAGCACGAGAACCAGTCGGGCACCGCCGCAGGCCCCGCGCGCAACCCTTATCTCGCCGCCGCGACCTACGGGCTCACCCACATCGATCCGGGCCAGTCCGACACCTTCCCGTACCAAACGCCATCGGGCGAATTCCATATCGATCCCAAGCAGCAGCAGCGCATCACCGCGGGACCGGTCAACATCATGACGCTCGCCGCCACCGATCCGGACCACATGTGGGTCTCCTCCACCCAGGGCGTGGTCTACGTCCAGGTCGGCAATGGCATGTTCCACGAAATCGCCCGCGCGGACGCACCGGGTGTGACACCGCTCGCGCCGCAGGCATTGAACCAAGTGCTCGACCAGAACTTCACCGACGTAGGTCATGTGGAGGCCGCCGTACACAACGACTGGCGCCTCGATTGGACGCGCATCACCAACGGCGTCTACAGCCTGGTGGACAAGGATAATCGGGTCTACTACGTCACGCAGAATGCGCAGATCGTCGTGTTCGGTTTGAAGAATTCGAACAATCCCGAAGCGGGCGTACGGATTCTGCGCACCCTCGACTTCAAACCCTGGCTCGGCACCGGTCCCGGTCTCGGCGGCCAACCCGAGTCCATCGTCGGCCTGAATATGACCTATGACGGCAAATTGGCCGTACTCAGCACCCGCGGGCTATCGATCATCGACCGCAGCCTGCAGGGCGAACCGCAGCAGGTTCATTTCGGCGCCGACGAGGTGGTCTCCAATGCGATGGCCGTGGACGAGAAGGGCGGGATCTACGCCGCCTCCGACAAGATCATGCGCAAGGTCGTGTGGACCGGCTCCAAACTCTCGACCGCAGCGGCCGATGGGGCGTGGGAATCGCCCTATGATTTCGGACGGCAGCCGCCCGCGGTGAAATTCGGCATCGGCACCGGCTCGACCCCCACACTGATGGGTTACGGCAACGACGACCGGCTCGTGGTGATCACCGACGGTGCCGACCGAATGAAGCTCGTCGCGTTCTGGCGCGACGCCATCCCCGAAGGGTTCCAACCCAAGCCGGGCACCAAATCCAATCGGATCGCCGACCAGATCCCGGTGACAGCCGGCCTGGATCCACAGCCCGAGTTCATCCAGAGCGAGCAATCGGTCGTGGTGGACGGCTACGGCGCCTTCGTGGTCAACAATGCCCGGCCACAAGGCGCACCGGACCGGCTCGTCGATGTGCTGGCGGGCGGTCCGGTATTCACACCACCATCGGGCATCGAGCGATTCCAATGGGATCCGGCCGACCACAGTTGGTCATCGGTGTGGTCACGTCCCGATGTGGTCTCGACCAGCATGGTGCCCAGCCAGAGCAGCAAGTCCGGCGTGGTTTTCGTCAACGGCTACACCAAGACCGACGGCTGGGAGGTGACCGGCCTGGACTGGCAATCGGGAAAGACGGTGCACCGCACCATCTTCGGGCAGAGCAATCTCGGTAACGGCGCCTACGCGCTGATCCAGTTCTTTCCGAACGGGGATCTACTGTTCAACAGCATCGGCGGACCCTTCAGAGTGAAGCACAACGGCTGAGCTTGCGGTATTCGAATACCGCTCATAATCCGGTAGCCCGGTGCATCGACCTGTTCATCGCCGCTGATGCAGTCGGGCTCGATCGCGTTGACGCTGTCCACCACCACGATTCGTGCCATACCGCACGGTAGCCCGCGACGGTAGCGGAGAGCGGAGGCGGTTCGGACGCCGGCTGGCGGGCAGCTCGGTTGGCGGTGGCGAAGCCCCAGCCGATGGAGGGGAAGCCCTAGCCGATGAACTGGCCGATGATCGCACCGACCGCACAGCCGATGATGGCACCCACCAGGAAGAACCAGATCCCGATGAGCATGCCGATGACACAACCGATCATCTCGCCGACCTCGACGACGGCGAAGAATCCCTGCGCCTGGTGCAGCCCGGGCACGGGGGTCGATGCCGGGATCAGCGTCAATTCCGTGCCGGTGTTGTCCAGCGCCGGCGTGAGGTTGAACGTCTGCCCGGTCTGGGCGTGCACCGTCGTCGGAATGGTACCGACAACGGTGCCGTCGTCCGCGGCCACGGTGACCGCGTCGGGGCCGAGCGTGAATCTGCCGGCCGCCAGCCGGACCAGCGCGCTGGTGTGATCGGCGGCGAGGGTGGTGTAGGCGACGGGGCCGGCGTTCGCACCGACGGTGACGTCCGAGGCCACCCCGGCCTGACCGTTGGCCATGACGGTGGTTGTACCGGTGGCCGCGATGGCCATGATCGCAGTGGCCAGGAGCTTCTTGATCTTCACCACACTTCCATTCGTTCCGATTTTCGACGTTCCCAGAAGAACCGCACTGAATATGATCGCTCCCGAGTATCTTCTTGGCTTCGGACAATATCGCATTTCAGAGCAAATCGTTGGCGCACATACCGCTTGACAGCTATTTCATCGCAATCATCCTCGACGATCAGGAACTCCACGACATCTTCGCGCGTCAGGCGGAAGCGCCGACTGCCGCTATCGGCTCCAAGACCGCGACCTCGGCCGCGTGTCCGCCGCTGAGACCAACGACTGACGTCCGGGCTATCCCTCCGCGCCGAGAGCCATCCAATTCTGCGGCTCCGCAAGAGGAACGAAACCGAACGCCGAGGGAGGGACCGAGCTGTTGTATATCTACAGTCCCCACCCGCAGTGTGTGGCGGTTCTTACTGTGGGATCCGAAGTCGCCGCACCAGCTTCGCCGCTGGAAACGTCAGTTTGCGCGATGCTTTCGACGGGAGTCGGTACGAGTTCCGGATGAAGCAATTGCGGGTGGCGGTCCGAAACTCTCCCGATGTCGCTGTCCGGCAGTTCGAGAACATCGCCGCCGTGCGTCCTGGCACACGCCCGCCACAAGGTCCGGTCGGCCCGCCGTACAGCGGCTCGTCACCGAACGAATCCCGCTGCGGCGCAGAGCATTCCCACGCTCGGGGCGTGGATTACTGCGGTGGATTCCAGCTCAGCACCGGATCCAGGTTGCGCAACATCGCGCTGCTCGACGACAGTCGGATCGCAGTGTCGCGCAATAGGGTTGCGATCGGCGACGACAATTGAGCCACGTCGCCGATGATTCGGGAACGCCGCACAATGGACTGGGTGCGCTTGCGGCGCAGCCGATCGTATTCGGCCAACGCGGACTCGATCGGCTGCCGGTCCAGCACTGCGGCGAGGGTCACCGCGTCCTCGAGAGCTTGGTTGGCACCCTGCCCGAGATTCGGCGTCATGGCGTGGGCGGCGTCTCCGAGCAGGGCGACACGCTGACGAACGAAGGTGTCCAGGGGCGGCAGATCGTAGATGTCGTGGCGCAGCACGGCGTCCGGGTCGACCGCGGCAAGGGCGGCGGGAATCGGATCGGCCCAGTGCGCGAATCTGCGCTGCACCTCGACAAATTCACGCCCCGGGAACCGCTGCCCCTCCGGAGCGTCGGCGACGCCGAACAGATATGCACACCCGTCCCGCAACGGGACGACTCCAAAACGCTCACCCCGGCCCCAGGTTTCACTACTACCGGGCGCGAAGCCCAGAGGGCGGGTGATCATCCGCCAGGTGGAGTAGCCGGAGTACCGGGGCTCGCGCGCATGCGGCCACAGCGACTCCCGCACTACGCTACGGATCCCGTCAGCACCGACGACGAGAGCGGCCTCGGACACGCCACCGGTGTGCGTGACCCGCACTTTCGTGCCGTTGTTGTCGACGGCGGTGACCACGATGCCGAGTCGCAGGGTATCCACCGGCAGGGCCGCAGCCAGGATGGCGAACAGATCGGCGCGGCGGATGGCGACCGTCGACCCGTACCGACGCTCGAGCTCTGCCGTATCGGTTTTGGACAGCCACTTACCCGTCCTGTCGCGGATACCGGCCTCGGCGTCGATCTGCCCGACCGTCCTGACCTCTTGCCCACGGCCGAGCGCATCCAGCGCCCGCACACCGTTGGCCCACAACGAGATTCCCGATCCTACTTCCCCGATCTCGGGTGCCTGCTCGAATACCTCGACTTTCCAGCCACGGTCGGCCAGGGCGATGGCTGTGGCCAGACCACCGATGCCGCCGCCCACCACGATCGCCGTCCTGTTACCACTCACGATAACCTCCACTACAGATGTAGTCATCTTTCAGACTACAGTTGTAGTGGACGATGCGACAGATGGGAAGCAACCGTGACCGACACCGCAGACCGACGCACGCTTCTGGCCGACGCTGCGATCGAAACCCTGGCCCGCTCCGGCCTGCGTGGGCTCACCCACCGTGCGGTCGACCAGACTGCGGGCCTACCGGAAGGCTCCTGCTCCAACCACTTCCGCACCCGTGAGTCCCTGCTCGAAGCAGCAGTGCACCGCCTCGCCGAACTCGACACCGACGAGCTCGCCACCGAACCCGTCGACAACCCGGCAGTCGACGAGATCGCCGACATCCTCAACAACCTCGTCGGCCGCTTCACCACCACCGACCGCGACCGCATGCTCGCCCGCTACGAACTGGCCCTCGAATCGACCCGCCGCACCCAGCTGCGCACGGCCTTGATTGATAGCGGAGCTCGGATCCGCGCCATAGCTTCAGAACTCTTCGCCGAGCTCGGCGCACCCGCCCCGGAGGTACGCGCGCACGCGTTCGTCGCCTGCCTCGACGGTCTGATATTCGACCAACTGGCGGGCGCAGGCACCCCCGACCGCTACTCGCAGCACCTCAACGAAATCATCCGAATCCTGTTGCGCAGCTTCATCTCTTGACCCATCAAGCGCGCATCACTGCGGCCCATCACCTCGACCGAGCGGCGATTCCGTCAACAATCACGGCGACCGCCTTGTTGATCGTGTTCGCGGTCAAGTCGCGGCCCAGGCGGGGGGCGTGGATGTGAATCAGGTCGCCAAGTCCCAAAACGACCAGAGTGGGATCGGCGTCCGAGGCAAGGGCGCCGCGGTCGTCTGCGCCAACGAGTTGGGCCCAGTCTCGCCCCGCACTTCCGGACCCGCGCCGGGGTGGTCGGTCGACGGCACCGGATCAAGGCACCCCTGCAAGAAGCACGGTGGTGCATCTTCCGCCGAGAAACCCGCCGGTCAGACCTTCGCCGACCACCGCCCTCAACGCCCGCGCACGGCCATGGGGATGCTTCATGCCCATGGCCGAGAACCCTCCGCCGCCGTTTTATCTGCCACCTTCAGGAACGCAGCACTCGGCGGCGGCGAGGTCGACGACCAGTTCGGCACCGGTCGCGGACTTCACCTGCTCGACGGTGACGTCGGGCGCGAGTTCCCGCAGTACCAGTGTGCCGTCCTGGACGTCGATAACGCCGAGATCGGTGATGATGCGCTGCACCACCGCCTGGCCCGTCAGCGGAAGCGAGCACTGCTCGACGATCTTGGCGCCGCCATCGCGGTCAGTGTGTTCCATGACCACAATGACGCGCCGGGCACCGTGCACCAGATCCATGGCACCGCCCATACCCTTGACCATCTTGCCCGGCACCATCCAGTTGGCGAGGTCCCCGTTCCGGGAAACCTGCATACCACCGAGGACCGCGGTGTCGATATGTCCACCGCGAATCATGCCGAACGACAACGCCGAATCGAAGAACGCCGCACCCGGGTTCACCGTCACCGTTTCCTTCCCGGCGTTGATCAGGTCGGGGTCGACCTGATCGTCCGTTGGGTAGGGGCCGGTGCCGAGGATGCCGTTCTCCGAGTGGAGAACCACCTTCACCCCTTCGGGGAGGTAGTTGGGGATCAAGGTCGGCAGGCCGATCCCCAGGTTGACGTACTCACCGTCGATCATCTCGGCCGCGGCGCGCGCGGCCATCTGCTCCCGTGACCAGCTCATACTGCATCCTTTCCGACATGAGCGGGGCCCTGCGTGGTCACGCTGCGCTGCCGCCTCCGGGCCTGACCTCTCATGCCGACACCGTCCGCTTCTCGATTCGCTTGTCCCCCATCCCCGTACGCACCACCCGCTGCACGAACACGCCCGGCAGATGGACCTGCGCGGGATCGAGTTCGCCCGGCTCGACCAGCTTTTCCACCTGTGCGATGGTGACCCGGCCCGCCATCGCGGCCAACGGGTTGAAATTCATCGCGGTTTTGTTGAACACGAGATTGCCCTCCATGTCACCGATCTCGGCGTGCACGAGCGCGTAGTCAGTGACGATCGACTCCTCGAGCACGAACGTCTTGCCGCCGAACTCGCGAGTCTCCTTGGGTGGCGACGCGACCGCGACCGATCCGTCAGCGTGGTAACGCCACGGCAGCCCGCCCTCGGACACTGGTGTGCCCACACCGGCCGGGGTGTAGAACGCGGGGATACCCGCGCCCCCGGCCCGCAGCCGCTCGGCGAGCGTGCCCTGCGGGGTCAGCTCCACCTCGAGCTCACCCGACAGATACTGCCGCGCGAACTCCTTGTTCTCGCCCACGTACGACGCGGTGACGCGACGAATCTGACCGGCCGACAACAGGATTCCCAGACCCCAATCGTCGACACCGCAGTTGTTGGAGAACACCTCGAGCCCGGTCACGCCGAGCTCGGCCAGACCACAGATCAGCTCGCTCGGGATGCCGCACAGACCGAAACCACCGACCGCTAGCGACGATCCGTCGACGATGTCCGCGACGGCCTCCGCCGCGGTTGCGAAGACTTTGCTCATCGGGCTTCTCCCGTCGCGGGCAGGATGCGGGCACGGACCTCGCCGAAGCCGATGCGGCCGCCGCTCGCGCCGGGCGCGGTCGCCGAGATCGAGATCTCGTCGCCGTCCTCGACGAACGTGCGCTGCCCGTCACCGACGGTGACGGGTTCGGCGCCACCCCAGGTCAATTCGATGAAGGCACCGCGCTGCGCCTTCTCGGGACCTGAGATGGTGCCGGACCCGAACAGATCGCCCGTGCTGGCGGCGGCACCGTTGACGGTGGTGTGCGCCAGCATCTGCGCGGGCGACCAGTACATCTGCGCGTATGGCGGGCGGGAGACGACGTGACCGTTCCACTCGACCTCGAGGTCGATGTCCAGGCCCCACTTCTCCTCGCCCCGCAGGTACGGTAGCGGATTCGGGTCCTGCACCGGGGTGTCGATGCGGGCGGCCTCGAGCGCCAGCAGCGGAACGACCCACGGGGAGATGGACGTCGCGAAGCTCTTGCCCAGGTTCGGGCCCAGTGGGACGTACTCCCACGCCTGGATGTCACGTGCCGACCAGTCGTTGAGGATCACCACGCCGAAGCAGTGCTCGGCGAACTGATCCGGGGTGATCGAGGAGCCCATCGGCGAGCCGACACCGACGATGAAGCCCAGCTCGGCCTCGATGTCGAGGCGGATCGACGGACCGAACGACGGCACGGCGTCGGCGGGGGCCTTACGCTGCCCACACGGACGCACGATATCGGTGCCGGAGACAACGACGGTGCTGGACCGGCCGTGGTAGCCGACCGGCAAATGCTTCCAGTTCGGCATCAGCGCAGCCGAATCCGGACGGAACAACCTGCCGAGGTTGGTCGCGTGGTTCTCCGACGCGTAGAAGTCGACGTAGTCCGCGACGGCTATGGGCAGATGCATCGTGACGTCGTCGATCGAGAAGACTGCGTCGTCGGCGATCTGACCGGACACCAGCTCGGTGATCCGCGCGCGGACCGCGACCCACCGCTCGCGGCCCTGGGCCATGAACGCGTTGAGGGTCGGGTGGGCGAAGACCTCGTCGCCGAGTGCCTTCGCGAGGTCGACGACGCTGTCACCGACGCGCACACCGACCCGTTGGCCCGCGTCGGCGGTCGAGAACACACCGTAGGGCAGGTTGTCGACACCGAACAGGGAATCGGCGGGGATCGAGATGACGGTCATGCGGGGGATCCTCCCTCGGTCGAGGTGGAGTCCACCGAGCCCATAGGCGCGGCGGGCTCGGTGGAAGCTTGGGGCACCAATCCGAGGCCGACCAGTTCGGTCAGCGGATCGCTGATGCTGCAGGTGCCGAAGGACCGGAAGGTCGCGCGCAACACGTCCACCGCCTCGGCAGACAGCCCTGCCAATTCTCGGGCGAGGCTCGTTCCGTCACGATCGGCGAGCGTGGCGGCGATGTCGTCGACACCCGCCCCATCGGCGGCCCGATGGGCCGCGAGCATGATGTTCAGGAAGCCGTGCTGCTCGAATCCCGTGTGCGGGTCCGTGTTCCGCACCGCATGATGCAGACCGGCGGTTGCCTTGAACCGCACGCCCGCACCGACGACCGCGTGAATGGCGGCGGCAAGCTCGGCCTCATCCGGATAGGCGGTGGCGACGATGCCGCCGGTGCGGAACTTCGCCGCGTACGGCGTCCTCGCCAGGTGGGACAGGATCTCGGCACGGCGGTCGTCGCGCGGGACCTCGACGAAGATGTCGACACCCGGTGCGGTCGAGGCGATCTCGTCGAGCGCGGCGAACAGCTCGTCGGGAGTCTGTCCCTCGGGCACGGCGATCTCCAACGCGACGAGCTGCACGTCGTCGATGCCGCGCAGCTGTTCGAGCGCACCGGGAACGGCGGCGGTGCCGCCGGGCACGATGAGACTCAGCTCGAGCCGGCCGTCGGTCACAGCGAGGATCACGGGCAGCTCACCCAGCCGCGGCGCGGGGAACACAAACGGCCCCACCAGCGCGGCGTGGTCGCTGCTCTGGTGCGCGAAGTGCGCTGGGACCGCTTCGCCGATCGAAGCGTTCCCCGGTGGGAACAGCGCCGCGTCGTCGCACAGGCCCCTCAGCAGCGCTGAGATGGTCATTTGTTCGGCCCCCTTCCGGACCAGCTCCATGCGTAGGCCTGGTCCTCGCATGCCAACGCACCCTCACCGAGCTCGAGCGGGCGGAACGTGTCGACCATGACGGCGAGCTCGTCGAAGAACTCGACGCCGATGCTGCGCTCGTACGCGCCGGGCTGCGGGCCGTGGGCGTGGCCGCCGGGATGGATCGAGATCGAACCCTGGCCGATGCCCGAACCCTTACGGGCCTCGTAGTCGCCACCGCAGTAGAACATGATCTCGTCGGAGTCGACATTGGAGTGGTAATACGGCACCGGGATCGACAGCGGATGGTAGTCGACCTTGCGTGGCACGAAGTTGCAGATCACGAAATTGTTGCCCTCGAACGCCTGATGTGCCGGCGGCGGTTGGTGCACGCGGCCGGTGATGGGCTCATAGTCGGAGATGTTGAAGGTGTACGGGTACAGGCAGCCGTCCCAGCCGACGACGTCGAACGGGTGGTTCGGGTACACCATGCGGGTGCCGGCGATCCGACCGCCGGCCCGGTGCTTGACCAGCACCTCGACATCGGTGCCCTCGGCGACGAGCGGCTCGGTGGGGCCGTGCAGGTCACGCTCGCAGTACGGTGCGTGCTCGAGCAGCTGACCGTACTTCGACAGGTAGCGCTTGGGCGGGACGATGTGACTGTTCGCCTCGATCGCATACGCGCGCAACGGCTCCGACCCCTGCGGCACCCAGCGGTGGGTGGTCGACATCGGGATCAGGACATAGTCGCCCTGACGTGCGTGCAGGGCACCGAACACGGTCTCGACGATCGCCTCGCCCGATTCGACGTACACCATCTCGTCGCCGAGCGAGTTGCGGTACAGCGGGGACTCCTTGGCAGAGACCACATACGAGATGCGCACGTCGGCGTTGCCCAGGATCAGTCGGCGGCCGGTGGCAACGTCGGTCTCGGCCCACGTCTGCTCCGGAAAGAGGTCGTGGAGCTGCAGGTGCCGCGGCTTGAGCGGATGGTTGGGGGTGGTGCTCTGGTCACGCAGCTCCCACACTGTCGCGTCGACGATGGCCGACGGGATGTGACGGTGGTACAGCAGCGACGAATCCGACGAGAAGCCCTCCTCGCCCATCAGCTCCTCGAAGTAGAGCTGGCCGTTCTCGTCCCGGTGCTGGGTGTGACGCTTCGGCGGGATGTTGCCGAGCTGTCGATAGAACGCCATGACCGGCCTCCTGATGTGTTCGCGCCCGGTTCGCTCCGGGCTGTGGTCGTGACCGTCGGCGGAACGGCATCGCGACTGCGATCGTCACGGCCGTCGACCCCTTCCGATATTAGTAAACACATTAACTAGTTTCAGCGCGTGAACGCAACCACATCAACAGCCTCGCCTTCGCGCACCCAGCGACGACATCCCGGGCGCCGATGAGTACGCACAACGCGAGACAGTGGCGTCAGTTTCGGCCGCGGACGTCGAACTGGCTGCGGTTGGTGATCAACTTGTCGAGCAGCATCACGAGAATGTGCTGCTCGGCCTCGGTAAGCACGCTTGCCCACGCGTACTCGCGCTCGTTGTGTTCCCGGTAGGTGGCAGCCATCTCGGCGCGCCCCTTCTCGGTGAGCGACAGCTGCACCGAGCGCCCGTCGTGCTCATCCGGCGTCCGCTCGAGCAGGCCGCCCGCTTCCAGCGTCTTCGTCAGGTTCGACACGGCCGCGCGGCTCATACCGGTGAGCTTGGCGGCACTCTTCGACTCGATCGGGCCAGCGAGCCAGGTCACGAACATCAGCCGGAACGCCGACCACGACAGCCCTCGCGGCCGGTGCACCGAGGATTCCAGGTCGTAGGTGACCACATTCGCGGCCCGATTGAGGGTCAGCAGAACCTGGGTGGCCAGCTGGTGCGTGGAGCCGAACTCGGTGCTCAGCCGCCGATTCGCGAGGTCGATGAACGACCAGAAGTCGAGCGAGTCGGGCGTCGCCGAATGCTCCACCGCGCTGCGTCTTTCGTCCCCGCTCATGCGGCCGACCCTATCGCGGCCGGTAGTGGATGCGCGCAGCGCGGGCGGTCCCGAATACTCACCCAATTAGTATATCTGTGAACTATTCACGAATACCTCACCGCCGTCCTCCGATCATGCCGATCAACAACGGCGAACGCTGCGCCCCAACGGGTTACCGCTCCGCGCCGGAAATTCTGTACAAAGGATTCGAACCGAAGGGCCCGGACGACGACACCGAGAGGACGCACATGAGCACGCTGCAGACACTCGACCGTGGGCTACGCGCGCTCAACATCGTCGCGCAGTCGCCGTCCGGAATCTCGGTGGCCGACCTGGCCAAGGAACTCGACGTCCACCGGGCCATCTGCTATCGGATCGTCGCCACCCTCGAAGCACACTCACTGGTCACCCGTACCGCCGACGGCCGGATCCGGCTGGGCGTCGCCACCGCCGTGCTCGCTTCGCGGTTCGAACCGCAGTTCACGAGAGACGCCCAGCCCGTCCTGCACGCGCTCGCCAACGAAACGCTCGCGACCGCGTTCATCTCCGCAGCCCAGGGCCAGAACTGTGTCGTGATCATGGTCGCCGAACCGGAGGGCGCCCTGCTGCGGGTCGGTTACCGCGTGGGCAGCAGCCACCCGCTCGAGCGCGGCGCGGCCGGCATCGCAATCCTTGCGCTGCGCCCGGAAGCGCCCGGCGACTCCGATGCCGTCCGCCAAGCCCGCGCCGACGGCTACAGCCTCACCCGCGGGCAGCTCGAGCACGGCGCCGTCGGCATCGCGTCCGGCATCGCCCTCCCGGAGGGGATCAGCTCGAACACCGGCCTCGAACGCAGTGTCGGCGTCGTCGCAATAGACGGGCTCGACACCGACCGGGCCGCGGATGCCGTGATGCGCACCGCCCGCGAGGTCGAGCATCTCATCAGCGTCTGACGCTACCCCCTTCCCTCTCTCCTGCCCGTTTCGTGGGCCTGCCACACGACCGGTGCGCACATCGCGAACCGGGCGCGGGCAATTAGGTCATCCTGAGGACCTCGGAACAGGCCATCTGCGTCGTCATCCAAGCCGTACTTGACCTCGAATGTGACCGCGCTTACTCTGTCCGAAGTTCGCTCACCGATACATTGTGTGCGTTATTAGTAACTCCGCATTTCAGCGCAGTTTAGACAGACGGAGATGCCAGTCATGAGCGTGTGCCCGATCGACCACGCAGCCCTACAGAACACCGGCCGCCCCACGGCCGTACCGGCCACAGGCTGCCCGGTTTCCGCGAATGCCGCCGCCTTCGATCCCTTCACCGGCCCGTACCAGATCGATCCTGCGGCGTCGCTGCGTTGGTCGCGCGACGAGGAACCGGTGTTCTACAGCCCCGAGATCGGCTACTGGGTCGTCACCCGGTACGAGGATGTCAAGGCGGTCTTCCGCGACAACATCCTGTTTTCGCCGTCGATCGCACTCGAGAAGATCACCCCGGTCTCCGACGAGGCGACCGCGACACTCGCCAAGTACGACTACGCGATGTCGCGCACCCTCGTGAACGAGGACGAGCCCGCGCACATGCCGCGACGCCGCGTGCTGATGGACCCGTTCACCCCCAAGGAACTCGTCCACCACGAGCCAATGGTCCGCCGGCTCACCCGCGAGTATGTCGACCGCTTCATCGAGTCCGGCAAGGCCGACCTCGTCGACGAGATGCTGTGGGAGGTCCCCCTCACCGTCGCCCTGCACTTCCTCGGTGTGCCCGAGGAGGACATGGACACTATGCGCAAGTACTCGATCGCGCACACCGTGAACACGTGGGGACGTCCGGCGCCCGAGCAACAGGTCGCGGTGGCCGAGGCAGTCGGTAAATTCTGGCAGTACGCCGGACAGGTGCTCGAGAAGATGCGTAAGGATCCGTCCGGACACGGCTGGATGCCGTTCGGCATCCGCATGCAGCAGGAGCAGCCCGATGTCGTCACCGACTCGTACCTGCACTCGATGATGATGGCGGGAATCGTTGCGGCACACGAGACCACGGCCAACGCGTCGGCCAACGCCTTCCGCCTACTGCTCGAGAACCGCAGCGTGTGGGAGGAGATCTGCGCCGACCCGAGCCTGATCCCCAACGCCGTCGAGGAGTGCCTGCGCCACTCCGGTTCGGTCGCCGCGTGGCGCCGACTGGTCACCGACGACACCACCATCGGTGGCATCGACATCCCCAAGGGCTCGAAGCTGCTGATCGCCACGTTGTCCGCCAACCACGACGAACGCCACTTCGACAACGCCGACGACTTCGACATCCGGCGCGAGAACTCCAGCGATCACCTGACGTTCGGGTACGGCAGCCACCAGTGCATGGGCAAGAACCTCGCCCGCATGGAGATGCAGATCTTCCTCGAGGAGTTCACCAAGCGCCTCCCGCACATGGAACTGGTCCCCGACCAGGAGTTCACCTACCTGCCCAACACGTCGTTCCGCGGGCCGGATCACGTTTGGGTGCAATGGGATCCGGAGAAGAATCCGGAGCATGCCGATCCGTCGATCCTCGAAAACCGCCAGCCGGTGCAGATCGGCGAGCCGTCGAAGACCAACATCTCGCGGACCGTCACGGTGGACGCGATCACCCCGGCCGCCGACGGTGTCGTGCGCGTGAGGTTGTCCGATCCGTCGGGCAAGCCGCTGCCCAAGTGGACCCCGGGCTCGCACATCGATGTCGAACTCGGGGAACTGTCGCGGCAGTACTCGCTGTGCAGCGACCCGAACGACCTGTCGCACTACGAGATCGCGGTGCTCGAGGAGCCCGAGAGCCGCGGCGGCTCGCGCTACGTGCATCGCACCCTGCAGGCCGGCGACATGCTGAAGATGCGCGGACCGCGCAGCCACTTCAAGCTCGACCCGGACGCCGAGCGCTACGTCTTCATTGCGGGCGGCATCGGCATCACCCCGATCGTCGCGATGGCCGACCACGCGAAGGCCGCCGGCAAGGACTACGAGATCCATTACTGCGGACGCGATCTCGCGACGATGGCGCTGCTCGACCGGCTGACGGCCGACCACACCGACAAGCTCGAGGTGCACTCCAGCGCGGCGGGCAACCGGCTCGACATCCCGGCCCTGCTCGACGTCCCCGTCGACGGGACGCAGATCTACTCGTGCGGCCCGCAGCGACTACTCGCCGCGCTAGAGGAGGCCACCGCGCACTGGCCGGAAGACTCCCTCCACGTCGAGCACTTCACGTCGAATCTGGCGACGCTCGACCCGGCCAATGAGCACGCGTTCGAGGTCGAATTGCGTGACTCCGGTCTGACTATCCAGGTGGCCGCAGATCAGACGGTGCTCGACGCCCTGCGCGCGTCGAACATCGACATCCAGAGCGACTGCGAAGAGGGGCTGTGCGGATCGTGCGAAGCCCCCATCCTCGATGGCGAGGTGGATCACCGCGACATGGTGCTCACCAAAACCGAACGGGCTCAGAACAAGTCGATGATGACGTGCTGCTCGCGCGCATGCGGCAAGAAGATCACCCTCGCGCTCTGACCAACCTCCCCAAATTTTCCTTCAGCACCCGAAAGGATCCGTCATGGGATCTCCGACCGTCCCCGCGCCCGCAGTACCGCCGGGCTCGTCTGCGATCGACCAGCCACCCAAGTCCAGCTTCACGCGCGTCCTCACCGGCAGTATGGCCGGTGCCGTGCTCGAGTGGTACGACTTCGCGATCTACGGCATCCTCGCCGCGACCGTCCTCGGTCCGCTGTTCTTCCCCGGCGACAGCGGTGTCGCGAAGCTGCTGTTGGCCCTGGCCACGCAGGGCCTCGGCTTCGTCGCCCGCCCGTTGGGCGGCATCGTCTTCGGCCACCTCGGTGACAAGTTCGGGCGCAAGCCGATGCTGGTTGTCACGTTCCTGATGCTGGGCACCGCGACCGCGGCGATCGGCCTCCTGCCCACCTACGACCAAATCGGTATCTGGGCCACCGGCCTGCTGGTCGTTCTTCGCATGATCCAGGGCTTCGCTCTCGGCGGCGAGTTCGGTGCGGCGGTGCTGCTGGTCAGCGAGTACGGCGAGCCGAAGAAGCGCGGCTTCTGGGCGTCCTGGCCGCAGGCCGGCGCCCCGCTGGGTACCGTCCTCGCCACCGTCGTGGTCTCGGTGATCGGATTGTTGCTGTCCGACGACGGGTTCGACCGGTGGGGTTGGCGAGTCGCGTTCCTGTTCGCGATCCCGCTGCTGATCATCGGCTTCTGGGTGCGCCGCGGTGTTGAGGAGTCCCCCGTCTTCAAGGCCGCCCAGGCGGCAGACCAGCCGGTGGCTCGGGAGCGTTCGTCCATCCTCGAGGCGCTGTCGCGCCCGCGTGAGGTCCTCACCGGCCTTGGCATGCGCCTCGGCGAGAACATCGCGTTCTACGTCTACACCGTCTTCGTCATCGCATACGCCACCACATACTTCGACTTCCACCGCGGCGACATCATCATGGCCGTCACGTTCGCGTCGCTGTTCCAGTTCGTCGGCATGATCGGCGGCGGCGCGTGGTCCGACCGGGTTGGCCGCAAGAAGGCTCTGCTGATGCCCGCGATCGTCCTTGTGATCTGGGCGCCGGTGTTCTTCTGGCTGGTCCAGTTGGAGAGCCTGCCGATGCTGTGGCTCGGGGTGTGCGTGGGCGCCTTCTTCCACGGCATGCTCGCCGGCCCGGAGGCCGCGTGGATCACCGAACTGTTCCCCACCCGCTACCGCTACGCCGGTTCGTCGCTGGTGTTCCAGGGTTCGTCGATCATCGCGGGTGCCCCGGCGCCGTTCATCGCGGTCTGGCTGATCAAGAACTTCGGTGTCGGTACGGTTGTCGGCTATCTGGTGGTCACGATGGCGATCACGGTGATCGCCGTCTTGTTCAGCCGGGAAACCAAGGGCGTGGATCTCGACGACATCGCCTGAGGCGAGACCGTTCGGTCGGCCCACACGACCTGATATCTGGGCCTCGGTCCCGCCCCGCCCGGGGTGGGACCGAGGCCCGACTCGTGCGACGTTCGAGGCACCGGTCGCGCTGGCCACCAGTATTGAAAGGGTGTTCCCCCAGCTGCGGTGAGCAATGCACGACAGCGCCGGCACCCGCGGACAGGGTGCCGGCGCTGTCGTCTTCGCGACCCCGGAAGCGTTGCCGGTCAGGGCTTTCCGGTGAAGACCGGGTCCTCGAAGGACCGACGTGATCGGACCCAGGAGGAGGCAAGGCCGTCCACGATCTCGTCGGTCACGGACTCGTCGAATACGACGATGCGGTCCGCGATGCGCCACTGCCCGTCGCGCCGCTCGAAGCGGTCGACGTAGCGGCACTTGATGGTTGCGCGCGATTGCGACGCCCCCGGCCGCGCCGGGGCCTGCCGCAGATAGCACAGGCAGTACGACTCCACGTTCGCCGTGTCGCCGTCGAGGTCGATCAGCACGTTGGTGATGTAGTGCAGGGACGAATCGATCGTGGCATGCCGGGACTTCATGTCCTCGATCAGGCCGTCCACGGTGCCGACGTAGCCACCGTGGTTGTCGATCGCGTCCGGGAAGTAGCAGTCGGCCACGCGGTCGAAGTCCTTGCGGTCCACCGCCCGTGCGTAGCGGTAGAGGACCTCGGTGATCTCCTGCTTGTCGATCAGCGACATGTGCATCTCCTATGGAACGAAACGGGCCCTGCCGATGACGCCACCGGCAGGGCCCGACCGAGCAGTACTAGTCGGCGCGGAGTTCGATGCCCTTGGTCTCCTTGACGAAGAACACCGCACCGAGGGTGAGCAGCGCGCAGAACACGAAGTAGCCGGCCGGCGCGAGTCTGTTACCGGTGACGTCGATCAGCCACGTCGCGATGAACGGCGCCGTGCCACCGAGGGCCATGTTGGTGATGTTGTTGCCCAGGGCGAGACCGCTGTAGCGGACCGACGCCTTGAGCATCTCGACGTACGTCACGTATGACGCACCGTTGACCACCGACACCGCGATGAACAGCACCGACTGGCCGAGGACCGCCTGCCAGATGCTCCCGCCCGCCATCAGCATGAACATCGGGACACCCAGCACCACGGCGGCGATGCTGCCGACGAAAAGTACCGGCTTGCGGCCGTAGCGGTCGGCCAGGTAGCCCGAGATCGGCAGCGTGGCTACACCGAGGATCAGCGCCAGAGACGTGGACAGGAACGCGACGGTGGAGGACTGCCCACCGGCTTTCTGCAGGTAGGTCGCCGCGTACACCGAGGCGATGTAGTAGCCGCCGGTGATGAGCGCACCGAGGAAGATGATCCTGACGAGGGCGCCGCCGGAGCTGGTGATCAGCTCCTTGACCGGGACCTTCGCGGTCTCGCCCTTGTCCTCGAGCGCCTTGAACTGCGGGGTGTCCTCCATGTGGTTGCGGATCCAGACGCCGACCACACCGATCACGACACTGAGCAGGAACGGAATTCGCCACGCCCACGACATGATCTGGTCGTGCGTGAACACCGAGGTGAGACCGAGCGCGATCAGCGACGCGACGAGTGAACCGAGGTAGGTGCCCGAGTTGACCATCGAGGTCTGGAAGGCGCGCCACTTGGCCGGAGCGGACTCGGACACGAAGGCGTTGGCACCGCCCAGTTCACCGCCAGCCGCGAAGCCCTGGAGGCAGCGGGCCAGCACCAGGATCGCCGTCGCCCACACACCGAGCGTGACGTAGGTCGGCATCAGACCCATCGCCGCGGTCGCGACGACCATCAGCAGGATCGTCCAGGAGAGGGCGTTCTTGCGGCCGTACTTGTCGCCGATATGGCCGAAGAAGATGCCGCCCGGCACACGCAGGAAGAAGGCGACGGCGAACGTCGCGAACGTGCCGAGCAGCGCGGCGGTGTCGTTCTCCGAGACGAAGAACAGCGATGCGATGATCGTGGCCATGTAGCCGTAGATACCGAAGTCGTAGTACTCGACGACGGTACCGACGATGGCGGCCCGAACCACCTTGACCGTGGACTGCTTCTGCTCGGCCGGCACGGGGGCCGGTCCGCGGGCGGGCTCGGAGTTACGAGCCGCGGGTTCCACGGTGTCGTTTATTGCCATGGGTGGTCCTTTGTCAGTGTCTAGCACGCAACACGCTCGGTGCTGCGGTTGTTATTGCCGTCGATGTCATCGACTCGCCGCGCGCGGTACGTGCGGCGTTTATTCCGGCGACCCGGCCCATTGTGAGGGCGTTCGCTACGGCGTTGCCGCCGCCTACATACCGGAGGCCGAGGATTCCGGCTCCGGCTTCCCCAGCCGCGAACAGTCCGTCGACCGGACTACCGGTCCGGTCCAGTACGGACGCGTTGCTGTCGATCTCGACGCCCGCGTGTGTGCAGACGAGTTCGGCAGGCAACAACCGCGCGGCATAGAATGGCCCCTGATCGATCGGATCCGGGTCCGCGGTGGAGCCTTTGTTCGCCAGCGTGCGATGACGGAGGAAGTCATCGTCCACGCCGTTCGGGAGCTGCGCATTCCATCGGGCGACGGCCGCCTCGAGAGCATCGGCCGGCACGCCCATCTTCCGGGCAAGTTCCGCGATGGTATCGGCCCGCAGCGTCCGTCCGGAATCGGCCTCTTCGAGAATCCGACCGGAATCCCAATCAGCATATCCGGCAGGAAGATTCAGGCGAGCCCTGTCATCGAACACGACCCAGGCGCCACCCTCCTGCGCGTCGATGATCCCGGTCGAGACCGCGTACGACGCGTCCTCGTCCATGAACCGCCGGCCCCGGCCGTTGACGTAGATCCGCGACTTGGGCGGGAAGCCCGACTGCCAGTGGTGGTACCGCTGGAAGTAGACCGTCGGCAGCATCAGGCCCCAGCCCGCACCGGCGACGGCCGCGCCGACCTGCTCGCCGAAGGCCAGGTGATCACCCTGGCTGCCCGGGGCGGCCACGACGAAGAGAGAGTCCCCGCCCCTGTTCGCGAACGGGTAGAGCTGGTTTACCAGGCCCTTGTTCTGCGCGAACCCACCGCTCGCGATCACGACCGCCGACGCTCGGACCTCGATGTCGTCGGCGACGACACCGACCACCCCGCCGTCCTCGACAACCAGCGACTGCACACGGGTGTTCACGACGACCTCGACGCCGCGCTCTCGGCGCGCCTTGTCGAGCGCCTGGACCAGCCCGTAGCCCTGGTCCTTGGGCACGTGGCCGCGCCAGACGTCCTCGACACCAGCCTGACACAGACCCGGCATGTGCGCGTTGGCCGATTCGCAAGCGGGGATCTCCACGCCGAGGCCGATCAGCCATTCGACCGTCGGTCCGGAGTTCTCGCAGAACGCCCGGACCAGGCCCGGCTTGAGCATCCAGTGGTTGAGATCCATGTAGTGCTGGAAGAACTTCTCGGCGGTGTCCTCGATGCCGAGGCCGCGCTGCACGCTGGTCCCGGCCGCGGTGAACAGACCCGCCGACAGTT
Source organism: Nocardia sp. NPDC051990 (assembly GCF_040680755.1). Lineage (NCBI taxonomy): Bacteria > Bacillati > Actinomycetota > Actinomycetes > Mycobacteriales > Nocardiaceae > Nocardia > Nocardia sp. NPDC051990. The sequence goes on along the minus strand of NZ_JBFAXH010000002.1, from coordinate 501,312 downwards.
GCGTCGAGCCGCCCAGCTCGGTCTGCGACTCGAACAGCAGCACCGACGCGCCTTGCTCCGCAGCGGACACGGCAGCCGCGAGTCCCGCTCCGCCGCCGCCGATCACGACGACGTCCCAGGTGTCTTCACTCATGAGAGGACCCCTCCCGCCTCGGCGACGATGCGGTGGTACAGCCCGTTGGATACCAGGCCGCCGTCCACCGTCACCTCACTGCCGGTCATGTACGTGGACCGGTCGGACAGCAGGAACAGCACCGCGTTCGTGATCTCGTCGACAGTGCCCATGCGGCTGGCCGGAATGCTGTCCAGCGAGGCGTTGATGAAGGCATCCGCTCCCCCGACGAGAGCGGTGCCGACCAGTCCGGGATGCACGGAGTTCACCCGGATGCCCCATTTCGCGAGCTGCCCCGCCGCCGACTTCGACAGCCCGGTCAGGCCCCATTTGCTCGCCGCGTACGCGGGCGAGAAATATCCGATCTGCCCGGAGATCGACGAGATGTTCACGATCGATCCACCCCCGCTCCCCCTCATCAATGGAGCGGCGGCCTTGATCCCGTAGAACGGCCCGAACAGGTTGATCCGCATGGTCAGTTCCCAGACGTCGTCCGGGGTGTCCATGAACTCGCGTCGACGGCTGATGCCGGCATTGTTGACCAATCCGCCGAGTTCCCCTGTGGTGGAACGGATCTCGTCGATCACGCGGGTCCACGCGGCAGCGTCCGCGACGTCGAGTTCGTGCGCCGACGCACTGCCGCCGGCGGCCTCGATCTCGGTGAGCACCGCGGAGGTGTCCGCGACGTCGGCCAGACACACGTGCACACCGCGCTCGGCGAGCGCCTTGGCGTGGTTGGCCCCCATGCCGGCCGCAGCGCCGGTGACGAGCACGACGCCCGGGTAGGCGATGGACTCAGACATGGCGCGAACCACCGTCGACAGCGATGGAGTGCCCGGTGACGTAACGGGCACTGTCCGAGAGCAGGAACAGCAGCGGGCCGAAGACCTCTTCCGGCGAGCCGATGCGGTGCAGCGGTACGACATTCAGTGCGTGCTCGAGCGCGGCAGGGTCCTCGCGGACCCAGCGGGTCATCTCGGTGTCGATGTAGCCGGGTGCGATCGCGTTGACGCGAATTCCCTTGTCGCCGAGCTCGACCGCGAGCGACTCGGTGAGGTGCGCGACAGCGGCCTTGGACGTGCAGTACGCGCCGCGGCCACGCCGGACGCGCAGCGCCGACACCGACGACATGTTCACGATCGCACTGCCCGGGGCCATGTGCCGCGCCGCCGCCTGTGAACCGAACAGCACGCCCTCGACGTTGACGTCGAGCACGGCGGCGATCTGCTCCGGGGAGATCTCCTCGACCAGGGCGAACGGGAAGATGCCTGCATTGTTGATCCAGAAGTCGATGCGGCCGAACTCCGTCAGCGCCGTCTGCGCGAGGGCCTCGTGCTCATTGGCCTTGGTCACGTCGACGCGGGCACCGACGACGCGACCCGGCGTATCGGCGAGCGAGCTCACGGCGAGTGCGTCGCCTATCTCCTGCGCGGTCGCGGCCATCTGCTCTTCGTTGATGTCAGCGCCCACGACGTTCACGCCGCGGGTCGCGAGACCGGCGGCGAAGGCCGCGCCCATGCCACGGGCGGCGCCGGTGATGACGGCGACTTTGCCAGCCATCTCCGGGTACAACGCCGTCATCTGCGACGCGTCGGTGCGGCCGGGATTCTGGGGGTCGGCGGTGTCGGTCATGATCGAGGGTTTCCTCCAAAAGCAATGTTCTGCATGAGATTCGAGGCTCTCGTCTGTTGAGACCTCGCTGTGACGATATGGTCACGCCGGTCGGCTCTGATCGTCCCGGTAAACGGTCCGGCGCGCGATGCGCCAATGCTCGTCCTCTCGCACCACACGGTCGGTGATGGTCGTGAACCGCACGAGGCGGGACTCGCCGCCGATCCGTGTCGCGACGATCTGCAGGTAGGCGCGAACCTCGAGTTCGTCCTCGCCGGTGCGGTCGACGACGATGTTGGTGAGCACGTGCCGGTGCGCCTCGCCCGCCACGGACGCGTTCGTGAAGAACCCGTTCGCGAACTCGGTGAGCGCGACCGTCCCCACGACTGGCTCCGGATAGCTGGGCGAGTGGAACTCACCCTCCGCCGTGAAGGTGGCCGCCCACGCCGCGGCCGAGCCTTCGTCGATGAGGTGGCTCTGCCGGCCGTACAGCTGGTGGATCTCCACGAATGCCGCCGCACCGATGTCGGCAGCGCCATTGATACCGGTCCCGGTCATGAAACGAACTCCTCGGTCACTCTTCGGTGCATCCTGATCGAGATTGCACCGCCTCGCTATGTGTGCGATAATCGGACGCACAGTGCGATTAAGGTGAAGAGTAGGTGGCTCACCTCACATACGTCAAGGGAGGGATGCATGACATCGGTCCGATCCGATGAGAAAACGAGCGAAACCCCTGGAAGGACCAGCGGTGTCCAACTCGATTCACGAATGTCGAAAACGCTGCACAATGGGCTCGAAATCGTCGAGTTGCTGACGCAGCACAAGTACGGGCTGACGATCACCGAGATCGCGGCCGGAGTTGGCGTGCATCGGACCGTCGCGGACCGTCTCGTACGCACCCTCGAGGCACACCGCCTGTGCCGACGCACCGAGAACAAGCGCATCCTGCTGGGCTCAGGGCTCATCTCGCTCGCGGGTTCGGTGGAGCAGGATCTGCGCGAACTCGCGCGACCGGTACTCGAGGAACTCGCGGACTCGATCGAGGCGACCGCGCACCTCGCGGTCCGGGAGGGCGAGGACGCGGTCCGCGCCATGATGGTCATCGAGCCGCGGAACTCGCGCGCGCACGTCGGATTCCACGCGGGTCAGGTCGATCCGATCAACCGCGGGTCGGCGGGTCTGGCGATGCTCGCGGCCCTACCGCCACGTGAAGGGGAACGCCCCGAGGTCACCCGCGCACGCGAGCGCGGGTTCGCGGTGACGACCGGGGAGGTGACTCACTCGATCACAGGCATCTCGGCCGCCGTGCCCAACCGGCGCCCCGCAGACCTCGTCAGCATCGGTGTCTCGGTGTTCGACTCGTCGGACGAGCAGAAGCTGGGCGCGGCCGTCATGGACGCGGCGCGGCGATTGGGAGCACTGCTGCTCCGCTGACCACCATCGTGCGGGCCAGCGAGAATCCCTGGCCCGCACCGCGAGACCGGCATCGAAACACACGGCGTGCCGCCCACGCGAACCGACCTCCGCGCCGCAGGTACCCGAATGTGCTGTCGCAATGGCGCGCCGAGGCGATGCTGCGCGACCGGCCAAGCGAATTGGGTGGGGGATGCCGAATTCGGTTGCCGCCTCGTGGATTTCGAGCAGAATAGCGACGGTGTCACCACAGCCGGGGGATTCAGTGTGACGTCGGTTCTGACCGGTGGGCTACGATATGAGGCGATGACTACCGGGACGGCGTTGCGCCACACACGGATGGGTTACCCGGTGCTCTTCTGAGCGTCGCGCGGGCCGATGTTGGCCCGCTTTACGATCGAGGATCCTGCGGTATTGCGCGTGGTCCGCCTTCGTCGTGTTGATCACAGGACATCAAATACGACAGAAGGATTCAACGATGACTACAACGCACGGTATGTCGGTCGACATTCAGACACCCGATGGTGTCGCCGACGCGTACGTTGCCTACCCCGACAATGGCGCCCATCCAGGAGTACTGGTGATTCAGGACGGCTTCGGGCTGCGGCCCAGCCTGCGGTCGCTGGCCGATCGTATTGCCGCCCACGGCTACACCGTCCTGATCCCGAACGCCTACTACCGGCACGGGCGTGCGCCGGTAATCGAGCTGCCGGACTTCATCGATCCGGCGCAGCGGCCGGAGATCTTCCAGCAGGTCATCCCGATGATCCGCGAGCTGACACCGGAGCTCCTGCGCTCCGATGCCGCTGCCTACCTCGAATGGCTGGCAGCCTCGCCGCAGGTCGCCGCGGGGAAGGTCGGCCTCACCGGCTACTGCATGGGTGCCCGGCTAGCGGTGCTGACCGCCGCGATGTTCCCCGATCGGGTTGCGGCGGTGGCCGGATTCCATGGCGGACCGCTCGTCACCGACACCCCCGACAGTCCGCACCTGACCATCGGAAACATCACCGCGGAGCTGTATTTCGCGCACGCCGGCGAGGATCAGCACATGACTCCGGAACACATCGCCCAGTTCGACAAGGCACTCGATGCCGCCGGCGTCCGCCACCGCACCGAGGTCTACGCGGGGGCCCAACACGGCTACACCCAGGCCGACACCTCCGCCCACGACCCCGAAGCCGCCGAACGGCACTACCGCGAACTGCTGGCCCTGTTCGACCGCAATCTGTGCCAGTAGCTGCGGCCACGGTCCACGCTCCCCGCCCGGCATCGAAGAGACCGCCGTGCGAGGGAGCCGACCTGGCTGAGTGGAGCCACACGAACGTCAGGTCGAAAACGATCGTTCACGAGACCCCCTCGGCCGCAGCAGGTTTCCGCAGGACGAATCTGTCGAGGGCGCTCGCGTCCGGATTCCGGACCGGCATCGCGCCCGGCCAGCGCATGCGCGGCCGCCACGACATCCGCGCTGTCGCCACGAGTGATCGGCACGATCACAACCTGATGCGGCGCCAGCACGGGCGGCAGCACCAGGCCGCGATCATCACCGTGGGTCATCACGATCCCGCCGAGCATTCGGGTACTCATGCCCCAGGACGTGGTGTGGCACAACTCTTCTCGCCCGTCCACGCTGGCATAGCGGATACCGAACGCTGTCGCGAAGTTCGTCCCCATGTAATGCGATGTACCGGCCTGCAAAGCCTTGCCGTCACGCATCATCGACTCGATCGTCACCGTGGCGACCGCGCCCGCGAACCTCTCACCGGCGGTCTTCTCACCCGCCACCACCGGCATCGCCGCGTACTCGCGCGCCACTTCCTGGTAGATGTCCAGCGCGAGCATCATCTCCGCGCGCGCCTGCTGCTCATCAACGTGCGCTGTGTGGCCTTCCTGCCACAGAAATTCGGTGGTGCGCAAGAACATTCGGGGGCGCATCTCCCACCGGACCACATTGGCCCACTGGTTCAGCAGCATCGGCAGATCGCGATACGAGGAGATCCACTTGGCCATCATCTCCCCGATGATGGTTTCCGACGTCGGCCGCACCACCAGCGGTTCTTCGAGCTCTTTGCCTCCCGCGTGGGTCACCACGGCCAGCTCGGGAGCGAACCCGTCGACGTGATCGGCCTCGCGCTCGAGGTAGCTCTGCGGAATCAGCAACGGAAAGTACGCGTTCTCGTGCCCGGTGGCCTTGATCCGCGCATCCAGCTCGGCTTGCAGTAGCTCCCACACGCGATAGCCATACGGTCGGATAACCATCGTGCCCTTGGCCGGACCCCGATCGACGAGGCTGGCCTTCACAACCAGCTCGTTGTACCAGGAAGCGAAATCCTCACTCTGGGCGGTTACACCGCGCTCATCGCGTGCCATGCCACTGGGCTAGTGCCCCCCACCGGCGGTGTAGCGACCTGCCGCACCAAGCCTCAGCCCGGGAGAACCCCATTACGGGCGGGAGGTGAGTGCCCTGTCGATACCCAGGGTGGCAATCAGATCTTCGTGCAGTTCGAACCAAACTCGGTGGGCGGAATCGTGTTTGGTGCCGGTAACCATCTCGGGATTGTCGGCGGCCTGGGAGAGGGCTACGGCGAACCGAGTGTCGTAACCGGAGAACCGGGCGAGTCGTTCGGTGAGCTGAATCGTCAGCGGAACCAATTCCTCTGCGAGGCTTTCCAGTTCGGCTAGGATCCGCCGGTCCCGCTGCGCGTCCCCGTGGTCGTTGTCCTGCATGCTGCCATCGGGAAGGATGGTCAGCTGCCAGGCGGTGCAAGCCTGCACCAACCGTGCGTTGAGCGGGAGAAACATGCGATAGACGTCTTCCACCAACGCTTTTGCCCCACACGCGGAAAGCTCGTCGGCGAGTAGCCGCTCGTTCTCCGCACGCCCGCTCGCGGTGAGCGACCACCCTGCGTCCGCCCCGAAACAGAAGCGGCTGGTCCAACCACACTCCCGGAAGTCCCGCACGTGCGACTCGGCGAGGCCGACCGGCATTCCGTATCTGTCGGCCACCGCCTGCGTATCAACGAACCCGCCGAGGCGGATTGCGTGCAACGCGAGCAACGAACTGCATGAAACGTGTGTCATCCCGGACCTGTCTTTCGTGTCGAGCAGCCATGCCTGGTGAAGCGACATCAACATTGGGTTGAGCGAACGGCATGAACGTGTCCATTGGTCCCATCGACCGAGATAATCCGATGATTCGCCAGGGCCTCCATCGCCCCCCTGGCGGCCACCACGGCTGGAATCCCGCACTCGCGGGCGACGATTGCCGCATGGGACAGGATTCCCCCGGTTTCGGTCACCACCGCGGCGGCAAGGCCGAAAAGCACTGTCCACGACGGATCGGTCGTGCGGCAGACGATCACATCGCCCGGCCGAACCGCGACGAAGTCGTCAACGCTGTGCACCAGCCGGACCGGACCGGCGACAACACCACGGCTGGCCGGGGCGCCGGTGGCAATCGGTGGTTCTGGCATCATGGTTCCTCCCGTCCGCCGCGTGAGACCATCACGATTCGGCTCCTCACAGCCGCATGGCGCTCTGCGAGGCGCGTCGAGAATCGTTGCTGCGCGGCCTGCCTGGAGACACCGAGGTGGGCGCCGATTTCCGCCCAGGGCATGCCTGCGTGCCGGGCCCGGTCCACGAAACAGTCGAGCAGTTGATCGGCCAGCCGCAACCAGTGCGCAGCGAGAATCACCCCGGCCGCCAGTTGATCCAGGCAGCTGTCGGGGTGGGCACGCTCGATCGCGGCTATTACCTCGCCCAGTGGCACCTGTCGAACCATGCGTCAACCATAAGTTGACGATTGGTTCACCGTCAACTACTAGTTGACGGCATGGCGATAGTTCGTGGATGGCTTTCGCCGACAACAGATCTATCCAGGAGTCACACATGGAAGCTCTCGGGAACGCCGCGCACCAGCACGTCAACACATCGGGCAGGCGGGCGACGGTCGTCGGCGCCGGTATCGCCGGTTTGGCCGCCGCGTTGCGGCTGCATCAGCAAGGCTGGGACGTCGTCGTGGTCGAACGCGCGCCGACTCGTCGCAGTAGCGGTTACCTGGTGAACCTGCACGGACCCGGATATGCCGCCACCGAGCGGCTCGGGCTCATACCGGCGCTGACTCAGCGCGATATCGGGTTCTTCACCTCGGTCCTCGTCCACGCGGACGGCCGGGAGAAGTTCAGGATTCCAGCCGCTGTCACCGAGGCTGCTGTCGGGAACCGGGCACTGAGCTTGTTCCGCGGCGACTTGGAGTCGGCGCTGTACGACGCCGTGGCCGACCACGTCGACATCCGTTTCGGCACCACCGTGCAGGCCGTCGCCCAGACCCCCGGGGAAGTCGTGGTCACCCTCAGTGACGACACCCAGCTGCAAACCGAACTCCTCGTCGGCGCCGACGGCGTGCACTCCCGAGTCCGCGAGCTCGTATTCGGCGCCGAGCCCGAATATTTCGTGGACCTGGGCCACATGGTCGGCGCATTTCCGCTGGAAACAGTTCCCGAGCACATCCCGGAAGGCCTCGGCACCACCTTTATCGGCCCCGGACGCACGGCCGCGGTGATGCACCTGGGACCGGAACAGTCCTCGGCGTTCTTCACCTACCGCTGCCCCGACCCTGGCGCCGAACTGGCTCTCGGCGCCGCACCCGCCCTCACCCGAGCGTTCGGGGATCTCGGAGGCGGCGTCGCCGACGCCCTCCACCAACTCGAAGCCGACCCCGCCACCGCCTACTTCGACTCAGTCGGCCAAATCGTGATGGACCGCTGGAGTCACGACCGAGTCGTCCTGCTCGGCGACGCAGCATGGTGCGTAACGGTATTCGCCGGTTACGGTGCCGCCCTCGCCCTCGACGGCGCCGACCGGCTCGGCACCGCGCTAGCGGCACATGGCGTCGACATTCCCACCGCTCTCGACACCTGGGAGACGTCGTTGCGCCCGGAAGTACACAAACGACAGGCACTGGCCCGGAAAGGAATCAGCCGATTCGCCCCGCCGTCACGCACACATGTGTGGGCCGGCGAACTGATGCTCCGCGCCATCCAGCTCCCCGGCATCCGCGGCCTGGTCCGACGCGCCATCCAACGCGCCAACAACTAGTCGGGTGCCAATCGCGAATTCCACTACCTCCAGGGAGTTCGGGCCCAGTGTGGGCCGCCTATTGGCGAGGGCGACCCACCAGGGGTGACGCAAGCCCACCATCCGCGTCTGCTCGGCGACCATGGACACGAGTTGTTATTTCTCCACATTGGAATTGACGGGCGACTAGTTCGATGGAACCCCAACAGCCTCGCGGCCTAGACCAACGCTGCTGCGCGTGCGCCGACGGGGCGCCTGCGCAGTCCGGCCCGCTGGATCTGGGGTGGTACATAGGAGACATCGATAGGGCCGAGATCGGTACCTGGTGGCACGACAGTGTCGATCAGGTCGAGCGTGTCGTCGTCGAGGGTTGTGGTTGCTCCCGCAAGGCGATCGTCGAGCTGGCCCATGGTCCGTGGTCCGATGATGGCCGACGTTACTGCGGGGTGAGTAATCGTGAATGCCATCGCGAGGTGGGTAAGCGAGAGTCCAGCTTGCGTGGCAATGGGGATGAGTGCCTCGACTGCGTCGAATTTGCGCGGGTCCGTATTGCCGTTCTGCCCGAACATCATGGTTCCAAGGCAGTAAGGGCTGACGTAGATACCGGTACGACCCAGGGGCCGATGTTCCATGTGATCGTGTTCTTTCGGAGAAATTGTCCGTCGAGCCGCGTAGTCGGGACGTGTTGATACTGCCCGGGCCATCAAATATGCGACCCGGGCCGGAGAAGACACCGGCGAACGCCGATGGTGTGGACGCCCGCTAGAACTGTCCGGAGGTGACGTCGAGGATCCAGGTGATCCCGAAACGGTCGGAGAGCATACCGAAGGCAGGTGCCCACGGAGCGGGCCCGTACTCCTCGATCACGGCGGCACCTTCGGAAAGCTTGTTCCACACAGCGGCTACCTCGTCGACGCTTTCGCCGCGTACCGACATGAAGAAGGGCGCGTTGGTCAGCGTCGTGCCGTTCTCGCGCTTGCTCGACCACGAGTCATCGGAGGGCCGCAGCTGCGACTGAGACGGGACGTCGTAGGCCATGACACGGAACCCGGAGTCCGCCACGACCTGTCCGAACACCACCTTGTCAGCGTCGGGGAGGTCCTCGGGCATACCGAAGTCCCCGTAGGTGGCCATGCTGAGTTCACCGCCGAAAACCGATCGGTAGAACTCCAACGCTGCACGCGCGTTGCCGGTGAAGTTCAGATGAGCGACAGAATTGATGGACACGTATGACTCCTTGTTGATCGTTGAATGCCCGGAATCGCGAGCTGAGGACACAGTGACAGCCTTAAAGGTCAGTGTTTGTCCGCTATGTCCCGCAGACTGTCGGACATGCCCGTAAGTTCTGCAACGGCGACCTCCGGTCGGCTTCTGTCGTTGCTGTCACTGCTTCAATCGACGCGCGAATGGCCGGGCTGGAAGCTGGCCGAGCGTCTCGATGTGAGTGAGCGGACCGTGCGCCGAGATATTGACCGGTTACGTGAGCTCGGGTATGAGATCCGGGCGTTCAAGGGGCGCGAAGGCGGTTATCGGCTTGACGCCGGCTCGGCGGTCCCGCCCATGATGTTCGACGATGAACAGGTGGTCGCGATCGCCATCGCACTCCAAACGGCTGGGAACCTGGGGGCGGAGATCGAAGAACCTGCAGCCCGGGCGCTGAACACGGTGAGACAGGTCTTGCCCAACCGCCTACGAGCCCGCGTAGACGCCGTCAAGGTCACTGCGGTCCGTGCTGGTGACGGTGCGCCCACTGATCAGGCTCGCACGGATGTACTGCTGGCCATCGGAGCTGCCATCCGCAACCATGAGGAGTTGCGGTTCGACTACTCCCGGCCAGGTGCGGATCGCGGGGACAGCATGCGTCCTCCCCGGCAAGTCCAACCTCATCACCTCGTGGCTCACGCGGGACGTTGGTATCTCGTTGCATGGAATCCCGGTAGTAAGGATTGGCGCATTTACCGTGCCGATCGGATCACTCCCCGACTGCCCAACGGGCCGCGTTTCGTAGCCCGCGACGTCCCCGGCGACGATGTCGGCGCATTCCTGGCCGCCAGATTCAAAGGCTCCCCAACAGCGAACGAGTGGCCTTGCCATGGCGACGTCATCTTGCACACCAGCGCCATCGAAATCATGTCCTTCGCCGACGATGCGGTCGTCGAAGCACTCGACGGCGGCCGTTGCCGAGTACAGGTGGGCTCATGGTCATGGGCCGGGATAGTTGCCTGGCTGGCCCGGTTCGACGCCGACATCGATGTCCTCGGTCCGCCTGAACTTCAGGACGCATGCGCCCTCTTCGCCGCTCGCGCAACACGAGCATCCTCGCGGCATGAGTGATCAAAGACGAGATGCCCAGCGCCGGCACCGACTCGCCGAGCGTCCACGCTCGGTCGGCGAACTTGCCGACTGCTCGCGGCAGACCTGATCGACCGGCTGTATCTGCTGATCACCCCTGAGATCGTCGGTGCCGGAGAGCAACTGTTCGTCGACGGCCTGCCAGGTTCGCAGTGGCGGCTCACCAGCCAGGAAGCCGGCGAGATCGCCGCCGCCTACGACCGCAAGCGCTGATCGCCTGGTAGCCGTCGCAACATGGCGCCCAACGCCGCCCGCTCTCCCACGCGACGGCAACCACTCGGGGCATTCGGTAACGCGCCGGCACGCGCGTAGCGGATGCCCCGGAAGACGGCGACGGTGTTTTCCCACCTGCGGCGTACAACTCCGGCAACTGTGCGGATTCTGGTTCGATGTCGACTCGATGCTCGCTTCCTGCGGGACGGTGATCAGCCGAAACCGCAGGCTACCCAGAATATTTGGGTCCCTTCTGCTCGCTGATGTCGCTGTCGGTCGTGAAGTCGTCAATGAACAGGACCGGCCGGTGTTTCGCGGTATCCGAAGGCCGGGCCGAACGGTTCCTGGCCGTCGAACGGCAGCCGAGTCAGTTCCCGGATTCGTTGCGGGACACTCTTTGTCGCTTCTGACATCGCGTGGAAAGAGGTCGTTGACAATGACCTCTTCCACGCAGTACTCGCGCAGCTCGGGATGTACGTCGCGGCGGCGCAGTTCGACTTTGCAGATCTATGCGCGGCTCTGCAGGACTTTGCCCAGTCGAAGCGCGACGTCCTGACGCCTGTCCGGATCGCTGATGTTTGCCTTGATGCCGCAGAATTCGCCGCTGCGACATGGAAACCACAGCTCGCCGTGCAGGTTTGCGTAGGTGGCCCCGGCGCCGAACCCGCTCACCTGCTCCCCGATCTCGGCTACGGCTTCGTACCGCGCGGCGGGCAGCACCGTCGCGTGGATCGCCTCCACGAGGCCGTCCTTTTCGCCTGCGGTCGAGGACCAGACGCATCCGCCCAGCAGGTAGTCGTGCTGGCCGCCGTCATGCGGGCCGATTGCCTGGGCGATCTCGCTGTTGGTGAGACGATCGCATTCGCCACCCTGGCCCGAGGCGGTCGCACCAGGAAGCACGGTCGCCGTGCCCGGAGGGCCGACCGACCTGGTGGGCCCCGAATCGCCGCCATTTCCGCAAGACACGACTGCGGCGAGGACGCCCCCAACGATCGCGAATTGGCCGAGCGTTCTGAAGATTCCCATGCATCATTCCTTCTCTTCCGACGGGCGTCGACAGCCACCGGCGGACGCCAGCATGGACGCTGTCCATGGCCAGGCGTCGCGGACTGCCTCTCTTCCCGCGCTGCCGCACATCGTATTTCGCTGGCTATCCGGTCCGCCGAGATCTCGGCGAAGTTCCGGAACAACCCGACCGACTACCGCCGCCACGCTGGTAACGGTCGAGTACACCGGTCACTTGCTCACCAAAGGGGTTGTGGCAGCGCATCGTCGGGCCTGTACCCGGTGACACAGTCCCTATTCCGCCTCACTCACACGCTGGGCTTCACGATTCCTTCATGGTGTGCCCCGGAGACTGCAGGTTAGCCTGATCTGCGGCCCGCGCGGCGTGAGGTCGACCGCCGTACCGCGGCGGCGGTGATCGGGGAAGGAGTGGGTCGATGTCGAGGTGGCGATGCCAGCGCGCAGCGATGATGGTGGTCGTACTCGGTGCCGTCGTCACGATCTCAGGGTGTGCTGCGGACGGCGGGCATGGACAGCCGTCCTCGAGCGGGAGCGTTGCGATGGTGGTGACGAGCAGTCCTGCGGCGCCGTGGTCGAAGGTCGAATTGCCGTCGGCCGGAACACGTTTCGATTACCAGATCGGCGGCGCGTACCCACCGCCGGACGGTGTGCGGGTCGTGTCGCGGGATCGCTCCGCCAGTCCGGTCGCCGGACTGTACAACGTCTGCTATATCAACGCCTTCCAAGCACAACCCGGGGCCGACACCGTGACGTGGTGGCAGGCCAATCACCCCGGCCTGCTGCTGCGGGACACAGACGGCGCCCTGGTCATGGACCTCGACTGGAACGAAGCATTGCTGGATGTGTCCACCGATGCCAAACGCGCCGAACTCGCGGCGATCGAAGACGCCTGGGTCGACGACTGCCGCGCCAAGGGCTACCAGGCGGTCGAACCGGACAATCTCGATTCCTACCAACGCTCGCACGGATTGTTGACCGCAGCGGCCAGCGTCGCGTTCGCATCGCGGCTGGCCAGGCACGCTCATGAGGTCGGCTTGGCCATCGCGCAGAAAAACACCGTCGAACTGCTCAACCGGCGCGGCGCGATCGGTTTCGACTTCGCGGTGACCGAGCAGTGCGGCGCTACCGACGAGTGCGGCCAGTACGCCGCGGCCTACAACAACCGGGTGTTCGACGTCGAATACGACCAGGCCGGTTTCGCCGCGGCCCGCAGCAGCTGGGGCTCACGGCTGTCGATCGTGCGCCGCGACCGCGACGTGAGCACTCCAGGCAACCCGACCTACATCTGCGAATCCGCTTGAACCGCAAGGCATCAGCGGATCATTCCCGAGAGTGACGAGTTGCTTGGACGGATAAGTCCTACATCACCGGGAGGAGTCCGGAGCTTGCGGTATTTAAATACCACCCATAGTCTGGACACATGGTCCGACTTCCGCTGACTCCCGCCCAGGTCGAGGCCGGTCGGCGCCTCGGAGCCCGGCTGCGGGCCGCGCGCGCCGACCGCGACCCGGCCCGGATCGCCCAGGCCGCCGGAATTTCACCCGAGACGCTGCGCAAGATCGAGACCGGACGGCTGCCGACGCCCGCATTCGGGACGATCGTCTCGCTGGCGGCGACCCTGGAGATTCCGCTGCAGGAACTCGCCGATGCCTGGCGCTCGGCGGGCCTCGCAGAATCCGCCTGACCTATGCCGGGGTAATCGCGATCCCGACTGAGCCGTCCGCGCCCTTGAACAGCTTGTGCAGGCGGATCAGTACGGTGCCGACGATCCTGTATTTGCGCGAGACGAGATCTCGCACCCGCTGCGTCCCCGCCGCATCCAGCACCTCGGCCTTGCCCGCGAACTTCTCCTCGCTCTTCGGGCGGCCACGGCCGTCGCAGATCTGCAGGGTCACCGCCGGATTGCGACGAATCCGCTTCACCTTCCACGTCTTCGAATTGGTCCACACCACGATCCACTCGCGGTCCGGAGCCACCCATACGGGGACGCCGACCGGCGAACCGTCCTTCTTGTAGGTGGTCAGCAGGGCAAAACCGCTGGTGCTCACTTCGTTCCAAGTCATACCGAAAACGGTATGCCGGAGCGACGTCCGCGACATCTGTATGGTGTCGGCACGAAGTACGAGGCCGACGTTGAGGCACTCCACGCTTCCACACGACCATGGGAAGGTGCACACTTGTGGCATGGAGGTATGCGAGCTCACCGCCTTCGCGCTGACCGCAGTGCCCCTGTCCCCGCCGCGGTCCTTGCGCCGGGCCCAGGCGTCGACGTCACTGCGGCTGGCGTGATCGTGCCCGCCGGCAGCCCGGAGGCTGAGTCGCGCCGCCCGCTGAACGGCATCTCGGACGTACGCGCGTTCTTTCACACCAACGCCGTGCCGCTGTACTTCATCTCGCCGACCCCGTTCAACCTGCTAGGCATCGACCGCTGGGTACGGAACTTCTTCTACCTGACGTACTTCGACTCTTTCGAGGGCGCACATCCGCGCGCGTTCGTGCCCCGGCAGCGCGATCGCAGGGATTTCGGGTCCATGGGAGATGTGTGCAACCACCTCCTGCGTGATCCCGAGACACTCGACTTCATCGCGCACCGAGGGCCCGGTGGCAAGGCCTGCTTTGTGATGCTTGACGAGGAGACCCAGGCGCTCGCACACGAGGCGGGGCTCGAGGTCATGCACCCGTCGGCGGAGCTACGCCATCGCCTGGGCTCCAAGATCGTCATGACGCGCCTGGCCAACGAGGCGGGCGTGCCGAGCGTGCCTCACGTGATGGGGCGGGTCGGCTCCTACGATGAGCTGTTGGCGCTCGCGAAAAGCGGCGGGCTGGGAGATGACCTCGTCGTCGAGGCCGCTTATGGCGACGCCGGCACCGCGACGTTCTTTGTGCGCGGTCAGCGCGACTGGGACCAGTGCGCCGGTGACCTGGTGGGGCAGCCGGAAGTCAAAGTCATGAAGCGCATCCGCAATGTCGAGGTGTGCCTCGAGGGCACTGTGACCCGCCACGGCACCGTGATCGGCCCCGCGATGACGAGTCTCGTCGGTTACCCGGAGCTGACTCCACGCAAGGGCGGCTGGTGCGGCAACGACATCTGGCGTGACGTGCTGCCGCCGACACAGACACACACCGCGCGAGAGATGGTACGAAAGCTGGGCGATGTCCTGCACCGCGAGGGATACTGCGGCTACTTCGAGGTCGACCTGTTGCACGACCTGGACTCCGACGAGCTCTACCTCGGCGAGGTGAACCCGCGCCTCAGCGGCGCGAGCCCGATGACGAACTTGACCACCGAGGCCTATGCCGACGCGCCGCTGTTCCTCTTCCACCTGCTCGAGTACATGGACGTGGAGTACGAGCTCGACATCGAGGAGATCAACTCGCGCTGGGAGCGGGGCTATGGCGAGGACGAGGTCTGGGGCCAGCTGATGATCACGGAGACCTCGCCCGATCTCGAGCTCTTCACCGCGACCCCACGCACCGGTGTGTGGCACCTCGACGACGACCGGCGCATCTCGTTTGCACGCCGGGACAGCGACTGGGACTCGCTGATCGACGAGTCCGAGGCCTTCTACATGCGTGTCGCGGCGCCTGGCGACTTACGCTGCGAGGGCGCCCAACTCGGCGTGCTCGTCACCCGCGGGCACCTGCAGACCGACGACTACCAGCTCACCGAGCGCTGCCAGAGCTGGATCGAGGGCATCAAGGCGCAATTCGCCTCAACACCCCTGGCTCCGGCCACGCCGATCGTCTCGCGACTCGTCGCACGAGCATGAGCAGCAGCCGCTTGGCCATCCGACCACCCGGCGATCCCGCGAAGCCGCGCGCATGATCGGCGGCGAACCTGGTCGCGGCTCAGCCGGTGTCTCACTGGACAATTGGCTGTCGTCGCCACATTCGCATTGGTCCTTCCAGCACGTCGAAGACTTCGTGCCGACCGCGATAATCTCGCGCGGGACCGGGCCGGACGCGGCGTTACCCGCAGCCAGTGCTCCGATGGCCGAGATCCGGATGACCAGCACTGATGGGGTGGCGACTACCGTTGGCGCGGTGATGGCCTCCACCGCTACCGACGGGTGGGCCGTCGCCTACCGTGGTTCGATGGTGGTCGAGGAATACCTCGACGGCTTGGGGGCCCAGACCCGGCACCTACTGTTCTCGGTGAGCAAGTCGCTGGTGGCAGCCGTGGTCGGCGCGCTGCACGGAGCCGGTGCGATCGAGCTCGACGCGCCGGTCATGGCATACGTTCCCGCCTTGGCGAACTGTGGTTACGCCGGTGCGACGGTGCGCCATCTGCTGGACATGAGGTCGGGCATCGCCTTCTCGGAAAATCACCTCGACCCGGCCGCGGAGATACATGTCCTCGAGCAGGCGATCGGGTGGGCGCCCAAGAGCAGTCCGGACGTCCCCGCCACGCTGCGTGACTTTCTGCTGACCTTGCGGCAGAAGTCGGCTCACGGCGGCCCGTTCGAATATCGCTCGTGTGAAACCGACGTACTCGGCTGGATCTGCGAGGTCGCCGGCGGCCAGCGGATGCCCGAACTGATGTCGGAACTGCTGTGGAGTCGCATCGGTGCCCAATGCGACGCCACCATCGGCGTAGACACGGTCGGCACCGGAATATTCGACGGCGGCATAAGCGCCTGTCTTACCGACACGATCCGGTTCGGGTCGCTGTTCTTGCACGACGGTGTGTCGTTGACCGGCCAGCAAGTGGTGCCGTCGGCGTGGATCGCCGACACTCTCGACGGCGGGCCCGACTCGCGTCAGGCGTTCGCCGCCAGCCCCGACGACAACCGAATGCCCGGCGGCATGTACCGGAACCAAGTGTGGTTTCCCTACCCAGGCAGCAACGTCGTGTTGTGCCAGGGCATGTGCGGTCAGATGATCTACGTCAACCGCGCCGCGGAGATGGTCGCCGCCAAGTTGTCTACCCAGCTGCACTCCCAGGACCCGCAGATGCTGTTGGACACGCTGCGCGCATTCGATGCTGTGGCACACGAACTGGCGGGAAATCACTAGTCACTTCGCCCAGAAAAGCCCGGATCGGCGGTAGAGCGGCTGGTTCACGGGCTGTTGAGAGCAGATGACCGCACCCCTCACGCGGCATCTCGCGCTCCTCAGCAAGTTCCGAACTCGCCATAGGCCCATAGCGCGCGAGTCGCTAACATAATATAATGCGCATATATAAATAACCATCTGCCTATCCGAGGCATGTCGTAATGGAGTTCCGGACGGTCTTTTGCTCGCATATGCGCGGCACGGGGACCACCACTGGACGAGTGCCATACTTCCTGGTGACTGGGCTCATCCCGCACTTGCGGGGGAACACCGATACATCGCTGGCCGGCCGATCTGCATTCCGTCCTCGGGCGCTCCATTGGATTGCGGCACAAGGTGATAGACCGTACCGGCATCGAGTGCCGCGACGGTAGGCTCAGTGATCCAACTGCGCCAAGTGGTTCAGGCCCCCGGATCGCCAGCTGCCTCAATTCTCCCAACAGCAGTTCCGTGCACCAACTCCCGCAAGCGCCGCTGGTTCTCGACCCGTGACGAACGCAACGTGTCCAACGACCGCTGGATCGGAACCGCTCGCGACGTCCGTAGCACCGGTCATGGCATCCAGCTCGGCACTATAGACGTGCACTGTCGCTTCCGGAAAGTCTGCCAGCCCGCCCGCATGATCCAGATCCAGATGAGTCACAATGATGTCGCGCACATCCTCACGCGCGAATCCCAGATCCTCCACGTGCCGGGCGATCACCTGATCGAGAACGGGTTTCGTGCGTCGAATGATCTGCCGCCCCACCCAGACTTCGGGCCTGATCACCGCTTGCTCTCCATAGCCGGTGTCAACCAAGGCCAACCCCGTCGAGTGCTCGATCAGCAGGCAGTGGCACGCAGTCTCCCCGCCCGGCGGAGCATTCCCGGTCGGCCGTCGATCAAACGGCCCCCAAGAGGCCGTGTCCCCCCGCCATCCAGATGATGAACACGCACGAAGCTGCTCCTCCCCGATTTCCCTGGCTAGTCGGCGACGTTACACGCTCGGCAATCGGCTGCGAGAGCTTCAGCTGTGGCCAGCAAGGCTAAACCCCTGTGCTAGCAGCGAATTGATGTGCACTGTCACAGTGAAGGCGACTTCTTTGTGGGCGAACTGCATCCCGGACCCGACTCACCTCGGCCGCTGTCGTGACTGCTCGACGGCGCCTGTGATGACGCAACCGGCACCGCGATGTTCCGGTTCCGTGGATGACGCAAGGGTGCGGTGTTCTCGTCGATCACTTCGTTCGGCATGATCCACAACCATGGGTGATTTCTTCGAACGGATCGTCGACATCGAAGTGCCGGCCGCGGAAGCGGAAGCGCTGGCCGCACGGATGCTGGATTGGATGATCGCCGAGCGGCTGCTCACGCGGGAGATGTCCAGCGACGCGATGTACAGCCTCGGCGTGGACGAAGGCTATGTGCCCGGGCCTGATTGGATGCGGATCACCCAGGAATGGGGCAATGACTGGATCCCCGGTCCGGTCGCCGTGATCATCGGGCGCGACGACCACCATAGTGGACAAGGCGAGATCGGACCGGAGTCCGCCGAGTGCCCGCACTGCCATACGGAAACCGTGATCATCGACTACCCGCAGCAGTGGGAGGCCGATCCGGAGATCTGGCAGCCGTTCGAAGAAGGCATCGACGCGTGGAAGCAGACCGGCACCGGAACCGTCGCCTGCACCTCCTGCGGCGACGTCATTTCGGTCACCGAGTGGGAATGGCCGTCCGGCTTCGCTCTCGGCGCACTGGCCTTCGACTTCTGGGGCTGGCCACCTCTCACCGACAGTTTCGTCACCGAGTTCGCCGCACAACTGGGGCACCGCATCGAACATCACACGGGCAAGTTCTGAGAGATTCGCCGCGGGGCACGGTCAATCGAGGTTCAGCTACGCTGCTGAATCCCACATCGGTCACTGGTGAACTGTGACGTCGGACGGCCAGGGCCGAGATCGGTTGATCTCGGTGAAGGTGACGTCACCGTCGAGCGTGTCTCAGTGGCTGGGTGTCTCCAAAATCTTCTGCCCACGAGAATGCGCTGGCATGATCGTGATCGAGGCTCCGTAAGATCTACCGCCTGACCTCTCCGCGCAGCGCCAGACTCGATGATGTTCCAGAGTGGTTGGCCCTCAACCTGTTTCGATACTCGACATTTGAAATCCGTGGTGAAACCAGGTCATTCGAGATGCATGGACGCCATGCATGAGGAGGCCCGCGGTGCACGGGCTGCAACGTAAACCATTGCAGCAAAGGGGGAATCACCGACAGAGACGACGGCATGATCTCTCTCACCCTACCGGAGATCCGTCGTCTGATGATCGCGTTCGTACTCACCCGGCTCAATCCCGCCGACCACGTCTGGGCTTGGTCACGATGGCGACGACGCCGACAGCACCAGGCCCGGCTGTCACACTACCGCCGCCGCGGTCACCCACTCACCTGACCGACGTGCGCGCGGCCTCGGTAGTGCTGCTGCCGGCAGCGGCGTCGCCTTCGAAGACGTCGCGATGCCCGCGCGCGGTGTCCATGTACTCGCGAACCCTGTGGATGAGGCCGTCCCGCAACTCGAAGACGAAGCAGTAGTCATTGCTGTAAGCATTCCCATTGGCCAGCGTGGCGCTCATCGTTTCCTCCACAATCACCCGGTCTCCGTCCACGTAGAAGCCGCGAAAATCCACGGCTACGTCACTGACGAACAACCGCGAGAACTCCTCTGCGAGGAAGTGCGTGATGGCCTGCCTGCCGATCATGTGGCTGGGCGCGTCGAGCGCGACCGCGGTCGCGTTGCCCGCCGGAGCGAGCCATTCGGCATCTTCGGTGAAGAACGCTGCGATCTGCTCCGCGTCGTGACTGGCGAACGCCCGCCACGCCGCCCGAACGACAGCCTGGTTATCGATAGTCATGGCTCGACACTACGAACATCCCACTCGTCACGCTGGCGGTAAACGGACAAGATCACTGGGAGCACGGGACTATTCGCGAGCGGTTCCCCGGCGTGCTGAGTTAGTACCGGCTCATGAACGTACTGTCCGCGTCGCCGCGCCCAACCGCTGGTCGCCCCAACGCACCATGATGCCGCAGGCGACACCACCTGCGAGCCGTTCCCGTCAAATTTCGGCGACGGGTGCCTTCCCTCACCAGAAGGGTGCTCCTCATTACTTCCGATTCAATCTAAGACAAGTCGAATCATCGCAGCTCGGAGCACCTTTCATCGTTCCGCAGAAACAGTCTGCTCAACCGGCGTGAATGGCCGAGGTCAGGGTGCCGATCGCCCTCGGTTCCGCCGGATGAAGGCGAGCAGATCTTACCTCGCTGGGTTCGGTCGCGACGGGTGTCGGCCGCCGCGGGTGCATATCAGGGGACGGTAACCGTCACCGGCTCGGTGAACGGCATTCCGCCGGTGGGGGTGTCGTCGAAACAGCCGCCCCGGGCGCTGATGGTCGTGCCCGGTTCGAGCCCTTCCAACGTTGTCGTCAAGGTCTGGCCGGGGCCGGCCAGAGACTCCGGGCTGTTGTTGCCGAAGAAGCGGTGGTTGTTCTCGGGCCCGACACCGGCTTCCGCCCAGCACCGGCCGGTGCCATTAGGGTTGTGTATCGTCGCGGTCACGGTTCCCGGCGCGGTGCCGGCGAAGGTGACCTCGGGAGCCTGCAGCGGTGCTTGCGCGTTCGCCGGCGCAGCGACCGGGCCGAACGCAACAAGCGCAGTGAACGCGGCCAGCAGAATGGATCCGTTGATTCGCTTATTTGTCACAAGCGAACCTTACCGGAAGCAAGTAGGTGAGCCGAATGTTGGCTTCCACCACCGGATTCCGAGCACATTCGACTGTTGGACAGTGCCTCCATAGGTGGCGCGATGAGGAGCAAGCCAGTTCCGGGGTGCGTGGATGTCGCGCACTGGTCCGGTATCGCACACGAGCTCGACGAGCCATGGTTCGGATCGGGAGGTCCCTGATAGAACCGAACGTGCGCGGTCCGCGTCCAAACCTACTGAGTTCAACACCGACCGACGACCGGCAGCGTGTGTATGGCTGAAGGTTCATCGGCGACCAGCTCACCGTTTGCGATTGTGCCTGACCATGTTTCGGGATGAGGCACAGATTTCGTGATTCGACTAGCCGGGTTGCTCAGTCGCTCAACAGGATTCTTTTCCGGAGCAGGTCCGTTTTCGCGTCCTTGGCGAAAAGCCAGCTGCTGCAAAATCTCACGGGCCCTGCGCGGTGCGCAAGGCATGCGGAATCGACATCGCCCCCTCATTCAGGCGCGTTCACGCCGAACCTGGTCGATGCTCGTAATTTCTGCGGTATCAGGCGTTCACGGAGCCGCAGCAAGCTGGGAACGGAGCATGCTCTCGAACCGGACTCGGGTACGGACTATCTCCGGACTTCATTGCTCGTCTCTCACCTCCTTGCAGCCGGGACGTACGCGGACGTCATTACTCGTCGCGCTAGAACACAAGGGGAAGGCCCCAGGAAAACCTGTGGGCGAGTACCCCTCTTGTCAGAGTTTCGGCACTGCACGACGTATCCCACTACGCGGGAAGCCACCTGGGGTTACCTCTAAATCCGGGGAAACCCGTCCTGAGCCTGGGCGTCTCTCGACGTCGTCGGATCAGTGGCCTGCGTTCGAATAGGAGCCTCGCCTAGCGAGGTGCTGATCGACTAGGCAAAGTCTGACCGCCGAAAAGCGATTCGTCAATTCGGCAGATCACCCAATGGCTATCTCCAGCTGCTCGGCCACTTTTGACGACCAGCAGAAGGCCCAGGATACGACACAAAACAGGGTAACAACGTAGGAGATGCATTTCAGGCGCGACACACTAGTTGGTCTTGCACCTCATCAGCCGAGATCAGCCGACCGGAACGCTGTCGGAGCGAAAGCGAGTTAGGTATGTAAACCCTTCCTGCGCAATGGTTTACCTAAATTCGGGCAGCCTTACATTGCTGGCACGGCGTCGGAAAGCCGATTAGCGTTGGCCCCGTGCTATTGATGAACGACGGAAATTCAGCGGTCCTGCCGCACTCCGAGACCCACGGCAACGGGCTTGCCGCACGGCTGAATTGGCTGCGCGCGGGCGTGCTGGGCTCGAACGACGGAATCGTTTCCGTGGCGGGCATCGTCATCGGCGTGGCGGCCGCGACGGCCGATCGCGGCACGATCATGACGGCGGGTATCGCGGGTCTGGCCGCGGGTGCGGTATCGATGGCCCTCGGTGAGTACGTATCGGTCAGCACCCAGCGCGACAGCGAACGGGCGATCCTCGAGGTCGAGCGCCGGGAACTGGCCGAGCAGCCCGAAGAGGAGTTGGCCGAACTGGCGGCCATCTACGAACACAAGGGCCTTTCCCCGGTGACGGCCCGGAAGGTGGCCGAGGAGCTGACCGAGCAGGACGCGTTCCTCGCACACGCCGAGGCCGAACTCGGGATCGACCCGAATGAGCTGACCAACCCTTTGCATGCAGCGGTGTCATCGGCGATCTCGTTCACCCTTGGCGCCCTGCTTCCTCTGCTGGCGATCCTCGTCCCGACCGCGATCCGCATCCCGTTCACCGCGGGCGCGGTGCTGGTCGCGCTGGCATCGACCGGCGCGGCCGGAGCCTGGCTCGGGCAAGCACCGGTACGGCCCGCGACGATCCGGGTGCTCATCGGCGGTGCCGTGGCGATGCTCGTGACGTATACGGTCGGCCATCTGGTCGGTGTAGCCCTGTAGCGGTGGCACAGTGGCCAATTCGACATGGGCAAAGCGAGAGGCGATGGGCTGCCGTGGGTCTGACCGCGACGGATTCAGGGTGTGCGGTCACGGCAGGTCGTTCGTAGTGCCCAGGCCGGGGCGCGGGTGGTGCAGGGTCGCGGCGGTCAGGCGGGGAAATGTCGATGCGCCAGAACGACTCCGCGGCGCGATGAGTGTGCACACACTTGAGTGTGCACACACTGGCGGCCTGGAGGTCGTGGATCTCGCGCAGCCGCAAAGCCTAGCGGCCGGCTGAGTATCAGGAGGCGCCGGCCGCAGCCGCACCAGCGGATCACCGGCCAGCCAGTCCTGTTCCCGCCAGTACCCGCACGCCGACGCCAGTGCAGTCAACCGGATGTTGAACGTCTCCGCCGACTTCCCGCCCCAGACGAAGGTGACGCGACAGGCGCGACCACCTGAGTCGATACCCCTCGCCGGCGGACAGCGCTGCCTGCGAGAATGGCGAATCGGGTGGCAGCGCCTTTTTCAAGTCCACTCGAAGCTCGGCCACGGCCATGCCGTCCATATAGCGCCGAATCAGGACGACTTGATAGCTGTCAGAAAACGCAGGCTGTCGAACATTTGTGTCAGCGGCTCTTCGACCGGTGCCATGGGACGGTCATAGCGATCGGCCAGTTCCTGCAGGTGCAGGGATGCGGTGGTCCAGCCATGGGCGGCGAGCGATTCAGCCGGATCGGTGCGTTCGTCGGTGTAGAACAGTGACGCGAGGTCGACCTGACCGAACGGGGTGTCTTTCAAGTAGGCCGACTCCTGCTCGGCGATGTGGCCGATGTCGACGCCCTTCCCGACAATCTCCGCCGCCACCGCGCTACCGGGTGCCGAAAGCTGATCGATCCGCGCGAACAAGGCATCATGTGCGGAACCTGGCAGGTAGGGCAGCAGCCCTTCCGCCGACCATGCGGTGGGCGAGGTCGGATCGAAGCCTGCCTGGACAAGCGCCGCTGGCCAGTCATCGCGCAGATCAACGGCTACCTCGCGCCGATCCGACCTCGGCGCAGTGCCGGATTCGGTGAGCACCCGACGTTTGAATTCCAGCACCTTGGGCTGGTCGATCTCGAACACGACCTCGCCCGCCGGCCAATCCAGCCGGTAGGCCCTGGCATCGAGCCCGGCAGCCAGGATCACCGCCTGGGGCATCGGCGCCGCCGTAGACAGGAAGAAATCGTCGAAGAACTTACTTCGATATCCGATGAACCCAGAGGTGAAGGGGATCTGCGCCCACAACGTCGGATCGGTGATCAGTCGGTTCATGTCCGAATCGCCGGATGCCACTACGAACCGGGCGGCGTACTCATCGTGGATGAGGGCATCGGGCCGTTTCGTCTCGATAGCGCGCGCGGCCGCGACGCCGAGCGCTGTCATGCCGACGCTGCTCACAATGTCCCAGGTATCGCCTTCGGTACGCATATGCCGTCCTCGAAGTTTCCTGATTGCCGTGGCTATGAACTTGATCATACGACTTAGCGGACTACAGATCCGGATGCCCGGCGGTAGCCGCCGACATGCCCCCTTCATACTGCGCCTCGGCAGGACAAGATGCCGGCGCAAACGGCATCCCAGTCTGTGCAGGTGCGTTGGGTTTCGCGGCAGCGGCCGACATAGCTTATGTATCGACTCGAAAAAGCGGTTGCTGGATGATCGACGGATTTTGGAGATTTAGACGCGGTTGTTGCGGTTGTTGTCGTTGCTGCAAATGCATCGGGATTGGACCAGGTCGGGCTTGGCCGAGAGGCTCGGGGTTTCGACGCCGACCGTTCGTACGGATATCGAGCGGTTGCGGAGGCGGGGTACCCGGTGGATGCGACGCCGGGGGTTGCTGACAAGAGACGTGCCCTGAATTTCGGTGAGCGGCGACCCCGGTCGGGCGAATTCCGCGGGAAGCCCGGCCGGGAGTACCCGTTCGAGAGTTACTCGAACAGCTCGATTCAGCACGTCACTGATTGGCGCCCGCGATACCGCCGATGATCCCACCGATGACACAGCCGGGCAGGAATCCGACGACCAAGAACAGCAGCCCGATCAGCGCGCCGACGGCGCATCCGATCAACACACCCGCGACCGTGGTACCCGCATCACCGATGAACTGCAGCGGTGCCGATTGCGGTGCCGGAGCACTGACGGGCGTCAGCGTCAATGTCGTTGCCGTGGCATCGACTTCGGGTGTGACCCGCACCTGCTGACCCGCCACCGTCTGCAGTGTGGTCGGCATGGCGGCGACCACTGAGCCATCGGGTGCGAGTACCGTGATGCCCGCCTCGGGCGTCAGGACGAACTTGCCCGAGGCCAATGTGATGGTGGCATCGGAGCGGTCCTTCGCCACCGCCGCAGTGTAATGGACGCCGTGATCCACGCCGTTGAGAACGGTTTCCGACGACACTTCAGGCGAGCCATAGGCGGTGGCCGCGGTGATGCCTGTCGCGGCAACGGTCAGAACCGTTGCCGCTACCAAATTTTTGATCTTCATCAGGTTTTCCAATCATCCAGCCGATTCGATCGATGAATCCGAGAAAGGACATCGGACATCAATCATCATGCGCTCCAGGCACACTCGGCGTCGCGAGAATCAGAAAATCGAATTACGTTGCAAGATCAAATAATTCGAAATACCGAGGAACTGGGGTATTGCTTCTCCAGCTATTCCAGTTCACCCTCGGTCTCCAGGTAGATCTGCCGCAACCTGTCCAGTGTTGCTTGCTCCGGATGCTCCCACAACTCCCGTTGCGCCGCTTCCAGCAGCCGCTCGGCAATGCCGTGCAGCGCCCATGGGTTGGACTGCTCCATGAACTTGCGGTTCACGTCATCGAAAACATAACTCTCCGCGAGCTTTTCGTACATCCAGTCCGCAACTACATTTGTGGTGGCGTCGTAGCCGAACAGGTAGTCGACGGTCGCCGCCATTTCGAATGCGCCCTTGTAGCCGTGGCGACGCATTGCCTCGAGCCAGCGCGGATTCACCACTCGAGCACGGAAGACGCGGGAGGTCTCCTCCGAGAGCGTGCGGGTTCGCACGGCGTCGGGGCGGGTGCTGTCACCGATGTAGGCCTCCGGATTCCTACCGGTCAGTGCGCGCACGGTGGCGACCATGCCGCCGTGGTACTGGAAGTAGTCGTCGGAGTCGGCGATATCGTGTTCGCGGGTGTCGGTGTTCTTGGCGGCCACCGTGATCCGGCGGTATGCCGTGCGCATATCGTCGGCGGCAGGTGCACCATCGAGGTCACGACCGTAGGCGAAGCCACCCCAGGCGGTATATACCTGCGCGAGGTCGTCATCGGTGCGCCAGCTCTTGGAGTCGATCAATTGCAGCAGACCCGCGCCGTATGTGCCGGGTTTAGAGCCGAAGATGCGGGTGGTGGCCCGGCGCTTGTCGCCGTGTTCGGCGAGATCGTTCTGTGCGTGGGCGCGAATGTAATTCGACTCGACGGGCTCGTCGAGGTCGGCGACCAGGCGGACCGCGTCATCGAGTAGGGCGAGCACATGCGGGAACGCATCGCGGAAGAAGCCGCTGATGCGGACCGTGACATCGATACGCGGACGGCCCAGTTCCGCGAGCGACATCACCTCGAGGGTCGTGACGCGGCGGCTCGCCTCATCCCAGACCGGGCGGACACCCAGCAGCGCAAGAACTTCCGCGATGTCGTCACCCGAGGTGCGCATGGCGGAGGTGCCCCACACCGACAGCCCGACCGAGCGCGGATACTCGTCGTGATCGGCCCGGTATCGATCGAGCAGGGAATCCGCCATCGCCTGACCGGTCTCCCAGGCCAGTCGAGACGGGACCGCCTTCGGGTCGACCGAGTAGAAGTTCCGACCGGTCGGCAGCACATTGATCAGGCCGCGCAGCGGGGATCCACTCGGCCCCGCCGGAATGAAACCGCCGTTGAGCGCGTGCAGGATTCGGTCGATTTCGATGCCGGTCTGGCGCAGACGGGGCACGACTTCGGTCGCGGCGAAGCGCAGCACGGTGCGCACCGCGGCGAACGTCGGGTCGGACGCGGGTGCGTTCAGTGCGTCCACAATTCCGTCGACGGCGTCCACCGACCAATCGGCGGCTTGCAGTCCGGCGAGCAGCTCACGGGCCTGGGTCTCCACCGCGTCGACCTGCTCGCGTGCCTCGGCACCGGATTCGTTCAGCCCCAAGGCTTCCCGAAGACCGGGCACATTCCGTTCACCACCCCACAGCTGGCGCGCGCGGAGCATCGCGAGGACCAGGTCGAGTTCGGTCTCCCCCGCGGGCGCCTGCCCGAGGACGTGCAGTCCGTCGCGGATCTGCACATCTTTGATCTCGCACAGCCAGCCGTCGACGTGCAGCAGCATATCGTCGAAGACATCCTCGTCGGGGCGTTCGGACAGGCCGAGATCGTGGTCCATTCTGGCCGCCCGCATGAGCGTCCAGATCTGCTGGCGGATGGCGGGCAGTTTGGCCGGATCGAGGGTGGAAATATTGGCGTGTTCGTCGAGCAGCTGCTCCAAACGCGAAATATCACCGTAGCTTTCGGCGCGGGCCATGGGTGGGATGAGGTGGTCGACGAGGGTGGCGTGGGCGCGGCGCTTGGCCTGGGTGCCCTCGCCCGGGTCGTTGACCAGGAATGGATAGATCAGCGGCAACTCACCGAGCGCGGCGTCGGTGCCGCAGGAGGCAGACATGCCGAGGGTCTTGCCGGGCAACCATTCCAGGTTGCCGTGCTTGCCGAGGTGCACCATGGCATCGGCAGCGAAACCGTCCGGCGCGGCGATCCACCGGTAGGCGGCGAGGTAGTGGTGGCTGGGCGGCAGATCCGGGTCGTGATAGATAGCGACCGGGTTCTCGCCGAAACCGCGCGGCGGCTGCACCATCAGTACGATATTGCCGAAACGCAATGCGGCGATGACGATTTCGCCCTTGGGATCGGCCGAGCGGTCGACGTAGAGTTCACCGGGCGGCGGTCCCCACGCCTCGACCACGGCCGTGCGCAGATCCTCGGGCAAGGTGTCGAACCAGCTGCTGTACCGGTCGGCGCTGATACGGACCGGGTTGCCTTCGAGCTGTTCCGCGGTGAGCCAGTCGGGATCTTGACCGCCTGCGGCGATCAACGCGTGGATCAACGCGTCGCCGTCACGTTCCGCGAGTCCGGGCACCTCACTGTCGTCGCCGAGATCGTAACCGGCTGCGCGCATCTCGGTGAGAAGCCGGATCGCGCTGGCCGGGGTGTCCAGGCCGACGGCGTTGCCGATGCGCGCATGCTTGGTCGGGTAAGCCGACATCATGATGGCGATGCGGCGCCGTTCGGCGGGAATGTGGCGCAGCCGTGCGTGCCGGACCGCGATACCGGCTACCCGGGCCGCACGCTCGGGATCGGGCACGTAGGTGGACAGTCCATCGGCGTCGAATTCCTTGAAGGAGAACGGAACCGTGATGATGCGACCGTCGAATTCCGGGACCGCCACCTGGGTGGCGACGTCCAGTGGGGAGAGCCCGTCGTCGTTGGCCGCCCATTGGGCGCGACCGCTGGTGAGGCACAGGCCCTGCAGGATCGGCACATCCAGTTCGGCGAGGGCGGCGACATCCCAGGCCTCGTCGTCGCCGCCGGCCGATGCGTTGGCGGGCTTGGTGCCACCCGCCGCGAGCACAGTTACCACCAGTGCGTCGGCGGTGCGCAAGGTGTCGAGAAGTTCCGGCTCGGCCGTGCGCAGGGATGCGCAATACAGCGGCAGGGCCTTCGCGCCCGCATTTTCGATTGCCGTGCAGAGGGCTTCGATATAGGCGGTGTTTCCGGCGAGATGCTGTGCGCGGTAATAGATTACGGCCACCGTCGGCGGGTGCTCGACGGCTGGATCCAGGTCCGGCGTGCGCTCGAGCTCGCCCCAGCTCGGCAGTTGCACCGGCGGCTCGAAGCCGTGGCCGGTGAGCAGCACCGTATCCGAGAGGAAATTGTGCAGTTGACGGAGGTTTTCCGCACCACCCGCGGCGAGGTAGTTGTGCGCGTCGGCGGCGACACCGCCGGGAACCGTCGAACATTCCATCAACTCGGCATCGGGTGCGATCTCACCGCCGAGCGCCACCATCGGCACCCCGCTGGCACGCACCGCCGCGAGCCCGTCCTCCCAGGCGCGCTTGCCGCCGAGGATTCGCACGACCACCAGATCGACGCCGTCGAGCAGCGCGGGCAGGTCGTCGACCAACAAACGAGCCGGATTTCCCCACCGATATTCCGCACCGCTCGCACGCGCGCTCAACAGGTCGGTATCGGACGTCGACAGCAGCAAAATCACAGGTGGCAGCCTTCCTCGGGTGACGCGCCCATCGGTTACAGTGCTCGCCGGAGAGGGTCTGGCTTTCGACAGTGGCGCGACCGCACCGGAGTTCCACCGGTTTCCTCCATCGCCCGCCGAGCAACCCAGATGCTAGCCCGCCACCCCGTGCGGCTTGCCGACAGGTAAGTGCCCGGTGTTCAGGTCAGGTCGGCGTTTCCGTCGATCACCAGGTGGTCGTGGAATTTGTCGACCCGCCAGCCTGCGGCGGTGCATTCGGCGCCGATGCTGTAGCTGTCGACACAGTGTGCGTCTTGCCGTGGGACGCACCATCCTTCACGTGCACTGTGATGTCGGCATGGATTTCGGCGTGGTCACCCCGCAGATCGACCGGACCGCGACTCGGCGCTCGCGAAGGTTCGAGCATCGCGGCCATCGCTGGTTGTGCTGCCGCCGCGTCGTAGGCTGGATGGGTCATGACGCGTACGAATCCCGATTCCTGCCCCGGTGTGCTGCGGCTGCATCAGGCGGCCGATGGGCCGCTGGCTCGGATTCGGCTACCCGGTGGGCGGCTGGAACCAAGGCAGTTGCAGTCTTTGGCCGAGGCGGCCCTCGAACTCGGCGATGGGAATATCGAGCTGACCTCGCGGGGCAATGTGCAGTTGCGGCAGGTACGTGATGCGGCCGCGCTGAGTGAGCGGTTGGCGGGTGCCGGGCTGTTGCCGAGCGATACGCATGAGCGGGTGCGCAATATTGTCGCCTCGCCGCTGTCCGGTCGGATCGGTGGCTGGGCGGATGTGCATGCGCTCGTTCCGGCGCTCGACCTGGGTTTGCGCGCCGCTACGCGGTTGGCCGAACTCCCCGGCCGCGTGCTGTTCACCCTCGACGACGGTCGCGGCGATATCAGCGGCCTCGGTGGCGATATCGGTGTGCACGCCACGGACGCAGACGAATTCGCGCTCGTGCTGGCGGGTAGGGATGCGGGCATCCGAGTATCCACGGCCGACGCGGTACCGGTGATGCTGGCTGCCGCGCACGCCTTCCTCGATCTCGGCTCGGATCAATGGCGGCTGCACGAAGTCGATGACGGTGCGCGCCGAGTGATCGACATCCTCGGCCTGTCCCCCGGCCTCGAACGCCTTGAATTCGGTGCCACCCATGACATTCCGATCGGCTGGCTCGACCAGGAAAACGGTCTGGTCAGCCTCGGCGCGGCCGTTCGCCTCGGCTCCCTGTCCGCCCGCATCGCCGAATTCATCGCCGCCATCGAACGCCCCATCTTCATCACCCCCTGGCGCAGCCTGGTGATCACCGATCTCGAGGAATGGCCCGCCGAACAGGTCGTCCGCGTACTCGCCCCCATGGGCCTGATCTTCGACGCCAACTCCCCCTGGCTCCATGTCAGCGCTTGCGCCGGCCGACCAGGCTGCGCGAAGGCGCTCACCGATGTCCGTGCCGATGCCACCGCGGCCGTCGAGTCCGGTCGCGTAGCGCCCACCAACCAGCCCGCCGCAGACAGCGATACCAACGGCCACGCAACAGAACCCGACCGCCCAACCTCGAACCTCGACTCGACTGCCACAGACCCAGCGGCACCCGCCCCGAATATGGCATCGGCCTCCAGCGCGGTGCCAGATCTCGGTCCGGCCATCGAACTCCGCAGCGCCGACGATGTCATGGTCGCCGGCCGCCAACACTGGTCCGGTTGCGACCGCCGCTGCGGCCGCCCGCGCGGCCTGGTCACCGACATCGTCGCCACCGAAAACGGCTATCGCATCACTGAGGACACCAAGCAAGCGACGGACAGGCTTCGCATCGCGCCCCCAACACCAAAGCTCGGAACGCCGGTCGTCAGCACCGGCCCGGCCGCCGACGCCGGTGCGGCCGGTCCGCGGGCAATACCTCAGCCACCAACGACGGCAACGGAATCGGGCTGACATCCGGCTCGCAAGCGACCGACCAGCGGTGCGGCGCGAGCGAACTCACGAGTTACGAAGCCACCGCGGTCGGCGTACTGCGCGGATCCTCGTGCATCTCCAACGTGCAGCACTTCACCCCGCCACCGGCCTTCAACAACTCCGAGAGATCGACGCCCACCGGGTTGTACCCCTGCGCACGCAACTCCGAAGCCAGGTTGTCGGCCCGACTGCTGATGAAGACATTCAGCCCATCGGAAACACCGTTCAGCCCGAGAACGACCGCGTCGGCGGCCGTTGCGAGGATGGCATCCGGATAGAGTTCCGCCAGAATCGACTGACTCGCAGCGGTGAAGGCGGCCGCGAAGTACGCGACATTCGTGTCATCGAGGACCATCAGCGCCGTATCCAAGTGATAGAAGCGCGGATCGACCAGTTCGAGCGAAACCACCGGCAGATCGAAGTACTGCTCGACCTCGCGGTGCGCGGCAACAGAACTCCGGAACCCGGTCGCGGCCAGCATGCGCTCACCGACGAGCAGGAAATCGCCTTCGCCCTCGTTGATTTCCTGCGCTCCGACCAACTCCGCGAGCCCCTGCTGCGCGAACCAGCGGTGATACGCCGGACCTTCCGCGGCCCGCTCGGCATGGGTGAACCGCGCCGACATCGCCCGCTCACCCACGATCAGGCCACTATTCGCGGCGAAAACCATATCGGGCAGACCGGGCTCCCCAGGTACGACCTCGATGTGATGGCCGTAATGCTCGAACGTCGCGCACAACGTTTCCCACTGCGACAGCGCCAGCGCGCGATCGACGGGTTCCTGCGGATTCATCCATGGATTGATCGAGTAGCAGACGTCGAAGTGATCCGGACGGCACATCACGAACCGGCGTGGTTCCGGCCGCCGCGCGGGCTCGATACGGAGGGTGGTCACAGAGGTCAACGTGTCTCCCGGAGGTAGGCGCGGATCATTGCGTTGACACGACGGTAATTCGCCTAGTATTGCGCCAGAAACAACGATTCATTGCGCGTGATCGGTGGAATTCGACGATTCATTGCGTCGATCGGGAGCGGGTGTGGCATGGACGACATCGACCGGCAGATTCTTGCGCATCTGCTCAAATCGGCGCGCGCCTCGTTCCAGGAGATCGGCGCGAAGGTCGGACTGTCCGCGCCGGCCGTGAAGCGCCGTGTCGACAAGATGGTCGCCAGCCGCCAGATCACCGGCTTCACCGCACTGGTCAACCCCGCGGCACTCGGCTGGACCACTGAGGCCTACGTCGAGGTCTACTACCGCGACAACATCACCCCCGCCGAACTCCGCCGCAGCCTCGAGCCGATCCCCCAGGTAGTCGGCGTCTGGACCATCGCGGGCGAAGCCGACGCCCTGGTCCACGTCATGGCGACAGACATGGCCGAAATCGAGTCCACCGTGGAACGCATCCGCGAAAACACCCGCGTAGGCCGCACCCGCAGCTCCATAGTCATGTCCCGAATCCTCGAACGCCCCCGAACCTGATGCAGGTGACCTGCTCGACATTCGCATTCTCGACCCGCGCCCAGTGCGGGGAGGGAAGGCCCATATGGTGGTGCGCATGTCCGATGTTCGTGCCGGTTATGTCACTGATGGGGCCGAGATCTATCGGCGATCGTTCGCGATGATTCGGGCCGAGGCGGATCTGAGCGGGTTTCCGCAGGATGTGGCGCAGGTGGTGGTGCGAATGATCCATGGGTGCGGGCAGGTGGATCTGGCCGGGGATGTGGCGTTTTCATCCGGTGTCGTGGCGGCGGCGCGGGAGGCGCTGCGGGCGGGAGCTCCGATTCTCTGTGATGCGCAGATGGTCGCGTCCGGTGTGACGCGCAAGCGACTGCCCGTCGACAATGACGTCATCTGCACTCTCGGCGATCCGCGGGTGCCGGAACTGGCTGCGGCAATGGGCAATACGCGTTCGGCCGCGGCGCTGGAATTGTGGCGCGATCGCCTCGAGGGCGCGGTGGTCGCCATCGGGAACGCACCGACCGCCCTGTTCCATCTGCTCGACATGATCGATGCGGGTGCGCCGCGCCCCGCCGCCATCCTGGGCATTCCAGTCGGTTTCGTGGGCGCCGCCGAATCCAAAGATGCGCTGATCGACTTCGGCGGGATCGAATATCTGACGGTGCGTGGGCGACGCGGTGGCAGCGCCATTACCGCGTCGGCACTGAATGCGATTGCGAGCGAGCAGGAATGAGCAACGGCAAGTTGTGGGGCGTCGGACTCGGCCCCGGCGATCCGGAGTTGGTGACGGTGAAGGCGGCGCGGGTGATCGCCGCGGCCGATGTCATCGCCTTCCACAGCGCCCGGCACGGCCGCAGTATCTCGCGGGGTATCGCCGTACCGTATATGCGTGCGGGCCAACTCGAAGAACACCTGATCTACCCGGTGACCACCGAGACGACCGACCACCCCGGCGGGTATCAGGGCGCCATCGACGAGTTCTACGAACAGGCCGCCGAACGCTTGGCCACCCATCTGGCGGCGGGCCGGTCCGTCGCGCTGCTCGCCGCCGGCGATCCGTTGTTCTACAGCTCGTATATGCATATGCACCGTCGGCTGGCCGACCGGTTCGAGGCCGAGATCATCCCCGGCATCACCTCGGTGAGCGCGGCCTCGGCCGCCCTCGGCACGCCGCTGGTCGAGGGCGAGCAGGTGCTGACCGTCCTACCGGGCACCCTGCCCACCGACGAACTCACCCGCCGCCTCCGCGATACCGACGCGGCCGCCATCATGAAGCTCGGCCGCACCTATCCCGGCGTGCGCCAAGCCCTCTCGGATTCCGGCCGCCTCGCCGAGGCCTATTACGTCGAACGTGCGAGCAGCACCCGTGAGCGTGTGCTCGCCGCCGCCGAGGTCGATGAAGCGGACGTGCCGTACTTCTCGATCACCCTCGTCCCCGGACCCCAGCCGACAACCTCACTGCGCCTTGCGAATTCGGCGCACAGTCAGCATTCGGCCATCGGCATGACGAACACCCCCATCGCGAACACGGGGTCGAACGGAACCATCCATGCCAGGAACGAATCCGCCGCAGACCGCGCGGAGGTGCGCCGCGCGGGTACCGAACCGGACCCGCACTGCGCAGCCACTGAGTCCGAGACGCAGCGAGCCGACACCGGCGGCGGAAACCCCGCCCGAGTCGGCGAAGTGGTCGTCGTCGGGCTAGGCCCCGGTTCACCTGAGTGGACGACGCCGGAGGTCGAACACGCACTCGCCGAAGCCACCGATCTGGTCGGCTACACAACCTACATCAATCGGGTGCCGTCGCGGCCCGGGCAGCGCAGGCATGCCAGCGATAACCGGGTGGAATCCGAACGTGCCGCCATGGCATTGGATCTCGCGAAGCATGGGGCCAAGGTCGTGGTCGTGTCCTCGGGTGATCCCGGGGTTTTCGCCATGGCGGCGGCGGTGCTCGAGGAATCCGCCGATCCACAGTGGCAAGGTGTGCCGGTGCGGGTGTTGCCCGGCCTCACCGCGGCCAATGCCGTCGCCAGCCGGGTCGGCGCGCCGCTCGGCCACGATTACGCGATGATTTCGCTCTCTGATCGACTCAAGCCGTGGGAGGTTGTCGCACAACGGCTTTCGGCGGTGGCGTCGGCCGATATGGCGATCGCGATCTACAACCCGGGCTCCAGTCAGCGCACCTGGCAGGTCGCGGCGATGCGCGATGTGCTGCTCGAGCATCGCAAGCCCGATACCCCGGTCGTGCTCGGTCGCGATGTCGGTGGACCCACCGAATCCGTCCGCGTGGTCACCCTCGCCGAATTGGATCCAGCCGCGGTCGATATGCGCACGCTGCTGATCATCGGTGCGTCCACCACCGCCGTCCTCGAATCCGACCAGGGCACCAGGGTCTACACTTCGCGCCGCTACCAGCGTTGATTCCGGCTCCGCAGAAAACCGTAAACATTCCGAAAACGGGTTCGGCCACGCTGAAGGCATCACCAACAGCGGGCCGGACGGACCGCGACAACCAGGAAAGGCAACCCGATGCGCAAGCTGAAGCTCCAGGTCCAGACCACCATCGACAGCTACATGTCCGGCCCGAACGGCGAGATGGACTGGATGACATTCCCGTGGTCCGATGACCTCGCCGCCCGAGTCGGCGCCATCACCGCCGAATTCGACACCATTGTGCTCGGCCGCAAACTCGCCGAGGGCTTCATTCCGCACTGGGCCGCCAAGCCCGAACACGAGTCCCAGGCCGCCATCGACAAGATGAACAACACGCCCAAGGTCGTGATCTCCAACAGCCTCACCGAATCACCCTGGGAGAACACCGTCGTCGCGGGCGGCGACCTCGCCGAGACCATCAACGGCCTCAAGGCCCAGCCGGGTGGCGACATCATCGTCTACGGCGGCGGCACGCTCGTCGCGAACCTGATCGCCGAGAACCTCATCGATGATCTGCATCTGTTCGTCAACCCGACCGCGATCGGCGCAGGCCTGCCGGTCTTCCGCGGCACCACCCGACTTGACCTGGTCTCCGCCACCGGATTCGAGTGCGGGGTGACCGAGCTGCATTACCGGCCGAAGAGCGCCTGATCACAGCCTCCCGAACAACGTACCGAGGATGCCGATCTGCGAATTGATCGGCATCCTCCCCTTCGCTAACATTCCACTATGGAACGTTGAGGATGAAAGGAGCAGTAGGTTGGCGAATACCTCGGCACAACTCAAATCGCTGAATTCCACCGCGGCGTCGCTGCTCGGTTTTCTGCACGACGGTCCGATGTCGGGCTGGGATCTGGTCGCTCAGGCCCAGGACCGGATCGGCGATTTCTGGACCATTACCCAGAGCCAGGTCTACCGGGAACTGGCTGCCATGGCCGCGGCCGGACTCGTCGAAAAGGGTGAGACCGGGGCGCGAGATCGTACGCCGTATCAGATCACCGATGCCGGTCGCGAAGCCTTCCTCGAATGGATCGCCCGCGATCCGGGCGCGGAGACCATTCGGGTACCGCTGTTACTGACCCTGTCCTTCGGAGGGCACGTCGATCCCGATCACCTCGATCGAATCATCGCCGCCAACAAAAGAGTTCACCAGCAGCGCCTCGACCGCTATCTCACCGACGACCAGACCGAGATGTCCCCCTACCAACTTGCCACGCTGGAATTCGGCATCGGTTACGAACGCACAGTGCTGGCCTGGTTCGACCGACTGCCGGAACTCCTCGGCCGCTGAGACACCGCGGCAGCACGGCTCGGGTGAACATCGGAGCCGAGATACCAGGTCGATCAGAAATTGCCAGATGCAGTATCCCGCAACCACTTCCACGCCTCGTCGACAGTTTCCGCAACAACCGCGCCCGGCGGCAACTCGGGGCGATCGATGACGACCACGGGAAGGCCCGCCGAGCGAGCGGCGTCGAGTTTGGCGGCGGTCTGATCACCGCCGCTGTCCTTGGTGACCAGCACGTCGATCCGATGCCGGGTAAGCAGACGCTGCTCGTCCGCAGGCGAGAACGGCCCACGCGCCAGGAGCAATCCGTGATGCGGCGGTAGCGCGCCGGTGGGTGGATCGATGGCCCGGATCAAGAACCACTGGTTCGCCAGGCCCGCGAAGGCGGCGACACCTTGGCGGCCGATGGTCAGGAAGACGCGTTCCCCCAACTCCGAAACCTGCTGCGCGGCCGCATCGAGATCGGGCACCCGGATCCACCGGTCACCGGGCTGTTCGGACCACCCCGGCCGCCGCACATGCAGGAGCGGTAGCCCGAGATCCGTCGCGGCACCGGCCGCATTCGCACTGATCGTGCCCGCGAACGGATGTGTGGCATCGATGACGACCGCGATCTCGTTATCCGCCAACCACTTCCGCAGGCCTTCGACACCACCGAAGCCGCCGATCCGCACCGGCCCCGCTGGCAGCAGTGGGTCGCGAACACGACCGGCGAGCGAGGAGACGATGTCGAATCCTCGCTCGCCGGAGGCGATGTGGGCGATTTCCCTGGCTTCCCGGGTGCCGCCCAGAATCAGAGTTTTCAGGGCTGTCCGCTGAAGTAGGCGATGCCTGCATTGATCAGGTTCGGACCGCCCGCGATGAGCAGGCCGATCAGCGCACCAACCGGCAGACCGATACCGAAGAAGAAGAATCCGATGATGCCGCCGATCACCGCACCGAGCGAGGCGCGCTGCAGTTCGCTGAAGAACCACTCCTGCGAGGAGATGGCCTCGGCGCTGACCGCGGCGGTCGGCTTGACCTCCGGTGTCAGCGTCAGCTTCTGCCCCGCGGAGTCGATGGTGGCCGCGATCGGGATCAACTCGTCCCCGACCTGCGCCTTCAGCGGAATCGATGTAACAACCGCGCCCTCGGTGTTCTTCACCGTGACGTACTTCTGGTCGGCGTCCAGACTGAACGCGCCGCCGGTGACCGCGGTGACAATCGACTTGTCCACCAGTTGCACCGCGTAGTTGACACCGTGGTCTTCGCCTTGCACGGCGGGCGCGGCCTGGTTCTGCACGGCCGGCGCGGGTGCCGCCGGAGCGGCGCCGGCCGTACCCGCCGCAATACCGGTGGCCGCGACGGCCATCATCGCGGTGGCGGCAAACTTCTTGTACTTCATAAATCTCCCAATACAGCTGATACGCAGACCCTTTTGCGCTGCGGTCGTGGGCCCCGACCATACCTTTTACTCACGGATGTTTCACTACAGCGCGCCACAATCCGGGCCAGATTCCGGTTCCGATCCGACTGTCGTGCACCTGAGGTCCCTCCAGCACATCAGAGCTGTCCACGACCACATGCACCATAACCGTCAGGAAGCTGGAGACTCGCTGCGAGTTCCGATGACCCCGTACAACAGCAGATCCTCGAGGGAGGCGGCGAAACTGTCGACATCATCGATGTCGCGGATGCACATGGCGAACAATGCCGCGCCGGCGATGGCATCGAGCAGGGTGTTGGCGTCGAGGCCGGGATGCGCTGATTCGCTGTCGACGGACAGATAGTCGCCGAGTTCGACGCGGGTGGGGGTGTTCAGGCGGGCGGCGAGTTTCTCGTAGAGTCCGGAGTCCTCGCGCATCTCGGCCATGAGCCCGGGCATGGCGACGCGGGTTTCGGCGGATCCGAACAGTTGGACGGTCCCGCGGATCACCTTGCGGATCTCGCTGATCAGGTCGGGTGCTACCTGGTCGGAGCCGACGTCGGGAAAGACCGCCTTGGCGATGAGGTGGGCCTTGGACGGCCAGCGCCGGTAGATGGCCGGGCGGCTGACCCCGGCACGGGCGGCGATGGCATCGATGGACGTTGCGGCATAACCCTTTTCGACTAGCAAGGCGCGTGCGGCGTCGAGCACCGCGCGATCGACCGCGGGATCGCGGCGCGGGCCGAGCCGGTGGCGTTCGGTCATGAAATTCGTCCTTGTCCGCGCGAGGTGGAGTCGTTACAGTCTGTCACATCAATAGTCGTTACAGTCTGTAACCGCTGGGGACTAGAGGAGTAGACGTGTCAGCTGCCCCACACATCACCGCACTCGCCGAAACGTATCGACCGGTACCGCTGCTACAGGGCAAAGTCCTCGTGATAGCGGGCGTCGGCCCCGGCCTGGGACACTCGCTGAGCATCGAAGCCGCCCGCATGGGCGCGAACCTGGTCCTGGTGAGCCGCACGGAGCACAAGCTGGACAAGATCGCCGCGCAGGTACGCGCACACGGCGGCACGGCCCTGGTCGCACCCGCCGACATCACCGTCGAAGACCAGCGACGGTCCCTGGTGGATCGCACACTCGCCGAGTACGGACGTATCGACTGCCTGATCAACAATGCCTTCGCGATCCCCCCGATGAACCCGATCACCCAGATCGAGATCGACCACCTGCGTACCGTGAACGAGACCAATGTGTTCGCGCCACTGCGCCTTTCGGCCTTGTTCGCCAATGCACTGGCCGCCTCGCGCGGCTCGATCATCATGCTCAACTCATGCGTGTCCTACAGCTCACAACCGGAGTACTCCGGCTACAAGCTGTCCAAAGGCGCACTGCAGCATCTGGCATCGTCCCTGGCCACCGAGCTCGGCCCGCGCGGAATCCGCGTGAACAGCATCGCGCCCTCCTACGTCTATGAGGACAT
Organism: Nocardia sp. NPDC051990; assembly: GCF_040680755.1. Classification (NCBI taxonomy): domain Bacteria; kingdom Bacillati; phylum Actinomycetota; class Actinomycetes; order Mycobacteriales; family Nocardiaceae; genus Nocardia; species Nocardia sp. NPDC051990. The sequence continues at coordinate 462,468 of NZ_JBFAXH010000002.1, read as the reverse complement.
CAACAAGGCCTACTTCGATTGGCTGGCCGGCCAAGCCGGAGTCACACACGCCGACATCTACCGAGAGAAGGCCGCACCGACCGATCTGCAACGCCTGGCCGAGCCCGAAGAAGTCGCCCGCGCCGCGCTGTTCCTGGCCAGCGATCTGGCCACCGCCGTCACCGGGCAGATGCTGACCGTCGACTGCGGCGAGTTCCACCGATGAGTACGGGAGCAACTATGCCAAAGCGAATCGTCCTGTGGGGCACCGGCGTCGTCGGCTCTATGGTGCTGGCGGAAATCCTGCGCCACCCACGTTTCGAACTGGTCGGCGTCGGCGTCAGCAACCCCGACAAGGTCGGCAAGGATGCCGGCGACCTCTGCGGAGCGCGGAAAACCGGAGTCCTGGCCACGGATTCGGTCGACGACCTGATCGCACTGCGCCCCGATGCGGTCGTGCACTACGGCCCCACCGCCCAGTTCGCCGACGAGAACATCAGGGTGATCAGCGCATTCCTGCGCGCCGGCATCGACGTGTGCTCGACGGCCATGACACCGTGGGTGTGGCCCGCCATGGACAGGACCCCTGACCTATGGCGCGATCCCATCGCCGACGCGTGCGCCGAGGGCGGAGCATCGTGCTTCACCACCGGAATCGACCCCGGCTTCGCCAACGACCTGTTCCCCATGACCCTGATGGGACTGTGCGGTGCGGTGGAGTCGGTACGGGCCTCGGAACTGCTCGACTACACCGACTACGAAGGCGCCTACGAATTCGAGATGGGCATCGGCCATCCGCCGGAATTCCAAGCGCTACTGGAACATCCGGACCTGCTGATCATGGCCTGGGGCCCGACGGTGCCCATGATCGCCAGCGCCGCAGGCATCGAACTCGACGCCATCACCACCACCTGGGACAAATGGGTCACCCCCGAGGATCGCCCGTCGGCCAAGGGCATCGTGAAAGCGGGCAACGTCGCCGCCATCCGATTCACCATCAACGGCGTCTACCAGGGCCGCGAGGTCATCACCCTCGAACACGTCAACCGCATCGGCCGAGATGCCGCCCCGCACTGGCCTGCTGGAACCCGCGACGACGTCTACCGCGTCGACATCGTCGGGTCCCCGTCCATATCTCAGGAGACCCAATTCCGGTTCACCGACGGTTCCGGCCGCACACCGGCCGTTGCGGGCTGCCTGGCCACGGGCATGCGCGCGCTCAACGCCGTACCCGCGGTCAACGAACTGCCGCCCGGGTGGGTAACCGCACTGGACCTGCCGCTGATTCCAGGCGCAGGCACGATCCGCTGAGTAGCAGCGGCGCACGGCGAGGTTCAGACCGAGCCGGCTGTCACGACCGTCCACCGGGTGACCGGCAATTGCGGCCGCCGGGTCGTAAATTGCCCGGTGTTCGTCCGTCAGACGCTTCGCCTGCTTACCTTGCCGGAACCGTTGGGCCCCAATAGCACCGAACGCATTACGCGGATACCCCCGTGCCGAGCAGGGGCCGGTGGCGAGGTAGGCCAATGCGGCCCGTGCGGCATTGGCGCCGCACATGCCGTGCGCACCTGGCCCGGGCGGGGTCGCCGCGGAGCAGACGTACATGCCCGGCAGGCCGATCGCGTACGGGGACAAGGTGATCGCGGCCCGAATACCAGCTGGCGGATATTCTTCGAGCCGGTCATGATGTCACCACCGGTGAAATTGGAGTTGTCGGACGCCAGTTCGGCGGTGCTGCGGACCGCCAAGCCGATGATCCGGTCCCGGAATTCGGGCGCGAATTGCTCGATGCGGGCGATGATCGCCTCGGTGGCATCACCGGTATAGCCGTTGGGGACGTGGGCGTAGGCCCACACCAGGTGGATGTCGCCTGCCGAGCGTTGCGGGTCGGCCAGATACTGCTGGCCGACCAGGACAAACGGGCGCTCTGGCAGGCGGCCGGCGTGGATATCGCGTTCGGCCGCCGCAAGTTCGGCGAAGGGACCGGCGAGGTGGACGGCGCCCGCGCGGCGGGCGTCCGGATTCGCCCATGGCACCCCCGCTTCGACCGCGAAATCTACCTTGAATGCTCCGGGTCCGCGGCGAAAGTTCCGATAGGCGCGGGCGATACGGGGTGGGAGCCGGTCACCGAGAATCCGGGCAACCGCTTCCGGAGCCAGGTCGAACAGCGTCACATCCGACGGCGGCAACTGTGTCGCGGTGTCGACACGAACGCCGGTCTCGACCTTCCCGCCCAGATCGGCGAGCAGTGCGGCCAGCGCGCGGGTGATCGAATGGGAACCTCCGGCGGCCACGGGCCAGCCGTGGCGGTGGCCGGCGGTCAGGATTCCCATCCCGATCGCCGAGCTCATCGGATGGTGCAACGGCCGGAAGGCATGGGCCGCGACACCTCCGAACAGCGCCCGCGCCTCCTCGGTCCGCAAGACCCGGGCGAGCGCCGAAGCGGGCAGCGGGGTCGGCGCACCGAAGCGGGCCAACGTCAGTGGGTGCCGGGGCACCCGCAGCAGCGGTTGCAGGATGTCTTCGGCCAGCGCGTCGTAGCGCTCGGACGGCTTGCCGAACAACGATTTCCACATCCACCCGTCGCGCCCCAGCCCGGCGGCAGTGCGCTCGATCGAGCGGTACAGCACCCAAGCGCGGCCGTCGGAGAGCGGGTGCACACAGTCGATTTCCGGTGTGCACCAGGACAATCCGAAACGTTCCAGCCCGAGCTCGGCCAGGAACGGCGAGCCAACGGCCATGGGGTGCACAGCTGAGCACTGGTCGTGCAGCAGTCCGGGCACGATGGCCGCAACGATGCGGGTGCCGCCGCCGATCTCGCTGTTCGCCTCGAGGACGGTGACCTGGACGCCCGCTCGGGCAAGGGCCACAGCGGCGGCGAGTCCATTAGCCCGCCGCCGACGACGGTCGCGATGGTCATGCCAGCGCTCCGTACCCGTGAGCCTGCGCGTTGGGAATCCCGGCCGGACGGGCCGCTTCCCGATCCGGGCGGGTCCAAGTAACGGCCAGTGGGATCGGGCCGTTCGGCAGCCAGGGCTGTTCGGCCACCGCGTCGGCGACGGTCCAGGTGCCGCGCTCGATGACTCCGAGCGCCGCACGATCCCGCACCCTTCGTTGTACCGAACAACGCGACGGCGACGCCCGGCCAGATGCTCGTCCGGCTTCCTATCCTGCGTCCATGACTACTACCTATATGGCACCGCCGCCTGATCCCGGCCACGACCGTTCCCACAGCCCCCGGTCCCGGCGAGATTTTCAGACCGAGTCACCTTTTACCGCCGCCCACTGGGTGACCGGCAATTGCGGCCGCCAAGTCGTAAAATTGCCCAGGGCTTCGGCTCGGTAGATCTGAAACTTCCGCAGTTGACCGCCGTACGCGGCGACCCATTGCAGTAGCAGCGCTTCGGATTCCGCCGTCACCGCATTCGCCACCAAACGGCCGCCCTGACGTAAAACTGACCAGCATGTCTCGAGCACGCCATCTTGAGTGAGCCCGCCACCGACGAAAATAGCGTCCGGAGGAGCTGATTCGACAGATTTTCCGATGTCGGTAAGTATTTCTCCACGCACACCGATGTGCGGAACACCAAGGGCAGCGGCATTATCGGCGATCCGCCGCCGCCGATGTTCGAGCCGCTCGAAGCTCACCGCCCGGCAGCTCGGATGGGTACGGCACCATTCGATCGCGATACTGCCCGAACCCCCGCCGACATCCCACAGCAATTCCCCGGGCGCGGGTGCCAGCGCGGCCAATGTCAACGCCCTGACCTCGGATTTGGTGAGCTGACCGGCACCGCCGAAGAGCTCATCCGGCAATCCGGGCACCCGTGTCGCCCGCGGGTGCTTCGGATCGGCGACACAGTCGATCGCGACGATATTGAGTGGATCACCCGTTGCGAGCTCCCACCCCGCCGCGCGATCGCGCACAACCCGTTCGCGCGGACCGCCCAACTGCTCGAGCACGATCAATGTCGACCCCCCGAAACCATTGTCCCGCAATAGTTCCGCGAGCTGTCCCGGTGTGTTTTGGTCCGCACTCAGCACCAGCACTCGCCGCCGGTCCGCCAACTCCGGCAACACCGTCGCCACCGGCCGCCCCACCGCACTCACCACCGGGATTTCCGCCAACGCCCACCCCAGCCGCGCACAGGCCAGCGATGCCGATGACGCCTGCGGAAGTACCCGCAGCTGGTCCGCCCCGAACAGGCCCGCCAATGTCGCACCGATGCCGTAGAACATCGGATCCCCGCTGGCCAGCACGCATATCTGCCGCCCGGCGTTGTCGGCGAACAAACCTGAGAGTGCGGGAACCAACGGCGATGGCCACTCCCGCCGTGCCACCGTGATGTCCTGCGGAATCAGCTCGATTTGCCGCACCGATCCGAATATCAGCTCGGCATCCGAGATGGCTGCGCGCGCGGCCTCGCCGAGCCCGCCCCACCCGTCGGCGCCGATACCGACCACGGCGATCGGTGGCCCACTCCACTCGGTCGTCACCGCACCGCCGTTCACCGTGGCATCCGACGCCAGATGGGTTGGGGCAGTAAGCGGATCGCGAAGATGACCGGGCGCAGGATGCCGGGTACCCAAATCCGACCGGCACGGCGCCGCAGACCGCGCACGACCGCGTCCGCCACCTGTGCTGGGGTGCTGGACATCGGGGCCAGGTCCATGCCCTCGGTCATCCGGCCGATGACGAACCCGCAACGCAGCAGCAGCAGGTGCACACCGCTGCCGTGCAACGCATCCGCGAGACCGCTGGCGAATCCGTCGAGACCCGCCTTCGCCGAACCGTAGACGTAGTTTGCTCGCCGCACCCGCGCACCCGCGAACGAACTGAATACGACGAGCTGCCCGCTGCCTTGCGCGCGAAGCAGATTCGCGAGGATGGTGAGCACGCTGATCTGCGCGACGTAGTCGGTGTGCACCACTGCAATCGCATGTGCCGGATCATGTTCGGCCCGCGCCTGATCCCCGAGCACCCCGAATGCGACCACCGCAACCCCGATTCCCCCGTATTCGGCGGCGATCTTCTCCAGGAGCGCGGGATGGCTCGCCGTATCATCCGCGTCGAATTCGACGGTATGCACTGCCGTCGCCCCGGCTGTCGCAACCGCCGCACTCTCCTGCGCCAACTCCGCGCTGCGCCGCGCGGCGAGTATCACCACGCGCCCCGGCGCCAGACGTCGCGCCACCTCGAGCCCGATCTCACTGCGGCCCCCCAGTACCAGCACCGGCCCCTCGGCAATTCCACGCGATCCCATGCCGTCAGTCTTTCACCCCACCCCGATATGCCGATCCGCCAGGTCAGACGATCTCGAGTCGATACGAGACCTCGCCCCAGAAGCCGCCCAGGGTGCAGGCTGGGCGACCTACTCCGCGGCGATTGCATCCTCACCTGCGGCGGTGAATCCGAGCAAGCCCTCAGGACGTCGCTTCGAAACGGTCCACCGGGAAGGGTCCCCGGCTCGACCCGGCCGCCGAATGTTCCGGCGCGGAACCCGGACATCGTTGGCCGACCTTCGGCCACGCCGCCACCGGCGCAGACCGGATCCTTGGCGATCGGAATCGATACGGCCCACACCACGATCGAGCAGCCGACTGGACATCCGTGTTCGGCATCCTTGAACCCATCGATTGTCGATCCCTGCGGCCACGGCATCCGAGCAGGCGCCGCACATCGAACGAACCAGTCGGAACTCAGAATTGCCGACTCGGTATGTGCCGGCGCCGGGCGACCCGCATACCGCTACGGTCAAGGGATGCCGACCAGCACTGCACAGCTGTCCACTGCCGCACTCGAATTCGTCGCCGAGCGGCACCTCGCGACCTTGACCACCCTGCGCGCCGACGGCACGCCGCATGTGGTCGCGGTGGGTTTCACCTGGGATCCAGAAGCCGGGATCGCCCGGGTGATCACCAATGACAGCTCGGTGAAAGTGCGCAATGTGCGGCGCTCCGGATACGCGGCCGTGAGCCAGGTGGACGGTATCCGTTGGATCACCTTGGAAGGCCCGGCCACCGTGCTCGACGATCCGGACGACGTCGCGGCAGCGGTCGACCGATACGCGGGCCGCTACCGCGTCCCCCGCGAGAACCCGACCCGCGTGGTCATCGCCATCCAAGTCCAGCGCGTACTCTCCAGCAGCACCCTCGCCCACACCCCAGCCTGAACCTCACCGCCGACCTAGCCCGGCACGCGAAGAGTCATTGCGCCCAGGCCATTTCATTGCGCCAGCAGACCGCAACTCCCAGGTTCGAGCGAGCGCAGTCTCGAGGCTGCCCATTGCGCACGCTCATATTCGCCGGGCGACGGCAACTCGACAACCCGCCCTGTTCACTGCGCTTGCTCGTCGGCAGGGGCAAGCCAGCCCCATCGCTCGGCTAGAGCACCGTCAACCCATGCGGCCGCTGGTTCATCGACTCACAGCCGTCCGCGGTGACCACGACGATGTCTTCGATCCGGGCGCCCCAATCACCGCGGAAGTAGATGCCGGGTTCGATGCTGAAGGCCATGCCGGGTTGCAAGGGCAAGCTGTTGCCTTCGACGATGTAGGGCTCCTCATGGACCGAAAGGCCGATGCCATGGCCGGTGCGGTGCACGAAGGCGGCGCCGAAACCGGCTTCGGCCAACAGGTTTCGGGCTGCGGCGTCGACCGATTCGGCGGTGACACCGGGACGGACGGCGGCAACCGCGGCGGCGTGCGCGCGCTCCAGTTCCCCGAATTGCGCGGCGACAGTGGGCTCGGGCTCGCCGAGCACGTAGGTGCGGGTCGAGTCCGAATAGTAGCCGGGGTCGACCAGGCCGCCGATATCGATCACCACCACTTCCCCGGCTTCGATGCGGCGGTCGGAGACGCCGTGGTGCGGGTCGGCGCCGTGCGGTCCGCTGCCGACGATGACGAAGGCCACCGCGGAATGCCCCTCCTCAACGATCGCCGCCGCGATATCCGCGCCGACCTCGGCCTCGGTGCGCCCGACGCGCAGGAATTCACCCATCCGCGCATGAACCCGGTCGATGGCCGCACCCGCGCGCCGCAGTGCCTCGACTTCGGCCTGGTCCTTGATCATTCGCAGTTCCCGCAGCACCGGCGTGGCGGAAGTGGGCAGGCCGCTGACGGACTCAGCCAGCGGCAGCAGATGCATAGCGGGCATGACATCGGTGACCGCGACCCGGGAACCGACGTGCAGCGACGACTTCACCAGCTGATACGGATCGACGCCGTCGACCCAGTCCAGCACATGCAGACCCAGTTCACCCGCAGCCGAACCTTCCAGGGACGCCAACTCCAGTTTCGGAATCACCACCGATGGGGTAGCGCCATCGGCCGGGATCACCAGACAGGTCAGTCGCTCGAAGGACTCCGCCGCCGAGCCGATGAGATAGCGCAGATCCGGCCCCGGCGTGATCAATAGTGCGTCCAGATGAGCGGCGCGCATCAACTGCACCGCCCGTTCGAGTCGATTACTGTAGACATCCGCCGCGAATCGGGACTCTGTGTGCGAGCTCATACCGTCCGACGGTACCCGCCACTGCCATCAACCCAAATGTGAATGCCCGAGGTTGTCGTTGCGGACAGGTAGCCTCAGCGGCGTGAACATTGCGACTTCCGGTGAGCCCCTGCTGTTGCTCGATGGCGCAAGCCTGTGGTTCCGCGCGTTCCACGCGATTCCGGAGAAGATCACCGCACCCGACGGCCGATCGGTGAACGCGCTGCGCGGCTTCACCGATATGGTCGCCTCGCTCATCACCAAGCACCAGCCGAGTCGGTTGGTGGTCTGTCTGGACCTGGATTGGCGTCCCGCATTCCGGGTGGCGTTGGTGCCGACCTACAAGGCCCACCGTCTCGATACCTCCGCCGATGCCGCACCCGGCGCCGAGGACGTCCCGGACACCCTGACCCCGCAGGTCGAGATGATTCTGGAGGTGCTCACCGCGGCCGGCATCGCGACCGGCGGGGCGGCCGGACTCGAGGCCGATGACGTGCTCGGCACGCTGGCCACCCGGGAGCACACCGATCCGGTGATCGTCGTCAGCGGCGACCGTGATCTGCTCCAACTCGTCCGTGACGATCCGGCACCGCCGGTGCGCGTGCTCTACGCCGGTCGCGGCCTGGCCAAGGCCGAATTGTTCGGCCCCGCCGAGGTGTCCGCGAAATACGGTGTGCCACTGGAGAATGCGGGCCAGGCCTATGCGGATATGGCGACCCTGCGGGGTGACTCCTCCGATGGCCTGCCCGGCGTCGCCGGCATCGGCGAGAAGTCCGCCGCGATGCTCATCTCCCGCTTCGGTTCCCTCGACGCGCTCACAGCGGCCGTCGACGACCCCACCGCCGACCTGGCCCAGGGCATTCGCGCCAAACTCCGCGCCGCCGAGACCTACCTGAAGGCCGCTGCCCCGGTCACCCGCGTGGTCTGCGACGCCGATGTGGAACTGTCCCGCCCCGACACCCTCCCGACGACCCCCGCCGACCCGGACCTTCTCCGCGAACTGGCCACCGCCTACAACGCGGAAAGCCCGATCACCCGCCTGATCACGGCACTGACTGCGCGCTCGGCGTGACCGCCGTACCCGTGGTCACGCACAAGAACGAGGGGCTCGCATACCGGTCACGGCCTCGCAGAGGTTGCAGAGTCTGTTGCCGAATACGTCGAACCTGCGATCGTGCCGTCACACCACCGTCAGAGCGGCGGACCACATCACCTAGTGGCGAGCATGACAGCGTCCCAGTCGTCCACATAGACATGTAACCTGCGTCACGGCCAAAAACCGCGTCGATTCGGCAACAGGCTCTGCGCTTGTGCGAGGCACTCACAACATGTGCGCCATCAAAGCCCACTGGAGGTGTTGAGCAGCGGGGCCGCCCCACCGATACCCGCTCGCCAACGACTGCTGACTCGAACCGTCAGCTCGGGCGGCCAACCTCATAGGTTCCGTCGTCCTTGGTGATCTTGACGGTGACCTTCTTCTGCTCGCCGCTGACCTTCAAGTTACAGGCGAAGGTCGCGTCGACCTTGACCTGCTGGCCGGAGGGGCAGGAGACATCGGCGACGTCCTGGATTCCGTAGGAATCCGAGAGCACCTTCTTGACGCCGTCCTGAACGGCGGCCTGGTCGAGCTCGTCCTTGCTGGTCAGCATGAGCACCAGCACCACGATGGCGCCGATGACGGCGACCGCGAGCACACCTAGGCCGATGAACAGGCCCTTGCTCTTGCCGCCACTGCTCGGCTGCGGGGTCTGCTGCCACGGCTGCTGCTGGCCTTGCTGCCAGGGCTGTTGCTGCCCCTGCTGCGCCGACCAGTCCTGCTGTGTCGGCTGCTGACCCCACTGCGACGGACTCGGCTGCGGCTGACCCCACTGCGGCTGGCTCGGCTGGCTCTGCGGAGTCGGCTGACCCCATTGCGGTTGACCGGGCTGGCTCTGCGGAGTCGGCTGACCCCATTGCGGCTGGCTCGGCTGGCTCTGCGGAGTCGGCTGGCCCCACGACGGCTGCTGTGCGTTCGGATCGCCCCACTGCTGAGTCGGCTGCGCCTGCGGGGCACTGCCCCACTGCTGGGTGGGCCCGGCTGCACCGGGTGCCTGCTGTCCGCCCCACTGCTGGGTGGGATCGTTGCGCCCCTCCCCGGGACCAGGGGCGTCGTTCGGTCCGTACGGGCCGCTCATCTGGTTGCCTCCACTCGCATCGTTATACACACGGTAGCCCCCCGCGTGAGACTCGTCGCACAACAGGACCAACCCGGTACGAGGCGCGATCCTGTCCGACTCCTCCGCCACGGTCGGTACGCGAAAGAAATCAAATCACAATCGAATCGGCTACGCGGCGTCCACGGCGACGACACCCCGTCGGATCGCGCGGACGGCCTTGGCCGCGGTCCCCGCGACCTCCACATCGTCGGCGGTTCCGTGGATCTGATCGAGCAGATCGATCACCTGCCGGCACCACCGCACGAAATCGCCCGCGGACAGCGGCGCGTTCTGATCACCGCTGGCCATCAACGATTCGGCCAACCCATCGCCACGCGCCCATTTGTAAGCACCGGTCACGAAACCGAGATCCGGTTCCCGCGTAGGCGGCAGCTTGTGCCGTGCCTCATCGGAGCACAATTCGCTCCACACGCCGACGGTCGCGCCGACGGCCCGGCGAATCGGTTCGGTCGGCCCGCTGGCGCCGAGATAGCCGCCCTCCTGCCGGGATTCGTACACCAGAACGGAAACCACCGCCGCCAATTCGGCCGGACCGAGTCCGCGCCAGAGCCCCTGCCGCAGGCATTCGGCGACGAGCAGATCGCTCTCGGCGTAGATCCTGGCCAGCCGACGACCGTCGGAGGTCACCTCGCCCGCGGCCACGAACCCGCGTTCCTCGAGCAGTCCGAGGATCCGATCGAAGGTGCGCGCCAGCGAATTGGTGGTCGCGGCAACCTTCTGGCGCATCGTCACCGTCTCGCGCAGCAGCCGGTTGTAGCGCTCGCCGACGCGACTCATCTGTTCGCGATCGGGCCGGGTGTGCGCCGGATGTGCACGCAGACTGCGCCGCAATGTCGCCAGCTCGCGGTCCTCGTCGGCCTTCGAGCGGTCGCCGCGGCGCGACCGACCCGGCGCGGAAATTCCGGTGCTGCGCAATGCCGACGCCAGATCCCGCCGAGTTCGTGCCGCGCGGTGATCGATCTTGCGCGGCAGCCGCATATGGCCCAGGGTCTTCGCGGGCACCGGGAAATCGGCGACCGATACCCGCCCCGCCCACTTGTCCTCGGTCAGTACCAGCGGACGCGGATCCCCCGGCGTGGCATCCGGCTCCAGAATCACCGCCAGCCCGGCCCGCCGCCCGGACGGAATGGCCACCACATCGCCGCGGCGCAACGAGACCAGCGCATCGACCGCTGCTCCGCGCCGATCGGCCCGGCCCTGCTGTTCGATCTGACGTTCGCGCTGTTTGATCCGCTCGCGCAGGGAAATGTATTCCAGGAAGCCGCCGTCCTCGCCGCCCAGTTGATCGCGCAATTTGCGCAACTGCCCTTCATTGCGCTCGATCCCGCGCACCAGCCCCACTACCGATCGGTCGGCCTGGAACTGGGCGAAGGACCGCTCCAGCAGTGCTCGCGACTCGTCCGCACCCATCCGATCGATCAGATTGATCGACATGTTGTAGCCCGGCCGGAACGAACTGCGCAGCGGATAGGTCCGGGTGGATGCCAGGCCCGCGACCGCACTGGTGTCGACCTCGGGCTGCCACAACACCACCGCGTGGCCCTCGACATCGATCCCACGCCGCCCAGCCCGGCCCGTGAGCTGCGTGTATTCCCCCGGCGTCAGCTCGGCGTGCGACTCACCGTTGTATTTGACCAGCCGCTCGAGCACCACCGTCCGCGCGGGCATATTGATGCCCAATGCCAGTGTCTCCGTTGCGAATACGGCCCGAACCAGACCGCGCACGAACAATTCCTCGACGGTGTGTCGGAAGGCAGGCAGCATGCCTGCGTGATGCGCGGCCAGTCCGCGGTGCAGCGCCTCGCGCCACTCCCAGTAGCCGAGCACCTCGAGATCGCCCTTGGGCAGGTCCCCGGTGTGCTTCTCGATGATCGCGTCGATCTCTTCGGACTCGTCGTCACGGCTGGGCTTACCCACCCCGTCGGCTGCCGTCCCCCGGAGATCCAGCCGCGACCGCAAACATTGCGCAAGCGCCCCATCGCATCCGGCCCGGCTGAAGATGAAGGTGATCGCGGGCAGCAGCCCTTCCTCATCGAGCTTGGCCAGCACCTCCGGCCGGGGCAGCGGCCGGAAGTTGCGATTCCCACCACCGCGACCGCGCGGTCCACCCCAGCCGTTCATCCGGTCCGCCGCCTCCCGGTGGCGGATATAGCGCACCAGATCCTCGTCGACGAGCACCTTCTGCTCGCTGGAGTTCGTATCGAACAGATCGAACATCCGCCGCCCGACCATGACGTGCTGCCACAGCGGCACCGGACGGGTCTCGTCGACGATCACCGCAGTATCGCCGCGCACGGTCTCCATCCACGCGCCGAATTCCTCGGCATTGCTGACCGTGGCCGAAAGGCTGACCAGCCGCACATCCGGCGACAGATGCAGGATGACTTCCTCCCAGACCGCGCCGCGGAAGCGGTCGGCGAGGTAGTGCACCTCGTCCATCACCACATACGACAGTCCGCGCAGCGCGTCCGAGGAGGCATAGAGCATATTGCGCAGCACCTCGGTGGTCATCACGACCACCGGTGCGTCCGGGTTGATCGATTGGTCACCAGTGAGCAGACCGACCTGGTCGCGCCCGTGCCGCTCGGTCAAATCGGCGAACTTCTGGTTCGACAGCGCCTTGATCGGTGTGGTGTAGAAACACTTTCCGCCCGCCGCCAACGCGAGGTGCACCGCGAATTCGCCGACGACGGTCTTACCCGCGCCGGTCGGGGCGCAGACCAACACGCTGTGCCCACTCTCGAGGGCTTTGCAGGCATTGCGCTGGAAGGGGTCCAACCCGAAAGTCAGCTCGGCGCAGAACTTTGCCAGCTCGCCCGCCTGCGACCGGTGATATGTCACCGTCAGAGAGTATCGGAGTAGTCCGACACGGGTCGCGCGGATTTCTCCGAGGGCTCCATGATCGATTCGGCCGGGTTGATCGGCTCGGGGCCGGAGATCCTGGAGGCTTCCTCATCCGCGAGTGCCGCCGATGCCTCGGCCTCCCGACGTGCGCGCCGCTTGTCGTTGATCCGGGACAACTGGATAGCGACCTCGAACAGCACCGTCAGGGCCAGCGCCAACGCGAGCATGGAGAAAGGATCCTGCGGGGTAACGATCGCGGCGAAGACGAAGAGCCCGAAGATGATTCCGCGCCGCCACTTGGCCAGCTTGTCGTAGTGCAGCACCCCGACCAGATTCAATCCGACTACCAGCAGCGGGATTTCGAAACTGACACCGAAGATGACGAGCAGCTGGATGATGAAGCTGAAGTATTGCGAACCGCTCAGCGCGGTGATCTGCGCGTTGTTGCCGATATTCAGCAGGAAGCTCAACGCATGTGCGACAACCCAATACGCGAGCACAGCGCCGGTCACGAACAGCGCGCTACCGCAGGTGACGAATCCGACCGCGTACTTGCGTTCCTTCGCGTACAGTCCGGGCGTGATGAAGGCCCAGATCTGATACAGCCACACCGGGGCGGCCAGCACCACGCCCGCCGTCATGCCGACCTTCAACCGCAGCATGAACTGTTCGAACGGTGCCGTCGCCAGCAGCCGGCAGGCGCCGTCGGCGGTGAGCACGGCCCGCGACGACGCGGGCAGGGAACAGTATGGTCCGGTCAGCAGCGACCCCAGGCTTTCGATGCCGAAGATCGTATGCGCGTACCAGAAGAAGCCGAACAGCGTGGTGACAACGACTGCGGCGATCGAGACCAGCAGCCGACGGCGCAGCTCCTGCAGATGCTCGACCAACGACATGGTGCCGTCGGGATTCGTCCTGCGCTTACTGCGCCGGGGATCGAACGGGATTCGCATGGTGGTGTGTTGGCCCCTGGGGTCGAAGGTGCCCGCAGCGGTTGGCGGGCAACAGCACTACGTCCGGAGCGAGTTCGCTACTCACCCCGGCGGCAAGGCTGAGCTCAGAGCGACTTCGGCTGTGCCTGGGGCTGGGCCTGTGGCTGCGCGACCGTCGGCTGCACGGCCGGGGCCTGCGGCAGTTCGGCGGCCGGTTGCTGGGCCGGTGCTGCACTTGCCTGTGCGCTGCTCTCGTTCTGCATCTGGCTGACTTCGCTCTTGAAGATGCGCAGCGAGCGGCCCAGGCTGCGGGCGGCATCGGGCATACGCTTCGCGCCGAAGAACATCACGAAGACCGCGGCGATGATCAGCCAGTGCCAGATGCTCAGACTGCCCATGATTAACCTCCAAAGAATGTGGTAGTTCTGATGCTACCGGACTATGACATGCGAGAACTCCCGCGTCGGTGTACGTTCGCTGTGCGTTCAACCGCACCTATCGACACGAACTACGCGGCGTTCAGGATCGTCCGGCCACCGATCGCAGTTGGTCCAACAGTTCCGGCCCGGTCCAGTCGCGACGGTCGCCGTGTTCGGCGGCGACGATCAGTTCGATCAGTCGCTGATTGACCGGTGTGGGCAGTCCGATCATCGCGCCGAGGCTTACGATCTCCCCGCACAACCAGGAAATTTCGGTCTTGCGACCGAGTTCGAGGTCATCGGCCATGGACGAGCGCGCCTCCGGATCGATGGCCAGTACCGTTGCGGCGACCCGACGGAAGATTCCGTCTGGAACGGTGAGCAGCCGGACCATCCATTCCGGCGGCAGCGGCGTCAGCCGGGCGGGGCGAATTCGCGCTCTGCGCATCGCGGCGAGCGCCTCGCGCTGGGTGAGGGCCAGGCAGCGCCGGAAGTCGCGGTCGGACAGTTCCTCGCGCAACGGCCGACCGGACAGTGCATTGATCGGGTTGTTGAGGTTCAGCAGCAGCTTCGCCCATTGCACCGGTAGCAGGTCCGGATACCGCCGCAGTGCCAGACCTGCACTGGCGAATACCTCGGTGAACTGTGCGAGCGCCGGATCGTCCTGCACCGCGAGTCCGCCCTCGGTGCCGCGATGGAACCGGCCGTCGGCCTGGTGTACAACGTTGAACATCACCATCCCCGCCAGCACCACGCAGGTCGGCAGGATCTCGCGGATCACCGCATCGTTGCCGATCCCGTTCTGCAGGCTCAACACCACCGTGCCGGGGCGGATCTTGCCGTCGAGATCGCGCACGGCCGCCGCAGTGGCCGCCGACTTCACGGTGACCAGCACCAGATCGGCGGACCCGACGTCCTCCGGCGTGGTCGACACCCGCACCGCATCGCCCGCCACCGCGACATCACCGCCGTCCAGGTCGGTGAGCTGCAGCCCGGACGCGCTGATCTCGTCCAGCACCCGCTGCCGACCGACGAAAGTGACATCGGCGCCGGCCCCCGCCAGCTTTCCACCGACAAAGCAACCAATGCTCCCGGCGCCCAGGACCAGCACCCGAGCGAGTGCCATCACCTCACTCACGCCGAACCAGCCTCCGTGCGTTCATCTGGTCTCCAGAAGACCGGCCGCTTCATAGGCGACCAGTGCGGCATTCGAGCGTTCGCGCACCGCGGTGATCAATTCGGGTGGGCCGAGCACCGTGACGCCGGAACCGAAGCCGAGCAGCAGCCGCGCCATCCAGTCCATGGTGGCGAAGCGCATGGTCGCCTCGATGCTGCCGTCCGGGTGCACCGCCATCCGATGCATCGGATATTGATCGAGCACCCAACCGTAATCGCCACGAATACGCAAGCGCGCCAACGGAACCGCGGGGTCGTCCTGGAAAAGGTCGAGCGCCGCGGCCGCCTCGGTCGCATGGCTCGGTGGCCGGGCAGGCTCGTCTAGTTCGGTGGCCGCCTCGATCCGATCGAAGCGGAAAAGCCGCACCCCTTCGGCCTCGCGGCACCAGGCCTGCAGGTAACTGTTGTTGTCCACCAGGACAATACGAATGGGATCGACGACACGCTCGGATACGACATCGCGACTCGCCGAGTAGTAGACCAGCCGCAGCTCACGCTGGCGGGCCAGCGCGGAACGCACCGTCGACACCGCCGGCGCCTCGGTCGGCAGGTGCTCGCGGGCCGCATCGACAGTCGTGCCGCCGACGATGGCCGATTCCAGTTTGGCGATCGCCGCATGTGCTGCGGTCGGATCGACCATGCCCGGCATATCCACGATCGAGCGCAGCGCCACCAGCAGTGCGGTCGCCTCGGTAGAGGTCAGGCGCAGCGGCCGGTCGATGCCCGCCGAGAAGGTGACCTCGATGCTCTCCTCGGAGAACGACAGGTCGATCAGATCGCCCGGCCCGTAACCGGGTAGGCCGCACATCCACAGCTGGTTCAGATCGCTCATCAGCTGCTTGGTCGTCACGCCCAGATCGGCGGCGGCCTCGGCGGCACTGATCCCCGGATTCGCGATGAAATACGGAATCATGTTGAGCAGCCGCGACAGCCGAACCGAAAGTCGACTGCGCTCAGCTGAGCCTATCGTTCGCTCGCTGCGCTCACTCATGCCGTGACCTCCGTATGGTCGAAGACCGAACGCAATCGCGCCACCACATCCGCGCGAAGTTCCATCGGTGCGAGCACCACGGCATCGGGACCGAGTCCGGTGATCAAGCGCGCCAACCAATCTCGGGATCGGATCGGCAGTTCGACGACCACGCCGCGGCGGTCGCCGATCGTGCGCTCTTCCAGCACGGGTCCGAGTCGGCGGATCTCCCGGCCGCGGCCCTCGGCCACCCATACGGTCGCCGTGCCGGACACCGGGGCGCTGCCGGTGACGGTTCCGACGATCTGCCGCAGGTCCACACCCTCGGGCTTGCCGACCGCATTGGGCGGGCCGTAGGCGGTCACATCGTCGCCGATGCGCGATAGCCGGAAGCTACGGACCGCATCCCGATTCCGGTCGTGCCCGACCAGATACCAGCGGCCATTGTGGGTGACAACGCCCCACGGCTCCACATCACGCATGACATACGGCGCGTTGATCGCACCCCGGTGTTCGAACCGCACCGCCTGACCAGCATCGATCGCGGCCAGCAGCTTGCCGAGCACCGCATCCGAGCCGCGGGTGCGCGCCGGAACCGCGGGCACCGAGGCCACCGCCGCATCGGTCTCGACGTGGATCCCGGCCGCACGCAACTTGAGCAGCGCGCCCTCGGCCGCGGCCGCCAGTTCCGGCGACTCCCACATTTGCACCGCGACCGCGACCGCCGCCGCTTCCTCACTGGTCAGATCGATGTCGGGTAGTTCGTAAGCGTCGCGGTTGATTCGATAGCCCTCCACCGTCGAATACCGGCTGACCTGCCCGACCTCCAGGGGAATGCCCAAGTCACGCAGCTCGTTCTTATCGCGCTCGAACATTCGACTGAATGCCTCGTCGCTGGCCGAATCCTCGTACCCCGCGACGCTGTCCCGAATCCGCTCCGCGGTCAGGAATTGCCGGGTCGACAGCAGCGCGATGACCAGATTCATCAGCCGCTCGACCTTGGATATCGCCACTCGACACAGGGTAATCGGCCGCCCGCCGCGACCGCGCGTCGGCGCGCGATTCACCCCGATCCGGTGCGCGCACCGCCATCATGGATCCATGATCATCGCGTTTTCCGTGACACCGCTCGGTGCCGGCGTCGACGTCGGCCGAGCCGTCGCCGAAGCCGTCCGAATCGTGCGAGCCAGCGGCCTCCCCAATCGCACCGACGCCATGTTCACGACGATCGAAGGCGAATGGGACGAGGTCATGGCCGTGGTCAAAGCCGCGACCGACGCCATCCTCGCCATCGCCCCGCGGTGCGGCCTCGTCCTCAAAGCCGATATCCGTCCGGGCGTCACCGACGCCATGACCTCGAAAGTCGAGACCGTCGAGCGCTACCTCGCCGAGGAGTAGCGCGCCTACATCGAGGCGATCAGCCGGTCCACTCGCTCGTCGACGGAGCGGAACGGGTCCTTGCACAAGACCGTGCGCTGGGCTTGGTCGTTGAGCTTGAGATGCACCCAGTCGACGGTGAAGTCGCGGCCGGCTTCCTGAGCCGCGGTGATGAAATCGCCGCGGAGTTTGGCGCGGGTGGTCTGCGGCGGGGTGTCCACGGCAGCATCGACGGCCTCGTCTTCGGTGACCCGCTTGGCCAGCCCCTTGCGCTGCAGCAGATCGAAGATGCCGCGACCGCGCTTGATGTCGTGGTAGGCCAGATCGAGCTGGGCGATCTTGGGATCGGACAGCTCCATGCCGTAGCGATCCTGGTAGCGCTGGAAGAGCTTGCGCTTGATCACCCAGTCGACCTCGGTGTCGACCTTGGCGAAGTCCTGCGCCTCGACCGCGTCCAGGGTGCGGCCCCACAGGTCGACGACCTGGTCGATATTCGGGTCGCGGTCGCGATTGCGCAGATGCTCGACGGCGCGGGCGTGGTACTCGCGCTGGATGTCGAGTGCGCTGGCCTGGCGACCACCGGCCAGCCGGACCGGACGACGGCCGGTCAGGTCGTGACTGACCTCGCGGATGGCGCGGATCGGGTTGTCCAGGGCGAAATCGCGGAACGAAACGCCCGCCTCGATCATCTCCAATACCAGTGCCGCCGTGCCGACCTTCAGCATGGTGGTGGTCTCGGACATATTGGAGTCGCCGACGATCACGTGCAGGCGGCGGTACTTCTCCGCGTCGGCGTGCGGCTCGTCGCGGGTGTTGATGATCGGGCGCGAGCGGGTGGTCGCCGAGGAGACGCCCTCCCAGATATGCTCGGCACGCTGGGACAGACAGAACGTGGCCGCCTTCGGCGTCTGCAGCACCTTGCCGGCACCGCAGATCAGCTGACGGGTGACCAGGAATGGCAGCAGCACATCCGAGATCCGGGAGAACTCACCGGCCCGCACGACGAGGAAGTTTTCGTGGCAACCGTAGGAGTTGCCCGCGGAGTCGGTGTTGTTCTTGAACAGGTAGATGTCGCCGCCGATGCCTTCCTCCGCGAGGCGCTGTTCGGCATCGATCAGCAACTCCTCCAGCACGCGCTCACCGGCCCGGTCATGGGTGACCAGCTGCGCCAAGTTGTCGCACTCTGCGGTGGCGTACTCCGGATGCGACCCGACATCGAGGTAGAGCCGAGCACCGTTGCGGAGGAACACGTTAGAGCTACGGCCCCAGGAAACTACCCGGCGGAACAGATACCGGGCCACCTCGTCGGGGCTGAGCCGACGGTGTCCGTGGAAGGTGCACGTCACACCGAATTCGGTCTCGATCCCCATGATTCGTCGCTGCACACTATCGACATTACAGCTATGCCATGCACTCGCGTGGGGCTGCGGACAACCTCGGTGCATACGTCTTCACAACGATTTCGCACGTAAGAGAAATGTTCGGCCGAAAACTACCGGCCGAACGAAGGCCCTCCCGATGAATCGAGAGGGCCTTCGCGATCGAGGAGATCGTGGTGGACTACTCCGACTCCGAGGTACCCTTCGGCTCCGCCCCGGCGGCCGCCGCCTCGGCCTTGCCCGCCGACTTACCGCCGGTCAGCAACTGGTCCAGGGTCGCGCCCGCGACCCGGCGGAACGCCCGCCGCGGCCGCGCCTGTTCCAGGGTGGCGATCTCGAGCGAACCCACCCCGAGGACTCGCTTGTCCTTATCCGCGGCGCCCTCGGGCACCCCGGCCTGCAGCGCCTTCACCGCCACCCCGACCGCACCGGCCAGATCGAGTCCGGGCTGGTAGGAGGTTTTCAAAGCGGTCATGATCGGCTCGGTCGTGCCGCCCATCACCACGTATTCACGCTCGTCGACTATCGAGCCGTCGAAGGTGATCCGGTACAGCACCGATTCCGGGGACTGTTCCGGGTAGCCGACCTCGGCCACGCAGATCTCCACCTCATAGGGCTTGAGCTGATCGGTGAAGATCGTGCCGAGGGTCTGCGCGTAGGCATTGGCCAGGCCGCGACCGGTGACATCGCGCCGGTCGTACTGGTAGCCCTTCAGATCGGCCTGCAGGATGCCGCCGCGACGCAGTGCCTCGAATTCGTTGTACTTGCCGACAGCCGCGAACCCGACGCGGTCGTACAGCTCGCTCACCTTGTGCAGTGTCGCGGACGGATTCTCCGCGACGAACAGCACACCTTTGTCGTAGGTCAGCACGATCACGCTGCGACCCCGAGCGATGCCCTTGCGCGCGAGCTCGGTCTTGTCGCGCATGATCTGTTCGGCAGACGCGTAATACGGCAGTGTCATGCTGAGGCACTCTCCTCTTCCGCGGCCTCGCGATCGGCGACGATCGCCCGCGTGATCTCCTCCAACCGCGATTCGGTCACCTCGTCGGCACCCTCGTCGTTGATGACGATCGCCGTCGGGTAGATACCGCGCACCAGATCCGGTCCGCCGGTCGCGGTGTCATCGTCGGCCGCGTCGAAGAGCGATTCGACGGCGATCCGCAATGCACGGTCCTCATCGATTCCCTTGGCGTACAGCTTTTTCAACGACGACTTCGCGAACATCGAACCCGAACCGACCGCGGTGTAGCCGAACCGCTCCTCACTGCGTCCGCCGACCACGTCGTAGGACACGATGCGACCGGCCTTGTCCGGATCGGTGGCGTGCTGGTCGTAGCCGACCAGCACCGGAACCACCGCCAGACCCTGCAGTGCGGCAGGGAGGTTGTCGCGCACCATTTTCGACAGCTTGTTGGCCTTGCCATCGAAGGTGAGCGAGACGCCCTCGATTTTCTCGTAGTACTCCAGCTCGACGGCGAACAATCGCACCATTTCGATGGCCATGCCCGCGGTGCCCGCGATACCGGCCGCCGAATAGGTGTCGGTGATGTACACCTTCTCGATATCCCTGCTGGCCAACAGGTTTCCCTGGGTGGCCCGCCGGTCACCGGCGATCAGCACACCACCGCGGAACGAGACCGCCACGATAGTCGTTCCATGTGGAGCCAGCTCTTTCGCGGAGGTGCCACCGGCAGTACCGGTGGCACCCTCGATCGCGCCGAATCGGTTGCCCGGCAACAGTTCCGGTGCGTTCATGCGCAGGTGCTCGGTGAATGACGAGAGGGCGTGCCCCGGGTGGAGACGCAAGGGGTCACCTGCTGTCACTGGCCACCCTTCTGCACATACGCACGAACGAAGTCTTCCGCGTTCTCCTCGAGCACATCATCGATCTCGTCGAGCAGGTCGTCGGTGTCCTCCGCCAGCTTTTCGCGGCGCTCCTGCCCCGCGGCGTCAACGCCCTCCAGGCCCTCGTCCTCGTCGCCGCCCCCGGCGCGCTTGGTCTGCTCTTGTGCCATGGCAGCCGACCTCCTCTGTCCTCATCATGACCAGGGCTCCATTCTGAGCACGACCCTGATCATGAGCAATGTCCGTGCCCGTACATCAACACTACCCAGCCGCTCCGACAACATGTCGGATCTGTGTCTAATTTGCCGCTCCCGCGTCGCGACGTGTTCGCGGCCCGGCCGACCGGTCGCTCGTAAGACTCGCTATGTCGGCGCTGGATCACGCCGAATCTTAGTGCGAGCCAGGCTAAGTCGTGAGCTGTTCGACCAGTTCAGCGGCGGTATTCACACCGTCGAGCAGTTTGCCGACATGGGCCCTGGTGCCGCGGCGGGGTTCCAGGGTCGGAATGCGCACGAGTGAATCGCCGCCCAGGTCGAAGATCACAGAATCCCAGCTGGCGGCCGCGATATCGGCGCCGAATCGGCGCAGACATTCGCCGCGGAAGTAGGCGCGGGTGTCGGTCGGCGGCTTGGTCATCGCATCGAGCACCTGCTGCTCGTTGATCAGGCGTTTCATCGAACCGCGGGCGACCAGGCGGTTGTAGAGCCCCTTGTCCAGGCGGACGTCGGAGTACTGCAGGTCCATCAGGTGCAGTTTGGGTGCGGCCCAGCTCAGGCCCTCGCGTTTGCGCATCCCCTCGAGCAGGCGCAGCTTGGCAGGCCAGTCGAGCAGGTCGGCGCATTCCATCGGATCGCGCTCCAGCAGATCCAGCACGTTGGCCCAGTTCTCCAGGATGTCCTTGACGCGCTCGTCGTCGTTGCCACTGCGGGCCACGAACTTCTCCACCCGGTCCAGGTAGATGCGCTGCAGGGCCAGACCGGTGAGTTCGCGACCGTCGGTGAGCGCGACGGTGGCGCGCAGGGTCGGGTCATGGCTGATCTGGTGTACGGCGGTGACCGGCCGGGCCAGCTGCAGATCCGACAGATCCTCGCCCGCCTCGATCAGGTCCAGCACCAGCGCCGTGGTGCCGACCTTGAGGTAGGTGGACATTTCGGCGAGGTTGGCATCGCCGATGATGACATGCAGGCGACGGTATTTGTCCGCATCGGCGTGCGGTTCGTCGCGGGTATTGATGATGCCGCGCTTGAGCGTGGTCTCCAGACCGACCTCGACCTCGATGTAGTCGGCACGCTGGGACAGCTGGAATCCGGCGTGATCACCGGACTGGCCGATGCCGACCCGGCCGGAACCACAGATCACCTGGCGCGAGACGAAGAACGGGGTAAGCCCGACGATGATCTGGTTGAACGGAGTGTCACGGCTCATCAGGTAGTTCTCGTGGGTGCCGTAGGAGGCCCCCTTACCATCGACATTGTTCTTGTACAGCTGCAGCCGCGGCGCGCCCGGAACGCTCGACGCGTGCCGCGCGGCCGCCTCCATCACCCGCTCGCCCGCTTTGTCCCAGATGACCGCATCCAGCGGATCGGTGACTTCGGGCGCGGAGTACTCCGGATGGGCATGGTCGACGTAGAGCCGCGCGCCGTTGGTGAGGATCATATTGGCCGCGCCGACCTCGTCGGCGTCGATGACGGGGGCCGGACCGTTCATCCGGCTCAGGTCGAATCCGCGGGCATCGCGCAGCGGCGACTCCACCTCGTAGTCCCAGCGCGTGCGCTTCGCGCGCGGCACCCCCTCCGCGGCGGCATAGGCGAGAACCGCTTGAGTCGAGGTGAGAATCGGGTTCGCCGACGGCTCGGTGGGCGTGGAGATGCCGTATTCGACCTCGATACCGATGATGCGCTGCATACCGTCGAGCCTAGGCGACGTGTGCATCCCATCGGTCGCGACCGGCGGCATCGGTGATCTCGGATGACCTCGATGTCATACCGACGGTCGTACTTCCGGAGGATACGGGCAGGCAGCAGCGGCCGGGATATTCGGAACATGACCGATTCGATCGCCGAAATCACCGGGCGCCACGGCAAGTCGGATGAACCCACAACGGATGAACCCACACCCGGTCAACCGAGCACCGAGACCCCGCAGAATCCCGCGCGGTTGGTCGCCCTGGACGTCTTGCGCGGCATCGCGATACTCGGCACGCTCGGCACCAATATCTGGATCCTCACCCATCCGGAAGGCATGGTCGGGTACATCGACGAATTGGGCAGCCCGGCGACCGGCTGGATGTGGTCGGAGCGAGTGCTGCAGCAGCTCGCGCAGGGCAAGTTTCTCGGGCTGCTCACCATCATGTTCGGCATCGGGCTGGCCATTCAGCAGCGCTCGGCAGTGCGCGCCGGTCGACAGTGGCCGGGCAGCTATCCATGGCGGGCCGGGCTGCTGTTCCTCGACGGGGTGCTGAATTTCCTGTTCGTCGCGGAATTCGATGTGCTGATGGGTTATGCGGTCACCGGATTGGTCGTCGCCTTCATTCTCGCGACAAGCGAACGCGCGCAACGTCGTTGGCTGACAATCGCGGCGGGATTCCATATCGCGATGCTGACACTCGTCGGCATCTCGATGGCCGTTGCCAACCAACAGGATTCGACGCCACGCAAGCCGCTGGATCCGAATCCCTATGCGGACGGGTCGTTCTGGGATCTGGTGCTGTTCCGACTCGAGAATGCGGGGATGTTCCGCGTCGAGCCGATTTTCGTCTTCCCGATGTCGATCGCGCTGTTCCTGGCGGGTGCGCAGTTGTTCCGGGCCGGAGTGTTCCGGCCGGAGGGTGCGCGGCTCCGGCGGCGACTCATGATCATCGGATTCGCGGTTGCCGCGCCGATCGATCTGGCGGTCGGTGTGCTCGGCGGCGATCTGGTCTTGCTGACCAGATACGGCAGCGCCCCGTTCGTCGCCCTCGGCCTGCTCGCGCTGGTCGCGGAGTTCTACCTGCTCCGTCCGCGGGTCGGATTCCTCGGCAGGCGGCTCACCGAGGTCGGGCGGATGGCCCTGAGCTGCTACATCCTGCAGAATCTGGTCGCTTCGATGCTGTGCTACAGGTGGGGTCTCGGACTCGCCGCGCGTGTCGCTCCGGACGCCAAGGTGCCGTTCACGGTCGGCATCTACCTGCTGGTCGCGTTGATCATCGTGACCGTTGCGCATCTGTGGTTGCGCCGGTTCGACCGCGGTCCGGTCGAGTGGGTGTGGAATCTCAGCTACCGAGCGTTGGCCCGCGAACACTGAGCCGGGTCTGCGCCCGGTCCCGGAACGGTCCGGCCAATTCGGGATCCAGCTGGGCCTCGGCCATCGACCCGCGTAATGCCTTGACCCGCAACGGATAGTCGATGACCGTGTGCGAAACGCTACGGAGCGTTCCCGATTCAGGAGATGATCGACAGTGAGTGCGATTGTGGTGAACCACGGCCTCGGAGCCCGCGCCGACAGTGTGTGGTTTCCCTCAACTTTCGTGACGATCACATCGAACTGCCCGAGGCCGTTCGGTTGGTAGGCGAAATCCAGGCGGCCACACGGTGACTCGGCAGCCGATCTCCCGTCTATTCTGCGGTTTTCTGTATCGTCGCGGATATGGCGCGATCGGCACTTCCAGAAACGTGCGCTCCCGAAACGGCGGTCACCTCCGCCCGGCTGTGGCTGCGGCTCGGGCATGCGATCTATATCGGGCCCGGGATGGCCCTCGGTGCACATTCCACTGCCATCGCCAGTCTGGGAGTCGGACTCGGCGGCCCGTTCCGGGTTCGAGTCGCCGATGCTCCGGACATCACGGCCCGCAGCTTCCTGTTCCGTGCCCGGGTCACGCATGACGTCCTGGACACCGAGGTGCCGAAGCTCTTCTGCTTCTTCGACCCGACCTCGACCAATCTGGCCCGCTGTCTCGGCGGCATGCGGCGCACCGTCAACGGATACAGCGCCGACCACCGGCACGAGACCGAGCTGATCGAGCTGTGCGCCGACCCAGCGCCGGATATCGACCGTCTCCTCGACCTCGCGAGTATCCCGGTCCCTACCATCCGCGATCCTCGCATCGCCGCGGTCGCCGCAGCTATCCGCGCCAACCCGACCCAGCAGCAGCGCGCGGCCGAAAAGGCAAGTGCCGCAGGGTTATCCACCTCCTACTTCCTGCGCACCTTCGCCGAACAGACCGGCACCAGTTTCCGCCGCTACGTGCAATGGGCCCGCATGCTGCGCGTTGCCAGGGCCTATTCCGCGGGCCATGGCCTCACCCGCGCCGCCGTCGACGCGGGCTTCGCCTCCCCTTCGCATTTCAGCGATACCTTCCGCACTATGTTCGGCCTCACCCCCACCGCATTCCTCGCCATCAATGGCGAACTCCACATCGACTGACCTACACGTCGAAATAGAGTTCGAATTCGTAAGGGTGCGGTCGGATGTTGATTTCAGAGATCTCGGCATCGCGCTTGAGGCGAATCCAGGTCTCGATCAGATCGTCGGTGAAGACATTGCCTTCGGTCAGGTACTCGTTATCGGCTTCCAGTCGGTCGATGACGCTTTCGAGGTTGGGCGGAGTTTGGGTGACCTCGGCGGACTCCTCCGGGGTGAGCTCGTAGAGGTCCTTGTCGATCGGGACGGGGGGTTCGATCTTGCGGCGGATGCCGTCCATACCGGCCATCATCATGGCGGCGAAGGACAGGTACGGATTGCCCGAGGAGTCGGGGCAGCGGAATTCGAGGCGCTTGGCCGTCGGATTCGCGCCGGTGACCGGAATGCGCACGGCCGCTGAGCGATTGCGCTGGCTGTAGACCAGATTGACCGGGGCCTCGAAGCCGGGGACCAAGCGCTTGTACGAGTTCACGGTCGGATTGGTGAATGCCAGTAGCGATGATGCGTGCCGCAGCAGTCCGCCGATATAGTGCCGAGCCAGGTCGGACAAGCCCGCATATCCGGCCTCGTCGTAGAACAGCGGTGTGCCATTCGACCACAGGGATTGGTGCACATGCATACCGGAGCCGTTATCGCCGAAGAGCGGTTTGGGCATGAACGTGACGGTCTTGCCCTCGGCCCATGCGGTGTTCTTGATGATGTACTTGTATAGCTGTAGATCATCGGCGGCGGCCAGCAGCGTATTGAATTTGTAGTTGATCTCGGCCTGACCCGCCGTACCGACCTCGTGGTGCCCCTTCTCCAGTTCGAAGCCGGCGTTCTGCAGATTCGTACACATGCGATCGCGCACATCGACGTCGGCGTCGTACGGCGCCACCGGGAAATAACCACCCTTGGCGCGCACCTTGTACCCACGGTTGATCGTGCCGTCCGGATTGAATTCGGCACCGGTGTTCCAGTCGGCGGAGGACGAGTCCACCTCGTAGAAGGCGCCGTTCATCTTGGTGTCGTAACGCACGGCGTCGAAGATGTAGAACTCCGCCTCGGGCCCGAAGTAAGCGGTATCAGCGATGCCGGTGCTCTTCAGATACTTCTCGGCCTTGCGCGCGACATTGCGCGGATCGCGGCTATAGGCCTCGTGGGTATGCGGATCGTGGACGAAGCAGTTCAAATTCAGCGTCGTCGCGGCACGGAAGGGGTCCAATTGCGCGGTGCGCAGATCCGGGAGCAGCAACATATCCGATTCGTGGATCGACTGGAAACCGCGCACCGACGAGCCGTCGAAGGCGATCCCGTTATCGACCAGATCCGGCCCGAATGCGACGGCCGGTATCGAAAAGTGTTGCTGCACACCGGGAACGTCACAGAATCGAATATCGACGTATTCGACTTCCTTGGCGCAGATATATTCCAGAATTCCGTCGGTGGTGGCAGTCAAGGCTGCTCGCTCGTCCAACACGGCTCGCTCCTCGCTTTCGCGGCGCACGGTGTATCCGCGGATGGCGAGGCGACCGTCCCCTGACGACCGGACCCGTCCGTCGGATCACGGCAGGTCCTGCTCGCCGAGTCTCACGATACGACTTTGCCCTCGACGGCGGACCCGAATCCGCGGCGGCATCGCCCGAGAAATCCCCGCCGCGGTTCCACCTGATCTCGAGCGGTGGCGGCTGCGGCGGAGACGGTCGGAAGTTAACGATTTGTTTACCGACACCTCGCCGCCGGGTCGAGGCGATTCCGGGTGTCTTCCCGCGGCTCAACGCTGGCGAGTGAACCGCATGATCCCGCTGCGACCCGGCGACGACGGTAGCGCCGCGACCACCGGTCCCACCGGGCGACTGCCCGCACATCAGCCCGATCATGCGCCGCCTACTGAGTCGGTGTCGGTGCGGCGACGAGCAGAGCGCAGATTGCGACGATCTTCGCCGAGGCGCGGGTGCTGGCCGAACTGGGCCGGTGCCTGACCTGCCGCGAAATCCTCTGTCGTAGAACCGATTTGCAGTTCGAATACAAGGTGGAAGTCAGTGGTGCGGCCCGACCCGGACTGGTGTCCGTGCTTGCGCCACTCGACACCCGGCCGATGCTGGCGGAACACCCTCGAGGTTTTCGTCGACAGCGGATTCAATCAGTTGGCGACGGCCCGCCAGCTCAGCGTGCACCGCAATACGATCACCTACCGCCCGTCCCGCGTGCCGAACTCATCGGCCTCGACCCGCATCGCCCCGCCGACGCAATTACCCTGCCCGCGGCTCGCCTGGCCCGCCGCCTCGAACACGCCGCCTTCGCCCCCCCTGAGCGCCAGGCTTTGACCGCTCGCCCCTTGATCACCGGGTTCCTCGCTCGCGTCGCCGTTACCCTGACAGCGGCCAGTCGGCCGGGATAGTCTCCATGAGGGATCCGATTCGGGATTCGCAGTCACCCGGGAGCATCCGATGATGAAGGCTCTGGTTACCAACGGGGCATCCACCTCGCCCCGATCCGCACACTACGGCTCCGGGGCGCCCGGTGAACTGCGTTGGGAGGGTATGGCTTTGCTGCGCGCCGGCGTACTGGCCTTTGGCGGCAGCATCGACCCCACCACATTGCACGCCCATCACGCTGTCCAAGTGGTCGCCGCGTGTACCCCGGTGGTCGTGGTGGACGCGAGCGGCGTTCGGCATCGCGGCACACATGTCATCGTGCCCGCCGACGCACCACATCGCATCGACGCTGGCACCGAGCGCGGCACCGCGATCTATCTCGATCCGGAATCCGTTGCGGGCGCGGCGGCTGATCGCAGAGCCCACACTCACGGGTGGGCCGACTGCGAACATTCCCTGCCCATCGATCCGGATCGGGAACCACTCGCGGAACTGGTCGCCGAGGTCGTCGACGATCTCGAACGCGACAATTCGCGCAGCATGGAGGATGAGCGCCACGAGGCGGTAACCGAGGTGCTGCAACTGCTGCCGTCCCTCGTCGGCGACGGACCGATCCGCGGCGCGGATGTCGCGCGCCGGGTCGGCCTTTCCGCGGCCCGACTCACCCATCTGTTCACCGAACAGGTGGGAATTCCCATGCGGCCCTACATACTCTGGCTTCGACTACATGTGGCGATCACTCGCGTCCGCTCCGGCGACGATCTCACCGCCGCCGCCCACGCCGCCGGTTTCGCCGATAGCTCTCACCTGACCCGCACCTGCCGCCGCACCTTCGGACTGCCGCCATCGGCGCTGAGTCGGCGCGTCGATTGGGATCTCGGCGACGCCTCGTAGGTCCAGCCGAATCGTTCAAGTTATTGCGTGCACGGCCGACCGGGCTCGCCCATATGACCGCCGTCGATTGCTGCCGGTGGCCATCGTGCTGTACTTCGTCACCAACAACGCCTGGACGCTCGCGCGGCGAGCATGTCGTCTACCGCCGCCTCGAGGCCGAATCGGTCGCTGCGGCAACGCGTGTCGCTGCGGCACGCAGCGAACGCCGCCCCCAAACCCGGCGTTAAACCGAAGCGGCGATAAATCATTCGCGCACCCTTGCCGCGAACCTTATGGTTGTTCCAGGCCGAGTCAAGGGGCGCACCGGAATCTCCGCACCGCGTTCCCCGTGTCGGACTCGGTCTCGCACCTGGCGAAGGGCGCATAGCCTGGATGGGTTCGATTCCCACTGCGATGCCACCCGGTTCCGGTCGGATACGGCAAACGGCTCTGCGGGCTCCGCGGCTACGGCCGCGGGACGCCCCCGCCGCGGCCCCGTGACCGGAACCGGGTGACATCCGAAACAACAAGGCAGCCAACGACACACGGTACGGGAGGAGTGAACATGTACACGACGGTTATGGCATGGCAGCGAACGCTGCTCCACCGCGACGGCACACTCGAGCGAGTGCTCGAGCCAGGACGCCACCGCTACGATGCCAAGCGCTGCACGCTGATCGTCGTCGACATGCGGCCCCGGCTGCTGAATGTCAGCGGTCAGGAACTGCTCACCCACGACGGACTCTCGCTGCGGGTCAGCTATGCACTGAACTGGCAGGTCACCGACCCGGAAGAGTTCACCACAGGTGCGCAGTACCCGGACAGCGTGTTGTACGCGGCGGTGCAGGATGCCGCGCGCCGCTCTGTGGCAAGCCATTCCCTCGACGAACTCGTCGCCGACCGCACGCTTCTCGTCGGCGATCTCGCCGAAATCGGCATGGCCGTAACGGGACTCGGCATGCGCGTCGACGCACTCAACGCCCGCGACCTGATGCTGCCCGGCGAACTGCGCAGGGCCGCACTGGAAACCGTGCTCGCCAAGGAGCGTGGCCGGGCTGAAATCGAACGCGCCCGCGCGGAAGCGGCCGCACTACGGTCGCTGGCCAATACCGCGCGACTGCTCGAGGAACACCCGGCACTGCTACGGCTGCGCACCCTACAGGTCGCGACCACACCCGGCACTCAGGTGATCCTCGACCCGCGCGAGCGCATCTGACCTGAAATCCCTTGTCCACGCGGACAAGGGATTTCGGCGTTAAAACGCCGACTGCTAGGCGGGACCCGCCTGCAGGTAGTCCGTCGCCGACAGCACCTTCAGCACCTGGCGGACGCCAGGTGGTGCCCACGCCGCCGACGCATCATGTACCACCACCGGATCGATGAGGAGCACGACGGTGCCTTTGGTCTCGAGTTCGAAACCGCCTGCGGCCGTGATGTTCTTGACCCAGTCGACATTGCGGCCGTAGGTCAGCGCGATCCGGTAGACACCATCGGTTTCGAACGCCCACACCGGAGTTCGATAGGGGCGGCCCGAATTTCGCCCCTTGTGGACGACCATGCTCATCGGGGGCACCTTCCCGGCCAACCGGCCGAGGATCGGATTCGTCACGTGCCGGTTCAACTTAGCCAGTGTGCGCGGAAGCACCATCTGGGGCGGTCCTCTCTCAGGGTGGC
This sequence comes from Nocardia sp. NPDC051990, assembly GCF_040680755.1. NCBI lineage: Bacteria > Bacillati > Actinomycetota > Actinomycetes > Mycobacteriales > Nocardiaceae > Nocardia > Nocardia sp. NPDC051990. The sequence goes on along the minus strand of NZ_JBFAXH010000002.1, from coordinate 432,535 downwards.
ATGCAAGACCAGGTTACCCTCGACCGGTGCTCGTGCATCCTGAGCCGGAGATGATCGCGGTCTATGACGCCGCGGGCCGCGAAATCGGCGCGGCCGACCGCGCTACCGTTTATCGCGACGGCATCTGGCATGCGAGTGCCGGCGTACTGGTCCGCTCCGGCGATGGCGAACGCGTCTACGTGCACCGCCGCACTGATACCAAGATGGTCTTCGCTGGTATGCACGACTGCCTTGCCGGCGGTGTCGTCGATCCCGGCGAGACTCCGGCACAGACGGCGGTCCGCGAACTCGCCGAGGAACTCGGCATCGTCCGCCCCGCCGACGCGCCACCGCTCCCCCTGCGGGCCAGCGCGTCCTGGGACGGCATCTGGCGGGGCGCAGCGATGCGCTGTCATCTGTTCGCCTACGAGCTGCGCTACGACGGACCCATCCGTCATCAGCCCGAGGAGATCGTGGACGGCTGGTGGTGGACCGATGCCGAACTGCGCGCCCATCTGGCCGACCCGACCTGGCCGTTCGTCCCCGATACCCGCATCCTCATCGACCAGCTGCTGACCTGAAACGCCATCGGCCCACCGGGTCGAGGACCTGATGGGCCGATGGGTCTGCGATCTGTCAGGCGGCGCTACCGCTCATGACACCCATGACCTGGGTGCAGAGGTTCGCGACGACTTCGAGGAGCTCTATGTACATTCCCTTGCTGGACCCGATATGAAATTTGCAGTCTGCATGCGCTAGGTGTCCGGCAGGTAAGTGAGTCGTGAAAACGGGTGACTAACCCGAGGACGCCACCGAGCCGGCCCAGGCCGCGAAAGCCCCCGGATTGCGGGTCTGCAGCAGCACCCGGCCCGGACCGGTGAAGTCGAAGACGAACCCCTCGCCCGACTTCAGCGACTGGATGGACCGCCCGGAGACCGCGCGCCGGATGGTGAAGTTCATGGCCAGGTCATAGGCCACCACATGGCCGGTATCGATGGTGATCGGCTCACCTGGCTGCAGATCGATCACATCGATCGCGCCGAACACACCGACAACCACCTCACCCTCGCCGTGCGCGCGCAGGCCGAAGCCGCCCTCGCCGCCGAAGAGGTTCGCGAAACCACTCCATTTGCCCTCCACCTGCACACCGTGCGAATTCGCGATCCAGCCGCCGCGGCTGATGAAGAACGGGCGATCGGGGGTGATCCGCAGATTCAGCATGTCACCTGGCAGTGCGGGCGCCACATCCACCCAGCCGCCCTGCGGCGGTGCGGTGAAGGTCGAGACGAAGAATGATTCGCCGGCCAGCACCGAACGCTTCAGCCCGGCGAGAATGCCGCCTTCGGCCTTGGACTGCAACGAAACTCCTGCCGAATGCGCGACCATGGCGCCGCTCTCGACCCGCATCGGCTCGCCTCCGGCCAGGAAGCACCGCGCGACCGCGGAGGCCGGACTATGACGCAGTTGTACTTTCATAAATGCCGACCCTACCGGCTATTTCGGGCTACGAAGGGTCCAGCGATTCCAGGGTATTCTCGTCGCGCGCGACGACCGCACCGCCGTCCGGTGTGAGCACGATCGGCCGCTGGATCAGCTGCGGATTCGCGGCCAGCGCGTCGATCCAGCGCCCCCGGTCGGCGGCGGTGCGCCCCCAGCCGGATATGCCAAGCTCCTTGGCGATCTGCTCACCGGTTCGGGTGATATCCCACGGCTCGACGCCCAGCCGCTGCAGCACCGTCCGCAATTCCGTCGCGGTCGGCGGATCGTCGAGGTAGCGCCGGACCGTGTAGGCCACGCCCGCCTCGTCGAGGTGCGCGGTGGCATTGCGGCTCTTGCTGCACCGCGGATTGTGCCAGATCTCGGTCTGCCCAGATGTCATGCTCGCAGCGTACCTACAGGTGCATCCAGGTCGGCCACACCTCGGACCACGGATGGCGTAGGCCGGTACAGGTCCATACCGTGACGTCCTGAGTGTTACACGGGTAGCCGATTCGGCTGTCCACCTTGGCGACCGGTGCGCAGTTGTCGAAATCCCAGTGCAGGAAGTCATCGTCGATACCGACGGCGACGACAGCGGACGTGGTGCCAGGAGGTGATCCGAAATATCTGAAACCGCGGCTGGGACTATAGATCGGAGGCAGGTTGGCGCGCTCGAATTGGTCGAGGGCGCTGGCTTGCCAATATGTGTTGGTGACGATGATGGCGTCGGCGCGTTCGGCCGGGGTGAGCGAGTCGTAAGCCTTGGTGACTCCGGAAATCAGTTCCGGCCATCCGAATTCGCCGTAGACGCCGATATTGATGGCTGCCTCGGAGGTGCTGGCGGGCGGCCGGACTTGTGCGGCGTCCCGCCACGGAGTCGACCACAGCACAAAGCCCGTGGCCACCGCGGCGAGTGCCGCACCGGCACCAGTGACCCAGCGACGCGAAGCGGGATCTAGTAGACCCGCCGATTCGCCGAGACCGACCGCACCCGCGGCGAGCACCACGCCGTACATCCCGGCCATGTAGTAGACCCGCCCGCCGATCATCAGAAAGATGGCGACCAGTATCAGCAGAGTCGCCCCGAGGAACCGGTACGGCCGCAGCGAGGTGTGGCACAGCAACGCCCACACGCCGTACATCAGCAGCACCGCGCCGAAATACCCGACCAGCTGCACGGCGAGCGGAATGAATGCCAATCGTCCGCCGAGAATGTCCTGCTCACCGATGATCACCTTGCCCATCGCCAGCTGCGGCCAATCGTGGCGCGCCTGCCAGATCAGCGACGGTATCGTCGCCGCCACCACGATTGCCGCGCCGAGCCACAGCAGCGGCCGCCGCACCAATTCGCGCGGACCGAAGATCAGCGAACCCACCGTGACGCCGACCCAGAAGAACGGGATCAACCATTTCACCTGCATATCGACCGCGGTCACCAGGGCCGCGCACAGCAGCAGGAGATCGCGGCGGGTTCGCACCCAGCGCACGACCAGCCAGGTGATGATCACCCAGAGCACGGTATCGACCGCATTGGTCGTCAGCATCTTGCCCTGGAGCAGCAGGAACGGCGAGGTCGCGTAAGCGATCGCGGCGAAGATCTGCGCAATGCGTCCACCGCCGAGCTCCCGCGCTATCACCGCGCACAGCACGACGCCGAGCGCGGTCAGCGCCACCATCGGCAGCCGCAGCACGAAGAAATTACCCGGCGCGATCGTATCCATCAGGCGCGCCAGCATCGGTACTACCGGCCCCTGATCGGCGTAGCCGAACGAGGGCCGTCGCCCGGCCGCGAGAAAGTACAGCTCATCGCCGAAGTAGTCGTACCGACTTGCGGAGAACAGCAGGACCGCAAGCGCCATTGCCGCGACCGCGCCGACGCCAACGACCGCAAGCGCCGGACGCCCCTCGGGCGAGGTAGTCAGGTTCTGACGATCTTCGGCATCGGTCACGCAAACTCCTGGAGGGAGTTCCGAGGTGGACACCTCGAATCTAGCGGGAAATGGTCGTCGCAGGGACTACGCCCGGGGGTGGTCCGCGCGACGTCCCATCACCGCACGTATTCGTCGGCGATACCGAGCACCTCGTCCACGATATCCAATCCGGTGCGCAGCTCGTCCGCCGTCGTGGTGAGCGGCGGCGCGATCTGAAAGCGGTTGCCCGCGTTGAACGGCCACAGCCCACGTTCCTTGGCGGCTGCGGTGACCCGGTTCATCGGTTCGGCGGCCGAACCCGCAGCGGCGAACGGAATCAACGGTTCCCTGGTCTGCGGGTCGCGCACCAGCTCCAGCGCCCAGAAGAATCCGAGACCGCGTGCCTCACCGACACTGGGATGGCGAGATGCCAAGTCCGCCAGCCCCTTTCCGAGCACATCAGCGCCGACCGAGCGGACATGGTCGAGAATGCAGTCGCGTTCGAAGACATTGATCGAGGCGATGCCCGCGGCACAGGCGAGGGGATGTCCGGCGTAGGTGAGTCCGCCGGGATACACCGTATTGTCGTAGCGCTGCGCGATCCGTTCTGCCATCAGCACGCCGCCGAGCGGGACATAACCGGAATTCACGCCCTTGGCGAAAGTGATGATGTCGGGTTCGACGTCGAAGGCCTGTACCGCGAACCACTCACCGACCCGGCCGAATCCGACCATCACCTCATCGGCGATATAGACGATGCCGAATTCGTCGCACAATGCTCGGACACCAGCGAGATAGCCCGGCGGCGGCACGAGCACACCGTTGGTGCCGACCACCGTCTCCAGGATCAGCCCCGCAATGTGTTGCGGCCCTTCCAGTTCGATGACCTGGCGCAGATGCCGCAGCGCCGCCGCCGTCTCCTCCTCGGGAGTTGTTGTTTCCCAAGGGGATCGGTAGGGATACGGCCCGAAGAAGCGGACCACGTCGACATTGGTCGGCTCCGCACCCCAGCGCCGCGGCTCACCGGTCAGCCCGATCGCGACGCCGGTGCCACCGTGATACGAGCGGTAGGCGGAAAGCATTTTGGTGCGGCCGGTGTAGCTACGGGCCAGCCGCACCGCGTGTTCGACGGCCTCCGCGCCACCGGTGGTGAACAGAATCCGGCTCAGCTCGCCCGGTGCGCGGTCGACGATCAGCCTGGCCAATTCACTGCGCGCCTCGTTGCCGACGGTCGGTGAGATGGTCGTGAGCTTCTGTGCCTGATCGACAATGGCCGCGACGATATCCGGGTGTTGGTGGCCGATATTGACATTCACCAGCTGGGAGGAGAAGTCGAGGTAGCGTTTGCCGCTCTCCTCCCAGAACCACGAGCCCGACGCACCGACGACCGGCACCGGATTCAGGGTCGCCTGGGCGCTCCAGGGATAGAAGACGTGATCTGACCCGCTCATGGGGCGAATTCTCCCTTCGAACCTGGATATAACAGCACTGTGGCACCATAGCCCGATTGCGGCGGCCGCGCGGCTGGAGGCACGGTCTGTGACAAGAATTGTCCCGCCGGTGATTCCACACAGGTCCGAAGTCCTCGGCTAGGCCGTCGCGCATCCCGGAGCCACGGCACAACTGCTCGCCTCGATGCGTCGCCATCGCCCGACCGCGGCCAGGTACTCATTGCGTCCGGTCGATACGCACGGACAGACCATGGACCGTCGAGCAGGTCGCCTCACGGGCCCGGAAGCCGGATGATCGCCTCGGCTGGCATATCAGCGGCGAAATAGCCGTCCTGCCCCGCGTTCTGCTTGTTGCCTCACCGCCACGCGGTCGCTGCTTCTCGGTCCCGATATACGCACTCGACGACATTGTGCAACAACCGACCGCGGGATCACCCCTCCTGCAGCACAACAAAATACAACTGTCGCGTCAGCGTCCAACGCGAAGCGCTTTGCTTCCGGGGAGAAACTTCAATTTCGAGGCATCCAACGTATCTGTGCAGTACTGGACGGAAGAAACAAGACTTTTCATGCACTTTCCTTGACGAAATGGTCTATCCACCGGCAGGCGACGGCGATTGGCTCGAGTAGGGATCGGCCGAGTGGTGTCAACGCGTATTCGACTCGGGGTGGGTGCTCGTCATAGGTGGTCCGGGTGATCAGCTTGGATTCCTGCATCGCGCGTAGCGATTCGGTGAGAACCTTTGGAGTAATCCCGATAAGGACTGTTTCCAGCTCTGAGAATCGTCGGGGAGCGTCCGAGAGGCACACCACGATCTTCGCCGTCCATTTTCCGCCGATCTGGATCGGAGGTCTGAGCGGAAGACAGTTCGCGAACATGTCGGGATCCAACGGGTGGTTCATGTTCCTATCCTTGCAGTAAGGGACACCTCAGGGTCTACCGTCGCGGCATGGACGTCGATGTGATCATTGTCGGAGCTGGGCCTACCGGGCTGACCCTCGCCATAGAGCTGGGCTTGGCTGGAGTATCCACAGTTGTGCTGGAGCGGCTGAACGAACCGAGCGGGCAATCCAAAGCGCTCGGGCTGCAACCGCGTACCGCGGAACTCCTCGAGTCGCGTGGACTGCTCGACCGCGTCAGCGATGAAGCGATCCAGCGCGTGCCGGCTGGGCATTTCGCCGGATTGCGGCTCGATTTCAGCGCTTGGGACACCCCGCACCCATACATGATCGGCATCCCCCAGGTGCGCGTGGAGGCGATCCTGGAGGCCAGAGCCGCAGATCTGGGTGCCATCGTGTTGCGCGGCCACGAGCTGACCGAGATCGCCAAGGACGGGGAGGGGGTTGTCGCGATGGCGGGTTCCCAGCGGCTGCGCGGCCGCTACCTTGTCGGCTGTGATGGCGCGCGCAGCACGGTGCGGGAGTTGCTTGGAATCGAGTTCCCTGGGCTGGACGGACGGTTGCGTATGGCAGTCACGGACCTCACACTGACCGGACCCGTACCGACCTCTTGGTCGATACCCGAGATGTCGCCCTCTCGGTTGGGCAAAGGTTATCTGGCCCCGATCGGACAGAACGTATATCGATTTCTTTTCTATGGCCCAGAGCAGCGTGATCTTTCCCGGGACGCGCCGATCACCATAGGCGAGGTGGACAGGGCGCTCGCGGTGTCCTTCGGCTCCGAGGTGAAGGCGAGCGATATTCGTTGGGGTTCTCGCTTCACCGACGCCTCACGACAGGTCTCGACCTATCGCCACGGCCGCGTCTTGCTCGCGGGGGATGCCGCGCACATCCATTCACCAATGGGCGGGCAAGGGCTGAATCTCGGAATGCAGGACGCCTTCAATCTGGGGTGGAAGCTGGCTGCCGAGGTCAAGGGCTGGGCTGCGGATGGCCTGCTCGATACTTATCAGACGGAACGGCATCCTGTGGCCGCGCGGGTGCTGGCGAACACTCGCGCCCAGAGCGTATTGCTCATGCCCGATGAGGAGAATCTGGCGTTGCGCACGATTGTCGAGGAGTTGCTGAAACTGCCGCAAGCCAACAAGTTTGTCGCGGGCATGATGTCCGGGCTCGATATTCGCTACCCGTTGCCGGGAGAGCCACATCCTCTCCTCGGGCGGCGCCTGCCCGGCCTCGAGCAAAGGACTGGGCGTGCGGTTCTGTTGGCGAGAGGAGACCGGCTACGGGCATGCCTCGCGCAGTGGTCGGATCACATCGATTACGTGGTGACACAGCGCGACCTGGACGTGGAGGCCGTACTGGTGCGGCCTGATGGGTATGTGTGCTGGGCGGGCTCGGACGTCGCGTCACTGACGCAAGCTGTTTCAGCCCAATGGGTTCAGCGCGAGGCGTCGGGTAGTTCCGATCGGTGAACGCACCCCTGGCCACAGAATCGGACGTCTGACGCGAGCCGAGTTCGAGCAGATCCAGTAGTCGCCTCGACGGGACGTGATCAGTGTGCGGATTCGGCTGCTTTCTGGTTGCCGAGAGTCTTGATGTGCGCGTCGTAGCGTCGGGCCAGCATGAGTTGAGATGTTCTGCCCATCAACCTGATTCAAACGTTCTTTCAGTTGCTTGGGGTCCTGGTCATGGATACAGCGCCTCGACAGTTGACCCTGACGCAGGGTCAACCTCTCAGGATTGACGGCATGACTGCGAAAACCAATTACTTCACGGTCCGCCGCGGCGGCGTCACGATTCCGGTATCCCGCGGCGGTCGGGGACGACTGCTGATCCTGTGCCCCGGACTCCTCACGACACAGGCTGATCTGCATGAGCTGATCACGCTGCTGCGGCGCGATCATGACGTGGTGACCTTCGACCTGCGGGGTCATGGCGTCTCCACGGGCGCCGACCAGTACTCGTTCGAGGCGTTCCTGGGTGATTTCGTCGCTGTGATGGCGCAGGTGAGACGCCTCGACCTGCCCTCGGCGCCCATGCTCGTGGGCCACTCGCTCGGCGCGGACCTTGTCGTGCACTATGCCTCCGAGCATCCCGGCATCGTCACGGAGATGGTTCTCATCGACGGGGCGAACCCGGTGCCCGAACCATTCATCACCGAGGCCGACCTGCCGGAGTTCCGCGCAATGTTCGACGGCCTGGCGACGTGGATCGAGGGTAGCGAAGGCACCCCGCGTCAGGTGCTGCTCACCGCACAGGAAATGCTCGACCTGAATCTCGAGGTGGATGTAGTGCGCTCTGCAATCCTGGACCGGTATCGGAAGATTGATCGTCCGATCAGCATGATCATGTCGACATCGATGGCCGGCGACAGCGGCGAAGGGCGTGCACCATGGCGCAATCAGAACTGGCGGGCTGGTATCGAGCGGCTGGTCCGCGAGCAGCCGCACATTTCCACATCGTGGCTCGACGCCGGTCACGGGCTGCTTGTCACCCACGCCCAGGAAATCGCCCGGATCATCCGGAACACGCAGGCCCAGCCTGCCCGGCCAGTTCGTCATAGTTCCCAGGTCTAGGAGACTAGTCAAATGCTGACCATCGGCGAGGTGGCGTTGTACGCCGGAGTGACAGTACGAGCGGTGCGGCACTATCACGCCAAGGGGCTGCTGCCGGAACCAGAACGAGATCACTCCGGTTATCGGAGGTACGACGCCGCTACTGTGGTCGAGCTGATCAGGATCCGGACGCTCGCCGAGGCCGGGGTTCCATTGGCGCGCGTGCGGGAGCTCCTCCAAGCCGACGCCGAGGAGTTCGCGGCGTCGGTCGCAGACATCGACAGGCAGCTGCGGGCAGAGATCAGGCAGCGGCAGCGGCTCCGCAAGCGGATCGCCCGCCTCACTGCCGGGGACAACCTGGCACTGCCTCCGGAGCTGATCGAATTTCTCGACCAACTGCGGACGCTCGGGGTCGATGAGCGGATCGTCCAGGTCGAACGCGACGGCTGGATCCCGTTGGTCGCGCGTTCGCCCCAGCGGGTCCCGGAGTGGATCACACGCAAGCGAAAGGAGATCGCCGACCCGCAGCTCATCGACTTCTATCGCACGCTGGGCCAGGCTCTGGATCGGACCGACGACCGAAAGCTTGCCGAGTTGGCCGACAAGATGGCCTCGTATATCACGCTGATAGCCGACGAACAGGGCGAGGACTATCTCAATGAGCCCGACATCGAGCCACTGTTGGTCGAACTGCTGGACACGCTGGCGTTCGACACCTGGCCGCCGGCCCGCCGACTGATCGAGCTGCTGAAGAAGCGAGGCTGGAGCGGCTGGACCAAGCTCGAGCGAATAGACGCATCGTAGGGGTGTCGAAATCTGACTTGCGCCAATAAATCCAGCGGAAGATCGACCTGACGTTCTGCTACATATCTGACGCAGTCCTGCTCAGTCCACACGACCCACGTCACCTCAACCGGCAACGGACAGCCCGTCTCAACACGCCACTCTGAAACCCTGAAGGGTCTTTTCAGCCTTGGTCCTACCCGGGGCGATCGAGTCGTCCAGAAGACGTTGTCTACGATGGGATTCCGGCTGCTCTCACTATGTCGCGGCCTCGGCGAAATCTCCCACGTGGTCGGCCGCCCAGCGGGCGAAGGTGGTCGCGGAACGGCCGATGATCTCCGAGACCGAATCTGTCGGAGCAACCGGGTGTTCGGCCATGCCGCCGAGCACGTTGTCGACATACCAGCTTGCGGTGTCACCCATCTCGGAGCGGAACACCTCGACCGCCTCGTCGCGCGACACCGGGATGAACGGGATGTCGCGGCCGAGCGCCACGCCCAGCTGCCGGACGAGTTCCGTGCGCGTCAGGATCTCTGGCCCGGCCAGGCTGTAGGATTTGCCGGCATGCTCGTCCCCGAGCAGCGCGGTGGCGGCTACCTCGGCGATGTCGTCCATGGCGATGGGCGCGCTGGCGGTGCTCGGATATGGTTCCCGCACCGCACCGGTGTCGCGGATCTGCTTGGCCCAGATCCTGGCATTCTCCATGAAGTCTCCCGGCCACAGATGTGTCCACTCCAGGCCACTCGTCTCGACGGCCTCTGTCACGCTGCCCCACCAGCTTTCGGGCTCGCCGGACAAATCGACGACCCGCTGTACCCCCGCCGCGCGCGCCAGCGTGAGGACCTCGGTGACGGTATCCGGGGTGGGAGCCAGATACATGCAGTCGACACCCTCGAAGGCAGTCGGCAGGCTGTCGAGTCTGCGCAGGTAACCCGAGATCACCTCGACCCGGTCCGGAAGTGCCGCTCGCCGTGGATCATTCGTCAGCACCCGCACATCCGTCGCGCCCATGGTCAGGAGATGGTCGACGACCTTGCGGCCGATGTTTCCCGTCGCTCCTGTTACCAGGATCTTCATACTGCTCCTCCCACACTGGTTCAAGGCCGTCCTCCAGTCTGCTCCGACACCCGAACGTCGGCATACGCGCTGTCCAATCGAGATCGGCTCGCAGGAACGCGAGACCTCATCCAGCGAAACGTTTCAGCCTTTCGAGCAACCCCGTCAAACCGCTTTGCAGAACGCCGTCGTCACCAATGTCCATGCCGTGGGTGACTTCATGCCACGGCCCGAGTTGATGCCAAATCAGCGCACGCCGACGGAGGTCGGCGGTGAGGCCATACGCGTCGGCGACAGCGTCCGCAAAATCTGTCGATGCACCGTATAGTGGCCAAGCTAGATCGTTCGCGGCATCACCGAGATGCACGTCGCCGAAGTCGATCACCCCAGCAAGACGACCTCCGTCCACCAACACATGCTCAGGTCCAAGGTCGCCGTGGACCACCGTATCCGCCGGGAATTTCCGCGCGGCGTCGAGGACCGCTAGTGCCGAATCTCGTTGAGCCGCTGGAATCAACGGCATCACGTCAGCCCGGAAACGGCTGATTGTCGCTACCCGGCTGCTCCTGGTTTCCTCCGCTGGCGGCAAGCCGTGCCGGACCGCTTCGGTCGCGGGACTGGCGTGAAGGGCGCGAAGAAATCTTCCAATCGCGAGCCCATGCTCGACATCAGCCGACACGATTGCCTTACCAGGCACGAGCGCATGACGTACTACCAATGGCGTCTCGCTCACCATCGATGGGATCGGCACCTGCAGCGGCAGCAGAGGTGCCAGCCAAGGCATCAGTTCAGTCTCCCGCCGGAGTTGGTCCGCGACCTCTGGTCGCCGCGGGCGGCGCTCGACCCAGCAACCGTCGATCAGCGCAGCAAAGCTATCCCATCCCTCAGAGAACTCCACGCTCCCGACGTTACGGCATAGATGATCACTGCATTCGGGCCGCGCGCGCCTCAGAAGCGAGTAGTTCAGAGAAGCCGGCATCCGCTGCCGAGAGCACCGAATGTCGATGCGCGAGTTGGCCGATCGCCACGGCGCACCAAAGCTGTCACCACCGCCCCCACTGGCGGACCGCCACAACCTTCCCACCAACCAGAACGGCCGCCGCGTCGTTCATGGAAGCTGGCCGGACCGTTCATCTTTCACATTCGGCCAGCAACACGAATCAGTCCGAAGTCAACGGCACGGCACTATTCTTACAATACGTCCAATGGTGGGGACTTGGGGAAGACGACTGGCAGCGCCGCCAGCGCTCGGTGGAACGGCCCCGGCCGCCAGGTCAATTCCTCGGCCGGGATGGCCAGCCGCATCTCGGGTAGCGCATCGAGCAACTGGTCGATGGCGTCTTCGGCAATCAATGACGCCAACCGCGTCGCAGGGCACGCGTGCGGCCCGGTGCTCCACGCCAGATGCGAACGATTACCGAGGAAGTCGCCGGAGATCGCAGGGTCGTTGTTGCAAGCGGACAAGCTGATGAGGACCGGCTGGTGTGCAGGCAGCCAGGTGTCATCGATCAGGATCGGCTGCCGCGGGTAGGTGGTGGCCAAGTTTGCTACCGGTGGATCGGTGAACAAGACTTCATCGAGTGCGTCGCGTGTCGACAGGCTGCCACCGAGCACATCGGCTGCGAACCGGTCGTCGGTAAGAATCAGCAGCAGCGTGTTGACGATCAGGTTCTGCTGCGGCTCCAATGCCGCACCGTAGAGGGTGATGATGTTCGCCAGGGTCTCTTCCACATCGAGATCCGCGGGGTGTTGCACCATTCGTGTGACGATGTCGTCGCCAGGCTCAGCTCGTTTGCATGCGATCAGCTCCAGTAGTGCTTCGCTGAGCATCGCCATGCCCAGACCGGCGTTGTCGTCGACGGAGTTGAACAGGTGCGCCATGCCGGTCGCGACCCGGATGCCCAGTTCCGGTGGGCAACCCAACATGTCGTTGAGGCCCGCGAAGACCAGCGGGAACGCATACTGGCTGAGCAAGTCGGCCTCGCCTGCCCCGCAGAAGGTGTTGATCAGCGGGATGGCCATCCTCTCCACAGCGGCGTGCCGACTGTACAAGTTCACTCCATCGATCGCCGCGACATTGACTTGCCGATACCTGGCATGCGCTACGCCCGCGCTGCGCAGCGGCCCCGGATACCACCTCATCAACGGCTTGACCGGGCAGCTGTCGGGAACCTTCTCCTGCCAGACCCGGGGATCGGCCGGGAAGTGTTCCGGATCGTTGAGGATCCGTACCGCCTCGTGGTATCCGATCACCAAGGTGGCGGGCACCCCCGGCGCCAGTTCCACCGGCACAAAGGAACCGAAACGCCGGCGCATCTCGCGATAGGCGTCATGCGGATCCGCAGCGAACTCGGCGGTGTACAACGCAATAGATGAGCCGTCGACGGCGGCCGACGAACCGGTGGGAGTGGTCAAATTCGTGACTCCTGACGCGCGTGAAACAGGAACTCCGACAACATTGTTCGCCGCTTCGAGCATCCCTGGCGCACTAACGCCAACGTCATGCTGCCACTACTCGGATCGGCACGCGGCCGACCCTAGCCTCTCCCAGCGCGCACCGCCCAGGAAACCCCCCGACTAACACCGCCAGATCATCACTGCCGGACTACCACAGTTGATTCCGACGAGGTCACCATCACTCGACCTCGGCCGTCGCCGTGACCGGATGCGCCAGCCTGGGCAGCACCGACTCCCCATACGCCGCCAAGGTGGCGGTCTTGGCATCGTGCTGGAGATAGACCGCGAACTGGTCGACACCCAACTTCTCCAGCTCGTGCAGCCGGGCCAACTGCTCATCGGGCGTGCCGATCACACAGAAGCGGTCCACGATGGCGTTCGGCACGAATTCGGCATGGGTACTGCCCGCGCGGCCGTGCTCGTTGTAGTCGTAGCCCTGACGACCTGCGATGTAGTCGGTGAGCGCGGCCGGAATATCGCCGTAGCTGCCGTATTTCGCGACGATATCGGCGACGTGATTGCCGACCATGCCGCCGAACCAGCGGCACTGTTCCCGGGCATGTGCCGTCGCGGCATCGGACCCATCGGTGACGTAGGCTGGCGCCGCCACACAGACCTTCACCGCTCCGGGCGCGCGCCCCACCTTCTCGGCGGCCGCCCGCACCCGGGCGATCGTCCAAGCGGTGATATCCGGGTCAGCGAGTTGCAGAATGAATCCGTCGGCGACCTCGCCGGTCAGCGCGAGCGCGCGCGGACCGTATCCCGCCACCCACACCTCGAGCCGAGAGGCGCTCGCCCACGGGAAGCGCACCATGGTGTCGCCGAGGCGGGCGCTGCGACCGTTGCCGAGTTCCCTGATCACCTCGATGGATTCGCGCAGGGTCGCCAGGGTGGTCGGTTTGCCGCCGAGCGTGCGCACCGCGGAGTCACCGCGGCCGATCCCGCAGATGGTGCGGTTGCCGAACATATCGTTGAGCGTCGCGAAGGTCGACGCGGTTACCGTCCAGTCCCTGGTGGCCGGATTGGTGACCATCGGGCCGACGACCACCTTGCGGGTGGCAGCCAGAATCTGGCTGTGGATGACGTAGGGCTCCTGCCACAGCAGGTGCGAGTCGAAGGTCCATACATGTGAAAAGCCGTATGTCTCCGCCTGTCTGGCCAGTTCGACCACCCGCGAGGCGGGGGGCGTGCATTGCAGCACCACACCGATATCCATGCGGCACTCTCCATTTCAATCAGGCCGTTGCCGGTCGAATCAGGCCATTCGAGTCAGATCAGATTCTGGGACAGTTCACGGGCGATGAACCGGCCGTGACCGACACTGCCCAGATAGGCACCGTCGTCGACGATCACGCGACCGCGCGAGAGCACCGTGTCGACGTGTCCGTCGATCTCGAAGCCCTCCCACGCCGAATGATCCATATTCATGTGGTGGGTCTTGTCGAACCCGATGCTGGTGTGCCCGTTCGGGTCATAGATGACGATGTCGGCGTCGGCGCCCGGACTGATGACGCCCTTGTGCGGATACATCCCGAACATGCGCGCCGGAGCGGTGCAACAGACCTCGACCCAGCGCTCCAGTGCGATCAGCCCGTTTTTGACGCCCTGGAACATCAGATCCATCCGATGTTCGACGCCGCCGATGCCATTCGGGATCTTGCTGAAATCGCCTAGCCCCAGCTCTTTCTGATCCTTCATGCAGAAGGGGCAGTGGTCGGTGCTCACCGATGTGACATCACCGGTGCGAAGATAGCGCCACAGCTCGTCTTGATGCCCCTCTGCCTTCGCGCGCAGCGGCGTCGAGCACACCCATTTCGCCCCCTCGAAACCTGGTGCGCCCAAATGCTCTTCGAGCGACAGGTACAGATATTGCGGACAGGTTTCACCGAAGACGTTCTGCCCGTTGCCCCGCGCGATCGCGATCTGTTCCATCGCCTGCTCGGCCGATACATGGACGACATACAGCGGCGCATTCGTCAACTGCGCCAACATGATCGCGCGATGGGTCGCCTCCTCCTCCAGCTGCCACGGCCGGGTGACACCGTGGTAGTACGGCGCGGTCTCACCGCGGGCCAGCGCCTGCTCGACCAGCACATCGATGGCAATGCCGTTCTCCGCGTGCATCATCAGCAGCGCGCCGAGCTCGCCGGCCGATTGCATGGCCCGCAGGATCTGACCGTCGTCGGAGTAGAAGACACCGGGATAGGCCATGAACAACTTGAAGCTGGTGACACCTTCGGCCACCAATTCGCTCATCCCCTTGCGGGATTCGTCGTTCACCTCACCGATGATCTGGTGGAAGCCGTAGTCGATCGCACAGTTGCCCGCGGCCTTCTCGTGCCACAGACCGAGGGTGTCCTGCACCCGCTCCCCCGGCTTCTGCACCGCGAAGTCGACAATGGTCGTGGTACCACCCCAGGCGGCGGCGCGGGTACCGGTCTCGAAGGTGTCCGAGGCCTCGGTGCCGCCGAAGGGCAGCTGCATATGGGTATGGCCGTCCACGCCGCCGGGAATCACATATTTGGCGGTCGCGTCGATGACGATATCGGCGGACTCGGCGAGATTCGCGCCCAATGCGATGGCACCGGGTTGCAGGACGGCGACAATGATCTCACCGTCGACGAGTACATCGAGCAATTGCGATCCGGTGGCCGAGACCACCGTGCCGCCGTGAATGAATATCTTCGTCATATCGATATCACCAGACTCAGGGAGCCACCAGCGGTCCGTAGGCGTCGGGGCGGCGATCGCGATAGAACGCCCAGCGGTCGCGCACCACCTTGATCAGATCCATATCGAGGTCACGGACCACCAGTTCGGGATCGGTATCCGAGGCGACCTCTCCGACGAATTTACCTTCTGGATCCACGAAATAGCTGGTTCCGTAGAAATCGTCCTCCCCGTATTCCTCGATGCCGACCCGGTTGATGGCGCCGATGAAATATTCGTTGGCGACCGCCGAGGCCGGTTGCTCCAACTTCCACAGGTATCCGGACAGGCCGCGCGAGGTCGCGGAGGGGTTGAATACGATTTCCGCGCCCGCTAGGCCCAGGGCGCGCCAGCCTTCCGGGAAATGCCGGTCATAGCAGATGTAGACGCCGACCTTGCCGACCGCGGTATCGAAGACCGGCCAGCCCAGATTTCCGGGCCGGAAGTAGAACTTCTCCCAGAACCCGCTGACCTGCGGAATGTGGCGTTTTCGGTATTTGCCGAGGTAACTGCCGTCCGCATCGATGACCGCCGCGGTGTTGTAGAGCAGCCCAGGCTGTTCCTTTTCGTATACCGGCAGGATCATCACCAAGCCTAATTCCTTGGCCAGGGCAGTGAATCGCTCCGTCGTCGGGCCCGGCACCGATTCCGCGTAGTCGTAGAACTTCGTGTCCTGCAACTGGCAGAAGTACGGACCGTAGAACAACTCCTGGAAGCAGATCACCTCGGCGCCCTGCACGGCGGCCTGGCGTGCGTAGTCCTCATGCGCCTTGATCATGGACTCTTTATCACCCGTCCAGTTTGTCTGGACGAGCGCCGCTCGAACGATTCCCATGCTTGGTTATACTTCACCGAAATAAAATTCGGTTGTGTTACAAGATTGCGGAAACAGTTTCGTAGCCGTAAACCTCGCTCACCGCCGCACGCACCCGCGACCATCACGGCCCCACCTACCGTCGCGTTCGCCGCGGTTAGGATCCCGGCTCGATATCGAAGCTGGTCGACCCGGCCGCATCGGCCGGGATGATGGGCACGACCACCGATGACGGGTGCTCGGCATCCTTGTAGATCGTCTGCGTCGCGGGCTGGGTCCGGGCGCTGTCGCCGAAGGGTTCACCGGTATTCGGGTTCGGCGCATACTGCGGATAGTCACTGCTGCTGATGGCGACCCGGATCCGATCGCCTGCCTTGAACTGGTAGCTGGTCGGCCAGATCTTGATGGTGAACGCATAAGGCTGGCCGGGCACCAACGGGGTCGGATCCGACAGGGAATCCCGGAACGCGGCACGGATGATGCCATTGTTGAGGTTGACGGTCGACCCATCGGGTCCGACGACCTCCAGCCGCGCGACGAAGTCGGTATCCAGCGCGGTGGACGAGGCCCATAGTTTCACGGTGATCGGGCCGGTGACCTCGGTCTCGGCGCGCAGCGGATCGGTGCTGTAGGTGAGCACATCCGAACGCTGCTCGACCGCGGTCTGGTCGAACGGGCCTTGCGGACCCGATCCGACCGAGCAGCACGAATGTCCGCCGATACTCGGTGCGGGTGACGCCGGGTCGTAGACATAGCGGTCGACTGCGGCCGGCCCGCTCGGCGCGTGCTCGACAAGTTTGCCGATTCGTCCGGCAGCGCCGTTGGCGCCGCTATCGGCGAAGAAGTATTCCTTCCATTGTGTTTGCGGCAGTGGCCAATTCGATGCCGACTTCCAGCGATTGGCACCCATGAGGTAGTAGTCGACGCGGGGTTTGCCCGCAACACCGCTACCGGTGCCCTCGAGGAAGTGGTCGAACCACGCCAGCATCAGCTCGTTGATCGGGCTGTCACCCACCGGGCCGAGTTGCTCGAGCCGGGGCGCGATCATCGAGGTGGGTCGTCCCCAGCCGAGGTGGTCCCAGGGACCGATCACCAATCGCTGGTTTTGTCGAGCGGGTGCGGCGCCGCGCTCGACCATTCCGGTGAAGTTCTCGATGCCGCCCGCGAGGAATGCGTCGTACCAGCCCTCGATATCGAGCACCGGCACCCGCACATTCGGGTAGCGGTCGCGGATGCTCCACTGCTTCCAGTAGTCGTTGCGCGTCGAGTTGCGGATCCAGTCGAAGTACCACGGTGCGACGGCCGGATTATTCGGCTGTAGCGGCGGAAAGTCTTGGTAGGGACGGTAATTCAGCCACGAAGTGGTGTTCTGCTTATCCGTGCGCAGCTGGTCGGCGGTGGCCTTGTCGCGTCGTTGTTCGGCGGATTCCAGGCCGATGGTGCCCATGGCCCATGGTTCGACGAAGCCGAGCCGGAAGGCCCCGCCTTCGTAGGTCCAACCGTCGTAATAGTCGGAGGCAGTATTCGCGGGCACGATCGCGGCCAGATGCGGCGGCGTCTCGATGGCGGCGAGCCATTGTGTCGCACCGACATACGACGAGCCGTACATGCCGACCTTGCCGTTCGAACCGGGCAGTTGCGCGGCCCATTCCACGGTGTCGTAGCCATCGTGGGTGTCATTGCCGAACTCGGTGAATGTGCCGTCGGAGCTGCCGATACCGCGGATGTCCTGGATGACCACCAGATAGCAGTGCGAGGCGAACCAGTCGGGAGTGCGATAGCGCGAGGGCTGGATCTGCGCGGCGGCCTTGCCGTACTGGGTGCGCATCAGGAGCACCGGCACCGAATCGCTGGTCTGCGGACGGTATACGTCGGCACGCAGCACCGTGCCGTCGCGCATCGTCGCCGGGACGTCGGCCTGCTTGTCGACAGCACAGTGGCCACGGTCGTCATTCGGCGGCCAGGTACCCGTTTGCGAGGTCGATTTCGTATCGGTGCTCGTCGTGCAACCACCCACCAGAATGCCGACACAAGCCACCGCAGTACACCAGCGAAGAACCCCGAATACATACCCGGACATGTCGATGCACCTCCCATGGAGGCCATGTCACCGGAGAGTCGATACGTGCCGAACCAGTTTGCCGATCAGATGCGCCTCCGTCGCAGCTATGCTATCCGACCAGTCGGCACGCATCCGCGGATTTTCATTGCCACACAGTCGCAATACGCATCTCGTTCCGCTGGAGGCTTCGAGATGGAATGATCCGCTCAGCATCGACCGATGCGATACACAACAGAAGGAGACCTCGACCGGTGAGCAGTGACGTGCAGGCGCGGCAATTCGACCACCATCAGCCCACCGGGCAGCATCGCAGAATCGGGACTGCCCTGCTACGAGGCCTCGGTGTACTCGCCGTCGGCACCACCCTCGCGATCTTCGCCACAGGCGGGGTATCGGCGGATCCGGGTACACCGGTCGCCGGATGCGTGGCGCCCGATTCGGCCAAGCCGGAAAACAAGCAGTGGGCCACCGAGCCCGCGATGACGATCGACCCTGGCGCGAAGTACACAGCACAGCTGGAAACCACCTGCGGCACAGTGAATATTGCCTTGGAGGCGGCCCGCGCACCGCGCACGGTGAACTCCTTCGTCTTTCTGGCGGGGCAGAAGTATTTCGACCACACCCAGTGCCACCGCATGACCACCTCGGGCATCTACGTCCTGCAATGCGGTGATCCCACCGCCACCGGCACAGGCGGTCCGGGCTACCAGTTCCCGAACGAGAACCTGGACGGCGCCACCTATCCGGCGGGCACGGTCGCGATGGCCAATGCCGGTCCCGACACCAATGGCAGCCAGTTCTTCCTGGTCTACAAGGACACCAAGCTGCCGCCGGAATACACCCCGTTCGGCAAGATCACCGGCGGTCTGGACGTCCTGCAGCGCGTCGCCGATGCGGGCGTAGCCGGCGGTGACGACGGTCGCCCGAACGCCGATGTCGTCCTGAATTCGGTGACAACCGCTCAGAGCTGATCGACATAAGCTGATGGCGGTGTCGTCCATGGCGACACCGCCATCGGTCTTCGGTGACCCCGCAGAAGTACTTGACTTGGAGCGCACTCCAGGTCATAGCGTTGGCGGTGCAAAATCGTCTAGTGCCAGGGGATCATTTCATGGAACTCGGTTTTCACCTACCGATATTCGACATCGAGGGCGGCACCACCGCCATTGCCGGCGAGTTGGCCAGGGTCGGGGCCGCGGCGGAGGCAGCCGGTGCGACCTGGCTGTCGTTCATGGACCACTACTTCCAGATCGAACCGACCGGCCTCCCAGCCGAGGCCAATATGTTGGAGGGCTACACCACCCTCGGCTACCTGGCCGCGCACACCTCCCGCATCGACCTCGGCCTCCTGGTCACGGGCGTGACCTATCGGCATCCCGGCTTGCTCGCCAAGATCGTCACCACCGTCGATGTCCTATCCGGCGGCCGCGCCGTGCTCGGCGTCGGCGCCGCCTGGTTCGAGCGCGAGCATCGCGGGCTCGGTGTGCAGTTCCCGCCGATCGCCGAACGGTTCGAGCGGCTGGAGGAGACACTACGAATCTGTCAGCAGATGTGGGACCAGCAGAACAACGGCCCCTTCGATGGCAAGTACTACCAGCTGGCCGAGACGCTGTGCTCGCCGCAGCCGATCAACCGGCCCAAGGTACTCATCGGCGGTGGCGGCGAACGCAAGACGCTGCGGCTGGTCGCGCAGTACGGCGACGCCTGCAACCTCTTGGGTTCCGCCCCCGAGGATACCGGCCACAAACTCGACGTCCTGCGTCGGCATTGCGACGATGTCGGGCGCGATTTCGACGATATCCGCATCACCGTCATGGCCAATAATCCGCGCCCGAATCCGGAAAATCGCGACGAATTCGTCCGGCAGATGGCCGATTACGCCAAGCTCGGCGTGCACACCGTGATCATTACCCCGACCACCGCGTCCCCGGCAGCGTGGATCGAGGGCATGGCACCGGCGGTACCCCAACTCGCCGAACTCGGTTAGCGGCTTTACGGCACATGTCCTTTCGCCACCACGCATCGCGTGGGCAACGCGGCGAAAGGACATGTGTCGTAACCGATCTCGTCGCCAGATGACGAGTGCACCCGGTTCACATACCACCGACTGCAGGTTGTCCATAGTCTGCTGACACGCACCGAAGCCATCGACCTCGTCCGCGCCGCGCGTAGCGCCGACAACGCCCCTGACCGCAGTCCCCCTGGGCCAGCTGAGCCCATCCGGAACCCGATACCAGTTCGCGAGCTACCTCACCGACAACCTGGGCATCGTAGAAGCCTCCCGGCTCGTACCGCGCCGGCCTGTTCATATCCGAATAGCCCTGTGGGGCAACAGAATAAAGTGTCACTCCGGTATGCCGTTCAGGAAGTACATGGCTTCCCACAGGTGACCGTCGGGGTCGGCGAAGTAGCCCGCGTAGATGCCCCATGGGCGGATCACGGGTGGACGGACGATGGCGCCGCCCGCTTGTACGGCCTGCTGCAGGATGTGGTCGACGTCCGCGCGGGAGTCGGCGAAGAAACCGAGACTAATCGGGGAACCAGCGACTCGGTCGAGGGCGATGCCCGCGTCCATCGCCAGGTCGGTGCGCGAGTAGAGGGACAGGATCAGGCCGTTGTCGAGAGTGAACATGGCAACCGAACCGCCTGGGTGCTGCTCATCGCGGACGAACTCGGTACCGATAATCCCCGGCGAGAAGAGGCCGAGGCCGTCGCGGTAGAAGCGCAGCGACCGTTCGAGATCGCTGACTGCCAAGGTGATCGCGCGGATATTCGTTTTCATACCGATCCTTCTGATCCTCGAACCATGGCCGGAGCGCGGCTCGGCCCCGGCCATGGTGCAGTCAACGCCGGCGGTGTTCGGATGTCTTGAACGAATCGGACGATGCGGCTGGTCAGTCGAGGCGAAGCAAGTCGGACCAGACCTGCGACCAGGGCTGACGTGGCGTGCAGCGCCAGATGGTGACATTGCGGGTGACATCCGGGTAGCCGAGGCGGGAGTCGACGCTACCGACGGGAGTCAATTCGCTACAGGTGGTGCGCATTTCGTCCTCGGCATTACCGACCCACAGCACCGTTGTCGCGGAATCCGGTGGGGCGTCGAAGTATCCGAAGCCGCGGTTGGGACTGTAGATGGCCGGGAGGCTGTAGCGATTCCGGTCGACATCCAAAGCACTTGCCTGCCAATAGGAATCGGTGACGATCACCGCATTCGAGCGCTCCACCGGTGGGAGGGCCTGGTAGGCGTCGGCGGTCGCCGCGCGCAGCTCCGGCCAACCGAACTTGCCGTACAGACCGATTTTGATAGCGGCCTCGGCCTGATTGTCGACCGGATCAATGGACGACTCGGGTTGCCACGGCATCGAGAAAACCACGATCGTCACCGAAATCGCGACCAACGGGACGGTCGCATAGGCTCGCCACCGTCGGGTGTACTCGGTCCAGCGAACCGCGCCCGCCGCCATGATCGCCGCGTAGCATCCGGCCGCATAGTAGGGGCGACCGTTGGTTGCGATGAATGCCACGGCAAGCAGCAGCGGCATCGGCGCGAGAAATCGATACGGCCGCAACGCCTCCGAGCGGAACAACGCCCAGATTCCCACGACCAACAGCACTCCGCCGAACAACCCGGCCATGATCAGCGCTATGGGCAACCAGGTGTAGCGGCCACCGATCGTCGCTTGCTCCGCCGCGACCACCCCACCCAACCGCAGCTGCGGCCAGTCGTGCTTCGCCTGCCAGATCAGCGTCGGCACCGTGACCAGGACAACGAAAACCGCGCCGATCCACAGCGCGGGCCGCCGCAAAAGCTCGCGCGGACCATAGCCCACCACCCCGATGGCGACCGCGATCCAGAAGAACGGTATCAACCATTTCACCTGAATATCCAGCGCCGTGACCAGCGCGGCCCACAGCAGCAGGCTGTCGCGGCGGGTGCGCACCCACCGTATCAACAGCCAGCTGATCACCACCCATAGCGCGGTATCAATCGTATTGGTGGCCAACTGAGTTCCCTGCACCAGCAGGAACGGGGCGGTCGCATAACCGGTCGCGCTCAAAACCTGCGCGGTCCGCGACCCACCGAACTCCCGCGCGATCTGCGCACTGATCAGCACCGCGACAACGGTGACCAGCGCGGCCGGAATCCGCAGTGCCACCAGTGATCCCGGTGCCAGCACATCCATCAGCCGGGCGATCGCGGGCAGCACCGGCCCCTGATCGGCATATCCGAACCCGAGCCGACGCCCGGCCGACAGGAAATACAGTTCGTCACCGAAATATCCGTACCGTCCCAGCGATGCGAACAACGCGAGCGCCGACACCACGGCGATCGCACCCACACCGAACCAGGCAAACGGCGGCGGCGCCTCGACGTTATCCTTCTGCCGCACTTCACTTTCCACCACGGTAGTCATCACGTCCCCCCTTCCGGGTCGCCAAATCGAACAGTCGGCACACGTGCGCCGAGTACGTCGTCATATCGAAGTCTTTCTCCCGAATCGCCCGCCCGGCCGCGCCATCGATCGCATCGCGGATCGACTTGGCCATGACCACCGCATCGAATTCGCCGAATTCGTCGGTGTGCTGCCCTTCCCGCATGATGTCGATGAGCGGTTGGATGATCTCCTGCTCCCCCTCGGCCGAGGCGAACCGCGGTTTGCCATCCGCATCACGCAGATTCAGCACCACATCGGTCAGCGCCGCGACATACTTCTTGTTCGCATCGATGAAACCGAGATTCGCCCTGATATAGGCGAGCAACTGATTCCGCGACCCGTCCGCCGCCATCACCGCGGGCGCGATGTGCTCACCGCCGGACACATACAGCTGGATCACCAGCTGCTCCATCAGCTCGTCCTTCCCAGCGAAGTGATACGAGATGACGCCCTTGGAGATCCCCGCATGCTTCGCGATCCGCGCCAGCGAAGCCCGCCCAAACCCCGCCTCCGAAATCACCTCCACTGCCGAGGCAATGATCTGCCGCCGCCGCGCCTCCTCGATAAACGACTTCTGCCGACCACCCGTCTCATTTTCTGGCCGCATGGCCAAATTTTATACCACACGACCAAACATCCATATCAACCCTGAGAATGACCCCTACCTACCCAACAAGGATGACCCCCGAAAACGCCGAAGGGCTGCGCTTCCACAGGGAAGCGCAGCCCTCGGTTCGAAACTACTGTGACCGACCGGTATTCGACTCGGTATCGATGACACGGCTGGCACTGGCGTTCTTGCCGGTGAATCAGACGCAGTCGGATGAAGACGATCCACACGTCCGAACCACCGATGACCACGCACCCAGTCGAAAGCGCAGCCCTCGGAGTCGGACAATCTACAGGTACTGCCCGGTATTCGACTCGGTATCGATAGCACGGCTGGCACTGGCGTTCTTGCCGGTGACCAGGGTCCGGATGTAGACGATCCGCTCGCCCTTCTTACCCGAAATGCGGGCCCAGTCATCGGGATTCGTGGTGTTGGGCAGGTCCTCGTTTTCGGAGAACTCGTCCACGATCGAATCGTAGAGATGCTGGATGCGCAGGCCCGGATTGCCGGTGTCGAGTACGGCCTTGATGGCGTACTTCTTGGAGCGGTCCACGATGTTCTGGATCATGGCGCCGGAGTTGAAGTCCTTGAAGTACAGGACTTCCTTGTCACCATTGGCGTAGGTGACCTCCAGGAAGCGGTTGTCCTCGCTCTCGGCGTACATCCGGTCGACGACCCGTTCGATCATCGCGCGGATGCACAGCGTCTTGTCGCCGCCGAACTCTTCGAGATCGTCGGCGTGCAGCGGCAATCCCTCGGTCAGGTACTTCGAGAAGATGTCCTGGGCCGATTCCGCGTCCGGGCGCTCGATCTTGATCTTCACATCGAGACGTCCGGGCCGCAGGATGGCGGGGTCGATCATGTCCTCGCGGTTGGACGCACCGATCACGATGACATTCTCGAGACCTTCGACACCGTCGATCTCGGAGAGCAACTGCGGCACGACCGTGGTCTCCACATCGGAGGACACGCCCGAACCGCGGGTGCGGAAGATCGAATCCATCTCATCGAAGAACACGATCACCGGTGTACCCTCGGACGCCTTCTCCCGCGCGCGCTGGAAGATGATCCGGATGTGGCGCTCGGTCTCACCCACGAACTTGTTCAGCAGCTCGGGACCCTTGATGTTCAGGAAGAACGACTTGGCTTCCTTGGCATCCTCGCCACGCGCCTCGGCGATCTTCTTCGCCAGCGAGTTGGCAACGGCCTTGGCGATCAACGTCTTACCGCAACCAGGCGGACCATAGAGCAGCACGCCCTTGGGCGGGCGCAGCGCGTATTCGCGGAACAGATCCTTGTGCAGGAACGGCAATTCCACCGCATCGCGGATCTGCTCGATCTGCCGACCGAGACCACCGATATCGCCGTAGTCGACATCGGGCACTTCCTCGAGTACGAGATCCTCGACCTCGGCCTTGGGAATCCGTTCGAAGGCGAATCCGGCCTTGGTATCGACGAGCAGCGAATCACCCGGCCGCAGCTTGCGGATCGGCGAATCAGGATCTTCGAGGTCATCGACCTCGGCGACCTTGGCCAGCGGGCCCGCCAACCACACCACGCGCTCCTCGTCGGCATGTCCGACGACCAGCACCCGGCGTCCGTCGTCGAGGATCTCGCGCAGGGTGCCAATCTCACCGACGGCGTCGAATATCCCGGCCTCCACGACCGTGAGCGCCTCGTTCAGCCGGACGGTCTGGCCGTATTCGAGGGTCGAGGTGTCGATATTGGGTGAACACGTCAAGCGCATCTTGCGGCCCGAAGTGAACACGTCGACCGTCTGATCCTCGTACACGCCGATCAGAATTCCGTACCCGCTCGGTGGCTGACCCAGCCGATCGACCTCCTCGCGCAAGGCGACCAGCTGCTGGCGCGCTTCCTTGAGGGTGTCCATAAGCTTGGTATTGCGAATGGTCAGCGAATCGATGCGGGCTTCCAATTCCCGTGCGCGATCCGGCGAATCGGCAAGTTGCCTTCGGAGGGCAGCCGCTTCGGCGCGTACCGCCTCGAGCTCTCTCCAGGCCGCCGAATCCGAATTCTCGATGGGGCTCATGTGCTGCTCCTCCCAGTCCCGGTCTATCAACGCTACCGGGCGTGAACCGTTCTCGCTTTCCGACATGGTTTCGTCGTGATCACATCTGGGCCGCGATCGGCGGCGGACCACCATGTTAGCCTGCCCTAACCAGGCCATGGCGACCCGCTTCGCCGACCGAACCGAAAGGTTGCTGACAATGCTCCTTCCCGCCAGGACGTTGCGTACGTCCATGGTCATCGCGGCCACGGCAGTGGCCGCTATCGTCGGTCTCACCGGCTGCGGCTCGGGCGACAAGTCCGACGCCAAGGCCACGAGTACCACTTCCGCCGCCGCACCGACCAGTGCGACAGGTCACGGTGACCACGGTAGCGCCGCCGCACCCACCGCCGAAACGCTTATCGCCGTCCTGGATACCTTTTCCGACCCGGCGAAACCCACTTCCGAGAAAACCAAGCTGATTGTCGACGGTGAAAAGCGCATCGCCAATATCAACCAGATGAACCAGACGCTCGGCGGCTACGGCAAGCTCACCTACGCGGTCGCCGACATCACCACCAGCGGCAATTCCGCGACCGCCCAGGTGACCATCACCTCACCGCACGGCACCGTCCCCGCCATGCCCATGACCTGGGAACATGTCGACAGCACCTGGAAGCTTTCGGATGCCAGCGGCTGCCTGATGCTCGGTTTCGCGCAGGCGCCCTGCGCGCCGGCCTGATCAACCCTTCGACGGGCGACGCTGCGGCTTCGGAGTGACCGTGCCCTCCGCGAGCCGCCGCGCGCTGACCAGGAAAGCAGTGTGGCCCTGCATGCGATGTTCGGGCCGCACCGCCAGACCCACCACATGCCAGCCGCGCACCATCGATTCCCACGATCGCGGCTCGGTCCAGCACTCCTGCTCACGCAGCGCCTCGACCACTTTCGACAATTGTGTGACGGTCGCCACATAGACGATCAGCACACCGCCGGGGACCAGCGCCTTGGCCACTGCCGACAGCGCATCCCATGGCGCGAGCATATCCAGGACGACGCGATCGACCGGCGGACCGTCGTAGGCGGCGACATCGGCGACGGTGATCGACCAGTTGTCCGGGCGCTCGCCGAAGAAGGTCTCCACATTGCGGATCGCGTGTTCGGCGTGATCCGCACGGATCTCGTAGGAGACCACCTGCCCCTGCGGGCCCACCGCCCGCAGCAGCGAGCACGTCAACGCACCCGATCCCGCGCCAGCCTCCAGGACGCGTGCGCCGGGGAACATGTCACCCTCGTGCACGATCTGGGCGGCATCCTTGGGGTAGATGACCGCCGCACCGCGCGGCATGGAAAGCACGTAATCGATCAGCAACGGCCGCAACGCCAAATACGGTGTGCCATTGGTGGATTGCACGACGCTGCCCTCATCGGCGCCGATGAGGTTGTCGTGTTTGATACCGCCGCGATGCGTGTGGAACTCCTTACCCGGTTCCAGCACCACGGTGTAGAGGCGCCCCTTGGCATCGGTCAGCTGTACCCGGTCCCCGATGGTGAATGGCCCGGTCCGTCTGGCCGTCATGTATCTCCGTTCGCTGGTCGTCGGTGCTGTCTTCGCTGGGTGGCACCGGCGTGTCGGTGCCGCCGGATAGCCTGCCAGGTATGCATTCGCCGGTATCCACGCCCCCTGCCGACACCGCGCGGGAGGAGGCAACCGATCGTCCGCGTCCGGCGCTGTCGCCTTCGCGGGCAATGGATTTCAAGCAGTGTCCGCTGAAGTACCGATTCCGGGCGATCGATCGGATTCCGGAGCCGCCGACGCGGGTCGCGGTGCGCGGCACGGTGGTGCACGCGGTGCTCGAAGATCTGTACGGACTGCCTGCCGCGCAGCGGGGGTTCGACCGCGCTGCCGGGCTTGTCGAGCCCGCATGGGCCCGGGTGCTCGCCGATCGACCGGAGATCGCCGAAGTGGTCACAGCGGACGGGCTGGCGGGCTTTCTCGGCGAGGCGCGGGCGTTCGTCGAGGCGTACTACCGGCTGGAGGATCCGACCCGGTTCGATCCGGAATCGTGTGAGTCGCGGGTAGAGGTCGAACTCGATGACGGTGTGCTGTTGCGCGGGTTCGTCGATCGCATCGACGTCGCGCCGACCGGTGAGCTGCGCGTCGTCGATTACAAGACCGGCCGGGCACCCGGACTCACCCAGGAAACCAAGGCGCTGTTCCAACTGAAGTTCTACGGGCTCGTGGTGCTGCGCACCCGCGGGATTCTGCCCACCCAACTGCGGCTGATCTACCTGGCCGACGAGCAGATCCTCACCTATGCCCCCGACGAGGACGAACTGCTGCGCTTCGAACGCACTCTCTCGGCCCTGTGGCAGGCCATTGTGACAGCGGGTCGGACCGGTGAGTTCCTCCCGAGCACCAGCTGGCTGTGCGGGCATTGCAGCTACCAGAGTCTGTGCCCCGAATTCGGCGGCACACCACCGGCCTATCCGGGCTGGCCGGACAGCGGCACCGGAGAATCGCCGGAGGAGGCCTTCGCCGACACGGTCGCCAACTGAGTTCAGCCGATGAACAGATGCAGATCGAAACCGTGCGAGCCGAGTGCCGCGATCACGCCGATGAGCACGAGCACCCCGACCACATCACCGATCACGATAAGGACATTGCGAATCCGCCACCACGAACTGACCGACTCGACATTCGGTTTCACTGGGGCCTCCCCTGTGCTTCGTACTCGAACGACATTGCCCGTCCGAGGTGTTCCTCAGTTGTTTCGCCCAACATGCCCCCAGTGTTGACGGCGAAGCATGAAATTTTCGTGAGTTCGGTCGCGAACTAAATGCACACGACGCCGCAGCGATGCTCACCGCCGTGACCGGCGAGCGCCGCAACGGCAGGTTGCCGACGTGGATCTACCCGGTGAAGTCGTGGAACAGCAGCACGGACAGCCCCGAGCCGACGGCCAGGTTGACGGCGGCCGCGGATCCGACGATGGCCGCCAGCCAATCCTCATTCCATGCGAATGTGCCGCCCGAACGTTTCCCGGGCGGCGTATACGACACGGTGGCACTCCTTGCATTTCCTCATCGAGGCCGCAAAGTATCAGTCAACCGCTGGTCAGCGCACTGATTGCAATCGCAGTGAATCGATCACTCGCACAAACGACTCGGAAGTCGGATCAGAAGGCGCGGCAGGACCGGATATCGAAGGCCAGAATGGCCTTCGCGCCGAGTTCGGCGAGCCGGTCCATCACATCATTGCCGTGCTTGCGCGGCACCATGGCCCGGATGGCGACCCAGCCCGGATCGGCGAGCGGGGAGACTGTCGGCGACTCGAGGCCGGGCGTGATCTTGACCGCCTCCTCCAGCAGTTCCTTTGGGCAGTCGTAGTCCAGCATGATGTACTGCTGGCCGAATACGACACCCTGGATCCGCGCGATGAGCTGATTGCGAGCACGTTCGCGCTGATCGGAGCCGGTGCGCTCGATGAGCACACCCTCCGAATCGCACAGCGTCTCCCCGAAAGCGACCAGATTGTGCTGACGCAGCGTGCGGCCCGAGCCGACCACATCGGCGATGGCATCGGCCACTCCGAGCTGGATGGAGATCTCGACCGCACCGTCGAGGCGGATCACCTCGGCCTCGATGCCGCGGCGCTGCAGATCGCTCAGGACCAGATTCGGGTACGAGGTGGCAATGCGCTTGTCGTAGAGGTCCTCGATCTTCCATTCGCGCCCGGCCGGGGCAGCGTAGCGGAAGGTGGAGCGGCCGAAGCCGAGTGCGAGCCGTTCCTGTACCGGCGCACCGGAATCCAGCGCCAGATCGCGGCCGGTAATGCCGAGGTCGAGCTCACCGGAGCCGACGTAGATGGCAATGTCCTTGGGCCGCAGGAAGAAGAATTCGACCTGGTTGGCTGGATCGAGGACGGTCAGGTCGCGGGCATCGGTGCGCTTGCGGTAGCCGGCCTCGGCAAGGATCGAGGTGGCCGATTCGGAAAGTGCGCCTTTATTGGGGACTGCGACGCGCAGCATGGGATCGGGTCCTTTCGGAGAGGAGAATCAGGGGTCGACGCGCCGTCACAGATGTCGGTACACGTCTTCCAACTTCAGCCCGCGGCCCACCATCAGCACCTGGACCCAGTACAGCAGTTGCGAAATCTCCTCGGCGAGCGCCTCGTCGCCCTCGTGCTCGGCGGCCAACCAGATCTCACCGGCCTCCTCGAGCACCTTCTTACCCTGGAAATGCACGCCGGCGTCCAATGCCGCCACGGTCCCGGACCCCTTGGGGCGGGTGACCGCACGATCTTGCAGCTCGGCGAACAGGGATTCGAAGTTCTTCACGGTGAGCCATTGTTTCAGACGGGTAAGCGGACCCGTTGCTCCGGCCCGGCACCACCCGGCAGGCGCACTCTTCCCTGGACTTCGCACCCCTTGTTGGCGGGCACAAGGGGTGCGAAGTCTCCTGCGTCAGGACTCGGAAAGGAGGGCCGCCAAGTCGGCTACCGCGGTGCGGAGGTGGTCGGCGAAGGCGTACATCTCGGTGGCGACCGGTTTCAGCGTGGCCAGGTAGATATTCCAGCGGTCCGGCAGCAGGACGTAGGCGATGCCGATGCACTTCTGGCTGGTGGAGCCGAATCCGAAGTACCGGATATTGACCGACGGGGCCGAGCTGGTGCTCAGGTAGTCGTCGCGCATGATGGTCCAGCCGGGACTGGTGTAGAGCGGGATCGGCTCGGTGACGCCGAGTTCGGCGCCGCGCCGCCGCTGGATCCACTCGAGTTCCCAGAGATGTTGTTCGGGCGCGTCACCCGCCTGACACTGTTTGGCGCGCTGGACGTGGGCGCTCGCGGCCGTCCGCGCGGCGGCCAGCCGGTCGGCCGGCGCGAGCGCCGGATCCTGCATGGCGTCGACGAACGCCACCATCTCCGGTGTCACCACGCGCATCGCCTCGGTGCGGCCGTTGCGGTACTGCCTGGTGGCGATGGATTCGTAGGTGGCGCCGGTCAATCCCTTGCTGCGCCGGTGCGCCAGCTGATAGCTCAGCTGCGCGAACGCATCCGGTGAGATGCCGAGTTGTTTGGCGCGGGCGGTGCCGAAATCGAAAGATACTGTCGCAGTGGCATTCTCGGACGCATACCGGGAAAACGCCGCCCCCGCCGCCGCGATATCGGTGCGCTGGGCCTGATCGAGAACGAATTCGATCGGTTCGACAGTGGGCAACCCATGCGGCTGCGCCCCGGCCCGTTCGGCGTGTGTGGCGGCGGGCGTCTCCAGCAGCGTGTCGACGAAGGACAGGATGGTGGTGCCGTCGAGCCCGCAATGCTCGATATTGATGCCCGCCTGACCGTCCGCAAAGACGATGAACGTTACCGACTTGTCGAACCAGCGATTGGCACTGTCGCCGTGCAGCAGCTGATCACAGGCCTGCAGCTCATCGCGCGGCGAGAAATCCTCCAGGCACAGGGCGAACAACGCGGTCTCGACGGTGTCCAAGGCCGCGACATTGGCGGGTTCGGCGAGCAATCCCTGTCTACTGAGGGCCCATTCGGCCCGCGCCTTGGTGGTCAGATGGCCGACGGCGGTATCGGTGCGGGCCGAGCGCACACCGGCCTTGAGCACCGCACGCAGTCCGTCGGCGAGATCATCCAGCGAATGCGGCACACCGTCCGGACCGATCACATCCATCCGGAACATGTTGCCGCGGAAGAACACCACGATATGCCTGGCGGCCGAGGGTCCGGGCCATTCGTCGCTGTAGGGCACCCGCACGGAATCCTGAGCCTCCCCTGGAATCCGGGTCTCGGAGAACAGGTACTTGTTCTGCCACATCGACAGCTGCTGTCCGCGCTGAGTGACCGGCGGGATCGCCTCTATATCGAGGGCCAGCTTGTAATCGACCGCGGCCGTGATGATTCCGGCCGCCCGCTCCACCTGCGAGGCCGCGGTGGAGGCGGCCAGTGCGGTGTCATCGCGGAAGAGGAAGAAGAAGTTGGCATTCAATGCGATGCGATCGCGACGGCCCAGATAGCGCGACGGCCAGAACAGATCCAGCCAGCTCCCGACACCGGGGGTGGCGTCGTATTCGGCCAGTGCCGCAGCCAGCTTTCGGCCCGGACCGTCGGGACGAAGCAGGTCGGCGACCGCGGCCTCGGTGGTGGCGAATTCATCGGCGGTCAGCAGTGGCGCACACCACTGCAGCAACCGCGCGCCGCTGTCCTCCAGCGTCGGCAGTGGCACCCTTGGCAGGTGGTCGTCGGCGGCGAAGGTGCGTTCGGTCAATGCGAGTCCTCGGGGTCGGGGTGTTTCGGTAGCGGTCGCGAGATGTACAGGTTGGCGAGCAGCCAACCCGTGCTTTCCTGGCCAGCGGTGTCGACTCCGTTGGCGGCCAAGGCATTCAGCACCTGGGTGCGTTCATTATCGGATGCGAACTTGCGTTGTTCGAACACCCTGGGGGCTCGCTCGGTGCGGTAGCCGAGCGCGGCCAGCTCCGCGGCGATCGGTTCGAAACTGAACATGCGTAGTACGAAGTGTGCCATCCACGGCCGGCGACGCGGGTGCGCCGTTGCCACCCGCCTCAGCGTCTTCTCGGTGACGTATCCGACGCAACCGGTCGAGATGACGATATCCGCGGCCGCCAGCGAATGGCGTTGCGCCTCGGTCGGGTCGGCGGCCTCCAGATCCGCGTGCACCGTGTCGTGCAGAAATCCGGCTTCCTGAGCGTAGGCCAGCGCGGGGCGCGCGGCATCCATGCCGATGAAGCGGACATCGGGGAGCTGGTCGCTGTCGCGCAGGCGGGCACGGTCGCGGGCGATGAGTGCGGGCCGGTCGGCATCCTCGGCGCCGCCATAGTGTTCGGCGAGTTCACTCACCGTGGTGTCGAAGCGCAGCAGGGCTGCGTTGACACCGTAGGAGCAGCCGATATCGAGCACGGTCGGGGTGTCCACCCGCGCGGAGGCGCGGTATTCCCGAATCTGCTGCTGGAAGTAGGGTTTCGCCAGTTCCGGTATGCGGTAATCCAATTCGGCCATCCGGGCGTAATAGTCGCGCGGATCGGGACGGTCATAGATATCGTCGAAGGAGGCTTTTCCGGTCGTATGCAACGGCACTAGCATATCGTCCCTCTCAGTCGAGCAACCGATCGCCGCGGACAGCGTCGGCCGCGGCGGCTAGGTGTTCGGGCAGCACCCGCCCGAACAGTTGGCGGGTGCGTTCCACGGTGCCGATGACACCGGGCCGATCGGTATAGGCGAAGATCGCCGAATGCCGTGCCATGCCGCCCTCGACCGGTGAAACCCGGTGCAGCGAGAAGCGGCCCTGGAACAATTGCAGATCGCCAGGCCGCAGATCGAGGCGCCGGATCAGGTGCGCACCGGATCCTGTGAGCACATCCCGCACATCGTCGAGGTTCTCGGCGTGGGGTGAGCGAATATTCGGGCAGTACTCGAAGATTCCGCCGGTCTCGGCCGGCTGGGTCAACATGCTGACGGTGAATTCATTGGTGTCGAAATGCCAGGGATGCGACATTCCAGGCGCCACCACATTCAGGCACAACCCGGCCAAAGGGTCTGCGAATTCGTGCAATTCGGTCAGTCCGAAACAATCCGCAACGAAGCGCTGGAACACCCTGCTGCGGTAGAGCCGATGGATCAGGACCTCGGCCGGAATGCGGTCGCGCGGGACGAAGGCATTACCGCGTTCCAGCACGATGCGGCCTGGATGACCTTGCGGCAGTTCGGTATTCAGCGGAATGTTGTATGCGTTGACCCGTTCGACCTCATAATGCGCATCCGGGGCCATCGCCTCGCCCTGTGCGCGCACAGTATCGATCAACTCCGGACGGATGAACTCCCGCAGCACGGTGCAGCCACTCTCGGCGAGTTCCGCGCGGGCCCGCGCCACCACTTCGCCCCACGCCGCACCGATCGAATCCCCCAACGGATACCGTGCCGTATCGACAATCTCGTCCAGGACATCCGTCGCTGCCATGGCGTCATTTTGGTAGAGCGATCGGCGACACGCCCGGGATTCGACAAAGTTGCCGGTGACTACGGTCACACCTGCCAACTGCACGCACTCGCGTTGCGGCACAGTAACTCTCACTATGCCGAGGTCGGGCGTGTCGGCTCACCCAACAGCGGACTCGTGATCATGATCCGTCCCGAAAAGACACCCCCGCTCGGGTGCGCGGTTCAGCCTCTGACGCGTAGCGCGTGTTCCAGATCCGGCAGGGTCAATCCCACCAACGAATCACGGAATACCCGCCCCGGCGCCGCCGAAACCGGTATCTCACACGGGACCACGATGACCGCGCAGCCCGCCGCACCGGCCGCGGCCGCACCGGTCGGCGAATCCTCCAGTGCCACACAGTCTCGCGGATGCACGCCGAGCAGTTCGGCGGCGCGCAGATAGATCTCGGGTTCGGGCTTGCCGTGCGCGACTTCGTCACCGCAGACCGACACGTCGAAGAAATCGCGGCCGAGCGTATCCAATCCAAATTCCGTAAGCGACCGCTTGGTATTGGTGACCAAAGCGGTCGCGAGACCCGCTGTGCGGACCAACGAAAGCGCATCTTTCGCGCCGGGTCGCCATGGGATCGGGCCCGCCATCAACTCGGTCACCCGCCGCTCGATGAATCCGCCGGCGGCCAGTACCGCATCCGATGTCGCCTCTATACCCAAGCCATCGAAAATGAGCCGGAGGGCATTCGGTCCGGACGCGCCGATCAGTGAATGCCGCAGTTCATCGCTCATCTCGTGGCCGTGTGCGCGGGCCAGTTCGCGCACGGCGACATCCCACAGCTTCTCCGAATCGAGCAGGGTGCCGTCCATATCCCACAACACCGCGGCAAGTCGCGCGCTCAACGACGACAGCTCCTTATCTGATACCAGCCCGAGGCCGGAACCGGCGAGAGCCGGTCGTTGCGCGATCCTACTGGTATGCCGAGTCCGTTCCCGGAATCACCAGGACATAGCCGCCGCTGTTCACCTCGACGCAATTCCGAGCAATCTCCTGCACAAGTACCTGAATCAAGGCCGAGCCGAGTCCGACCGGGTTATGCCCTCGCCCCGGTGGCTCACCGCCTGGATCACCACCCACCCAACGAACTGGGCGAGCAGCGGCACGCTCATCTCGCCGAGCTGCTGGCGACCTGCCCGGACCTGACCGTCCTCGCGGAGCTGGTGAGCAGGTTCGCCTGCATCGTCACCGAACATCGCGGCCGCGACCTCGACGACTGGATGACCAGCGCCCGCGCCGCGGCGCTACCGGAACTCGACCCGTTCCTGCGCGGCATCGACCGCGACTACCACGCGGTCCTGGCCGGACTCTACCTGCCCTACAGCAACGGCCCGGTCGAAGGCGTGAACACGAAAACCAAACTGATCAAACGCTAAATGTATGGCCGCGCTGGATTCCGGCTACTCCGCCACCGCATCCTCCTGGCCTGAAACCCACCAGCCACCGCTGAGTAGGCCCGGGGCGCGGTGGCGGGATTGCTCCTGCTCCGTTTCCCCGGACCTCTCGCCGAACCCGCCATGCACCTCTCGACGCAACGGGCTCTCCACGGTTTCTCCCCGTCAGACTGGTTGCAGGGTCGTCCATCGGTTGGGGATCGCGTGGCCGCGCCAGCGGTAACGGGTAACCGTTGTGCTGGCCATGTCGAACAACGCGGTCCCATCTGCTGCCGTAATCGGCAACCACCGCCCGGTGTGGGTGGTGTAGCGGCGGCGAATATCGTTCCAACCCCAGCGATGCCGGGTTTGCAGCATCCGGATCACCCGCTGCCAGACAAAGTGCTGCAGCGCGGTGAACCGGTCCTTGGCCACGGCATGCTTGAAATAGTTGGACCAGCCACGCAGAATCTGGTTGAGCCGCGTGATCACGTAATCCAGACCCTGCTGCGACTGCCGATGGGTCAAGGCGCGAACTTTCGCCTTCAGCGACCGGGTGGGCCGGTCACCGATGAAGGTGTAGACGAACCACTTGTCCGAGCCACGCTTGCGACGCCACTGGATGTGGAACCCCAAGAAATCGACCCCGTCCGACAGGTGCCGCACTGTGGTCTTCTCTGGTGAAAGCCGAAGTCCCACAGGTGAAAGCACCTGCTCGACGTGTTCTCGCATCGCCTCGACATCGTCTCTGGTCCCATGGACTAGGACGACGAAGTCGTCGGCGTAGCGGACCAACCGCCACGTCGGTGCTCCTTTGCGGCGACGGTATGCCCGCTTGCTCTCACTGGCCATCGACCCGCCCGGCTTCCACGGCGCCATCACCTGCTCATCGAGCACGCTCAACGCGATATTGGCCAACAGCGGCGACAGGATGCCTCCTCGAGGCGTGCCGGTCATCGTGTCCTGATCGTCACCGATTTCGGTGAGGATCCCGGCTTTCAGGAACGCCTTGACCAGCGCCAGGACGCGTTTGTCCTTGACCCGCAACCGAACCCGCTCCATCAAGGCAACGTGGTCGATCCGGTCGAAACACGCCTCGATATCCGCATCCAACACCCAGCGGTAACCGCGGGTGCCGTAGTAGTGGATCTCGGCGATCGCGTCCTGGGCCCGCCGGTTTGGCCCGAACCCATAGGAGACCGGTTCGAAATCGGCCTCGAAAATAGGTTCCAGCACCAGCTTGAGCACGGCCTGAACGACCCGATCGGTCACCGTCGGAATTCCGAGGCGACGAACCTTCCCGGATCCACGCGGTTTGGGGATCTTACGTTCCCGCACCGGAAGTGGCCGAAACGAACCCTCTTTGAGACTGGCCCGTAGGTCATCCAGGAACCCCGGAACCCCGATTTGTTCCTCGACGTCGGTGACGGTCATGCCGTCGACGCCGGGAGTGCGGGCTCCGTGGTTGCCCGCGACCCGGTCGAACGCCACGATCAGCGTCGCCGGGTCGTGCACGAAGTTGAACAGATCGTCGAACCGGCGGCCAGGATCGGCCACCGCCCAACGGTGAAGCTCGGCCTGCATCCCCGATACCCGCCGACGCGGCCCCGCAGGGTCCACCGGCGCGGCGTCACCATTCGGTGGCGCATCTTTCGGCATTACAGTCTCCGTCCCTTCTCGAAAACCGCTGCCGCCCTTCGCCATGTGACCGGCTTTGTCGGGTAGCGGCGGCGCATTGCTGCGCCGCCGCCCCCTCAGAACCGGACGTGCGGCTTGGCACCGCATCCGGCTCAAGCAAGCGGACCCACACCATCTGGCAGTACTGGCCCGTCCCTTCTTCGTCAGGGCCGCTCCCACCCTCCCCGGCACCACCCGGATCAGGCTGTCCTCAGCTCCACCGACCTGCTACGACAGAACGACGGCGAAGGACTCTCACCTCCACTCGAGTCACAGCGCCTCACGACGCAAACCGGAAGTGAGCCAGAGCCGCATCAGGGGCGATCCCTCTCGCATGCTTCCCAGCATCGGGAGGTCGCCGCATCGTCCATGATGCACACTGATTACTGCAAGAGGGCTGACGTTACAAGCCTTATCGGGCGAAAAGCGTTGGCTCGCCCAATTATTAGGAGGACGCATGAGTCGCGATACTCTGTCTCTGCCGGAACTGTCGAACACTGAAATCGAGAACCTACTGCAGAGCGCAACACCGGCGCTGCGCAAGGCCGTGCTACGGGGACACAATGCCGACAGCGGCTCCTCCGGCCCAGGCAGCTTCAACTCCTTTATCGATGCCGGGCTCGCTGAATAGCTGACGTGCACTCCGATCGCGAAGGGTACGGTCACACTTGTCGAATTCCGCGTCATGGCCCCTCGACACGCTCGATGTGCAAGCCCTTCGCGACCGTGGGTGGCAACCACTACCATTTACCGAATTCGTACTGAAGGTACACAGTCGCTGCAACTTGGCGTGCGACTACTGCTACATGTACGAGATGGCAGACCAGAGTTGGCTTCGGCAGCCGAAAGTCATATCCGCGGATGTGATCGATGCTACCTGCCGGAGCATCGCGGAACACGTCGCCGAGTATGCGATCCCTCAGGTCTCCATCGTATTACATGGTGGAGAGCCGTTGCTCGCGGGGCATCAGGTGATCGAGTCGGCGGCTCGGCGACTGCATGAACATTTGGCAGACGAAACAATATTGCGTCTCGGCATCCAAACCAACGGCTTGCTCTTGGATCAAGAGTTCTTGGACATATTCAAGCGCTGGGACATCAAGGTGGGCGTGAGCCTCGATGGGTCCGAAGCCGGACACGACCGCCACCGAAAATATCGCAATGGCCAGGGCAGCCACGCACAGGTGATCGAGAAGCTGAGACTTCTCACCGAGGATGCAAACCGGAGCCTCTACGGCGGTCTGCTGTGCGTAATCGATCTGGAGAACGACCCACTGGAAACCTACAAAAGTCTCGCCGTTTCCGCTCCGCCCGCCATCGACTTCTTGTTACCGCATGGGAATTGGGACAGTCCGCCGCCCGGCCGAACCTCGAACCGCGAGGACACCCTGTATGCCGACTGGCTCATTCCCATCTTCGACTACTGGTACGAGTCGATGTGTGATGAGCCGAGTGTTCGCCTGTTCGACGACATCATGGATATTGCCTTGGGAACCGATCGCGCATCGGAGACTGTGGGACTGGCTCCGATACAGGTCGTCGTCATCGAAACGGACGGACAAATCGAGCAGGTCGACACGCTGAAATCAGCCTTCCCAGATGCGACGAAACTGGGCGAACATGTTTCGCGCAGCCGACTGTCGAGTGCACTGTGGAGCCCCGGGGTGGTTGCGCGGCAGATCGGCGTGGCCGCCCTGGGTCCTGCGTGCCTGAAGTGTCCGATACGCAATATTTGCGGCGGAGGGAATTTCACTCACCGATATCGGGCGGAAACAGGTTTCCGCAACCCTTCGGTATATTGCTCGGATCTATTCAAGCTCATCAACCATATTACCCAGCGCCTTTATGCGGACATGGTCGTACCGGAAGGAAACGGAGCCACACGGTGACTGCGATGGATCTCCGATACAAGGCGGAGGAGCTGGGTGCAGGCTTCGGCAGCGATGATCTCGTCTCCTCGCTCCGCGCCGGACAACTGGCCAAGCGGCTCGCTACGCTCGGCATCCTCATCAGGGAAAGTGACCGAATTTGTCCTGACGATGTCGAAAAGTCCGGTTTCATCGAAGCGTATCAAGCTCTGGTCGGACTGCATCGAACACATCCGGTGTTGGTCAACAGCCTGCTGGCATATCCGAACACGGGGGCATGGCTGGCACATTGTTTGCAACGCATTCGATCCGCTGGTGCCGCGCTCGACGACATCTGGCCCGACCTGGGTTATCTGGGTTGGCTGACTGCTGCTGTGCTGGTGGAACTCGGAGCGCCCACCCATACGGCCGTGGTGGTGCGCGCGGGCCAGGTCATGCTCCCGACGGTGGGTCTCGCGCAGGTCGCTGCGGCTGGGGAGTACGGCCTGGGACGACTGTATGTGCGTGGAACGGGCTCCATTTCGATCGAATTCGAAGGCACCACACTGGATATCGTGGACACCGCGTGCTGGGAGCAACCCGGCTGGCGTCCATTGGAGCGGATTCGGGTAGTCGACAACGGTTTCGAAGTCATCGTCGATGATCTCGATCCGTTCCGTGAGTTCAACGACCCATCCGGGTCCGCTCCGGCCGATAGCCGTCTCCCACAGCTTTCTCGGGACCAATTACGTGACTGGCGTGAGGCATTCGCCACAGCGTGGGTGCTGATGGAGCGAGATCATCCTGGCTACGCGAAGCCCCTCTCGGTGGGGCTGCGCTCCTTCGTTCCACTCACAGCGGAACCGATCTCCCCGAGCACAAGCCGCACCTCCTACAACTCCTTCGGCTGCATCGCCGCGTCCTCGACACGCAGTTCCCATCAGATGGCGCTCACCTTGATCCATGAATTCCAGCATGCCAAGCTGGGAGCTTTCACCGACATGGTCGAACTCTATGAAGACGACCCGCGGGAACGTTTCTATGCGCCATGGCGAGACGATCCGCGCCCTATCGAATGGCTGCTCCAAGGCATGTATGCGCACCTCGGCGTTACCGATTTCTGGCGCGCTGAACGGCTGCGTACGCGATCCGAGCTCGCTCACGTGGAGTTCGCGCGATGGCGGACACAGGTGCATCGCTCGATCGCCGAGATTCTCGAGTCCGGTGTATTGACCATGGCCGGAATGGAGTTTGTGCAAGCGGCAGCCGAGACGTTGAGGCCGTGGCTCGACGAAGAAGTTACCGACTCGGCGGCGCTCATAGCTGATGAGGCCGCCTCGGGTCACTGGGTGGCGTGGTGTGTGCGCAACCTGCAGATCGCAGACAGCGTCCTGGAGCACTTGTTCTCGGCATGGAAATCAGCCGAACGGCCACATCTGGAAAACGTTCCGGCCGGCCTGCCGACTCGTCCGGACCGAAAACAGCCAGAACTCAGAAGCCGATTGCTGCCGAGCTACCTTCAGGTCCTGGAACAGAAGACTTCGGGAAATGTCGATAGAATTCAGGACTTTACTCCCGGTGACATGGCATACGGGTCGGGCAACTATGCGGAAGCCGTCACGCATTACAAACGCGAGATCGAAGCAGGCCCGATGCTCCCACAGCCATGGGCAGGCCTGGCACTGGCCTTGCGACAACTACGCCCCGCTCACGAGGTTTCGGCGCTGTCGGCACGAGGCGAAGTTGTCGCGCAACTCTACACGCGCATCTGCGCGACCGGGGACGGTTGCGATCCAACGGATCTCGTGTGCTGGTTGTCGAGCGACGGCCCCCGGACATGAACGAACGCGTCACCGTCACGCGCGCGAGCCCGGATAGCATGGTGTTCCTTGCTTTCGACGCGCCCCCTGACCCATGAGTAGTTTCGGTGCCGCCAGCGGTGGAATCATCACGAACCGGAACTTCCTGCTGCTGTGGTCCGGGAATGCGATCTCGCTGGTGGGCTTCCACGGTGCGCGCATCGCTTATCCACTGCTGGTGCTGGCGCTTACCGGCTCGCCCAGCCAAGCAGGCATAGTTACGTTCGCGATGACCTTGCCCAGCCTGATCTTTCAGATTCCGGCCGGGCTTGTCGCCGACTACACCGACCGGAGGCGGACCCTGTGGTGGTGCCAATTCGCCGGGTTGATGGCCACCTGCATGGCACTGGTCGCCGTCGCCGGCAGGCCGCCCGGTTTGCTTCTGCTGCTCAGTATCACTGCGTTCCTCGAAGGGACCGCGAATGTCTTTTTCGTCGTCAGCGAATTGGGCGTGGTACGCAATGTGGTAAGCGTAGAACAGCGACCGGTAGCTTTGGCATTCCTCGAAGCAGAATTGCCTATCGCGCAGCTGATCGGACGCGCCACGGGGGCCGTAATATACGGACTCGCACGGTGGCTTCCCTTCGCTGTGAACGCCCTGTCCTACCTGTGCTGCCTGGGCACTTTGTCCGCAATGCGCACGGATTATACGGATAATACGGCGCGCAGATCCGAAGGTTCATCGACCCCGAGTCGCACGTGGACTCGCATCGTCGAGGGAGTGGCCGTTATGTGGTCCAACTCGTTCCTCCGGGGGTCTACGGCGATCATGGCGCTGTCCAATTCGATCTTCCAGGTCGTGATCTTGCTGTTGCTGCTCGAAATCAAGATCGATGGGCTCCCGACATGGACCGTCGGCCTCGTCCTCGGCGCGGCCGGGGTGGGTGGCCTGCTCGGTGCGGGAATCGCGGCACGGTTGACAACACGGTCCAACGCCCGGGTCGTCTTCGGCGTATCGGTTTGGGCGTGGTTGGTCGCATTGGTGCCGATTGCCCTCAGTTCCAATCCGTACATGATGGCCCTGTCATTCGGCTGCATCGGTGGCATTGGCAGGTTCGTATCGGTTGTGCTGGTTGTATTCCAGGTCGCCGTCATCCCGGACCAGGTTCTCGGCCGTGCTATTGCCGCGGCCGAGTTCCTCCACGCTGCGGCTGTCGCCTTCGGCGCCCTGGCCGGGGGATATCTGCTGGCGGCGGTCGGTACTCGGGCCACCGGATGGATCATGGTCGCAGCGATGTTCGGATTGGCGGTCGGCGGAACCCGCCTATCCTTGTCGCGGGGCCGTCGCCGCGAATCCGTCGAACCGTGACAGTGACCGGATACGGTCGATCCACATCGAAGGCCAGTCGAATTCGACCCCGGTAACACCAGCGGCTCTCGGGTCGGCGGTAGTCGGCGCGGCCTTCGTGTGCTCGTGGACGAAGTTCGACAGATCCGCGGAATCGCTGTTGCCACCATGTGGACGATGCGGCGAGGTCGGCAGCAAGCTTGTCGACGATGGGAGCCGCATGTTGTTGGTGTATCCGACGAGGACCTACCTGATGTAGATGGTCACTTCCGCTGCTGGGAACACGAGAACCCCTCGGCCCCAGCATTTTACGGATAGAATTTGATACTCAGTCACTGTCGCACTTAAGGAAACCTTATGGCCATCGAGGCAGGGCAGCTTCGTGATCACATTGATTTGATGACCTCCGCAAAGATCTTGGCGGACCCCGTATGTGGCCCAGAAGCTCTCGACGAGTTCGAGAGATTCCTACGGAATTATCACGATGCGGATGGCACGAACCAGCCCGGCCATCGGCCGGAAGCTACGATGATGCTCGTGCGACAAGACCTGCGTCGCAGCATTCAGCGTGTGGTGACACATCGTGTGGCCGAAGTCTTGCTGCCCATTGCGTTGGACCTGCTCGGCGATGATTCGGATGCGATGGATCGCTTGGCGCGCGAAAAAATTACCGATGTCGACCGGTGGGAAGGTGCTCGCTATCGCATGTTTTTCGGCGACGAGGCGAAAATCGGTGCCGCATACGAATACCTGTTCATGTCCGCGGCCGAAAAGAATCTGTTCTCCTGCTTTACCCCGGAACAGGCCGAGGCGCTTCGTCGGATCAACTATGACGCAACGATCGCACTGCGTGAGGCGGCATCGGCCACGCGCGCCGAAGAGTATGCGGAATCGCCTGTGATGGAAGTTCTCGCAAACGAGCCATACGTTACGGTCGGTGATACGGCTCGGGCCACCATGAGAATGAGGACCGTCTCTTTCATGGGCAACACCACTGAACCCGTTCGGGCCAACAATAGCTTGCGTCCAGATATTCTGAGTCAGCTCCACACCAATGCAGTCGGGTTCGGTGAATTCTACGGATCCGCGGTAGGAAAAATTCTTCCGTATACTTTCAAAGAAGATGGTTGCCCACGTCATGTTTGGATGGAGACCGAGCTCGGCAGCATTGCACCGATTTCCGCAGTGGCCGCCCTCAGGGACGGTCCGGCGGGAAAGTTACTTTTTGCGGACCGAGGCAAGCGCGTCTATCGGGCCACGGAAAATTCCGGACGCTGGGTCCTCGAAGCAGTCAGGCAACCGCTCGTCTCGGCCACTGCACGAGTAGCGCGTGCGGAAGCGAAAGACTTGGGACAAAAAGGTCTTATGGGTCAGTGGGGACGTTGTCCGTCCAACCAAATGCTTGCACCGAGCCAAGCCGAAACCGAGCAACGTGCCGAACTCGTGGATCGAATCGATCAGATCACTGGCGGGCATGTACCCGAACACTTACGGACGATTGTGACACCTGCCGATGTGTGTGCGATTCTCGCCGTGGGATTGGTGACCGCGCTCGAGCAACGGGGCATAGTGCAACTCGATCCGACGTCTCTGGAGCCCGTGCCGCGCCACGAACCGGCTGATATCTAGTCGGGCGCTGCGTCCGGACCGATGTCGGGGAACAGTCGTATGCCCTGACCGATGACCACGGCGCAGAGGAACAGGGTGACCTCGTCGACAAGCCGGTTGCCGAGCAGCCAGCGGATCAGAGCGCCGCTGCCGTGCACTCACCGTCAGGCGTGGCAGTCCCGGTTTCGTTGCGCGGTCGCCCGGTTCTTCTCCAACGCGGTGTGTAACAGGTCCAGCGCGTGGTCGACGTCGTCGGTCGCGGCAATTGTCCCGTATCCGACGATGAGGCCGTCGGGACCGTCGCTCATGCGATACCGGGAGATGGGGAAGATGCCGACGCCGTCCGCCCGCGTGTGGGCGGACGGCGTCAGCCGCGTCGACACCGGGCCCCGGGTCCACGCCGACACGTGCAGA
Organism: Nocardia sp. NPDC051990; assembly: GCF_040680755.1. Classification (NCBI taxonomy): domain Bacteria; kingdom Bacillati; phylum Actinomycetota; class Actinomycetes; order Mycobacteriales; family Nocardiaceae; genus Nocardia; species Nocardia sp. NPDC051990. Next base: position 389,245 of record NZ_JBFAXH010000002.1, on the reverse strand, counting down.
CCCACCGCCGAAGGAACGACCACCAGCGAGTCGGCGAAGCGCGTGGTCAGCAGTTCGACTATCCGGTCGTGGCGGGTTCGATACTCCCGGCGTATCCGTCGGATATGTTTGGCCAGGCTCGAGCAGGAGAACGAGATCCTGGGCAGGGCGGCGGCCTATCTTTCCCAAGCGAATCTGCCGGGAAAACAATCTACCCGCTCGTGAGCGAGCTCGCCGCCGACGGGATCCCCGTGGTGGTGACGTGTCGGGTGTTGAAGATCGCTCGCCAGCCCTACTACCGGTGGCGCACCGCACCGGTCACCGCGACCGAGGTTGCCGAGGCCTATCGGGCGAATGCCCTGTTCGACGCCCACCGCGACGACCCGGAGTCGGGTACCGATTCCTCGCCGACGAAGCCGGCGGCGCGGGTGAGGTGATGGCCGGGCGGACTGCGTGGCGGATCTGCTCATCGAACAGGTGGTGGAGCGTGTTCGGTAAAATCCGGGTCGGATGCGATTCAACGACGCCGGTCTGCACAGCCGAGTGTCCAGTGCTACCAACATCAGCTACGCACTGGAGGCTGCGATCACAAGCCGACCATTGTCCGAACCTACTTGGATCCACCGATTCTCCGTGGTCGTGGTGCCGTCGGTCTTGACGTACGTCAGTGCGACAGTCGCCGCATCGCTGCCACTTGGTGTAGTGCCATTGACCCGAACCGAACGGATGGTCGACCAGAAAGCCGCGTACGCGCTGTAGCCGCCGGTCTGCGCCTGGTAGCCGGGCGAGAGTTGGGACCAGGCGCCCTGCACATTGCCTGGCAACGTCCCGTAATAGCCGGAGATGAATTGGGCGATGTTGTCAGCGCTGGGTGGGCCGAAGGGCGTGATGGTCGTGGCGGGTGGACGGCTGGTCGTCTGCGCCTCCGGCTGCCCCGGTTGGATCGCGATCGGCGACTCCGATCCGCTCGGCACGGACGTCGGCGTCGGCGAGCCGACCGCGGTCCCGCCCGGGTTCTCCTTGTCCAGCGACGACACTGTGACCGCGGCCAGCACCAGCACCGCGACCGCGGCGGCCCCGGCTACCGCGATCAGACGGCCACGACTCTGCGCTCCGTCACCGCCACCGCCACCGCCACCGCCACCGCCAAGCAAGGTGCCGCCGGAATTCGGCGGCGCGGGCGGCGACGCGACGGTGCCAGCCGGTGCCGACGCCCCCGCGCCTCCGACGATCTGTGTCGCATCCTCCGTCGCTGCCCCGGACTTGTTCAAAACGGTGGTCGCGCCCGCATCCGCGCCGGGTGCGGGCAGCACCTCGGTCACCGTCGGCGTGGTCACCAGTGCCGGCGGGCGGCCCGCAGCAACGGCTTCCAGCGCGTCCTTGGCCTCGCGCATATTCGGGCGGCCATCGACGGAGGCGGCCAGCAGCCGCATCAGCACCGGACCGAGTTCTCCCGCGTGCTGCGGCGGCGGCACCTGCGCTCGCGCCGCGGCATGGAGGACCGCGAGTGCGTTATCGCCCTCGCCGAAGGGCGGACTGCCCTCGACTGCCGCATACAGCGTGGAGCCGAGCGCGAAGACATCCGAGGCCGGTTCCGGATCCTCGCCGCGCGCCACCTCCGGCGCGAGGTAGGCGGGGGTACCTGCCAGGAATCCGGTCGCGGTGACCGTCACGTCACCGACGGCGCGGGAGATGCCGAAGTCGGTGATCTTCACTGTGCCGTCATCGCCGACGAGCAGATTCGCCGGTTTCACATCCCGATGCACGATGCCTGCATCGTGTGCAGCGGCCAGCGCGCCCGCGGCCTGGGCCCCGATGCGGGCCACCTCGGTCGGCGCAAGGGTCCGCTTGCCCGCCAGTTTCGCGGCGAGGCTCGGCGCGTTCATGTACTCCATGACCAGCCAGGGCTGACCGTCCTCCTCGGCGACATCGAAGACGGTGATCGCGTTGGGATGGTGCAGTCGCGCGGCGATGCGGCCCTCCCGCATGGCCCGCAGCTTGGCTTCCATGGCCTGGGACGGGGTCAGGCCGGGTGCCAGCAGCAACTGCTTCACCGCGACCGTACGGCGCAGCCGGACGTCGGTGGCGCGCCACACCACACCCATGGCACCGGTGCCGACCGGATCCGTCAGCCGATACCGTCCAGCGATCAACCGGTCCGCCGTCATCGTGTTGTGCCTCTCCTGCTTGCCCGCCGAGCCAATTCCGCACTCCGCGCGTAAGCGGAAACCCTCGAAAATGCTACGCGCCGAAGTCCTTTACACCCGAATTGCCGCAGGATGTTCGCATCCGCCGACTGCCCCGGATGCAGTTGCAACAGTCCCGACTTTGTCATACCCAACCGACATCCCTCCACCGCCGTGCGACCCCGAAGGTAATGGCCCAGGTCAGCGGCGCGCGGCTGACCGATACCCCCGCGCGTCGCGAGCCCTCGTGTCGTCGCGCACCGCGCTCGGCCGCAAATGATCTCACATATCACGAGGAAATCAAGGCCGGCACCGCACCGGTCGAACCGATTCCGGTGCGGTGAGAATCACACCGTCCGAGCCGGTCGGATAACGAATTCCGGCAGAAACAGACTGGTCAGCACTTACGCGTTGAAGTACTTGGCCTCCGGATGCAGCAGTACGAACGCATCGGTTGACTGTTCCGGATGTAGCTGCAGTTCCTCGGACAGTACGACGCCGATGCGGTCGGCTTCGAGCAGGTCGACCAATTTCGCGCGGTCCTCCAGATCCGGGCACGCGCCGTAGCCGAAGGAGTAGCGCGCACCGCGGTAGCCGAGCTTGAAATACTCCTGCACATCCGACGGGTCGGATTCGGCGATCGAATGTCCTTCCAGCACCAGCTCTTCGCGGACTCGACGGTGCCAGTATTCGGCGAGCGCCTCGGTGAGCTGGACACCGATGCCGTGCACCTCGAGGTAGTCACGATAGTTATCGGCCGCGAACAGCTCATTTGCGAAATCGGCGATCGGCTGACCCATGGTGACCAACTGGAACGGCAGCACATCGACCTGACCGATTTCGCGTGCGCGTTCGCGCGAGCGGATGAAGTCCGCAATGCACAGGAACCGGTCACGTTGCTGGCGCGGGAAGGTGAATCGGTAGCGTTGCGGCGCATCCGGATCGGGCTCGGTCAGCACGATCACGTCATCGCCCTCGGAGACCGCGGGGAAATACCCGTAGACGAGCGCCGCATGCTGTAGCACGCCCTCGGTGGACAACCGGTCCAGCCAGTACCGCAACCGCGGCCGCCCCTCGGTCTCCACCAACTCCTCATAGCTCGGGCCCGCATCGCCGCGCTGACCGCGCAGACCCCATTGACCGAGGAATAGCGCGCGCTCGTCGAGCAGTCCCGAATACTCGTGCAGCGAAACGCCTTTCACCACCCGGGTGCCCCAGAATGGCGGCACCGCGACCGGCAGATCCGCGGCCACATCGGAGCGCGCGGGCACCTCGATCGGCACCTCGGCCGCCTTACGCTGTTCGGCGATCCGCTTGGAACGCTCGTGCCGGGCCTTGCGCTCGGCCGCCTTCTCACGTTCCGCGATCGCAGCCGGGCTGTCCGGATCGAGGCCGCCGCCGCGCTTGCGGGTCATGATGTCGTCCATCAGCCGCAGGCCCTCGAAGGCGTCGCGGGCGTAGTGCACGTCGCCGTGATAAACCTCGGTGAGATCGTTCTCGACGTAGGCGCGGGTCAGCGCCGCACCGCCGAGCAGCACCGGGAACTGGTCGGCGACCCCCTTGGCGTTGAGCTCCTCCAGATTCTCCTTCATCACCACGGTCGACTTCACCAGCAGACCGGACATGCCGATCACATCGGCCTTCTTGTCGACCGCGGCGTCGAGAATGGTCGCGATCGGCTGTTTGATGCCGAGGTTGACGACCTCATAGCCGTTATTGGACAGGATGATGTCGACCAGATTCTTGCCGATATCGTGCACATCGCCCTTGACGGTGGCCAGCACAATGCGCCCCTTACCGCTGTCGTCGGTGGCCTCCATATGCGGTTCCAGATAGGCCACCGCCGCCTTCATCACCTCGGCCGACTGCAGCACGAATGGCAGCTGCATCTGGCCGGAGCCGAACAGCTCACCGACCGTCTTCATGCCCGACAGGAGCGTCTCATTGATGATCCGCAGCGGCGGCACCTCGGTCATGGCGGCATCCAGATCGGCCTCTATTCCGGCCTTCTCACCGTCGACGATCCGCCGCTCCAACCGCTCGAACAGCGACAGCGCCGCCAATTCCTCCGCGCGCGAGGCCCGCGAAGACGAGGCCGACACACCCTCGAACAGCGACATGAGCTTCTGCAACGGGTCGTAATCCGCGCGGCGGCGGTCGTAGACCAGGTCCAATGCGGTCTCGCGCTGTTCTGCCGGGATGCGGGCGATCGGCAGAATCTTCGAGGCGTGCACGATGGCGGAATCCAGTCCGGCCTGGACACATTCGTGCATGAATACCGAATTCAGCACCTGGCGTGCGGCGGGATTGAGTCCGAAGGAGATATTCGACAGACCGAGGGTGGTCTGCACCTCGGGGTGCTTCAGCTTGAGCAGCCGGATGGCCTCGATGGTTTCGATGCCATCGCGCCGCGACTCCTCCTGGCCGGTGCCGAGGGTGAAGGTCAGCGTGTCGATGATGATGTCGCTTTCGCGCAGACCCCAGTTGCCCGTGATATCAGCAATGAGCCGCTCGGCGATCTGCACCTTCTTCTCGGCAGTGCGGGCCTGGCCCTCCTCATCGATGGTCAATGCGACCACCGCGGCGCCGTGCTCGGCGACCAGCTTCATCGTCTGCTGGAACCGGGATTCGGGACCGGCACCGTCCTCGTAGTTCACCGAGTTGACCGCGCATCGACCACCGAGATGCGCCAAACCGGCCTGCAGGACCGGGGTTTCGGTGGAATCGAGCATGATCGGCAGAGTCGAGGCGGTCGCCAGCCGCGACGCCAGCGCCGACATGTCCGCGGTGCCGTCACGTCCGACATAGTCGACACACAGGTCCAGCATGTGCGCGCCGTCGCGGGTCTGGTCCTTGGCGATATCGAGGCATTTCTGCCAATCCTCGGCGAGCATCGCCTCGCGGAATGCCTTGGAGCCGTTGGCATTCGTGCGCTCGCCGATCATCAGGACGGAGGCATCCTGTGCGAACGGCACCGCCGTGTACATGCTCGACACGCCCGGCTCGTGCACCGGTGCGCGGCGCTCGTCCAGCGGCGGCAGCGTCGGTTCCACCTCGCGCACCGCCGCGGTGACCTGGCGAATATGTTCGGGCGTGGTACCGCAGCAGCCGCCGACCAGCGCGAGCCCGAATTCGGATACGAAGCCGCGCAACGCGATTGCGAGCTCTTCGGGGGTCAGCGGGTACTCCGCGCCGTGCGCGCCGAGCACCGGCAGACCGGCATTCGGCATGACCGACACCGGCACCGTGGCATGCCGGGACAGATGGCGCAGATGTTCGCTCATCTCATCCGGACCGGTGGCGCAGTTCAATCCGATCATGTCGATGCCGAGCGGCTCCAGCGCAGTGAGCGCCGCACCGATCTCACTGCCGACCAGCATGGTGCCGGTGGTCTCCACCGTGACGTGAGTGATGATAGGAATCCGCCGCCCCAGCTTGACCATCGCGCGCCGACTTCCGGTCACCGCGGCCTTGGCCTGCAGCAGGTCCTGGCAGGTCTCGATCAGAATGGCGTCCGCACCGGCCTCGAGCATGCCGAGCGCGGCCTCGGTGTAGGCATCGCGCAGCGCGGTAAAGGGGGCATGACCCAGTGTCGGCAGTTTGGTGCCCGGTCCCATCGAACCCAGCACATAGCGCGGGGTACCGTCCGCGCTCGGCCCCATCTCGTCAGCGACCTCGCGGGCCAGGCGGGTGCCGCGCTCGGCAAGATCGCGAATCCGATCAGCGATATCATAGTCGGCGAGGTTCGGCAGATTGCAGCCGAAGGTATTGGTCTCGATCGCATCCGCCCCGGCTTCGAAGTACGCGCGATGGATATTGCGCAGCACATCCGGGCGAGTGTCGTTGAGGATTTCGTTACAGCCCTCCAGACCACGGAAGTCGTCCAAGGTCAGCTCGGCCGCCTGCAACATCGTGCCCATCGCTCCGTCGCCGATCACGACACGCCGACGGAGCGTGTCGAGAAAGGTGGTGTCGAAGGCGGCTGAGCTGGACGTAGACATGTGATCAAGCGTAGTGGGCCGCCACGACATACCGAACCGTCGCATCAGTGTCGGACGCCACACCTGCCCAGACAGATGAACGGACGGTGCCGCGCCGACTACGCAAATTCAACGCCGCGTGCTCACACGCCGTAGGCTGACCGGGGTGAACTCCAGTGAATCTCCGGTATCGCCCGAGCCGGAACTGCCGACTTTGCGCGATCCTGTGCTGGTCGCCGCCTTCGAAGGCTGGAACGACGCGGGTGATGCAGCCAGTGGTGCCGTCGAGCATCTGGAACTGATCTGGGATGCCGAACCGCTGGCCGAACTCGACTCCGAGGACTATTACGACTACCAGGTCAATCGGCCGACGGTACGTCAGGTCGACGGTGTGACCAGGGAAATCCAGTGGCCCTCCACCATGCTCTCGGTCTGCTCGCCACCCGGCAGCGATCGCGATGTGGTGCTGCTGCGCGGTATCGAACCCAATATGCGCTGGCGCAGCTTCTGCACGGATCTGCTCGAGTTCATCGAACAACTCGGTGTACAGACCGTTGTCATACTCGGCGCACTGCTCGCCGATACTCCGCATACCCGCCCGGTGCCGGTCACCGGATCGGCCTACAGCAAGGAAGCCGCCGAGCGCTTCAGCCTCGAGCAGACCCGCTACGAGGGACCGACCGGTATTACCGGAGTGCTACAGGATCAGTGTGTGAAGGCGGGCGTACCCGCTGTCTCGTTCTGGGCGGCCGTGCCGCATTACGTCTCGCAGCCGCCGAATCCGAAGGCGACCATCGCACTGCTGCACCGCGTCGAGGATGTGCTCGATATCGAGGTGCCGCTCGGCGAGCTGCCCAAACAGGCCGAGGACTGGGAGACCGCCGTCAACGAGATGACCGTCGGCGATGACGAGATCAGCGAGTATGTGCGTTCGCTCGAGGAACGCGGCGACGCGGCCGTCGATCTCAATGACGCAATAGCCAAGATCGATGGTGACGCGATCGCGGCCGAATTCGAAAAGTACCTGCGCAGGCGGGGTCCGGGTAGCTTCGGGCTGTAATCGGTTCGCACCATTGCGGTTCGGGTTCGGACAATTCACCGAAAGTTCGCCATGGGGCCCCGCATAGGTATGGCAAGGCTTACCATCTAGACTTCCCGGGTGACTATTCACCGGATCGTCGCGCACCTTCGCAGTTTCGATGACCGGATCGCCGTCCTCTGCTCTCGACCTCCAGCGGCGGCCATCACAGCAGCGGAATCGGTGCCGGATGGTTTGGGCCGGATCACCTATGTGCAGCTGGCGGCACGTGTCGAGGGGTACGCGCGGCAGCTCGGAGCGAACCGGCGCCTCATCGCGCTCGCGGCGCGCAACGATATCGACTCGCTCGTCGCGTATCTCGGCGCGCTCAGCGCGGGCTGCGTCGTTCTACTCACCGCGGAGATCACCAGCGATTTGCTGAACACCTACGATCCCGATGTCGTGATTGATACGGGCCCGCCACGGATTCGGCGGGCCCGCTCCGCGCATCGTCTGCATCCGGAGCTGGCGCTGCTGCTGAGCACTTCGGGGTCGACCGGTTCGCCGAAGCTGGTGCGGTTGTCCACGGCCAATCTGCTGTCGAATGCGGACGCCATTGCCGAGTATCTGGCCATCGATGCCGATGATCGCGCAGCGACGACCCTGCCGATGTTCTATTGCTACGGACTGTCGGTCGTGCACAGCCATCTGCTGCGCGGCGCGAGCCTGCTGCTCACCGACCGCTCGGTCCTCGACGACGAATTCTGGGTTCAGTTCCGTCGCTACGGCGCAACGTCTTTCGCGGCGGTGCCGTACACGATCGATCTGCTCGAACGCATCGGCTTCGCCGAGATGACACTGCCAAGCCTGCGCTACCTCACCCAGGCGGGCGGGCGTCTCGCGCCCGCGCGGGTCCGCGACTACGCCGAGTTGGGCAAGCGGGCGGGCTGGGACTTCGTCGTCATGTACGGCCAGACCGAGGCCACCGCGCGAATGGCCTATCTGCCACCGGAACTGGCCGCCGAATATCCGGACTGCATCGGCAAGCCGATACCGGGCGGCCGATTCACCCTGGAGCAGGTACCGGATGCCGATGACGAGGAACTGGTCTATCACGGGCCCAATGTGATGCTCGGCTATGCCGAGGACTCACGCGATCTCGCCCTGGGCCGCACGGTCGAATCGCTGCGCACCGGCGATCTGGCCCGGCGCACACCCGACGGGCTGTACCAGGTGGTCGGCCGACGTAGCCGGTTCGCCAAGCTCTTCGGGCTGCGCATCGATCTGCAGCGGCTCGAATCCGGTTTGGCCGCAGCCGGTTTCACGGCCTGCTGTACTGATAGTGGCGACCAGTTGGTCGTCGCCGCCGAATATCCGGCGGATTCGCTCGCCGCGACCGCCGCCGAACTGTCCGGTCTGCCCGCGGCGGCCATACGCGCGTGCCCGGTCGAGGAGATTCCGCGCCTGCCCAATGGCAAGGCCGACTATCCGGCGATACGCCGGCTCGCCGCTTCCGAACCCGAGCTGCCCGTGCGCGATATCCGCGCGCTCTATGCCATTGCCCTCGGCATCGATCCCGCGCTGGTCCGGCCCGAGAGCACCTTCGTCGATCTCGGCGGCAACTCACTGACCTACATCACCACCTCGACCCGCCTCGAGCGAGCACTCGGCCGACTGCCCGCGAACTGGCCGAACCTGACCATCGCCGAACTCGAACGGATTCCGGACGGGCACCGGGCATTCGGTCGGACAGTAGACACCCCGACCTTATTGCGCGCCGCCGGTATCGTGCTGACCGCGGGCTCGCATATCGGCATGTTCGTGCTCTGGGGCGCGGCACATATCCTGCTCGGTGTCGCCGGGTTCAACTTCGCCCGGTTCGCGGTCACCCCGACCCCGCGCGCCGAACGGCTGCGGCACGCACTGCGCACGGTGGCGCTCATCGCCATCCCGACCGCCGCCTGGGTGGCGCTCACGCTGCTGTTCACCGACTATTACGGCTGGCAGAACGTGTTGCTGCTCAACAAGATTCTCGGACCGCGCGACAGCGATACCGCGGGGCACCTGTGGTTCATCGAGGTGCTGGTGCTGTTCATGGTCGTATCCGCACTGTTGGTGCGGGTGCCATTCATCGATGCCGTACAGCGCCGCGAGCCGTTCTGGTTCGCCATGGGACTGGTCGGGTTCACCATGGTGTTCCGGTTCTGGTCATTCGGACTCTACCCGGCCAAGGATGTGCCGTTCTCGCCACTGGCCTGCTGGTTCTTCGCGCTCGGCTGGGCGGCTGCGAAGGCTACGACGATCTGGCAGCGGCTGTTGGTGAGCGCCGTGCTGCTGGTTTCGGTGCACGATTACTTCGGCGTTCCCGATCGCGAGCGGCTGGTGATATCCGGGCTGCTGCTGTTGATCTGGCTGCCCGCGGTCCGGGTGCCCGCCTTGATGGCTCAGATCGCCGCGCTGCTGGCCGACAGCTCGTTATTCGTCTATCTGCTGCACTGGCAGGTGTATCCGGCATTCGGGCAGCACCATGTCGCGGCGCTGCTCGCATCCCTCGCGGCCGGTGCGGTCGCAACCTGGGTGGTGGCGAACCTGCGACGCAGATCAATCCTGGTGCACAGCTTCTTCGCCAAGAGCCTCGTCCCGAAGCGCGCAGCTCTCGATGGTCCACACCTGCGCGGCCGCGTCCTGGGCCAACTTCGCGATCAGAATGTCTCGCGGAATCGTCTGGCCGGCAAGGTGATCGAGTGACGGCACCACCACATGATGCGCGTCCGCCCGCTTGAGCTCCTGGGTCAGCTCGGCGAATGCCGTGCCGTCACCGGAAGTCGATTCATGGAATGTTGCGGCGAAGCAGAGCCCTTCCTCGCGGGCGAGGCTGCTCATCGCATCCTCTAGCTCTGCACTGTGGCCATCGGCCAGATCGTCACGCAAGTAGCCATAGATCAACGCTTCCACCCGAACCTCCGTTGGATTGGGGATCTCTCGCTGTTCTCTTATGTGGATCACCCCCGTCGCCGAGGGGCACCGCGTACTTGCAAAGCAGACATACTTACATCTGGAGCGTGGCAAACCTTCCGCGCCCATATCCAGCATGTCGGACGCAAAACTGCGAGTGCAGGTGTCAACCCGGTGACATCTGTATGCCCTATCCGGGCCGCTGAGCGTTAACTGATGCGATACTACCGACGTGGCCGCTGGAGACGATCGACCCGTCTGGGCTGTCCGAATGCGCTCCGAACGCGATGCGCGGGGGTGGTCACAAGCCGACGCCGTCCGTGTCATGCGCACGAAGTCTTCGCACAACCTGCCGACGGACAGTACCCTGCTGCGTAATTGGCGACGCTGGGAGTCGGGAGAGTCGCGTCCCGACGACTTCTACGCCCCAATCATCGCCGCCGCATTCGATACGGTTACCGCCGCGTTCTTCCCGAAGAACCGTCCCAACCGCGACGATGAACTGCTCTCGGCAACCGGGATGGACACTCTCGAATTCATTGGCAGGCTGCGGATGTCCGACGTCTCCACGGCCACCCTCGATGCCATCCGCATCACCGCCGAGCGGCTGTGTTGCGAATATCCGATCGCCGATCCGCACGATCTGCATACCGAGGGCACATCCTGGCTGCGCCGCATCACCTCGTTGCTGGACGGCAGACTGACGCTGGCGCAGCATCGGGAAATCCTCGTACTGGCCGGTTGGGTTGCGCTGCTGGTCGGTTGCGTGGACTACGACCTCGGTCGGCGCACCGCCGCGGAAGCCACTCGCCGCGCCGCCTATTCGCTCGGCCAGGAAGCGGGCAATGCCGAGATCACCGGCTGGAGTGCGGAAATGGCGGCCTGGTTCGCGCTGACCCAGGGCAACTATCGAGGCGCGATCGAAGCGGTCGCCCCGGCGTTGACGACCTGCGCCACACTCGGCGTCGGAGTTCAGTTGTGCGCACAGCGTGCGAAGGCCTGGGCCCGGCTTGGGAATCGACGCGAGGTTGAAGCGGCGCTGAACCAGGGGCGAGCTATCCTCGACCGACTCGACCACCCGACCAATCTGGACAACCATTTCGTGGTCGATCCGCAGAAGTTCGACTTCTATGCGATGGACTGCTATCGGGTCGTGGGCGAGGATCTGCTCGCGGAATCCTATGCGCGCGAAGTCATCCGCCACTCGACCCGCGCCGACGGCACGATACGCAATCCGATGCGGGTGTCCGAGGCACACCTCACCCTTGCGGTGGTCGCGGTGCGCGGCCGCGATCTGGAACTCGCGCTGGACGAGGGGATGCGGGCCTTCGCGGGCAAGCGTCGGTCACTGCCGTCACTGATGTGGATCGCGGGCGAGGCGGCACGCGAAATCATCGAGCGCTATCCCGGCGATCCGCGCACCCGGGTGTATCTGGATCAGTTGCGGACCTTGTCCTGCGAGTGATCATTTCGGCGTACGTTTGACTCATTGCCAGTGGTAAAGCGTGGGCGATGAATCGGGTACTCGACCTACTCGATGCGTCCGAACCCGAACTGCTGCTGCAGATTTCGCTTTCGCGAACGCCGCTGCGCGATCTGGATATCTCCGTTGCCCGCTTCGGCGCCGACGCGACACAGGACCAGCGCTGCGAAGTGTTGTCGGCCATCGATACATTGCTCAGGCTGACACTATTGACCACCGATATCTCGTGGGGCCCCCGGATCGCCCAGGCCCTCGATGCTCACCGAGGTGCCGATCGGATCCGGCGCCACACCGCGCCCATGCGATGCGAATCGCCCTAATCTCTGCTGATTTCCGGGATTTCGACGATTACAGCGCGACTTGCGGACAGCTACTCGCCGCGGGCCGGCCCAGCCGAGCAGTACTTGTTCGGCGGTATGCTCCGCGGCCTTCGCCCATTCGGTCCCTGTGCTGTCCAGCAGTGCCCTGAGTTCGTCCTCGAGCAATTCAGCTGAACCCACCCATCACGGCCGGATTCGGAATCTAGTGAGCCGGATCTCCTGGCGCCGCGCGACGGTGGTGATCGTGATTCCGATGTGGGGATTCGGGCAGCGGCCGATATTTGTCGCCGCACCGATACGAGGCGCGCGAAGTGCCGTCGCGCGCTCATTGCTCACCGTCGCAATGCCGCAGAGTTCGCAGGTGATCGCGCTGTACAACATCGCCATCGTGTCGAAGGACAGTCTTACCGCGCAGGTCGGTGACCTCAGCCCGAAGGTGCTCGAGTAGGTCGAGATCGGGCTGCGGGCTCGATTCGACCTATGAGTCACCAAGTGGCGAACAGGTGCAAAACGGACGCGGCCACGCCGAATGGGGGTCGGTCTCGACACCTGCGACCGACCCGCTACTACCCTGTTCCCGGTGACCGACTCCGTTGACGGCCTGCCGTATGCCGCGCCCGCACTGTGGGATAAACGGTTGCGGCTGTTCTCCTTCGCCACGGCCGAGAAGCGGGCGGAGTATCTGTGGGTGCTGCGGGCGTTCGACAGTGCGCGAGCGGCGTATGTGGTGTTGCTGCACGCCGACGATGTCGCGACCTGGATCGAACGCAGTGCGCCCGATGCGCCGCGGCTGATCGGCGCGGAGATCGGGCCGCTGCTGGATCAGCTGCATCAGTGGGGTGTGGTCGAGCGCAGCTATGACGGGACGCGTGCCGCGACGCTCGCGGAATATCGGAACCGGCACTACGTCTATCAGCTGACCCAGGCCGGGTTCAAGGCATATCGCGCGGTCGCGGGTGTGCTCGAGGCGCGGCTGGACGAGGCGGCACTGTCGCGACTCGTCCTGCCCGAACTGCTCGCGGATCTCAATGCCCTCGCCGAGGCGAACAAAGCCGGTGATGCGGAGCGCGTGTACCGGACGCTGCGCCGGCTGGATGCCGCACTCTCGGATATGGCGGCGCGGGCCGCGCACTTCTACCTCTCGCTCGGCGATATGGTTCGCACCACCGAGATCACGCCGGAATCGTTCCTGGCGCACAAGGATGCACTGCTCGCGCATATGCGCGAGTTCAGCATGGATCTGGCTCGCTTCGCGCCGCGCCTGGCCGCCGCGATCGGCGACATCGAGGAGACCGGCGTCGACGAACTCATCGCGCGGGCGGCGCGTTGTGACGAACGGGTGCTGCTGAGTCCGGCCGAGCGGCAAGCGGATTGGCGGGCGCGCTGGCAGGGGCTGCGAACCTGGTTCGTCGCGACGGCCTCCGATATTCCCGGCGAATCGTCCGCGACCGAGGCGGATCGGCTGCGGGAGGCGACCATGAGCGCCATTGCCGCCGTGCTGTCGCTGCTGCGGCGGGTCACCGAGACCCGTAAGGGCGGGGTGAGTCGCGAATCGGCGCTGCGCCATCTTGCCGGCTGGTTCACCGCCGCGCCGACCACCGACAGCGCGCACGCACTTTTCGATGCCGTCTTCGGTCTCGGCCGGCCGCGTCATATTTCGCTGGAACATCCGGATGCGGATCTGATTCCCGCGATCCGCTCCTGGTGGGAGGCGCCGCCGCTGGAAATTTCACGCACCCTCGCCGAGACGGGCCGACCGCCGCAGGCCGGTGCCCCCGCCCGAATTCAACGCAATGACGCGGGAATTCGCCGACTCCGCGAGGCGCAGCTGGACGCGCAGCGCGCCCGCGCCGAGGCCGCCAAATCCTTGGCCGCCGCTTCGGTGCACGAGCGCGTCCTCGACGAACGAGAGACCGAGGTGCTGCTGCGCCTGCTCGACGCCGCGTCCACCGCCTGGGTTCCGGTCAGTGGCCGCATCGAGGGCACCACCGGCTCGGATAGCGGCGTCACCCTCACCGTCTCCGAACATCCGGGTTCGACGGTGGTCCGCACCGCACACGGCCTGCTGCATTTGAACAACCGCCGCCTCGAGGTGAAGCAGTCGACCCGCGGACGGCGCGGATGATCAACGCCCGCCGCATCGACTCCCTCGCACTCGACAACTATCAGCGCGCCGCCCGGGTGATCCTGGCCAACCACCTGGTCACCCGGACCTATCCGGATCGGATCGCGCTGCCGCTGATCCGCCGCTGGGCCACCGAGCTCCGCGAGGATTTGGCCGAGTTGTTCGGCTATCGGCTCGAGGTCACCGAAACGACGGCCCGGGTCTTTCCGGTCATCGATCGGCTCGACTCCGGCAAACCAGCCCGCGCGGTCACCGAGCGCGTCTTCGACCGCCGCCGCTATGCCTACCTGGCCTTGGCGCTGGCAGCGCTCGGCCGCGCGGGCGATCAGATCACGTTGTCGGAGTTGGCCGATCAGGTCGCCGCCTATACCGGCCGGGTCGACGGCCTCGAACTCGCACCCGACCGCGCCGCCGATCGCGATGCGTTCGTCGATGCCGTCGGCTGGCTTGCGCATCGGGGCGCGCTCACCTTGGCCGATGGCGATGCGGGTGGCTGGGCGGCCGATCCGGAGGCGGGCGAAGCGCTCTATGACATCGACCGACCGGTGGTCTTTGCACTGTTCCGACCGCCGCGCGCGCTGCAGCACCTGCACAGTGTCCGTGGTCTGTTGACCGAGGACGCGCTCGCGCACGGTCCGGCCGCGAATGCGCAGGCCGCCGATGCGGCGCGGCGGGTGCGGCGCGGTCTCGTGGAGCGTCCGGTGGTGTATGTCGAGGATCTGGCCCACGACGAGCGTCCGCTCTTGCTGCAGGATCGGGTCGTCGCGGATGTCGAACTGTTCACTGGGCTGCGGGCCGAACGCCGCGCCGAGGGCGTCGCATTGATCGATTTGTCCGGACGTCTCTCCGATGTCCGTTTCCCGGGCACTGGGACATTGGCGCAGGTGGCGCTGCTGCTGGCCGGTGAGATCGCCGATCGGGTCCTCGATATCGACAATCCGGTACCGGTGCGACCCGGTGCGCCGGATCCGGCCGTCGGGCTCGCCGAACAACTCGACCGTGCCATCCCGGAATCCACGGTATTCGTCCCGCTCGCCGATCTCCCGTCGACCGATCCCGAGGTGGTGGAAGAGCTTTCCGATCTCGATGCGGAGGCGATGGCGCACGTGCGCGCGACGTACCCGTTCGTCGAAGCGAGCTGGGTCGGCGAGACCATGCAGGCGCTGACCGACCGCTACGGTCTCACCTTCGCGGCGCAGTGGCAGGCCGATGTTCCCGGGCTGACCAGGGAGGTGAGCGCCCTGTTGGAACGACTGCGGCTGGTCCAGGTGGTCGCGGACGGTCTGATCATTCTGCCCGCCCTGGCCCGCTACCGCGGCGCGGTCGTCACCGTCCGCACCAAACGGGCTGCCGAATTGTTCGTCACCGCCGCCGACATGGTCGGGGCCGATAGCGTTGGCACGGAAGGGATTTAAACCATGTCGCTCATCCATGGCGGAGTGCGGTTCGTCCCGACCCGTGCCGGAATCATCAACCTGTGGGATTACCGCGACCAGGAATACTGCTTTGCCGACGGCAGGCTGGTACTGCGTGGGCCCAATGGTTCCGGCAAGACCAAGGCACTCGAGGTGCTGTTCCCGTTCGTGCTCGACGGCCGGATCGAACCGCGCAGGCTCAATCCGTTCGCGGGTGAAGAGCGCACGATGAAGTCGAACCTGTTGTACCGCAAGCAGGAATCCGCGTATTCGTATGTGTGGATGGAGTTCGCGCGTGGTAAATGGGACGATCCCGAGGTCGTCACCATCGGCATCGGTATGCGCGCCAGCCGGTCTTCCGACAAGGTGACGCGCTGGTATTTCGTCGCCGACGGGCGCGCGGGCGTCGACTTTTCCCTCATCGGCCCCGACGACCGGCCGCTGACCCGCAAACAGTTGGCCGAGCAGATCGGCACCGATGCCATCGTCGATCGACCAGTCGAGTACCGCAACGCGATCGATGCGCGCATGTTCGGTCTCGGCACCCAGCGCTACGACCAGCTGATCAATCTCATCCTCACACTGCGCCGTCCTCAGCTCGCGAAAAACCTTGATCCGCGCGGACTTTCGCAGGCACTCACCGATGGCCTGCGCCCGCTCGACGAACAGCTGATCCTGGACGCGGCGCGTTCGTTCAGCGATATGGAGGAAGTCGGGCGCACCCTGGAGGGGCTGGTCCACGCCGATACCGCCACCAGGTCTTTCGTCGATGTGTACCGCAAATACCTTGTGGTACAGGCGAAGACCGATGTCGATCAGGTGCGGACCCGCCTCGACGCAGTGACGCACGCCAGCACCGCCCTCTTCGCCGCCACCGCACTGCGCGAACGTCGCGAGGCCGAGCGCACCACCGCCGAGGCGCGCGCCGACGATGCCGACCGCGCCTACGAACAAGCGCTCTCCGATCGGGAAACCCTGCAGCGCTCCAGCGCCTACGAGGGCAAACAGCAACTCGACGATCTCGCCGACGCGGTCCACCGCCTGGAGACCTCGGCCGGTGTGCACAAGGACAAGGCGCTCAAAGCCCGGCAAACCCTCGACCAGCGCAGCGCGGAGGCCGAACGCGCCAAGGCGGCCGTACAGAATGCGGCCGCCGCGCTGGCCCGCGGCGAGGACGAATTGCGTGCTGCCGCCGAGGAGGCGGGCATCACCTGGGCCGGATCGGCCGATCAGGGGCGCGGCGATCAGCTGACCGCGGCAGTTCGCGGACATGCCGAGGAACGCGACGCCGACGTCCGCGCGGTCCGTAAGGCGCTCGGTCTGATGGATTCGGCTACGGCCGAACGGAATCGGGCCGAACAGCTCGCCGCACGCGCCAGGGCGCTATGCGAATCGGCCGCCGCCGAGGTCTCGGCCGCCGAGGCGGCCGTTGTGCTCGCACGCACCGAAGCCGGTGGTGCACTGCGCACTTGGTGGGAGGCGCATCGAGAGGGGTACTCCCCCATTGGGAAGGGCCTGTACGAGGCGCTCGACGCCGCATTGGCCACCGTGGGCTCCGATGAGGCTGCCGGTGTCGCCGAGGTTTTGACCGAACGCGCCGAACCGCTGCTCGAGGACATCCGCACCCGCCGTCAAGAAGCGCGCACCACGGCCGCGCTTGCCGGTGACCGGCTCGTCGAACTCAATGCCGAACGCGATGCGGTCGCGGCCCAACGTGACGAGGCCCCACCGGTTTCCGCCGCTCGTGCGCGGAATGCACAAGGCCGTCCCGGTGCGCCGCTGTGGCGACTGATCCGTTTCGCCGATTCGGTGACACCCGCGCAGGCCGCGGGCATCGAGGCCGCACTGCAAGCCGCGGACCTGCTCGACAGTTGGGTCTGCACGGAATCCGAACGGCCGGAATACACTTCGGACCAGTTCCTGGTTCCCTTGCCGGCCAATGCGCGGCCGTCCGGTCGAACACTGGCCGATGTCCTTGTCGTGGAGGATGATTCGGCCGATCTCATGGTGTCGAAGCACATCGTCGCGGACGTGCTGGCCTCCATTGCCCTCTACAACAAGGACGCCGAACTCGGCACTGAGGTCGCGGTCAGCACCGCCGGCGGATTCCGCCAAGGCGTCCAGGTCGGACGCCACCACAAACCCGACGCCGAATTCATCGGCGCCACCGCCCGCGCCAAACGCCGGGAAATCCGACTCGCCGAGTTGGCCGCCGCCATCGAGGCCGCCGAACAGACGCAGCGGCAGGCTCGGGCCGACGAGTCCGCGGCGAGCGCCGAACTCACGCGGATCTCCGCCGCCGCCAAGGCATTGCCGCGCCCTTCGGCCGTTACCGCCGCCCTGCGCGCGGTTTCGGAAGCCGCGGGCATGATGCGCTCGCGTTCCGAGGCCCTCGACCAGGCCGAACGCGACCTCGACCAGGCGGTGACCGAGGCGTCGGCGGTCGAGAAGAAGCTGCGCTCGGTCGCCCGGGCGCATCGCACTCCGCGCGAGGCCCGCGAGATCGATGCGCTCGCCGCCGCCATCCGTCATTTCGAGAACGCCGGGACCGGCCTATTGCGCCTGCGCGCCGACCACGAGCGGGAGCGCGAACGCGAACGCGAAGGTTCGGACCGCTTCGATGAGGCCCGCGATCTGGCCGAGGCCTTCGCCGAGGAGGCCGAGGCCGCCAATGCGGGCTACCAGGAGCAGCTGCGCAAACTCGACACCCTGCGCGAGGCGCTCGGCGCGGGTGCCGCCGATATCGATCGCGAACTCGACCAGGCGCGCGCGAAAATCGAGGCGACCAGGGCCGAGCAGAAGGCCGCCCGCAAGGCGGCCAATGCCGCGATCGAGGCGGTCGGTGATGCGGAGGCGGCCTACCGCACCGCACACGAATCGCTCGGCACCGCGCTCACCGAGGTCCTGGCCGACGTGAAAGCCCTCGCCCCCTACGCCCAACCGGATCTGCTCACCTTGCTCGGCGCACCCCCGGGCAGCCGTTGGCCGAGCAGCGATGCCGCCTGGTCGACCCCCGAGCAACTGCTCTACCGCATTTCGGCGGCCGGGCCGGAAGTCGAACCCCAGGTACTGCCGGATGAGGTGGCCGAGCTCTTCGACAACCTCACCACCGCAACATCTTCGGTGCGGGCCGGCGAGGCGGCCCGCAAATCCACACGCAGTGCGGTGACCTCCGCACTGCAGGAATTCGATGCCGCACTGGCCGCTTCCGGCCGCGACTACCGGCTGCAATGGGATGCCGCGGACGGCCTTACCGTCGTCCAGGTACAGGATGACAACGGGCTATCGGCCCTCGCCGATTTCGCCACCCGCATCGACTCCGCCCGCCGCGATCAGGAACTGCTGCTCACCGACGCCGAACGCCGGATCCTCGAGGACGCGCTGCTCACCGGCTTGGCCCAGCAGATCTACGAACGCACCAGCGATGCCCGCGATCTCATCGCCCGCATGGGTGCGGAGATGAAGCAGCGGCGCATGTCCTCGGGCAATACCATCGGCGTGCACTGGGTGCTCGCCGATTCGCTCTCGGATGCGGCCCGCGCCATGTGCAAGCTGTTGGATCGCGACGCCTCAGCCCTCGTCGCCGATGATCTGGCGGCCATCCGCGCCCACTTCGCCGCCGAGATCCGGGCCGCGCGCGCTGCGCATCCGGAGCGTTCCTACCCCGAAATCCTGGGCGCGACACTGGATTACCGGACCTGGCGGGTGTTCTCCTTCACCCTTATCTCCGCCGACGGCAGCGAGGACAAGCTGACCGTGGCCAGGCACAGTGCGCTCTCCGGTGGTGAACAGTCGGTCTCGCTGCATCTGCCGCTGTTCGCGGCCGCGCACGTCATGCTCGACTCCGCCGATCCGCAGGCGCCGCGACTACTCGCACTGGACGAAGCCTTCGCCGGTGTCGACGATAACGGTCGCAGCGAATTGCTCGGCCTGAGTGTGCAATTCGACCTCGACCTGTTCATGACCGGTTACGACCTGTGGATCACCTACCCGCACGTCCCCGGCTGCGCGCATTACGATCTCGCGCATTCGGCCGCCGAGAACACCGTCAGCGCGACGCTGCTGGTGTGGGACAGTGGCGATCTGCTGGCCGAACACGATGGGACCGATCTCACCGCCGCACTCGGATCCCCCAACCGCCGCCGCGTCCCGAACTCGATCGAGGGCGGGCTGGCGTTGGACAATATGCCGGGTACCCCGGCCTCGGTCGGCTGAATCGCGAACGGATAAGACAGTGCCTTCGAGCTCCACCCCGCACCACCGCAAGGTCGCCCTCGCCACGCTGGTCGGCACCACCCTCGAGTGGTACGACTTCATGCTCTACGGCACGGCATCCGCGCTGATCTTCAGTAAACAGTTCTTTCCCACGCTGAGTCCCGCCGCGGGAACGCTGGCGGCATTCAGCACTTTCGCCGTGGGTTTCGGGGCGCGACCGATCGGCGGTCTGCTCTTCGGCCACTTCGGTGATCGGATCGGTCGCAAGATCACCCTGGTGGTCTCGCTCTTTCTGATGGGTGTGAGCACCCTGCTCATCGGGCTGATCCCGAGCTACGGGAGCATCGGATTCTGGGCGCCCGCACTGCTCGTCGCGCTTCGACTACTCCAGGGCGTCGGACTCGGCGGTGAAGGTGCGGGCGCGGTGGTGCTATCGATGGAGAATGCGCCGCGGGGACGGCTCAACCGGTATGCCAGCTTCCCGCAGATGGGCACACCGGCCGGGCTGATCCTGGCCAATGCGATCTTCCTCGGCACCAGTGCGCTGCTGCCGGATTCGGCCTTCCTGAGCTGGGGGTGGCGAATTCCGTTCCTGTTCAGCGTGATTCTCGTCATTGTCGGGCTCTGGGTTCGGCTCGGTATCGCCGAATCCGCGGACTATGCCGAAATCGTCCAACGCGGCGAAGTCGCGTCGTTTCCGCTTCGCGACGCCCTCCGGGTGGGCGCGGCGCGGCTGCTGCTTATTCTGTTCGCCGCCATCGCGACCTCAGCGGTCGTCTATATCTTCATGGTTTTCACGTTGACCTATGGCACCAAGGCGCTCGGCTTCAGCCGAGACTTCCTCCTACTCGGCGTCATCGTTTCCGCCGTTGTCTGGTGTGCCACCATGCCCTGCTGGGGCTCGCTCGCCGACCGCTACGGCACGCGTCGGATATTCCTCGCGGGCACCGCCGCCCTGACGGTGTGGTGTGCGGTGTACTTCCCGCTGCTGAACACCGGCAACGGGGCCGTCGCATTCCTGGCGCTACTCGGTATGGGCGTGACGCTGCCGATCGCCCACAGCGTCGGCGGCATCATCATCGCCGAACTGTTTCCCCCCTCGGTCCGCTACTCCGGCACGTCACTGATCGTGCAGGTCTCGGTCGTTCTCGGCGGTGGCCTCGCCCCGCTCATCGCAACCGCACTGTGGACCGCTGGCTCGACCTCGGCGGCGGTGACCTGCTACATCGTTGCCGTCTGCGCGCTGAGCGCGATCAGTACGGCGGTGCTGATCCGGGCGCTGCCGAACCGGGCAGCGCAGGCGCAGACCTCGACGCCTGTATCGGTCCGCTGACCGGCTACCGCCCGGAAGAGCCGCTGAGCCACGGCGGGAGCGGGATCGACGGCAGCATCGGGAGGACGGGCGGGATCGGCAATGACGGAGCCGGGGCGGCACCGCCTTCGCTCGCATCCACGCGCAGTGCCGGGCAGGCGCCGCCCGGGGCGGTGGCGAGTTCGAAATGCCACCATTCGTTCTGATAGATCCGGCACAGGCCCCAGCGATTCCCATTCGCCTCCAGCCACTGCGCCCCGTCCTGCGGCCCCACGTCGATCGCCCGGCCCCGCACATGCGTCGATTCATTGGGTGGCAGCACCCACCGGCGCGCCTCCTCGGGACTGCCGTAGGTCCGCACGCCGTCGTCCCACAGCGCCTGCTGCTCGGCGGGCGTGCGGTAGCCGGAGTTGATGTACAGCGCGACCCCTTCGGCATCCGCCTGGTTCTCGGCCTGCATATACGCCGCGGCGAGCCCCGGCTCCAGCCCCTCAGTCCCGCTGGCATTGCCGGCCACCTGCTCGACCGGCGCGGCCGTGGCGGTAGGCATGGCCAGCCCAGCCGCAACGATCACCGGGAACAGCCCGGCGGGTATACCCAGCAGGGCACGGGCACGAGGCGTTAGCAACATGTCAGCGATAGTAACGGCCCCCGCGGGCCGCGGACCCGCATCTACTCCCCTGCGGCCCACACGCCGCCGCCGATCACCGTTAGCAACACACCGGCGAAGGCGAGGACACCGCCGTGTCCGAACGGACGTCATTCACATAGCTTTCCACATACACACAGCACAATAAATCACCAATGTCCGAAACATCCTGTGCCACGCCCGATTTGTCGCAGCGGAAATCCTGCTGTCCACAATGTATTCCAGAGTTGTGGAGCACGATCAACAATCCACAGCAACCCCCGAGAAAACGCAACCCATTGCACCGCAGACCATTCCGCCGCGACACCGTAGCCGCTGACGCAGAACGGGTGGCGATCGCACACAAGTAACAACTGTGCGTGATAGCCATCCGCTATATTTGATGCCGATCGGCTAGATGTCAGGGGCGTACGGAGTGGATACCGCGGATCGCTTCGGCCGCTTCACGATTGCAGTCGATGTGCTCGACGATCTCCGGAACGCGCACCCGCGCGTAGGCGATGGCGAACTCGATGCCGCGGGAGTGCGTCGCTCCGGCGGCAGTGCCACCTCGCGAACGGGGTGGCATTCCGGTGTCCGGACATGTGCCCTGATGACTGACCATTTCGAGCGCCCCACCGGCACTAGCCAGCGGCCGAACGCCGGGTTCGAAAACTGCTCAGACGCGTTCTTTCGAACGGGTGCGCACTCGCAACGCGATCGGCTTCTGCGTTTCCGCGAAGAAATCGTTGCCCTTATCGTCCACGACAATGAATGCCGGAAAATCTTCGACCTCGATCTTCCAGACCGCCTCCATACCCAGCTCCGGGTACTCCAGAACTTCAACGGATTTGATGCAGTCCAGCGCCAGTCGCGCCGCGGGCCCGCCGATGGAACCGAGATAGAAACCGCCGTGTTCCTTACACGCCTTGGTCACCTGGGCCGAGCGATTCCCCTTGGCCAGCATGACGAATGACCCGCCCGCGGCCTGAAACTGATCGACGTAGGAGTCCATCCGGCCCGCGGTGGTCGGACCGAACGAACCGGAGGCGTAGCCCTCGGGCGTCTTCGCCGGGCCGGCGTAGTAGACGGCCATCTCGCGCAGGTATTCCGGCATCGGCTCGCCTGCGTCGAGGCGTTCCTTGATCTTGGCGTGCGCGATGTCGCGGGCGACCACCAGCGGACCGGTCAGCGAAAGCCGGGTCTTCACCGGGTATTTCGACAGTTCGGCGCGGATCTCCGACATCGGCCGGTTCAGGTCGATCTTCACCACATCGCCGCCGAGGATCGAGTCGGTCTGCTCCGGCAGGTAGTGCGCGGGCTCGCGCTCGAGCTGCTCCAGGAACACGCCCTCGGGTGTGATCTTGGCCAGCGCCTGCCGGTCGGCCGAACAGGACACCGCGATGGCGACCGGGCAGCTCGCACCGTGCCGGGGCAGGCGCACCACGCGCACGTCGTGGCAGAAGTACTTACCGCCGAACTGCGCGCCGATACCGAAGGACTGGGTGAGCTTGAAAACCTCTTCCTCCAGCTCCAGATCCCGGAAGGCATGTGCCGCGAGCGAACCCTCGGTGGGCAGGGTGTCCAGATAGTGTGCGGAGGCGTATTTCGCCGTCTTCAGCGCGAATTCCGCACTGGTACCGCCGATTACGACCGCGAGATGGTACGGCGGGCAGGCGGCGGTGCCGAGCGAGCGGATCTTCTCGTCCAGGAACTCCAGCATGCGCGCGGGATTCAGTACGGCCTTGGTCTCCTGGTACAGGAACGACTTGTTCGCCGAACCGCCACCCTTGGCCATGAACAGGAACTTGTAGGACGGATGCGCGGGATCGCCCGGCGTGGAGTACAACTCGATCTGCGCGGGCAGATTGGTGCCGGTGTTCTTCTCGTCCCACATGGTGATCGGCGCGAGCTGGGAGTAGCGCAGATTCAGCTTGGTGTAGGCGTCGAATACGCCACGGCTGATCCATTCGGCATCGTCGGCACCGGTAAGCACACCCTCGGACTTCTTGCCCATCACGATCGCGGTGCCGGTGTCCTGACACATCGGCAGGATGCCGCCCGCGGAAATGTTGACGTTCTTGAGCAGGTCCAGTGCGACGAAGCGGTCGTTACCACTGGCCTCGGGATCATCGATGATCCGGCGCAGCTGCGACAGATGCGCGGGCCGCAGATAGTGACTGATGTCGTGCATCGCCTCGGCGGTCAGTAGCCGCAATGCCTCGGGTTCGACCTGCAGGAAGGTGCGGCCGTTGTGTTCGAAGGTGCTGACGCCCTCAGTGGTGATCAACCGGTACGGGGTGTCGTCGGCGCCGATCGGCAGCAGATCTGAATAGCGGAAATCCGGCGCGGTCACGGACGCACTCCTTATTCGGTCTCAGGGCTGACGCCCAGCCGGGGCCTTGGGCAGGTCTTCGGCAGGCTGGTCACGAGCACAAGGAGCGTATCCAGTGATAAGAGTCCGACCATTGCTTAGGCAACCCTCACTCGATGCATCCCAGCAAAAGGTTGCACGTTCAACCCCGCGGGTGCTACCTCTCAGATCTGGCAGTTGTCGTGCGACATCACACGACGGGACAATTCAATGACATGTCAGAGTTTGGAGCGCTCTCATGACCGATTCCCACTGGCTCGATGACATCGAAATGCGCGCATGGGTGGGATATGTGCGCACCAGGGACCTCATCGCCGCCGCGGTCGGGCGCGACTCATCCCGCGAGTCGAACCTCACCTACGTCGAATACTCGGTGCTTGCCTACCTAGCCGACGCACCCGATCACCGACTCACCTTCGCCGATCTCGCCGCCAAACTCGAATGGTCGCAGAGCAGGCTGTCCCATCAGATCACCCGCATGGAGAAGCGCGCGCTGGTCGCCAGGGAACCGATCCCGGACGACGCCCGCCGCACCGCCGCGCGGCTCACCCCGCGCGGCACCGACGTGCTGACCACGGCCGCACCCGCCCATCTGCAGAGCGTGCGCAGACATATGGTCGACGTGCTCGATCGCCAGCAATTGGCCGCCCTCGCCGATATCTACGACACGCTGCTCGCCCATCATCGAAGGGTTGCAGCTCCCGAATAGTCCGCCAGGTCAAGCCGACTGCACGACCGGATCCGGCACCCCCAATGCCCGTTCGAACCCGTCCGGCACCACCAGATCGCCCCGATCGAGATCACCGACACTGGTCTTGCGCAGTCCCAGCAGCGCCGAATCAATACCGCCACGCAGGATGTCGAGCACATTCTCGACACCGGCCTGCCCGTTCGCGGCGAGGCCCCACAGGTAGGCCCGCCCGATCATGACCGCGCGAGCGCCGAGCGCCACCGCCTTCACCACATCGCTACCGCGCCGGATGCCACCATCGAGCACCACCTCGAGCTGCGACCCGACCGCATCGGCCACCACAGGCAACGCCCGAATCGCGGCAGGCGTGCCGTCCAGATTGTTCCCGCCGTGATTGGAGACCGAAATCGCCGCGACGCCGGCATCGACCGCTCGCAGCGCATCGTCGACGCGCATTACCCCCTTGAGCATGACCGGTCCGTCCCACTGTTCGCAGATCCACGCCACATCCGCCCAATCCGGCGCGGGAGTCCCCATCCACTCTCCGTAGGCGCCGAAGAAGCCGGGCGCCGGACCGTCGCCGACGGCCATGTTCGGCGCGGTGAGATCCGGAATGTGACCGGAGCGAACATAAGTCGCGAGCCAGCGCGGCCGCGCCAGGGTCTGCGGCGCGAATTTCAGCATGGTCTTGAAATCCAGCTTCTCCGGGATCACCGGGCTGCCCCAGTCGCGCCCGTGCGAGAAGGACCAGTCCAGGGTCAGGATCAGACCGACCGCGCCCGACGCCTTGGCACGCGACATCCGTTGCAGGATGTCATCTTTCGAACCGCACCAGTACAGCTGGAAAAATGTCGCCGGATTCGCCGCGATGACCTCCTCGATGGGCTTGCTCGCGAACGAACTGAGCCCCATCGCGATCCCGCGCGCCGCCGCCGCACGCGCCACGGCCACTTCACCATCCGGATGCACCGCCTGCACACCGGTCGGCGAGATCAGCACAGGCATCGAAAGCTGCTGTCCCAGTAGGGTCGTCGACTGGTCACGATCACCGATCGGACCCGCGCAATGCGGTGCGAAGCCGAGTTCGGTGAAGGCCTGCTGATTTTCGTCGATGGTCTGGCCGCGCTCGGATCCGGCGATCAGTGCGCCGTACACCGACTTCGGCAGTCGTTTCTTTGCCCGCCGCTGTGCCTCGGCAACGGTTTCGAACCAGGGGTTCACAAGAGGGATCCTTTCGGGGACGCCACCGGCCACCACAGCCGGATCTGTTCATTCAGGTCAGTGGCCAGTTGGGTGAGCAGCGCGGCGCCCTCGTCGGCATTCGCGCCCGTGGGGTCGCCGAGGACCCCGTTGGCGCTCACCGCGCGCACGCCACCGGCGCGCAGCAGGGGCAGAATCTCGGCGAGCGGC
Source organism: Nocardia sp. NPDC051990 (assembly GCF_040680755.1). Lineage (NCBI taxonomy): Bacteria > Bacillati > Actinomycetota > Actinomycetes > Mycobacteriales > Nocardiaceae > Nocardia > Nocardia sp. NPDC051990. The sequence continues at coordinate 363,154 of NZ_JBFAXH010000002.1, read as the reverse complement.
CTCGGATCACCGGCGACGGCGCGTTCGGTCCGCACCGTATCCGGGCGCAGCGCCAACTGCATCGAGGTCTCGGCGCGGCCCGCATGCGGATCGCCTGGATAGCGCGGCATGTACACCCGCACGTCCCGGGATTCGGTGCGCAGCAACGCCTCCGCCCTGTGCAGCGGATCGAGATTGCCGCCGTGCCCGTTGACGAGCACGATGCGGTCGAAGGTGTCGGTGGCCGAACGGCACAACTCCACGATCAGCAACTCCAGCGCCGCCTGTCCGATCGACAGTGTGCCCGCGAAACCCGCGTGCTCACCGCTGGCCCCATAGGCGATCGCCGGTGCCACGAGCACATCCGAGCGTGCCTCGGCCAGCCGCGTGCACAATGCCAACGCGATATCGGTGTCGGTGGACAGCGGCAGATGTGGTCCGTGCTGTTCGGTCGCGCCGACCGGCACGGCGAGAATCGCGCCCGCAGCCGCTCGCGATCCGGCCTCCGGCCAGGTCAGTCGTGCGGCCGCGGTGTGTTTCGCGACACTTTCCAGCATGCCGCGAGATTATCGTCAGTCACTGACATAATCAAGATCCGGCGATCGACGTCATAATCAACAGTCGTGACAGATGCCAAGGTGCGGGGCCGTCCACGCGGCACAACCAAGCGCGAACTCGAACTGATCGCCATGCGACTGTTCACCGAACAGGGCTTCGACGAAACCACCGTCGAACAGATCGCCGCAGCCGCGGGCATCAGCGGCCGCACCTTCTTCCGCTACTTCCCCACCAAGGCGGAGGTGCTCTGGTACCAGTTCGACGCGGAGGTCGAGGCGCTGCGCGCCGCTTTCGCCACCGTGCCCGACGAGGTCCCGATGATGACCGCCGTGCGCCGAGTCGTGGTGAATGCCAACCGATATCGCGCCGAAGACGTGCCCGAACTGCGCATTCGCATGCAACTCGTCGGCGGCATTCCGGCACTCGCCGCCACCGCGGGCGCGCACTACGACGCCTGGGAGCGAGCCGTGAGCGCCTTCGCCGCACGCCGGCTCGGTGTACCGGAAGACAGCCTGCTCGCGATGGCTGTCGGCCGCACCACCCTGGCCGCCGCGCGCGCCGCCTTCGATGCCTGGCTCGCCCGCGCCGACGCCGACCTCACGGTCTACCTCGACGAAGCGCTCGCGGCCCTGGCACGTGGATTCGCGCCACCGAACGAGGAGCCGGATCTACCATCGAGCTAACGGCAGGTTTCACCGGCGCGCGGGATGGGGTATGACTAGGCTCGGTATCGGCGCGCAGCCGAATGCACGACTATCCCGACAATCCCGTCGAAAGGGGCTGGAATTTCCATGTCCGAGGTGTCCATGAACCTTTCGGCGGATTCCCTGCCCGTAGGACCAGTCGACAACCTGCTTCCGCAGCTGGTCGAACACCTGCGGCAGAACCGGACCGCGCTGCGTGAAGAGTGGGCCCGGCGCATTACCGATGCCCAACTGCTGACCGCCATGACCCCGGAGGAAATCTTCTCCGAGGCGACCTCCATGTACGACAATTACGTCGAGGTGCTCGTGACCGGTAGCGTCGAGGCGCTGCAGGCCTATGCGCGCGATCTGTCCGAGCGCATTATTCCGAGAGGCGTCGATACCGACGAGGTCCTCGGCATCGTGCTGCTCCTGCGAGATGTGCTGGCCCGCTCGCTGTTCGAGAAATACCAGGCCGATTTCGAGTTGCTCAACGCTGTATTGGACGCGTACGAGCCCGCCGCGAATCGCATCGCGAGCACCGTGGCCATCTCGTTCGTGCAGGAGCGCGAGCGTGTCATCCGCCAGCAGCAGGAAGCCATTCGCGAGCTGTCCACCCCGGTGCTGCAGGTGCGTGAGCAGCTGCTCATCCTGCCGATCATCGGTGTACTCGACTCGCAGCGCGCCCGTCAGCTGACCGAACAGCTACTGCGCGCCATCCGCGCCAATCGCGCGAAGGTGGTCGTCATCGATATCACCGGTGTGCCCGAGATCGACTCCACAGTGGCCAACCACCTGGTGCAGACCGTCGACGCATCCGGCCTGATGGGCGCCAATGTGATCATCACCGGCCTGTCCTCCGAGATCGCCCTCACCCTGGTGACCATCGGCCTCGACCTGTCCAAGATGAATGCGGTCGGCGATCTCCAGGGGGGTATCGAAGAGGCCGAACGCCTACTCGGCTATGAGGTGACGCGCGTCACGGATCGCATGCTCACCGAGCGCGATGGGCGCTGATCGGGCCCAACTATGCCGGTTCCGATCCTCAAACAAGGTACCTATCTGATCGCGTCGGTCCAGTCAGCCTTGACCGACGCGGATACCGAGCGTCTCCAGGACGACCTGATGAAACAGGTCAGCAGATACCGGGCACACGGGATCATCGTGGACGTCACCGCGATCGATGTGATGGATTCGTTCGCGGCCAGATCGCTGCGTACCATCGCGCACATGACGCAGCTCCGCGGTGCCGAAACGGTCATCGTCGGATTACAGCCCGAAGTCGCGTTCGCCATGGTGCAGCTGGGCCTCACCTTCGAAGGCATGCACACCGCCCTCGACCTGGAAGAGGGCTTGGCGTGGCTGAACCGCAAGACTCCGGCCCGCCGCCAGCGAGATGGTCGTGACAGTGGCCGCTGAGAACTTGGTGATCGCGATCAAGGTGTCGGGTGACATCGTGATCGCACGTCAAGCCGGACGTGAGCTGGCGGCCAAGCTCGGTTTTTCTCTGACAGATATGACCATGATCTCGACGGCCATCTCCGAGATCGCCCGCAACATAACCAGTTACGCGGGCAGTGGTGAAATACGTTTGCTGGTCGATGACCGGGAGGGTCGCCAGGCGCTGGTCGTCCAGGCCGAGGATCAGGGGCCCGGTATCCGCGATATCGCCCGCGCACTCGACGACGGGTTCTCCACCGGCCGCGGTCTCGGACTCGGCCTGCCCGGCGCGCGCCGGCTGATGGATCGGCTCACCGTCGAATCCCCACCCGGACGCGGCACGTTGGTGGAGATGTGGAAGTGGGTACCCAACGGTGCATGAGGACGGGATCATCGGCCGGATCGAATGGGCGGTGGCCGGCCGTGCCCTGCCCGGTCAGCGGGTTTCCGGTGATCGCGGCGTGGTGCTCGACGCGGGCGGTGGCGCGGTGCTCTTCGCGGTCCTCGACGGACTCGGCCACGGGGCGGCGGCCGCGGACGCCGCCGATCGCGCAGCGCAGGTGCTCTCGGAGAACCGCGCCGAACCGCTGGACGTCCTGATGGTGCTGTGTCATCGGGCCATGACCGACACCCGAGGCGCGGCAGTGTCTTTGGCACTGTTCGGCGCATCCGATACGGTGCACTGGCTCGGCGTCGGCAATGTCGATTGCCGGATTCTGAGTGCGGGTCCGGTGGGGCTCGCCATGCGCGCGACGGTACTGATGACCGGTGGCATCGTCGGCTATCGGCTACCCCAGAACCTACAGGTGCAGACCGTTCCGGTGCGGCCGGGCGACCTGCTGCTGATGTCGACCGACGGCATCGTCACCGAATCCGCCGACAACGGCATCGATCCGTCCAAATCCACCGCGCAGATCACCGCCGAAATCCTGGCCAGGCATGCCAAAGACACCGACGACGCATTGGTGCTTGCGGCCCGCCATCGGGGCGGCGTACTGGAGGCATCAGCGTGAACGGCGGACAGCGCATGAGCGAGCGAACAAAAAACACAGCCGCCATCGCGGTCATGGCAGAGCCGAGCGCCAGCGAGGCGGAGACATGAGCGAGCGGAGCGAGCGAACAAAAAACACAGCCGCCATCGCGGTCATGGCAGAGCCGAGCGCCAGCGAGGCGGAGACATGAGCGCGGCACTGGCCGCATTTCTCGACGCCTACGCGGATGCGCTACGGCGGCATCTGAACTCACCCTCGCAGGCCGGTCTCGGGGAGGGTTACGAACTCGGCCGCCGTGCCCTCGTCGAGGGCATCAGCCTGCTCGATCTCACCGAAAACCATTATCGCGTAGTACAAGCCACCGAATCGGACACTGCGGACGCTGATGAATCCGCCAAACACGCCGAGACCGCACTGGAATTCCTGCTGCAGACGCTCGCCGCACTCGACATCGCCACCCGCGGCTATATCGATGGCACCCGACGCGCCGAACAACAGCGTTCGCGCATCGACGATCTCGCGGGGCGCGACGCCTTCCGCACCGCCCTGGTGGAGTCGCTGCAGGACGGCTTCTTCGTCGCCGACGCGCGCGGCACCATCATCGAGGTCAACTCCGCCTTCGGCGCACTGACCGGCTACGGCGCATCGGAACTTCCGTTCCGGCTGCCGCATCCATGGTCGATGCCGGAAGGCCCACGCTATCCCGATCTAGGTAGCGAGGCACAGCGTTTCGTGATTCCGGTCAAACATCGCGACGGCCGCACGGTCTGGCTCGCGGTGAGTACCAGTGCGATGGTCGAACCGGAAAAGTACGAGCAGATCTTCGTCGGCACCATCCGCGATGTCACCGCCGAACACGATGCGCAGGCCCGCGATCAGGCGGCGTCGCGACTGGCCACCGCGGTCGGCGCGGCCACCAGTGTCGTCGAGGTGCTCGCCGTCGGGCTGGACGAACTGCGACGCACCGTCGGTGCGGAAACCGCGGTGGTCATGGTGTGGCCCAACCGCAATACCGGTCCGGAGACATATATCTCGGGGGCCGAGGGTGTTCCGGAAGGTTCGGTGGTCAACGCCCGTGCCGCGGCGCTACTGGATCGGGCCCGGCGTCGACCGGCGCGCAGCCTGTTCGCGATTCCCGAGGGCACCGAAAGCTCCGAGGGCATCGTCGCCCCGCTCGGTGAAACAGGTGATGCGGCGCTGTGGCTGCGCTTCGCCGCACCACGTGCCGTCAGCGCCGCCGATTGGACATTGTTCTCGCTGCTCATCGGACATCTGAGTCTGGCGGTGCAGCGGGCGCGCAACTTCGATCAGGCGCGCTCGACCTCGCTGACACTGCAACGGGCCATGCTGGGTCCGATCGAACTGCCGCCGCGATTCTCGGTGCACTACGAGCCCGCACTGCCGCCGCTGGAGATCGGCGGCGACTGGTACGACGTGGTGCCGCTGCGCGACGGCACCATCGGCGTCGTGGTCGGCGACTGTGTCGGGCGTGGTCTGTCCGCGGCTGTCGTGATGGGCCAATTGCGCACGGCCGCCCGGGCTCTCCTGCTGCGCGGCGCTGGGCCGGCACAGCTGCTCGCGGAACTCGATACCGTCGCGAGCCGGATTCCCGGCGCGATGTGCACGACCGTCTGCGCCGCCGTCCTCGATCCGGTGCGCGGACTGGTCCGCTACAGCAGCGCCGGACATATGCCGCCGATTCTGGCCGATGTCGGTAAGCCGGGCCGACTACTCGAGGGCGGGCGCGCGGTGCCGCTGGCCACCTTCGATACACCGCGGCGTCCCGAGGCCACCACGGCGCTCACGCCGGGTTCGACGCTGGTGCTGTTCACCGACGGCTTGGTCGAACAGCGTGGTGTCGACATCGACGACAGTTTCGCCAAGATCTCCGCGGTGCTGGCCGATACCGCGGGCAAGCTGCCGCGCGAGGTCGCCGATGCCGTGCTGTCCAGACTGCGTCCGGCCGCAGGCTACGATGATGACGTTGCCATGGTCGTTTACCGGCAACCTCCGGCACCGCTGCGGCTCGAGATTCCGGCCAATCCGGATCGGCTTTCGGCCATGCGCAAGCAACTCAAGGCGTGGCTCGCCGCCGCCGCGATACCGCACGATCTGGCCTCCGACCTCATCGCCGCGGCGAACGAGGCCTGTAGCAACAGCATCGAACACGCCTACCGCAACGGCGGTGGGCCGGTCGGCCGCGCGGTCAGCTCAGCGACCGAACCGCTCGGCCGGGCCACCAGCCCCGCGGCGGCCACCGCCGATCCTGGACTCGTCGAATTGACCGCCGAATGTGACACCCAAAGGGTCGTCATATTGGTCGCCGACACCGGAACGTGGAAACCACGCTCCGCCGATCCGGGGCCGCGCGGACGTGGCGTCGACATGATGCGGGCATTGACGGAGGAATTGGAGATAGACCACAGCGGGCTGGGCACCCGCGTCCGCATGTCGGTAACGTTGCCCGCGATCAAATCCCCAGTAGCGAACCCGCTTCGTGGCACGAACCGCCAGGTTTCTGGATGAGGAATGCAGCGCGAAGGGCAGGTTCATGGCAGATTGTGATGATGTGACAAACAACTCCGGAGACGCTTATCCCTTGGCGGACACGATGACCACCACAGTCGATGCACACGAGGGCGCGACTGTGCTCACAGTTTCCGGCGAGGTCGATCTGGCGACCGCGCCAGCACTGGAGAACAGCATCGAGGCCATCCTCGCCGGTAAACCGGCGGTCCTGATCATCGACCTGACCGGTGTCAGCTTCCTCGCCTCGGCGGGCATGGCAACCCTGGTCGCCGCGCATCAGCGCGCCGGCGACGCGACGACCATCATGATCGTCGCGGACGGTCCAGCCACCAGCCGGCAACTCAAGATGACGAGTCTCGATCAGGTGTTCGCACTGCACTCCACCCTGGCCGAGGCGCTGGCCGCACTCCGGTAGACCGACTCGGCCGCGTTCCGGCCGAATCTTTACCTGAATGGCTACTCGACCGGCACGGAGCGAGTCTTACGAGCGACGTTCGCGGCCGAGTGGTCGAAACGCATGCGCCGAAGGCGCGAGTCTCGACCACTCGGCCGCGTCCATCGAGCGCTGCCGGACGAAGTCCGTCATCAGTCTCCTGCGTTTGGACGAGCGAATGCGAGCCACCGCACACCAGGGGCCGCGAACACAATTAGACACAGAGGTCGCGAAGTTGCTCGATCAGCTTGACCCGCTCAGCCGGGGTCGCCGCCATCGGCACCACATTCAGCACCGTGACACCCGCCTCGCGGAATGCGGCGACCCGCTCCCGCACGAATCCGGCCGGACCGACCAGCGAGATATCGCGAACCAGATCGTCCGGGACCACCTTGGCGGCCTCTTCCTTCTTGCCCGCCAGGTACAGCTCCTGGATCCGGTCCGCCTCGGCTCCGTACCCGTACTTGGTAGCTAGCGTGTGATAGAAATTTTTGCCCTTGGCGCCCATGCCGCCGATGTAGAGCGCCAGATGCGGTTTCACGAATTCCAGTAGCGGCGTGACATTCTCGCCGATGGCCAGTGCGGGCCCGGCGTAGACGTCCAGCTCGCCGAGGAGCGGATCACGCTTGGCCAGACCGGCATCCAGTGCTTCGCCCCAGATCTCCTTGGCCTTCTCCGGTATGAAGAAGATCGGCTGCCAGCCCTCGGCGATCTCTGCGGCCAGCTCCACATTCTTCGGGCCGAGCGCGGCAAGCAGCACCGGAATGCGTTCGCGCACCGGATGATTGATCAACTTGAGCGGCTTACCGAGGCCGGTGCCCCGATCGGCGGGCAGCGGGATCTGGTAGTACTTGCCCTGGTACTCCAGCCGCTCCCGGCGCCACACTTTGCGGCAGATCTCCACCAGTTCCCTGGTGCGTCCGATGGGCGCGTCATAGGGGACGCCGTGGAAGCCCTCGATCACCTGCGGGCCCGATGCGCCGAGGCCGAGTATGTACCGGCCGTCGGAGACGAAGTCCAGGCCGGCGGCGGTCATCGCGGTCAGGCTCGGGGTGCGGGTGTAGATCTGCAGGATGCCCGAGGCCAACTGCAGCCGGGTGGTCTTGGCCGCCAGATACCCGAGCGCGCTCACCGCGTCGAACGAGTAGGCCTCCGGCACGAACACGATGTCGAGTCCGGCCTTTTCCAGGTCGGCCACCTCGGCGGCCGCCTCTTTGAAGCCGCCCGAGTAGTTGATGCTCAATCCGATCCGCATAGCACTCAACATAACCGCAGCTACACACCGGCCGCGCACCGGCTACTCCGGCGCGAGCGGTAGCGTATTCGCCGTAGTTCACCACTGTCGTCACAGGAAACGAAAGGCCACCCGCCGTGTCGCAGCCCGCCTTTGCTGAGGCCACTCTCGCGCAGTACCTGAACGACCTGGCCGCGAAGGTGCCCGCACCAGGTGGTGGCGCTGTCGCCGCGCTGCACGCCGCCCAGGGCGCCGCGTTGGTCGCGATGGTCGCGCGCTACACCACCCGGGCCAAGGATGCCGAGCACCGGCCGGTCATCGACCGGATCATCGAGGCGGCCGATGCGGCTCGCGAGCGCGCGCTGGCCCTCGCCGATGCCGACGCCGCGGCATTCACCGCCGTCGGCCATGCCTACAAATTGCCGAAGGGTTCTCCGGAGCAGGCCGCCGCGCGCACCGATGCGATTGCCGCCGCGCTGCTCGAGGCGGCCCGGGTGCCCGCCGCGGTCGTCGACGAGGCCGATGAGGTGCTCTCCCTCGCCACCGAACTGCTGCCGATCGGCAACCCCAACGTGGTCACCGATATCGGCGCCGCCGCCGATGCGGCGCGGGCGGCGGCCACCAGTTCGCAGCTCAATATCGAAATCAATGTCGGTTCGCTCAGTGCCGAACAGGCCGCCAAGTTCGCATCGGTGCTGATCCGCATCGACGAGATCACCGCCCGCGCGGACGCATTGCACACCGACGTATTGCACGCCGTACGCGGCTGAATTCAACCGAACGGTCGGATCGTTTGTTCCACTTTATGCCGGGTATGTCGCACCCATCCGAAAAGCCGCGGACTTGGACGGCCGTTACAGAACCGGTACGTCGGGTTGATCATGAAGTCCTAGAATGGATTTCTGCGTCCCACACCAGCGTGAAGGGGTGGACCATGCGGAGTGCACTCAGATATCTGTTCCTCGCGACCACCGTCGTCGCCTTGGCGGCATTCGGGTCCGGAGCAGCAATTGCCACCACGATTCTGAAACCCATCGTCGATGCGGTCGCCGCGATTACCCCATCCGCGGGCCAGGAAGTCGGCATCGCGGCACCCGTGACGATTCGATTCGCCAACCCGGTCGCCAACCGCGCCCGCGCCGAACGGCTGGTCGATATCCGGGCCACCGACCAGCTGCCGGGCACCATCTCCTGGGCCGGTGATCGTGAATTGACCTGGACACCAACGAGTTTCCTGCCCGCTCGGGTACCGATCTCGGTGCAGGTCGGTAACGCGCGCACAGAGTTCCGCACCAATGCGGGCGTAGTGGGTGACGCCGATATGTCGGCGCATACCTTCACCGTGAGCATCGGTGGTGCGGTCGCGCGATCGATGCCCGCATCCATGGGCAAGCCGGGCTGGGAGACACCGACCGGCACCTTCCCGGTGCTGGAAAAGTTCCGTTCGGTCGTCTTCGATTCACGCACCATCGGAATTCCGCTGAGCTCGCCCGAGGGGTACGTCATCAATGGTGAATACGCCGAACGCCTCACGTGGGGTGGCGTTTTCGTGCACTCCGCACCATGGTCGGTGGATTCGCAGGGCTATGCCAATGTCAGCCACGGCTGCATCAACCTGGCTCCCGACGATGCCGCCTGGTACTACGAAACCGTCGGGGTCGGCGATCCGGTCACCGTGCACTGGTGAGCTGTAAACAGTCCGTTTCCCTGCGCGACACCGCCCCCTCAATTTCATCACGCGCAGCAAACCTGGCAGTATCCTGCCGGGGTTGATACAACTGCGGGACACACGTGATCGTATGACCTGATGAAGGTGGGGCGATGGATCGACCGGATATGACCTCGGGGGCGCATTCCGGCCCGCAGCCGGGCGCTGAGCCACAGCAACCGCTCGATGCGCAGACGGCATACCCGGCTCAGACACCGCCGAACCCGTTCCATCGGATCGGATTCACGGAGGACACCGCGCCGACCGGGCCGATTCCGCGGATCCCGGTCGACGGCGCACCGATCGATACCGGTCCACTGCGGCGTGTTCCGATCGACCGTGCCGCAACGCAATCCGGGCCGCTGCCCCGAGTTCCGGTCGATCGGGCGCCGAAGGATACCGACCCCTTTCGGCGCATTCGCGGCCAACATGTTCCGAATCCCCAGAGCCCAAATCCTCAGCGCGCGAATCCCCAGAACCCGAATCCTCAGAACCCGAATCCTCAGGGCCTGAGGCAAACCGGACCGATACCGCGGATTCCGATCCAGGAAGTCCCGACGCGTCCGGCCCCGGTTCCGCACATCTCGATGCACCAGACGCCAACTGCGCAGGACAGCGAACAGCTTCCGCTGACGTTGCCGGAACCGATCCGTCGAGCGCCCGCTCCTCAGAATTCGCCCCCTCCGGTGCCTGCTGCACCGCGTCCGGTCCGGCAGACCCCGGTCCCCCACGATCCGAATTGGCATGCACCTGTTGCCCAGGACCCGAACCGGGGAGCGCCCCTCCAGCGAGATCCGGTGCACCAGAGCCCGATTCGTTCGGAGGCTTCGGACGCAGCAGCCGTCCGGCATTATCCGAACCACTACCCACCAGACCTATCCCAGCGAGATCCGGTGCAGCAGAACCCGATTCAGGCAGAAGATCGCGAATTCGGGCAGCAAGAGTTGGACTATCGAAACGACCGGTCCGAATGGGTCGAGGAACTTCCTGAGGAGCCGAAATCACCTGCGCCGGACTACTTCCGGCACGAGGAGGCATTGGCGGCCATGATCGATCGGTCCGGGCGGAATCCGTCGAAGCGCCGGTGGATGCCCGTGCTGGTCGGGTCGGTCGCCGCGGCCGGACTGCTGGTGGTGGCATTCGTGCAGCTGCTGCCGACTCCGCAACCGGCGACCGTGGCCTCGTCCACACCCAGCCAGGTCGCGGCCACGACCGCGGCGCAGTGCCCAGCCGAGCGGGTCGGGAACACCATTACCGGTAACGGTGCAGGCGGGTTGGATTCCGGACCGGGCGTCATCTTCGCATTCCAGTACGCGTATTACGTCACCCGGTCGGGTGTGGCGACCCGAGAGTTCGTGACGCCCAACGCATCCGTCGCCCCTGCCAGGACGATTCAACAGGGCATCGATGGCATTCCGGTCGGTACCACCCACTGCATCAGCATTACGCCGGGAGCCCTAGTCGGCCAGTACCTGGTGCAGGTGACCGAGTATCGGCTCGATTCGACATCGATCACCTACAAACACCAGGTCGTCACGACGGCGCGGGTGGGCAGCCAGACGCTGATCACCGGAATCGGCGCGGTCTGATTGTCACACCAGCGAATTCCACGGCACCAGTACGATTTTCCCGCGCACGCGCCCGGATTCGCTCAGGTGATGGGCCTTGACCACGTCGGCCATCGGCAGTACCTGATCGATCTCCACCTGCAACCGACCGACCTCGAACAGGACCGCCAGCTCGCCTAGATCGCGGCCGGACGGATTGACATGCAGCCGCTGGTACCGCAGATCGTCCTCGGCATCATTGCCCTGCGCATCGATCAGACGCCAGCTGCGGCGAGCACCGGCAGCGACCTCGATCCGTAGGCACCGCCGACGAGATCGAAGACGACATCGACATCACGCACCCTCTCCGCGAAATCACTTGTCGTATAATCGATCACGCCGTCGACTCGACGGCATCACCCAGAAGATGCTGACCCGCACCCTGCGCAATCTGGAGCGCGACGGACTGGTCCACCGCGCCGTCTATCCCACTGTCCCCGCCGCGCGTCGAGTACTCACTGACGGAATTTGGGCGCCAGTCCCAGGGAGCTCAGCCACGCGATGGGGGTCTGGTCGATGCGCCACCACGGCGAAATCCTCTCCACCCGCTACGAATTCGACACCCGCGCCACAACCGACCCCGAACCTGCCCGAAGGGCCGCACCACCTTTGCCGGGTGCGGCTGCGGCTCAGGCGGCTCGGAGGAGGTCCCCACCGGAGGACAGGGCGGCGTAGCGACCGTCGGAGTCGATGAGCTCGCGGTGGGTGCCGCGCTCCACGATGTGGCCGCGGTCGAGTACGACGATCTGGTCGGCGTCGCGGATGGTGGAGAGCCGGTGCGCGATGGTGATGGTGGTGCGACCTTCCGACAGCGCGTCGATGGCGGCCTGCACCTCCTGCTCGGTCCGGTTGTCCAGTGCGCTGGTGGCCTCGTCGAGTACCAGGATCGGCGGATTGCGCAGGATCACGCGTGCCACCGCCAAACGCTGCTTCTCACCGCCGGAGAAACGGTAGCCGCGCTCGCCGACCACCGTGTCGTAGCCGTCCGGCAGACTCGCGATCTGGTCGTGGATCTGCGCGGCCCGTGCCGCCGCGTGCAACTCCTCATCGGTCGCATCGGGTTTGGCGAAACGCAGATTGTCCGCGACCGAGGCATGGAACAGGTAGGTCTCCTGCGAGACCACACCGACGGCGGCCGCGAGATCGGCGAAGGACAAGTCCCGCACATCGATTCCGTCGATCTCGACCCGCCCGGATGTCACATCATAGAGTCGCGCAACCAGGTAGCCGAGTGTGGTTTTGCCCGAACCGGTTTCGCCGACGATGGCTAGACTGGATCCGGCGCGGACGGTGATATCGATGTCCTGCAATACATCCCGCATTCCGGATCCATAGGTGAAGCCGACGTGCTCGAAGCGGACCTCGCCCCGCACGCCCGAATCCGGTACCGGCACCGGATTCATCGGTTCTTCGACATCCGGCTTCAGGTCCAGGTATTCGAAGATCCGGCCGAACAGCGACATCGAACTCTGGACCTCCACGCCGGTGTACAGCAACTGCACCATCGGCCGCAGCAGGCTCGTCTGCAAGGTTGTGAAGGCGACCAGGGTGCCGATCGACACCAGCGGATGTCCCGCCGCCACAGTCAATCCCGCCGCCCAGTAGACGATCGCGGGCATGGCCGCCATAACGATCTGAATCGTCGACTGCCGCCACCGGCCGGCCATGCCGGACCGGATCTCCAGGTCCACCAGTCCACGCGATTCCTTCGCGAAATCGTCGACCAGCGTGGGTGCGCGCCCCATCGTGCGCCCGAGCAGAATGCCGCTCACCGAGAGGGACTCCTCAACGATCGCCGACATGCCCGCCAATTTCTGCTGCCGCTGCGCGGTGATCTTCCTGCGTTCGTCACCGACGCGCCGACTGATCCAGACGAAGAACGGCAGCATGATCAGCGAGACCACGGTGAGCCGCCAGTCCAGGGCGATCATGGCGATCACCGAGGCGATGACCGTGGTGAAGTTCGAGACCAGTGAGGTCGCGGTCGAGGTGACCGTCGATTGCATGCCGCCGATATCGTTGGCGATACGCGACTGCACCTCGCCGGTGCGGGTAGTCGTGAAGAACGACAACGGCATTCGCTGCAATTGCGCATACACCGCGATGCGCAGATCGTGCATGACCTCTTGACCGACTGCGGTCGAAATGTAGGTCTGGAGCACACCGAAGATGCTCGTGAGTGCGGCGACCGCGACCATGCCCGCCGCGAGTGCGGTGAGCAAGCCAGTGTGACCGTGTGGCAGGGCGTTATCGAGGATGCCACGCAACATGAACGGCGATGCCAGTGCGACCAGTGACGACAGACCGACGAGGGCGGCCACCAGTGCTAGACGCGCACGGTACGGGCGGAACAGCCGGACGATCCGGCGAAGCTGATGTGAGGGCTGCATAGGCGCCTCCTTCCGAGGACTACGTCATGAAACTGAGGATGCCTCATAATTGTTCCCAAAACAATGAGCTATGCTCAACAAATGGATACCACGCTCGATCCCGATCTCCCCGAGCTATTCCTGCGCACCGCGAAAAGCATCCGCCGCAACCAGGTCGCCCGACTCGCACCGATGGGTATTACCCCAGGTCAGGCCCGTGCGCTCCGCATTATCGGCCACCACGACGAGCCGCTGCGGATGGCAGCGCTCGCCGATCACCTCGGCATCGTTCCGCGATCGGCCACCACCGTCGTCGATGCGCTCGAAGCCGCGGGCTTGGTTTCGCGCGCACCCGACCCAACCAACCGCCGCTCGACCCTCGTGACGCTGACCGACTCCGGCCGCACCACGCTCTCCCAGATGGCCGCAGCCCGCCGTGCGGCCGCCGAGGAGGTCTTCGCCAGTTTGAGCACCGAGCAGCGCACAACACTTCGTGAATTGCTTGCCGCACTCGATTCGGAGGCGGCGTATCCCACTGGGACGAAAATCTCGTTGACTTCCCCACCGGCCCAGAGCTGAATCGGGGCATGTTGGACTTGCCTGTCGGTCCGACTACGAAGGTGGGGACCGCCGCCGAAGCGCGGACGCGCTTGTGTTGCGTGGGTACCCGACGTCACCGAGCACCGAAATCATCACCAAGGCAACGGATTCGGGATTCGCCCCGACCGGCTTCGATTATGCGCACTGGCGCGACGACAAACCAGTCACCCACGGCACGAAGTGGGTGACTGGCACCGACGTGCGCTACGAGCGGGAGCAATACGCCGACTCATCCGATGGATCCTGCGTGGACACGACGGGGATGCGCGGAGTTGCACGGGCCGAAATCCTTGGGGCCGAAGGTGATCAGGCTCGGCTGGCGTTTTCTGCGGCGGTGACAACGTGGCGCATGAGCAGGGCGGTGGTTACCGGGCCTATGCCGCCGGGGACCGGGCTGAGGGCCGCAGCCTTGCCGCGGACGGTTTCGGCTTCGACGTCGCCGACGATTTTGCCGTCAGCGGATTCGTTGGTGCCTACATCGATGACGGTGGCGCCCGCGCGGACGTGTTTGCCGGTGACCAGGCCGATGCGGCCGGCGGCGGCTACGACGATATCGGCTGCCGAGGTGACGGCCGGGAGGTCGGCGGTGCGGGAATGGCAGATGGTGACGGTGGCGTTTTCGGCGAGCAGGAGTTGAGCAAGGGGTTTGCCGACGATATTGGAGCGGCCGACGACGGCGACATGCCGACCGGCGAGCGGGATGTCGTGATGCTTCAGTAATTCGACAACGGCCTCGGAGGTGGCGGGGACGAAACCGTCGAGTCCGGAGGCCAGCAGGCCGAGTGAGAGCGGGCTGACACCGTCGACGTCCTTGGTAGCGGCGATGGCGGAGCTGACATCGTCGAGGGCGACACCGGCGGGCAGTGGGGTCTGCAGCATGATCGCGTCGATGGTGGTGTCCGCGCTGCGGGCGGTGAGTTCGTCGCGAATCCGCTCGATGCTCGCGGCGGCGCCGAGTTCGATGGTGTCGCAGACTATTCCGAGACGTTCGGCGGCCTTGCGCAGCGAGTTCACATACCACGCGCTGGCCGGATCGTCATTGGCCACGATCAGTGCCAGGCGCGGCGCGGTTCCGCTCGCGGTGAGCGCGGCGGCACGCTCCTTGGTGTCGGCGTTGATGGCGGCGGCGAGTTCCTTGCCGGACAGCGAAACGGTATCCACGTTGTCACACCTTATCGGCTACCCCGCGCTCCCGGTTGTGGCGGCCGCAGCCGCGCGTCGCTAGCGCTCGGCTCCGCTGCGACCAAGGGGCGCTGTGTCGATGGTTTCTCGCTGCGCTCGATCACGGCGCGTGCCCCACGGTGCGCCCGGATGCCAGAGACAACGCCGGGCAATTACCCGAATATGTCCACTACCAGTCGTATCGTGATTGTGCTTGCCCACGGCTAACTGTCAGCTGACCTACCGGAATCCCGTTTCACGCGCGGAAAGGTGTCGACTGTGGTGAAGATCTCGAGGCGTTGGAAATTATGGGTCGCCACTGCGTTCGCGGCCGCGACCATCACCGGACTATCCGGCACGCCCGCCAACGCTGCGCCGGAAACCGACACCCTCTACAACTCCGCCCAGCGCGCCTTCACCGACGGCGATGAGTACGCCGGACGCGCCGAACTCCGACAGCTGATCGCCGCCGACCCGAATGACGCACAGGCGCTGTCGCTGCAGGCGATCTGGTCGCATTACGCCGGTGACCTGCCCGCCATGGCCGATTCGCTGGCCCGCCTCACCGTCGTCGACCCGGCAATGGCCCAGGCCACCAACAATGTGCTCGGCGCGATCGGCGCCGCGGTCGCAACCCTGCCGAATCCGCTGCCCGCGATCATCGGGCCGCAGACCGGAATCGTGGTACTCGGCTACGGCCTGCTCCCGGACGGTTCGCTGCGCCCAGAACTGGTGAACCGGCTGGCCGCGGCCTGGTTGCAGGCGGTCGCCTCGCCACTTTCACCGGTCGTCGTCACCGGCGGTAATCCGCAGAACGGGGTCAGCGAGGCCGAGGCCATGCGGGCCTGGCTGGTCGCCAAGGGGCTGCCCGCATCCCGGATCAATGTCGAGAACCGGGCCGGATCGACGGTGCAGAACGCGCTGTTCAGCACCAAGATGCTGCGTGATATCGGCGCGAACAGCGCGGTCGTGGTCACCTCGCCGAACCACATCCGGCGCGCGGTCGCCGATTTCATTGTCGCGGGCACTCGGGTGGTCGGGGCGACCACCTCACTCGACCAACTGGTATCGCAGTTGCCGCCGCCGGCCAAGCAGGCGCAGCACGGCATCTATCTGGACGCGACGCGAACGTTCCAGCTGACCACCTCGCGCTGAGTGAAATGGGTCCGAGCGTGCACTTTCGCCCTGAAATGCCACAAATCGCCGAATCCGGCGCAAAAGTGCACGCTCAGACCCACCGCACCCGTTTCACACGGCACGATATCCCGATGACACCAAACGGAGATGTGGTCGCGCAACTGCGCGCGGCGGGCTGTGTATTCGCCGAGGACGAGGCGCGGTTGCTCACCGCCGCCGCGGCACAGACGGGTGCCGATCTCGCGGATTTGGTCGCGCAGCGGGTTTGCGGAACACCACTGGAATATTTGCTCGGCTGGACCGAATTCCGCGGCATCCGCGTGGCGGTCACCCCGGGCGTTTTCGTTCCGCGCCAGCGCACGGCCTTCCTCGTCGACAAGGCCGCCGAACTCGCCCGCGTTATGCCCGCGCACGCTGTCGTCGTCGATATGTGCTGCGGCTCAGGCGCATTGGGTCTCGCCCTCGCGACAACCTCGGCCGCCGAAGGCCGCCCGATAGAACTCTCCGCGTCCGATATCGAACCCGCCGCGGTCGAATGCGCCCGCCGCAACCTCACGCCGATCGGTGCGCACGTCTACGAGGGCGACCTTTTCGAACCGCTTCCTCATGCATTGTGCGGCCGCATCGATATCCTGCTCGCAAACACCCCGTACGTGCCATCGGAGATGATCTCCAGAATGCCGCCCGAGGCACGCGATCACGAACCACGCACCGCCCTCGACGGCGGACCCGACGGCCTGGATATCTTCCGCCGGGTCGCCGCCGCCGCCCGCACTTGGCTCGCGCCGGGCGGTCACCTACTGGTGGAATCCAGCCAAGCCCAGGCCTGGCCCGCGATCACCGTCCTCACCACACACGGCTTCGCCGGCCGCATCGCCGAATCCGACGAGCACTACGCCACCGTCGTCATCGGCACCAAGCCGAATACCTGACGTGGGCCGCTACTTCTTGTGCCCGGTGAATTCGTCCATCGAGTGGTACACGCCAACCGAATTCAGGAACAGATCGCGCAGCTTGATCGGCAGCAGACCAGAGATCGCCTTGTTGAGCCGGGATGTCCACGGCAGGATCACCAGTGGCGCGCCCGCCTTCATTTCCCGCCATGAGGTACCGACGACATCGGCCTGCTCCAGAATCGGCGTGAACAGGAAACCCTTTGCACCATCGAACATTCCGGTGTTGATATAGGTCGGACAGACCGTGGTGATCCGCACGTGGTGGTGGCCCGCCTGTTCGAGTTCGATGCGCACCGAATCGGACCAGCCAAGCGCCGCCCACTTCGAGGCCGCGTACACACTCATGCGCGGATTGGAAACCAGACCCGCCGACGACGCGATGGTCATAACGCGCGCCGCACCCGTGCCGCGCACCATCGCGGGCAGAAATTCGAGCGTAATGTACATCGGCGCAAGGGAATTGATCGCCATCGTCTTATCGATATCGGCGCGATCGGTGGTCTCCCAGAAGTAGCTGTTGCCACGCACGATGCCCGCATTGTTGATCAGGATGTCGATATCGCCGACCTCGGCGCGCACCGCCGCCGCGGCCTCGCTGATGGCTTCTTGCGCGGACACGTCGACAACATAGTGATGAATGGCGACACCGCGACCGGACAACTCGACCGCGGTCTCCTTCAGCGCGGATTCGTTGACATCCCACAGCACCACCGCGGCGGCACCCTCGCACACCGCACGCTCGGCGAACTGCTTGCCGAGGCCCATTGCGGCGCCTGTGACCAGGACCTTCTTATCCGCAACCGTGTCCAGTTTCATCCGTCCTCATCCTGCTTCTTTATTAAATAGATTGCAGCGCAATGCTTTTGGCCCGATCACTTCTGACGCAGCGCCTTCATGACGCCGAAGTACAGCGTCATGGTCTTCGCCCACAGTTCCTCGGACATGCCAGGCAGCGGTGCGATCGGGAGCACCCGCTGCACCGCGATCGTCTGGGTATCGATGTACTTCAACAAGCCCTCGGGACCGTGCCGACGCCCAGTACCCGACATGCCGAGCCCACCCGATGGCGCGTCCGCACTACCCCAGGCCGCGATGAAGCCCTCGTTCACATTCACCGAACCCGCGTTGATACGTGCGGCTACCTTGCGACCTTGAACGACATCCTTGGTCCAGACACTCGCATTCAGCCCGTACGCGGTGTCATTGGCCTGCTCGACCGCCTCGTCGTCGCTGCCGACCCGATAGATCGACACCACCGGCCCGAAGGTCTCTTCCCGATACACCGCCATCCCGGGGCGCACCCCGGTCAGCACAGTCGGCTCGTAGAAATACGGTCCGAGATCGGGACGTGCCTTCCCGCCCACCAGCACCTCGGCGCCCTTCGCGAGGGCATCGTCGACATGCGCACTGACGGTGTCCAATTGGCGCTGGAACGTCAAAGATCCCATATCGCTCGAATAGTCGAGCGCACCGCCCAATTCGATCGCCCGCACATGCGCGACGAATTCGCCGACGAACTGGTCATACACCTTGTCGTGCACATAGATGCGCTCCATCGACTCGCACAGCTGCCCAGCCGAGGCGAAGCAGGCCCGAATCGCGATCTTGGCCGCCCGGGACACATCCGCATCGGCCAGGACCAACAGCGGATTCTTACCACCGAGTTCGAGCGAATAGCCGATGAGCCTTTCCCCCGCCTGCTGCGCAATGGTCCGGCCAGTGGCACTGGATCCGGTGTAGTCGACATAGTCGGCGCGCGCGATCACCGCACCACCGATCACCGAACCGCGGCCGAGCACCGCCTGCCAGAGTCCATGCGGCAGCCCGGCACGCTCGGCGGCATCGATGGCCCACAGGGCAGTCAGCGCGGTCTGGTTGTCCGGGCGCGCGACCACGGCATTTCCGGCCACCAATGCAGGCAGCGCATCAGAGACGGCCAGAGCCAGCGGATAGTTCCACGGCGAGATCACCGCGACCACGCCCTTGGGCCGCTGCCGCACATCGACCTGGGTCAATACCGGCAACACACCGCGCGGCCTACGGGTCGCCAACAGCTTCGCCGCGACCGACGCGTAGTACCTGGCATTGACCGCGACATCGCCGACCTCGTCGAAGGCGTGCACCCGCGACTTACCGGTCTCGGTCTGCACGATATCGAGGATGGTGGCCTGTTCGGCCAGCACGATGTCGTGGAATTTCCGCAGCACGGCGACCCGCTCGCGGACCGAGCGCCGCGCCCATTCTCGCTGCGCGGTGCGCGCGGTCGCGAAGGCGGCCTCGATATCGCTGGTCGAGGACTGCGGCAGATCCGCGATCTTGCGCCCGGTCGCGGGCGCGAACACCTCGACCGCGGCGGCACCGCCCGCGATCGCACGATCTAGCAGAGGTTGTACCAGGGCCGCGGGCAGGGCCATCGGTTCGGTCAACTGGCGGGCGGTCGTCATTGTCGGCCCTCTCCTTGGTCGGGCGCCTGTGCTGGACGAGGCGGTAAGCCGGTTCAGCTATTTCCTGAACACTAGTGTTAGATTAATGCCGGTGCCACGCCGCGTGTCAAGCTGTCGGGTGTGGAACACAGACGGGCCAGGCTTCGAGTTGTGAGGCATCACCATGTCCACTGACAGTTCCCAGACGAATAGCGCAGTCCGGCGCGGCCGACCACCGCAGACCCGGGAGCAGGCCGAGGAGGTGCGCGCCCGCATCGTGCTCGCCACCGCGGCGGTATTCACCCGCGGCGGCTCGCGCGGACTCAGCGTCGCCCAGATCATCGAACAGGCCGGACTGGCCCGTCCTACCTTCTACCGCTACTTCGGCAATGCCACCGAACCGCTACACGTCGTGTTGGAGGCATCCAACAAGGGCCTTGTCGACGGCATCCGGGCGGCACTGACCGGTCCGGACGAACCTGTCGAACTCGGCATCCGCCTCATCGACGCCTACCTCGGATGGGCCCGCGGGCACGGTGCGATGCTGCGCCCGCTGTTCGCCGAATTGCACGATCCGGCCTCACCGGTATCGGCCTATCGCGAGCGGGCATTGGACGATATCCGCGCGCTGGTGCGTGAAACGTTCACGGAATTGGGCCGCGCGGTCCCCTCGCCGCTGGATCTCGATGCGGCCCTGCATGTTTGTGAGTACGTGGTCTATCGCATCTCGGCAGGTACCGCGCTCGGCGCCGAGCCGGACGCGGAAACCGTTGCCGCCGCACGGCTTACCATGATCCGCGTGCTGCTCACCACGCTCGGCACTCGCGCCGATCTCGAATATGCCATGACACTGCCCGGCATCTTCCCGGCCGCGGAATGAACCGTCTACAGATCGAGTTCGAGTTCGCCACCGCGAGAACGCGATACGCAGGTGAGCATCGCATTGGCCCGCTCGCTGGGCAGTAGCGCCCGGTCTCGATGCTCTACCTCACCGGCGAGCACACTCGCCCGGCACGTCCCGCAGAAGCCCTGCTGGCACGAGTAGGCGACGTTGGGCACCGCCCGCCGGATCGCGGACAGCGCGGACTCATCGGCCGCTACATCGACCTCGGTTCCACTGCGGCACAATCGAATACGGAACGGTGTGCCGTCGCTGACCGGTGCCGCCGAGAAGCGCTCGGTATGCAACGAGGCCGTCGGATCGTGCAACAGGAGCACTTTGCGCGCGGCTTCCGCCAATCCCGATGGTCCACAGACATATACCGCGGCACCGGTCGGTGTCTGTTCGAAGATCATCCGCGGATCCGGCACCCCGAACTCGTCATCGGGTCGCACCACCACATCACCACCGGTGAGGTGGGCCAGCTCGTACAGGAAGGGCATTCGCACCCGCGAGCGCCCGAAATACATGAGTCGCCACGGTATTCCGGCACGTTCGGCGGCGGTGACCATCGGCAGAATCACCGTGATCCCGACACCACCCGCCACGAAGAAATACTCCGGCGCGTTGATAAGCGGGAAAGCGTTGCGCGGTCCACCTACGCGCAGCCGGTCGCCGACGCGCAGCCGCTCGTGGATCTCGCGGGAACCACCGTCGCCATCGGCTATGTACCGCACCGCGATTCGGTAGCAGCTGCGGTCATCCGGATCGCTGTTCAGCGAGTACTGCCGCTGCCGCCCCGAGGGCAGGAATACATCGATATGAGCGCCCGGCGTCCATGCGGGCAGGTCCGCGCCGCCCGGATCGCACAGGGTCAGGCTGACCACATCGTCGGCCTCGGCCTCGATTCCCATGATCGCCAGCTCGAAATCGTAGCCGGTGTGGCGCACCGGCTGAGGCCGCGAAAGCAGCTGCGCCGCTTTCCCTTCGATGAATACCCGCTTATAGGTGTCCACCGCCGACGCGATCATCCGCAGCCCGGTACCCGGCCGGAGCTGCTCCTCCACGGCGATCATGCCCGTGCCGCCGGCGACTGCGCGAGGTAGCGCAGCGCGTTATCCATCGGACCGAGCTGGGAGGGATGGAATCCCGGCCGCAGATACCGCGGAATCTCGGTGATGAAGGTGGTGATGCTCGGCACCAGACCGCGCAGCGAGGCGCTGGCCATCTGTAGCGGCCACCACCGGCCCTTATTCGGCGACGGGTCGTGATGGAACAGGTAGGCGCTCGAAATCACGAACAGCGCGAGCAATCCCGAACTGGCGATCAGCGCCTGACGCGCCTTGCGGGCATAGCCGCCGTCGAGGTACATGTACGCGTCGTAGACCACGCTGCGATGTTCGACCTCCTCGGCGCCGTGCCAGCGGACGAGATCAAGCATCGCCGGGTGCATCCCCTTGGCCGCCAATGTGTCATTGGTCAGTAGCCATTCGCCGATGACGGCCGTGTAGTGCTCCATCCCGGCGAACAGGGCCAGCCGCTCACACAGCCATTCGTGTTTGGCCCGGCCGGACAGTCCGTGGTCGCCGAGCAGCCGATCGATCAGCCAGGCGACGCGATCCACCATCGGGCCGACCTCGAGTCCAAGGCGCTCCAACTGGTGGCGAGCCTTTTCGTGAGAACCGGCGTGCATCGTCTCCTGACCGATGAAGCCGCGGACCTCTTCCCGCAATCGTTCCTCATCGATCAGCGGCAGCGCCTCGGCCAGCGCCTGCGCCATGGCGCGCTCCCCCTCGGGAAGCACCAGGTGCATCACATTGATGATGTGGGTGGCCATGACTTCGCCGGGAATGTAGTGCATCGGCACCGAATCGAAATCGAAGCTGACGTCCCGCGCATTGATGGCATGAGCCTGATCGGCGTAAGCAGTTCCCATCTGATGGTCCTCACGTCTGGTCCCTGGACGATCAATGTATTGCCGACATCAGATGCTGTCAACATCACATGATGTCAACTTCCTCGCTATGGGAGGATCAAGCCATGAACGACGCCGTTTCCGATGGATCGATACCGGGTATGCGCCGCTGGCGCGGCACGCCCCCGGCCGACCGAATCGCCGCGCGCCGCGAACAACTCGTCGAGGCCGCCATCGAGTTGATGGCCACGATCGGCGCCTCCGACATCTCCATGCGCGGGGTCTGCAGACAGGCCGGACTCACCGAGCGCTACTTCTACGAGAGCTTCCCGAATCTCGATACACTGCTCACCGCGGCGTTGGAAACGGTCGTTCTCGGTGCCCAGAAACGGCTGCTCGCGGCGCTGGCCACCGCGCCACCCGAACCGGAGAAACTATTTCGCCATGCCATTTCGGCATTCACCGATTATCTGATCGAGGATCGCCGCCGCGGCCAGATCATGTTCGTGGAATCGCAGGCCACGCGGGTGCTCGGCGACCGAGGCAATGAGCTGATCGAACTGTTCACCGCCCCGATCGCCCTGACGATCGGAATGGGCGGCCACGAACCGCCGACCCCACCGGACCAGTACGAGAACAGCCTCAACTCGAACGCCATCTTCGGCGCGATGGCGTATATGTACCGCCCGTGGCTGGACGGCACCATCGATATCCCGCGCGAACGGTTCGACGACCACGCGACCAGCGTTTTGCGCAAGATCGCGACCGCGCGGTCGCCCGAGCCCCAGGAAGCGCACTGACTTGGCATTACCCCTGCGTGGACACCGGATCCCGATCCCGCGACCGTTCGAACACCATCGCGCGATCGGTGATCTTGCCGTGGCGCAACGTAATCAGATCGCGTAGATAGTTCATGCGCAGGCGCCATGGCGCCTTGGTGCCCTGGATCGGGAATTGGCTCGCGGCGCGTTGGACGTAGCCCGGATTGAAATTCAGGAATAGCGAGGCCGCGCCGACGGATGGATCACGCACCGGTGTGCACCGGGGGTATCCGTTGTCGTACATATGGCGCAGCAGCCGAACGACATACTCGCACACCAGATCCGCCTTCAACGTCCACGAGGCGTTGGTGTATCCGATGATGTACGCGAAATTCGGCACATCCGAGAGCATCATCGCCTTGTAGGCCATATGTTCCGAGAGGTGCACTGGTCGTCCGTCGACGGAAAGCTCGATGCCGCCGAAGGCGAGCAGATTCAATCCCGTTGCGGTGATGATGATGTCGGCATCGAGGGTCGCGCCGGAGGTCAGGGCCAGACCCGTCTCGGTGAAAGTCTCGACCTTATCGGTCACGAGATCCAACCGACCCTTGCGGATCGCGCGGAAGAAATCGCCATTGGGCGCCAAACACAATCGCTGATCCCACGGGTTGTAGGTCGGTGTGAAGTGGGTATCGATGTCGTAACCCTCGGGCAGCCAGCGCCGCTGCCAGCCCTTGATCCGCTTGCGCATGGATTGCGGATACCGTTGGCTCAGTTGGTAAATCGCGGTGGCCAGCGCGACATTCTTGGCTCTCGCCACCGTGTACGCGGCGCGGGACGGCAGGTATTCGCGCACCTTGACGGCAAGGTCGTCGCGGGCGGGTGCGGAGATGATGTAGCTCGGTGAGCGTTGCAGCATCGTCACGTGCGCGCCCTGGTCGGTCAGCGCGGGTCCCAGTGTCACCGCGGTTGCGCCGCTACCGATCAGCACCACCCGCTTGCCCGCGACGTCGAGATCGCTCGGCCAGTGCTGTGGGTGGATGATCGGCCCGGCAAAACGCTCGGTACCCGAGAAATCCGGGGTGTAGCCCTCGTCATAGCGATAGTAACCGGAGCAGCAGAACAGGAATCCAGCTGTGTGAGTGACAGTTTCGCCGGTATCGATACGTTCGGCGCGAACCGTCCACCTGTTGTCCCGCGACGACCATTCGGCGCCGACGACCCGATGCTGGAAGCGGATGTGGCGGTCGATCCCGCTTTCGGCGGCGGTGGCGCGCACATAGTCGAGAATGTCCGCGCCGTCGGCGATCGACTTATCCCCCAGCCACGGACGGAAGCGATAGCCGAGGGTGTACATATCGGAATCGGAGCGAATTCCCGGATAGCGGAACAGATCCCAGGTGCCTCCGATCGCGTCGCGGCTCTCCAGAATCGCAAAGCTCTTCCCCGGGAAAGCCCGCCGCAGGTGATACGCCGCGCCTATGCCGGACAGTCCGGCACCGACAATGAGCACATCGACATGCTCGCCAGCGATCGGCATCGATCTCATCCTCCGATATTCGACGGCGCGATTCGCACCAACTCCACCTCCAGCCTATCCGTTGCGGTTTATCTTCGGAGACAACACCCTTGGCATCGTTTCTGGACGTACGACCAATACCAACCGGTACGCAAGTATGCGAAGTAACTCACGTTTGTCCGGGTGGTCGAGCACGAGCGCGCGCCGACGGCTCGAGAACGCCCGGTTTCGCGGATCTGCGTTTCGACGGAACCGTCCCACTGGCGCGTGCGTCTCTATGATCAGACGGGACTACTAGAAGGGGTGACCGCTATGGCTGCTGACAGCCTGTTCGGCGGGTGTATCGAGGATGCGACGACCGGGGCGCTGAAGGTGCGGATGGAGCCGCAGGCGTTTCTGGATATCGACGCGGCCTGCCAGGACTTGATCATCGACCTGTCCTCGGTCCAGAACGACGCGCGTGCCCTCGGCGAGCGGTCGACCTGGGGACTCGGCGAGGACAACCCGCGCCTGACCTCAGCGATCGAGCTGGTGAAACTGTTCAGAGAGAAGGCCTTCGGCGGCCCGAACAACGCCTACGACACGATCGGCGACTACATCGCGGTTGCGACAGAAATCCAGACGCTGTTCAAGACCATCCGTGATGCCTATGAGCACACCGACGAGGACTTCGCCCGCCGGATGCGCGAGCTCCGCAAATGAGGATCCGCGCCGAGCGCTCTTCGAGAGCGGGCCTGCTGATCGCGGCTGCGGCCATCGTCCTCGCGGCATGCGGTGGTGGAAGCAATTCGACATCGACCTCGACGTCCGCCGCTGTCACGTCCAATACCTCCGCCACACTGCCCAGCGCATCGAACACAGGATTCGACCCCTGCACAGCGCTGACGCCCCAGTTCCTGTCCG
This sequence comes from Nocardia sp. NPDC051990, assembly GCF_040680755.1. NCBI lineage: Bacteria > Bacillati > Actinomycetota > Actinomycetes > Mycobacteriales > Nocardiaceae > Nocardia > Nocardia sp. NPDC051990. Next base: position 337,367 of record NZ_JBFAXH010000002.1, on the reverse strand, counting down.
AACACCAATGGAATGCCCGCACTCCCACTCCCAAGCAGGATTCGGCAGGCAACTTCCAGTGGAAGGGCTGCTTGTACGTCGCGCAGAGCACGTACACATTCCGTGTCCAGACCACCAATGGCACCCTTGCCCAGGTTCGCGAAAAGTTCCCCACCGCAACCGAACTCACCATCGACGGCCGCCAGGCCCTACGCTACGAGGCCCGCCCCGACGTCCCCGGCGGCTGCACCATCACTGTCGATATGAAATCCGGCTCCCTCTACATCCTCGTGGACGACCCACGCGGCCTACACCCCGACAAACTCTCCCCGTGCGATAACGTCACCGAAATCGCCGTAGCCGTCGTCCCACTCCTCCCCCAAGGCAGCTGATAGGTTGGCGATCCAGGGCGAATCCGGTTATCCCGCAACCGGATCGCCCATCTGCGCCCGCCACCCACGCTCGATTCCGCGCATCAGCGCCGGGTACACCAGCAGATAGCGGAAGGGCAGAATTCCGGCCATGTAGAGCTTGCCGAGCGGCCCGTTCGGCTTGACCAGCACCGCCATTCGGCCGTGATAGCCACCGGTTTCGTCGCGCACCCAACTGATGTGCATCACGCCGTGCATGGTTCGGTTGGCAATCTCGGCGGCCCATTCGGTGTCGGTCAGATAGACGGAGCGAAACGGCGCACCCGCGAAGGCCGGTCCGGGTGCGCCACGCAGATCAGCGGGCAAGCGATCACGCAGCGAGGGTACGCGGGCCGCGATGCCCGCATCGGCCTTATCCCAGCCGAGGAGCGCACCGAGCTTCCAGCGGATCGCGAAGAGCAGTCGGTAGACGACGGAGAATTCACTCGAGTTATTACCCGAGGCCATCTGCCGCACCAGCCGCGGAAAGTCGTCCGGACCACCCGGGGTCGGCAATTCCCAGACATCCTCGACCCGAAAATCGGGCGCTATGTCGTGGATCCGCCAGGGCCGGGCGGTGTGCGCGGAATTCGGTAGCCGCATTGCCCCATCCATATCCGCGGCCGTCACCGGGACGCGAGTTTGATGATCTGGCGCGGGCGGCGTTCGCGTTCGTCGAAGGTGACGTCCACATCCGCCGCCGCGACGGCCGCGAAGGACGCCGCGAATGCCGCGTCGGATTCCCACTGTCCGGTGGAAACGACCGCATCGTCACCGTCGGTGGTGATCCAGCAGTCGGCGGATAGGCATCCCGGTACCGAGCGCAGCACCCCGGCGATCTGATGGACCCGGGCGACGAAATCGTCGAAATCCTCGGGTCGTGGGTAGTGGAATGCGACGAATCCGACCGTCACGACGGTCTCCTCTCGTTGGCGAGAGCACCGGTGCCCTCGCAATTGGCGGATGTACCAACGGCTTTCAAATATACGGTGCCGTATACTTCGATCGTAGCCAATGGCACATTGGTGTCAACCCCGTCCGCGATACTGAAGGTATGGTTGCCGTCACTCGCACCCCACGAAGCGGCTGGATCGAGCAGGGCCTGTTGGCGCTGGCGACCGGCGGTCCCGATGCTGTCCGCATCGAGAGCCTCGCGCAGGCGCTCGGTGTCACCAAAGGCGGCTTCTACGGGCATTTCGCCAACCGCAAGGCGCTGCTCACGGAAATGCTCGATACGTGGGAGCGTGAGAGCACCGATGCGGTTCGCGCGCAGGTCGAGAGCGAGGGCGGCGATCCGCGGAGCAAGATCCGGCGCGCGGGCCTGCTCACTTTCTCCGACGAACGCCTGCCCATCGACCTCGCCGTCCGCGACTGGGCCCGCCGCGATCCCACGGTCGCCGAACGGCTACGTCGCGTGGACAACTACCGGATGGAATATGCGCGTGAACTGTTCGGCAAGATCTGCTCGGATCCGGAAGAAATCGAGGCCCGCGCGCTGCTCGCGTTCTGTTTGGCGGTCGGCAGACATTTCCTCGCCGCCGACCACAACGAGCGCACCCACCTGGAGGTGGCCGGCCGCGCCGCCGACCTGCTGGTCGGGGACACGCCCGAACACTGAAACTACCTGCGGCGCAGCAGCACTCCGCGAATGAACGCGGCCTGGCCGGAGTGCTGGATATCATCGTCGACGACGCTGACCAGCCGCACGCCCAGAGTTACCGGCGGATCCCAGCGGGTGTCGACGATACGAGGCAGATCGGCATCGGTGAGTCCGGAGACGTAGTCGAGCGTCTGCGCGTGCACCGCGTCGTAGTACCCCAACAGCAGCTCGGCGGAAATTCCGCCGAGTTCGGCGACCTCTGTGGCGCGGTGCCCGTAGCCGGTAGCCTCATCGACAAACGGCAGGTCGAACCGCGTGGCCCAGCCCGCCGCCGTCCACACCTGTTCCAGACCCGCCACGTCCGCGATGTGATCGTCCTGCACCCGGGTCAGATGCCAGATCAGCCAGGCGATGGAGTTCGCGTCCGGATCGATCCGGATCGCCAGTTCATCCTGTCCGAGCCCCGCGACCGCGCCGTGCACATTCTCCCGCACCCGTCCGAAGGCATCGACCAACAACTCAGCGCTCGTCATGCCACCATGCAATCACACAGTTGCCGCCGATATTCCCGGATCCGGCCGCCCTCCGCCGAGCGGCAGCAGCTCGGCGATTCGAGGTCGCGCCGGGCTCGTCCGGCGGGCAACCCACCCGCGTAGCCGGTCAGGGATCCGTGGCGTCGGTCAGGGTGTACATCTCATTCGGCGTCGTGCAGGACCAGGCCAAGGGTATGACGGTGACCGCTGCGAATTCGACTGACACCGTGGCGGATCGGGGCGCGCGACCAACCGCGCGTCGCTGGAGTCGGCCGGTCCCGGGTGGTGAAGACGAGCGCGTGGCCCTGTTTCAGGATGGTGACCGTCGGCTTGGATTGCGCGCGGGGGCGTTGTTCGACCAGGAGGAATTCACCGCCGGAATGGTCGATGCCGGGGCGGTCCAGGCCGATGACGACCTGCAGCGGGAAGACGAGCTCGCCGTAGAGGTCGCGGTGCAGGGCATTCCAGTCACCTTCGGTGTAGCGCAACAGGATTGGCGTCGGTTTCGTTTGACCGGCGGCGTGGCAGGCGTCGAGCCAGTCGTCGAAATCGTCGGGCCATGGCTTCGGATCGCCGAGCCGATCGGCCCAGGTGCGGGCGACGGACAGCAATTTGCGGTAGAAAGCCCTGCGCAGCAGCATGATCGGCGCGGGGAGCGGATCGGTGAAGTACCGGTAGGTGCCCTGGCCGAAGCGATAGCGGGCCATATCGATCGTCGACCGGAAGCGGTCCGGATCCGCCCACATGGCGGTGAATTCGGCGCATTCTTCCGGGGTCAGCAGTGGGCCGGTCTGGGCGCAGCCGTAGGCGTCGATCTCCTCGGTCAGGGCAATCCACGGCTGTGCTTCGACTCGCTCTTCCAACGCAGCAAGGGTTTTCACAACCTCCTCCTTTCATGCCGCTTCAAGCGTGAGCAGGGTGGTCTTGGCGGTGACACCGCCGACATACTGGCCGATCGAACCGTCGCTGCGCACCACCCGGTGGCACGGGATAACCACTGGCAGCGGGTTATGCGCACAGGCCGATCCGACCGCGCGCACCGCACGTGGATTACCAACAGCCGCAGCGACATCGGCGTAGCTTTCGCGATCTCCGTAGCCGATTTCGCTCAGATGCTCGATCACCTGGCGCCGGAACCCGACCGTCAACCGCAGATCGAGTCGCAGATCGAATCGTGTTCGCGCACCGGCGAAATACTCGTCGATCTCGCGGGCCGCCGCCGCCAGGCGCCCCGGGGCGGCCAGGATGCGCGGGCTGATCCGCTCGGCGAGTGTGGTGAGCACGGTGTCGTGGTTCTCGTTGGGGTAGGCGACCCGCACCAGGCCCGCGGGAGTGGCCGCGAGCAGCAGTGTGCCGACCGGCGTGTCCAGCGTGCGGTAGGCGACGTCGAGCAGGCCCGCGGCCTCGGCGTCGGCGGTCAGCCGTCGATGCAATGGGGACAGGATCTCGGCGGAGTTCGGGGTCAGGCCGTCGAAGAGACCGTCCGGATCCCGGTCGATAGTGGCCATCATGTTCGATCCTTCGGGTAGAGCTTGCGCAATGTTTTGAGGCCGTCGGCAGCGGCCCGGCGGGCGGCATCGGTCGAATTGCCCAGCAGTTGAGCGATTTCGGCATGCGATAGACCCGCGAGGTAGTGGTAGGCCACCGCTTGGCGCTGTTTGGTCGGCAACGACGCGAGTGCATCCCACAGATCCGGGTCGTAATCAGCCGGGTCGGCGTCGGGCGCGGTGCGTTCGGGCAGGGTTTCGGCGGGAACGGGTGCTCGGGTCAGTGCGCGCCCCACATCGATCGCCCGTCGGTGCGCGATGGTGACCAGCCATGCCTCGATATTCGTCTTCGGGTCGAGGTCGGGGTAAGCCCGCAGGGCGGACAGAAAGGTCTCCGACCACGCATCGGCGGCATCCGTCGGACCGAGCACGGCCTGGCACACCCGCAGCACCATCCGGCCGTATTCGGCCACCACGTCCTCGAAAGGAGGCAATCTCACGCTGGGTAGACGTCGGGGGCGCGGAAAACGTGAGATTCCCAGGTCAGCGTGGCGCGCGCGATCACCGTGACTCCGGGGTACGCGACAGGCCGCTGGCGCGCAGGACGCGACGGTCGATGGCGGCGCGAATCGAGTCGTCGGTGCCGATGATGCGGACGTGGCGGCGGGCTCGGGTGATGGCCGTATACAGCAGTTCCCTGGTGAGCAGGGTGGATTCGGGTTCGGGCAGGACGACCGAGACGGCGTCGTACTGGCTGCCCTGGCTGCGGTGGATGGTCATGGCGAAAACGGTCACCACGGCCGGAAATTGGGTCGGGTGCACCAGATAGGGCTCGCTGCCGCGCTGCAGGGCCGCGCGCAGCAAGCCGTCGGGCATGCGAACAATGACACCGGTATCGCCGTTGTAGATGCGCGCCTCGTGATCGTTGGCGGTGACCAGCAGGGGCTGGCCCGGATACCAGGGCGCCTGGTGCGAATCCGTTCCCGCGCCACCGGCCGCAGCCCATTCGCCGGCCATGCGGTCCCATCGTTCGACACCGAAGGGACCTTGGCGATGCGCACACAGGAGGCGATGGGATTCTAGGGCGGTCAGTGCGGCCGCGGCATCGCCGTCAAGGGCGGCGGCGGTGACTTCGCGGGCGGCGCGCACCACATCGGCGCGCACGGGTGCGGTGTCCTCGGGTGTGCAGAGCGAGAGTTCCGCACCACCCGCGCGCAGTAATGTCAGGGCGGTGTCGGCGTCACCCGCGCGGACCGCGACGGCGAGTTCGGCGATCTTGCCGCCGAAGCGCCGACCGCGCGTCAGTCGGACGATGCTGCCGCGCAGCCGCATTCGCTCGGCATCGGTCAACGCCTCCGGATTACCTTCGGCTGCAATACATTCCGCGCCAACCACCTGCTCGAAGACCGGATTCGATTCGCCGGCAACGGGTCCGGCGACGAGGTCGGCGAGTACCGCACCGGCGTCGACCGAGGCGAGCTGATCCGGATCGCCGACGAGCACCAGGCGGGTATCCGGGCGCAGCGCGGCCAGCAGACTGCTCATCATGGTCAGCGAGACCATGGAGGTTTCGTCGACCACGATCACGTCATAGGGCAGTCGGTTGAACTGGTGATACCGGAACCGGGTCGCCCGGCCGCGCTGCCAACCGAGCAGGCGATGCAGGGTGGCGGCGGTGAGATCCGGCAATGTGAGCGCTCCAGCCTGTTCGCGCACGGCTTCCTGCAGTCGCGCGGCCGCTTTGCCAGTGGGCGCGGCCATAGCGATGCGTAGCGCGGGCAACTTCGGATGCGCCCGCTGGTGCGCGTCGAGCAGGGCCAGGATGCGGGCTATGGTGTGGGTCTTGCCGGTACCCGGTCCGCCCGCCACCACCGTGGTCCAGTGCGTCGCGGCGAGCGCGGCGGCGATCCGCTGGCGGTCCGGGGCCGCGCCGACCGGGGTGTCGAAAAGCCGGTCGAGCTCGCGGCGCACGATGGCCGGATCCACCTTCGGATGGTGTCCGGAGCGCTCGGTGAGTACCCGGCGGATCGTCTGTTCCTGCTGGTAGTAGCGGTCCAGATAGAGCAACGGCCCCGTGGTCCGCGCCTCGACGAGGCGCAGCGGCTGCAAGGGACCCGCCGGTCCCCCGCACACCAATGGGCTCACCCGCAGAGCGGCGACCGCCGCATCGATATCCGGCCATGGCAATGTCGCGAGGTCGATACCCGCACCCGCATCCCAGGTTTCGTCGGCATCGACGCCGATCTCGCGCATGCGGTGCAGTTCCAGACAGACCGAACCGGAACGGACCGCCCGCACCGCGAGCGCCGCCGCGAACAGCACCTCCTCCGCGGATTCGCGGCCCATCCGGCCCAGTCGGAGCGCGACGTGCACATCAGCGGCCGACAGCACGCCGGCCTCGTTGAATATGCGCAGCAGCCCGGTGCCCCGCTGCGCCAACTGAATGGAGGTCATCGGACAGCCTCCCCCGCCAGTAGATCGGACAGCGCGACGATCAGCGCGGCCGGTGGACTCCAGTCGAAAACACCACAGCCCGAGGGGGTTTCGGAACCGATCATGCCGCGCACGAACAGGTAGCGGGCACCGCCGAGGTGGCGCGACGGGTCGTAACCGGGCAGCCGCCACCGCAGGTAGCGGTGCAGGGCGACCGCGTAGAGCAGGGCCTGCAGCGGATAGTGCGAGCGCAGCATTTCGGCGGCCATGCGGTCGTGGGTGTAGTGGTCGACGGTGAGATCGCCGGTGCCGAGGCGGTTGGTTTTGTAGTCGACGATGACGAATCGTGGTTCCACGCCCGGATGTTCGGTAATGCGCAGCACCGCGTCGATACTGCCGGTGAGGTAGCCGTGCAGCGGGGTGTCGTCCAGGGACGCGAGTTGGTCGGCATAACCGGACAGGGAATCGTCGGGCGGGAGATGGGTTCGCAGCAGATCAGCTATCCGGCGCAGCGTGACCGTATGCGCACCGGGGAGGTCACCGCCGGCGAGCGGGAGTTCGAAGTCGAGCTCGTTGAGCCGGTCACGGGTGGAAATGTCGGCGAGACAACCAAATCCGAGTGGGGTGTGCAACACAGCGAGTAGCGCGCTGCCGAGGATCACGGGATCGGTCTCGGCCATCAGCTCGTCCGTGGCCGCACGGCAGCGGGTATGCACCTCGGTGGCCAGATCGACAGCGTCGGTATCGATTCGCTCGAGCACACCGTGCACCAGGGTGCCGAATTCGGCGCCGTAGGGTAGCGCATTCATCAGGGATGGGGCCGCATCGGAGGTCGCGGGTTCGGTTTCGGCGAGCAGCGGTGTGCCGGGCTCGTCAGACGGACCGCGGTCATCCTCGGGTTCGGCCTCCGGAATCGCGGCATCGTGCGCGCCTGCAGTCAATGCCGAATAGGAGGTGCGCCGCCACTGCAGGTCCACGGTGCGGGCGAAGTGCGCCGCGTCGAGGGCTCCGGTCGGGAATTCGGTACGCACGCGGCGGATCTCGACCGTATCGGTGTGCTCGACGCCCTCCACCGCAATGGCCTCCGGCGCACCGGCGGCCCAGGCCGAAAGCATCGACACCGCAACCGCATCCGCCGGTACCGCGGCTTTGCTCGGTACGAGATCTCCGCCGTCCGGGCGGCCGAGGACCATCCGATGCAGCGGCGCATTGGCGGTGGTGATCGCGGGCGCCCACCAGGCGACGATCTGACACATCGCGCGAGTGAGTGCGACGTACAGCAGGCGCAGTTCCTCGCCCGCCTCCTCGGTCTCGCTGCGCAGCTTTCGCTCACCGTAGCCGGATGCGTCCTGGCCGCCGACATCGAGAACACGGGCGCCGTCGTCGGTGTGGAAGAGCAGGGTCTGTGGGTACGGGTTCTTCGCGTTGTCCCATGCGAAGGGCACATAGACAATGGGGAATTCGAGTCCCTTGCTGGCGTGTACGGTGGCGATCTGCACGGCCGCGGCATCGCGATCGAGGCGACGGCTGCGGTCGGCGACCGATCCGGAGGCGGGATCGCGCACACGGTCGGCGAGCCAGCGGGTCAGCGTGGTGAGGCCGAGACCTTCGGTCAGCGCGACCTGATCGAGCAACTGCGCGATATGCCGCAGATCGGTCAGCTGGCGTTCGCCGTTTTCGATCGAGAGTAGTCGCTGAGCCAGATTCGCTTCGGACGAGATCTTTTCGAAGACCGCGGCGAAACCCACGCGGGCGAACAGCCGGGCCGCCTCCCGCAGTTGGGCGGAGATGCGGCCGACCAGATCCGCACCGCCGCTATCGATTTCGACCGCGGTCACGCCCAGCAACGGTGTACAGGCGGCAAGGCGGACCCGGTCGGAGCGATGCGGCTGTTCGAGCGCGCGCAGCAGCCAGAGCCAGTCGGTCGCACTGCTGGTGGCGAAGACGCTGGTGCCACCGGCCAGTACAGAGGATACTCCGACGCGATCCAAAGCGGTTCGCACCACATCGATTTGGGATCGGGTCCGCACCAGTACGGCGATATCGCCGGGTCCGATCGGCCGCGGTCCGGTCTTCGCCTCGAACAGCACACCGGATTCGAGCAGCCGCACGATATCGGCCGCCAGATCCTCGGCGACCTTCGCCCGCATGCGCCCGACCGCCGGAAATCCCGATTTGTTCAGCGGCCCCGCGCCGGTGCGCGGCAGACACCGCATCCGCAGCGGCGTCGTCAGGTCCTCGGGGCCGGACAGTCGCGACCAGCCGCGGGTCGCGGTGACCGGATAAACGGTGATCTCCTTGTGCCCCAATGCCGCACCACCCTGCAGATGATCCAGTGCAGCGAGCAGACCGGCATCGCTGCGCCAGTTGTCGGTGAGCTCCTTGCGGGTATCGGCGTGTGCGACGGCATCGAGATAGCTGAGCACTTCCGCACCGCGGAAGGCGTAGATGGCCTGCTTCGGATCACCGACGAGCACGAGAGTCGAATGTCCATGGAAGGCCAGCCGCAGGATGTCCCACTGCAATGGATCAGTGTCCTGGAATTCGTCGACCAGGGCGACCCGGTACCGGTCGCGGATGCGGCGACAGGCCCGCGGCCCGTGCTCCGGATCGGCGAGCACATCGTGCAGCAGCACCAGCAGATCGTCGAAATCACGCAATCCGGCAAGGCGTTTGCGGCGCTCGGTTTCCGCGCGGACCGCGGCGGCGAAGGCGACCCGCTCCCCCGCCGGTCCCTGCCCCTTCGGCACCAATACGGCGTGTCGATCCCGCACCGCAGCCAACGCCAGCGTATGCGCCTCCTTCAGCGAAAACGGCGGCTCCGCACGGGCATACCGGTTCAGGTACAAGTCATCGGCGACCGTGCCGATCAGATCATCGATCGTCTCGACCAACCGCGATCCGGGATCATGTTCGCCCGCCAAGCCGAGCTCATCCAGCATTCGTTGACAGAAACTGTGGGTCGTCGCGATGGTCCCGGCATCGAAATCCGAAAGCGCGGTGAGCAATCGCCGCCGACGCCGCAGCACCTCGGCCGAATCCGCCTGCGCCACCAATCGAACCAGCTCATCGGCATGGGCGCGAGCCGTCTGCGGATCGGCCAGTGCCGCCGCCACCGCGACGAACCGGTCGCGCGTCCGTTCCCGCAGTTCCTGGGTGGCGGCCCGACTGAACGTCACCAGCAACAGCTGCGAAATGTCGATCCCGATTTCGGCGACGTACCGTACCGCCAACCCGACGATCGCATGCGTCTTACCTGTTCCTGCACTCGCCTCGAGCACGGTGGTTCCGGTCGGCAGCGGCCCATTGGGATCGAATCGGTCGGCGCCCAGAGCAGGCGCGGCGAATGCGGTGTCCTCGATGGTCATCCCCGCCGCCCCTTTCCGTGCCTGGCGAATCCGGTGCTCGCACTGCTCATCGGCAAGATCTTCGCTTGCCGACCGCTACCTCCACCCACCCGACGCCCGCTGCGTATCCAGGAGGCGCGCCGAACGGGTATCGCACTCGACGAAATTACGCCACTCACGGCTGGCCCTGATTCTCAGCAGCCAACAAAGGTGCCCACATGCGACGAGCCAGCGACCCGAAGCGGGTGGTTTCCCCGGGCTCGCCCGCCGGCGCGGGGGCGGCCATGAGATGTTCGAGGCGAGGGGCAGCCCCCCAGATGTAGCGCAGGTGACGGTCGGTGTGATCACCGAACGGCCCCGGACCGTTGGGCCCGCCATTGAATTCGCGTTCGGCCGCGCTCACCGCTTCGTCGGTGTTCGAGCCGCGGAAACGGCGTTCGGCGTAAACGGCGGTAGCGGACGGGGCGATCGGGAGCGGTTCGCTCAGACCGGCATCACGCAGCCGCACCAGTTGACGCAAGATCGTCAGCGCGGCAGGCGATTCCGGGGCCATGATCTCGGAACACCATGCGGGACGGCCGAATTGGCCTCGTCCCGTGGTGACCGCGCGCCATGAGCGATCCTCGGTGACCGCCAAGGCCAGCAAGGAAACCCATGCGGCGATACGGTGTTTCGGGGCGAGCCGAGAGAACGTGGTGCGTACCAGGGATTCACCGCGCACCTCGGGCACCGTGCCGGTCAGCCGGCGACCATTACCGAGATCCACCGCGATATCGACCGCGCGCGGCGCACCCTCGTACTCCGGCAACGCCGCCCGCACCAGCTTGTCCACGGTCGACTCGACCTCGTCGAGCACCGCACCGCCGAAACCGAACGGCGGCAATGTCCCTCGCCGCCACTCCGCCGCGCGCAGCGTCGATGGATCCGCGCCGGTCAGTCGCGCGGACAGCAGTCGTTCGCCCAGCTCCCATTTCGCGAGCCCGTCGAGTTCGATGGGCAGCCGGTCGGCAATATCGTCTTCGTGTTCGGGAACGCGGAGTCCGAGGCGCTGCCACAGGAATGCCCGGACCGGGTGTTCGACGAACGAAACCAAATCGGCCAGTGCGACATCCGCGAGTTCGAGCGCGGGCAGCGGCTCGGGCAGGAATGCGGGACGCGGCTGTGCGGGTTGTCCGGCGGCCCGCGCCCCGGCGAGTGCGACGGTGTCGAAGCTGAACGGGCGCTCGGCCAGGAAATTGCGACGGTCGAAGCCCTGCAACGGATGTCGGGTCACCACCGCGTCCATACCTGCCGCGCCGAGGTGCGCACGGAGTGTGTCGAGCAGTTCGGCGATCGGTATGGCGGGCGGGCGATGCGCGCCGGTCACCGGGTCGGCACCGGTGTGGAAGATCAGCAGTTGTTCCGTGGCCGCGAGCACCGCATCCAGCAGCAGCTGACGGTCCTCGCTGCGCGCATCTCGTTCGCCCAGTAACGGATTGCGTACGAGCACATCGTCACCGTCCACGCCGCTGGTGCGCGGGAATACCTCGTCGTCCAGGCCGAGCAACACCACCACTCGATGCGGTACGGAACGCATCGGCACCATCGTGCATACTGTCAGCTCGCCGGTGCGGAAATTCGCCCTGGTCGGTCGGGCCGCGAGCCGACTCGACAGCAGCACACCGACATCCGCCAGCCGCAATGGCACAGCACCCGCATGTTCGGTGGCGGCGGCGAGCTCACGACGGGCCTCGGTGCGCACCCACGCCTGACTGTCGGGCACATCGGTGAGCAGCTCGAGGCAGCGCCCGAGCACCGCCGCCCACTCCTGCGCCGGACGCGGTCCGCGCAGGTCACGCAGGCAGACCGCGAGCCGGTCGATGAATTCCGCGAACCGGCCCGCCAGATCCACATCATTGCTGTCCACATCGTCGAGCGGCAGCGCGAGATCCAGCCAGTCCTCCGAGGATTCGTCCGCGGTGACACCGAGCAGGATACGGTCCACTGCGCTATTGAGCGTGTTCTGTGCGAAGTCCGCCAGCCCGAACGCCTGCCGCTGCCGCTGCCCGATCCCCCACCGTGCACCGGATTCGGCCGCCCACTCGCGCAACCGCTCGATATCGTCGTCATCGAAACCACAACGGCGACGGACGGTTTCGGATGCCGCCAGATCCAGGACCTGGGTCACCGTCACTCGCCCGTCGGCGAGCTCGAGCAGTACCGCGATCACCGCGAGCATCGGATTGGTCACCCCGCGGCCGCGGTCGGCGAGCCGCACCCGCAGCAGATGCGCGGGATGCGCCGAATCCCCCACCGACTCGACCGATCCCACCATCTTCTGCCCGAACGCCGCGCGCACCAGCGGCGCGTACGCCTCCACCTCAGGACACATGATCAACACATCGCGCGGTTCCAGTGTGTGATCCGCCGCGAACAAGCCGAGCAGACATTCGCGCAACACTTCGACCTGTCGCGCCGGTCCGTGACACGAATGCACCTGCACCGTGCGATCGGCGAAACTCGCGGTTTCGGGCGGCCACGCATCGTCCCGGATCCCGGACTGCAGGGCGGTCAACAATGTTCGACCCGAATCTTCCTGACCACCACCATGATTCGATCCGATAGCCGCGTGATACTGGTCCACGGCACCGACCAGCCGTTGCTGAAGCTCCCGCACATCCCTGCCGAGCCCGGCAAGCAGCGGATGCCGCACCACCGTCGCACTGACATCATCGGCACGCGCCACCACGGCAGGCAGCGCACTCAACTCGGTCCACATCGCCGGACTCGGATGGGCGAGCCACAGGTGTACATCCCGCCGCTCCCCCAGCGCTGACAACACCGCCAGCTGATCGCTCGGCAGCCGCGTCACCCCGAACAGCGACAAACGTCCAGGCAGATCCACCAGCTCCGGCTGGTCCCGCAACCGCGCACAGGCCGCGTCCAACCGCTCGGCCGGACTCGGCACCCCGACCTCGGCCCGCAACCGCCGCCACAATTCCGGTTGCCACAGCAAATCGTCCGGCACCGCCCGCCCCGCACCGTCGGTATTCGAACCCGCAGCCCATTCCGCGAGCAGCCCAGGCCGCTGCGCCGCGTAACTGTCGAACAGCGCCGTCAGATGCGCGGCCGTCGCATACCGCCGACCGACCCGATGCCCGGCGGGTTCTCCGACCCCGAGATGTCGCGCGAGTACCGTACTCCACCGTTCGGCCAGCGACGCGTCGATCACCCGCAGCAACGTCCACACGATCTGCTCGGACGCCCACGGATCCGTCTCGGATCGCACGCCACTCGCCGCCGCCGTTACTTCGGCGACCAATGCACCGGGAGATGGGAATTCGATATTCGCGGCAACGCCGTCCGAGCGACCCGACACGCCGAGCACGGTCGACAGCCGCTGCGTCAGCCACCGCTCGACCCCCTTCGCGGGCACCGCGACCACCTCGGTCGCGAAGGCGTCCGGCAACGGTTCTGCAAGCAATGCGGCCAACGCATCCGCCAACGCATCGGCGCGCTCGGCACGATGTATGTGCAGCGGCATCTGCGCCCTCTCGTCGTTGGTCGGTATGTCCGCACCGCGCGTCAAGTCGCCTATCCGCACGCGTCGGCGCTTGCGCACGTTTATACGCCCAGCGACCAGCACGCAACTTCCCGGCCCCATTCCCAGCGGAGTGAAATAAGCCACACGCGAACGATTTACTTCGCCGTGTCACGTCGGATCGCATCCGTCGATGTGCAACAGTGCTCAACCGGGGAGGAACGGGATAGCTGCAGGAAAGGCTGGTTCGCGTTCATGATGGCGATGGTGATTCCCCTGATGCCGAGAGGCGGATTCACGGTCCGCCGGGTCGGTGACAGATGGGAGCTGGTCAACTCGCGCTCTTATGGTCGCGCCGTCGTCCTACACTCCTGGCCGCGCGACCGGCATGCCGAGGCCTTCGCCCACTGCTACCGCCTCAACGGTCGCACCGTCGAGGAACTGCACGCCGCATTCCACTAGAGCGAAAGACACTGTGGCACAAGCACGCAACGCCGAATACCACAGCATCGGTCAGAGCTCAAGACGTGCGTCCGGCGCGCCGATGTGCGATCGTGTTGCCTCGTGCGTCACGCCTCCGTCTCTGTTCTCGCCGCTGCGGCGATCCTGGTCCCCACTACCACCGCGCTGATTCCATCGGCCCTCGCGGCGCCTCCGGCGCATACGCAGGGCTGCATCGCCGGTTTCGATTGCGATATGAGCAGCCGAATCGCCGCTGTCGACGCGTATTTGAAGAATCGGCCCGGCGTGACCGGCTACGTCGTCCGTGATCGAGTGAGCGGCGGGGTGTACGCGAACGAGAATGCGGAGAACTCGGTCTGGACCGCTTCCACCATCAAACTGGCGATCGCCGCCGATCTGCTCAACCGCGCGCGGGCTGGCGCGATCGGTCTCGGTCCCGAGGACCGCGGCCTGATGGAATCGATGCTCGCCACCTCGAATGACCAGGCCACCGACATCCTCTGGAACAAGTACGCCGGCCTCGATCGAATGGCTTATAACAACGCCTTCCGCGCCAGCGGCATGGTGAACCTGGTTCCGCAGCCGACGAATACCGCCATGTTCCCGGACTGGTCGTTCCAGAAGTGCACCCCCGCCGATCTGGATCGGCTGATGGACTCGATCTTCACCACTATGCATCCCGACGACCGCAACTACCTGTTCGACCGGATGCGCGCGGTCGACAGCAACCAGCACTGGGGCGTGTGGGGCGCGGGCGCCGCGATGCGGCCCGGCCTCAAGAACGGCTGGTCCGAGGAGCAGGGCGGCTGGGTGGTGAACTCGGTCGGCTTCGCCGGACCCGGCGAGCGCTACACCCTGGCCGTCATGAGCGCACTCGGCAGCGACGGCGGCTACACCGAAGGCGCCGCGACCGACACCAAGGTCGCCGAACTGCTTTTCAGCGGCCGCTGAGCTGATCCTTTCAAGCGACCCGCGGGCGGTCGCTAGCGGCGACGCAACAGCATGGGCGCACCATCCCGGGGGAAAGGAATCGTCGTGAATCCCCACGGCATTCGATAGTCCCCCGGGAGCTCCCACTCGTAATCCCGCACCAGCGCGGCAATGATCGTCTTCACCTCGAATATCCCGAAGTGCATCCCAATGCATTTGTGCGCACCCGCACCGAAGGGCATCCAGGCGAGTCGATGCGATTTGTCCTCGCGCCGCGCTTCGCCGAAGCGCTCCGGATCGAACACTTCCGGCCGGGTCCACAGCTCCGGCAGGAAGTGATTGACCGTATACGCGCAATCAATCGGCGTACCCGCCGGAATGTAATGCCCGAGAATTTCGGTGTCGCGCACTGCGCGGCGCGGCAATCCGGGCACCGGCGGCATCAGTCGCAAACTCTCCTTGATCACCAGATCCAGTTCGTGCATTCGGTCCAGATCGGCGATTGTCGGTGCGGCACCACGGATTTCGGCATCGACGGCCTGCACCTCGGCGCGTACCCGCCGCTGCCAGTCGGGATGTTTGCCGAGGTAGTAAGCCACGGCGGTGGCAGTGGTCGTGGTGGTGTCGTGCGCGGCCATGATCAGGAAGATCATGTGGTTGATCACATCCGCGTCGCTGAATTCGGCGCCGTCCTCGGTGCGCGCATGACACAGTCCGGAAAAGAAGTCCGCCGACTCGGCCCTGCGCTTGCGCGGCAGCATCTCGGTGAAATACTGCTCGAGCACCCTGCGCCCGCGCAACCCGGCGCGCCAATTGCCACCGGGCACCGGATGTCGAATTATCGACAGTCCAGCATGGGTGCAGTCGATGAACGCATCGATGAGCTTGCGGCGCTGCATCCCGACATCGACGGCCATGAAGGTCTCGCCCGCGATCTCCAGGGTCAATTCCTTGATCGTCGGATAGAGCCGTTCGGTGCCGCCGGTCCGCGGCACCCACCGATCAATGGTGGCCCGCGCCACCGGCGTCAACGTCGCCAGATGCGCCTCCAGCCGCTCCCTGGTGAAGGCATGCTGCATGATCCGGCGATGAAACATGTGCTCGTCGAATTCCAGCAGCAGCAGTCCGCGCCGGAAGAACGGACCGATGAAGTAGTCCCAGCCCTGGCCGAAATCGCGACGCCGCTTGCCGAGCACCTCATCGATCGCGTCCGGACCGCAGACCAGCACCCGATCCGATCCCAGCGACGAATTCAGCGATACCGGACCGTAGCGGCAATACCGCTGCATCATTTCCGCCGGACCCCAGCGCAGATAGTGCAGGACACGGCCGAAGTACGGAAGTCCAGCATCACCGTGTACCGCGGTCGCGGTGCTGCCGCGCGGTGGTGCGGCCAGCACATGCGGACGCTCGGGAACTCGACTCAGCAGTCGATCGATGAGGTGGTCGTCCGGAATGTCGATGAGCGACGCATTCTCGGATTCGAGCCGCACGCTGGGCTTTCCCTTTTTGCTGCGGATGTGGGCGGCACGGCCCCCGGCGACCATGACAAACCTCCCTGAACGACAGAATCTATCGTATTCTCTTTTTCACATTCGTTCGCTCGAAAAGAATCCGCACATCAGCATTCGGGATCTCGCCGCGACGGCCCGCAGACCGCCGACTACCGTAAGTCGGGTCAGCAACGTTCCAGGGGCCGCACCCCAGGTTTGAGGAGCACCGGATGAGCACCCAATCTGTCGAGAAGAACCATCGCCACCGGGTGGTGGTGATCGGCTCGGGATTCGGCGGCCTGTTCGGTACCAAGCACCTCAAGCATGCCGATGTCGACGTCACCCTGATCTCCAAGACCTCGACCCACCTGTTCCAGCCGCTGCTCTACCAGGTCGCCACCGGCATCCTGTCGGTCGGCGAGATCGCCCCCGCGACCCGGTTGGTGCTGCGCAAGCAGAAGAACGCCCAGGTGCTGCTCGGCGATGTCATCGATATCGACCTCGAGCACAAGACGGTCACCTCGCAGTTGCTCAACCAGAACACCGTCACGCCCTTCGACAGCCTGATCGTGGCAACCGGTGCGCAACAGTCCTACTTCGGTAACGACCAGTTCGCCACCTACGCCCCCGGCATGAAAACCATCGACGACGCGCTGGAGTTACGCGCGCGCATCCTGGGCGCATTCGAAGGGGCCGAACTGGCCACCACCCAAGAACTGCGGGACCGGCTGCTCACCTTCGTGGTAATCGGCGCCGGGCCCACCGGTGTCGAATTGGCCGGTCAGATCGCCGAACTGGCCGATCGCACTCTGGAGGGCACCTTCCACAACATCGATCCGCGCGATGCCAGGGTCATCCTGGTCGAGGGCGCGGGCGCGGTGCTGGGCCCGATGGGTCCGAAGCTGGGCGGTAAGGCCAAGCGGCGGCTGGAGAAGATGGGCGTGGAGATCCAGCTCAACGCCATGGTCACCAATGTCGACGCGCACGGCGTCACGGTGAAGGACGCCGACGGTACGGAGCGCCGGATCGAATCCTCGTGCAAGGTGTGGTCGGCCGGTGTGCAGGCCAGCCCGCTGGGCAAGATGCTCGCCGAAGGCTCCGACGGCACCGAGACCGACCGCGCCGGCCGCGTGATCGTCGAACCCGACCTGACCATCAAGGGCCACCCGAATGTCTTCGTGGTCGGCGACCTGATGTCGGTGCCGAATGTGCCCGGTCAGGCGCAGGGCGCGATCCAGGGCGCGACCTACGCGGCCAAACAGATCAAGGCCGGACTGAATGGGCAAGCGCCGCAGGACCGCAAGCCGTTCAAGTACTTCAACAAGGGCAGTATGGCGACGGTGTCGCGGTTCAGCGCCGTCTGCCAGGTCGGCAAGCTGGAGTTCGGCGGATTCATCGCCTGGCTGGCCTGGCTCGGCCTGCACCTGTACTACCTGGTCGGCTACCGCAGCCGGATCATCACCGTCATCGAGTGGTTCGTGACCTTCCTCGGCCGTAGCCGCGGGCAGATGGCCGCCACCGAGCAGTGGGTCTTTGCGCGGCTCGCGGTGGAGGCGGTGCAGGCCGATCAGGAGGATGCCGACGAACTCGCGGCCGCGCTCGGCGCCCCACCCGCGGACAATGGGAAGGCCGCGC
This sequence comes from Nocardia sp. NPDC051990, assembly GCF_040680755.1. Lineage (NCBI taxonomy): Bacteria > Bacillati > Actinomycetota > Actinomycetes > Mycobacteriales > Nocardiaceae > Nocardia > Nocardia sp. NPDC051990. Next base: position 319,538 of record NZ_JBFAXH010000002.1, on the reverse strand, counting down.
TCACCGAGAAGGCCGCTGACCGCAAGGTGGGCTGACCTCGGGCCATTGCCTCACCATATTTTCGCCCATCCGTGCACCCTTTGAATCCGAGTGTCGAATGACACTTGTCCTGCGGCCGTCGGCGCGGTCAAGCGTTCCGCGCGGCATCTCGGCCGGGCGCATGGAGGTGGTGACGCAGGTGATCCAGGGCATAGGCAATGCCGGAATGCGTATCGAGGTGGTCGTGCTGGCCGGGGTCGCGACGCGGAGCTGGCGGGTCGGCGGTATCGCCGCGGCGAGTCTGCTGCTCGGCGATCTGATCGCACATTGGTTGAAGCAGGTGGTCAGACGAACACGACCTGGTGGAGACCTGACAGTGTGGCCCGAAATCCACAGCTGGGCAATGCCTTCCACTCATGCCGCCGCAACTTCGGCATTGGCGATGGCCGTATTCCTGGCGGTGGACTGGCGATCGGCCTGTATGCGCCGTGCGGCGGGCACCGCGCTCGCCACGGTGGTGGTGTTCATCGGCGCGTGCATGGTGTATCTCGGTGCCCACTGGCCGACCGATGTCTTGGCCAGTTGGCTGCTTGGCACGGCCATCGCATGGACAGCGGGCAAGTTGCGCCCGAATCGCGATACCGCCGACGACTTCCCGTCGAATGTGCACGACACGCCCGGAGTGCGATGAATTTCGGCGGTCTGCGCGGTCCCTCTTTCAGAGGCCGCGTCGGTCTCGCGGTTATGAGGAGGGCCGATGTCGGAGAAACAACCAACGGGACAGCGTCGATTGGCGCAGCATCCGACCGTCAAGCGGATGGCCGAGACTGCGCGCACCACACCGGATCCGGTACTGAACGCGGCGCGACTGCGCGAACTCTGCCTCGCGGCCGGAGCCGACGATGTGGGCTTCGTACCGGTCGACGATTCGAGGGTGGCGGTCGAACTCGAGCATGCGCGCGAAATCCTGCCCTCCGCACGGACATTCGTGGCTTTCTGTGTCCGGATGAACCGGGACAACCTGCGCAGCACCATGCGCAGCCTCGCGAATACCGAGTTCAACCATGCCGACGACGAGACCAACGAGGTATCGCGCCGCATCACCAGAGCCCTGCAGGATGCCGGGTACCGCGCCGTCTACCCCGCACCCGGATATCCGATGGAGGTCGACAAGTTCCCGGGTCGGATCTGGGTGATCGCGCACAAGGTGGTGGCCGAGGCGGCCGGATTGGGCGTTATGGGTATCCACCGCAATGTCATACACCCGAAGTTCGGCAATTTCATCCTGCTCGGCACGGTGGTCACCGATGCGGTAATCGACGAACCGAGCGCCACACTGGATTTCAATCCATGTCTGGAATGCAAGCTATGCGTATCGGCCTGTCCGGTCGGCGCGATCACCGATAACGGCGGCTTCGATTTCCAGGCGTGCTATACCCACAACTACCGAGAGTTCATGGGCGGCTTCACCGATTGGGCCGAATCCGTCGCCGACAGCAATAGTGCGGCCGAGTACCGCGAGCGCGTCACCACCGGCGAGTCGTTCTCGATGTGGCAGAGCCTGTCGTTCAAACCCAACTACAAGGCCGGGTACTGCATGGCCGTCTGCCCGGCCGGCGAGGATGTGATCGGCGCCTACCTCGACGATCGCCGAACCCACCTCGACGATGTCGTCCGTCCGCTGCAGAACAAGGCCGAACCCGTCTATGTCCTGCCGGGATCTGCCGCACAGGAGCATGTCACGCGCCGGTTCCCAAATAAGACGCCGAAGGTGGTGACCAACGGTTTCCCTGACGAGGTCAACGTCCTGCTCGATCAGATCGGCCCGCGGCCGCGCCGGAAACCGGATGCATGACGATCACCAACGGAATGTCCGTTCCATGAAACGCTGCGCCTGCCCACGCTTCAGATCGGTCCAGGCCCGAACAGTCGGCGACCACCACGGCGCGATCTCGCGTGGCTTGGCGACCACCGCGTGACAGACCAGATCGGCGGCTTGGTCGACGGTCAACCCGGGAATGCGGCTGAAATCGGTCGGCGCGCTCATCCTGGTGTGCACGAGCGGCATATAGATGGAGGTCGTTGTCACCTTGTCGGCGGCGATTTCCGCTGCGGTACTGCGCAACCACACATCGAAGGCGGATTTGGAAGCACCGTATGCCGCCCACCGCGGGGCAGGCGGCATGAGCACGCCCCAGGTCGAGATATTGACGATATGGCCCTGTCTGCGTTCGCGCATACTCGGCAGCACAGTGAGCAGCAACCGGACCGGTCCGAGATAGTTCACATCGATGGTGCGCGTGAAATCGTGGAAGCGGTCATAGGATTCGTCGATCGAGCGGCGAATCGACTTGCCCGCGTTATTGATCAGCACATCGATATGGTCGTGCTCGGCCAGTAGGTCGCGCCCGAGTTTTTCGACGGCATCCATATCGGTCATATCCGTCGGATACACGTGCGCGGTGCCGCCTTCCGCGGTGATCTCGGCCGCCACGTCCTCCAGGGCATCGACGGAGCGTGCCACCAGCAGCACGATCCCACCGGCCGCGGCCAGTTTGCGCGCGCTCGCCTTGCCGATACCGTGCGACGTGCCGGTCACCAGCACGGTCCGGCCTTCGACCGCCCGACGTAGGGATTTCTCGCGCGGCCGTGCGGTCGGGTACAGCAGCCGGGACGCTACTCGCTCGGCGAGCGGGCGCCCCTTGCTCGAAGCGGAAGTGTCGCTCACCCTCTCGACTGTATGCGCTGACCTGCCCTATTCGCGATCATTTGTCGAGGTACGCAGGAGCTTGGGTAGATCCTGTCGGGGCAGATAGGCCGCGATCCGCAACCCGTCTTCAGCACGGCGCACCAGGAAGTCGCTGTAGACGTCGAGGGACCGTTCGCCGAGCGACAGCGCCCACCGGGCCGAGGTCAGCCAGCAGTGCCCACCGAGTTCGAAGGTGGTTTGCTCGACCAGCCGGGTGCGCGGCACCGACCGCGTATCGAACTGGCCGGCCCGCGCCTGCGCCGCGGCGACGAACACCGCCCGGCTCACACAGCGACTCGATGTCGGCGTGGTCACCAGTATCACCGGTTCGAAAAGGCTTGGCAGCGTGGCGAAATCCGATGCTGCGACGATCTCGTCATATCGGCGGATGAAACCCTCGATCGAGGTGATGTCATGCGAAATCATGACATCTAATTATATCGCGAATCGCATCCGAATCCGGGGAGGCGCGCCGGTCAGCGCCGGGGTGCGAATGCGGCGACCGCCGCCATCACCACCAACAGCGCCGCACCGACCGAGGTCGCCATATGCATTCCGGAGACAAAGGATTCGCGCGCGGAATCGATCAGCGCAGAATTGTCGCCCGCATGCTGGATGGTCTCGCCGAGTGTGGCCGCATAGTCGCCACCCGACCGGAAGACCAGTGCCGCAACCGAACCCAGCAGTGCGAGACCGAGCGCATTGCCCAATTCGAAACTGGTCTCGGAGATTCCGACCGCGGATCCGGCCCGCTCTACCGGCACCGAGGACACCGACACCTCCGACACCAGGGTGAACGCCAACCCATAACCAATACCGGCGATCGTGGACCCGGCCAGGTACCAAGCGATTCCGCCGTCCACGCCGACACCGATCAGCATCACATTGCCGATAGCCGAGGCCAGTAGCGCCAGCACGAAGGTGGAACGCACCCCGAGGCGGTGCCCGACCCGTGCTCCACCCATCGAGCACACGAATACCGCGATCGCCATCGGAATCCCGAGCAACGCGGCCCCCAGCGGGTCCCGTCCGGTCACCGATTGCAGGTAGACGCTGGTCAGATAGCTCATTGCCGCCAGAGTCATCATCCCGACCAGGCTGGAGCCGATGGCGACCGAGAACTGCGCCCGCCGAAACAGTCGCAGATCCAGCAGGGGTTCGGCGAGCAGTCGCTGCCGCCGCACGAAGATCGCGAGCAGCACCACACCGATGAGTCCGATCAAGAACGATGCGATATCGAACCCTTCGGCGGCGATTTGTTTCACCGCGTATACCACCGGCAGAATGCCGCCGATCGACAGCAGCACACTCGGAAGATCCAGCGGTCCGACCGCACCGGCGCGATGTTCCGGCAGTACGAACGGGCCGAAGGCGAGCAGGATCAGCAGCACCGGAATATTGATGAGGAATACCGAGCCCCACCAGAAGTGGTGCAGCAACAGGCCGCCCAGGATCGGACCTACCGCGGATCCGCCTGCGAAGAATGCGGTCCACACACCGATCGCGGCGGCACGTTCGCGCGCGTTCGGGAACAGGCTCGAGATCAGCGCCAAACTCGACGGCAGCAGCGTCGCACCGCCCATCCCCATCAGCGCCCGCGCGATGATCAGCATCACGGTACTCGGCGCGAAAGCCGCCATGATCGAGGCAAGCCCGAATATCGACGCACCGGCGAGCAGAATATTGCGCCGCCCGATCCGGTCACCGAGATTGCCCATGGTGATCAACAGGCCCGCGATGAGAAAGCCGTAGATATCGAGAATCCACAGCTGCTGTGCGGCTGACGGGTCGAGATCGAGGGTGAGCGTCGGCATGGCCAGGAACAACACCGAGATGTCCATCGACACCAGCAGCACGGGCAGCAAAAGTACCGCGAGACCGAGCCAAGCACGCCGCGAACTGGTCGAAGCGGTCTGCGCGACCTCCACCTGAGTCATGTCGATTCCCTCTCCCATGTCGCGTACACCGTACGCACAGCTCGGGTACAGTGTACGCATTCGGTCCCAAAACTGGAAGCGAGTCATGGGATGACAGAGCCGAAGCTCACCCGAGCGGCCATTGTCGATACCGCGATCACCCTTGCCGACGAGGCGGGGCTCGACGGATTGTCCATGCGACATATCGCAGAACAGATGGGTGTCGGCGCCATGTCGCTGTACCGGCACGTGGCGAACAAGGATGAATTGCTCGCGCTGATGACCGACGAGATCTCGGCGCGCAACCCGTATCCGTCGCCGGAGGGCAAGAACTGGACCTGGCGCGACCGAGTGCGCATTGCCGCCGAGGTCGACTGGGAGCTCTACCAGAAGCATCCGTGGGTATTGCTGACCTTCGCGATGCCCCGCTACAGCTTCGGCCCGCAGGGTCTGGCCTGTTTCGCCTGGCTGGTCGAGGGGCTGCGCGAGCTGAATGCCTCGACCCGCGAGGCCTCGGCCATGGCCTTCGCAGTGTGGAACTACATTTCCGGGGCCACGCTGCCGCATATCATCGGCGCACTGGTCGCGCGCAAGGAGATGAATCCGGAGGGCTCGAACGGACTGCGGGCGCTGCTGGAAGGAGATGCACAACTGCCCATTCCGCCCGCGCTCGCCGATCTGAACGGCAGTGGTGTCAGCGATCTGACCTCGGAGGATCTGCTGTATCTCGGACTGTCCGCGCTATGTGACGGATTCGAGGCACGGTACTCGAAGCCCGCTACCACTTGACCTGAACGGCACTTCAGGTTGCAGGTTTGATTGGTTCGCCGACCAATAGGAGCCACCCTGCACGCCATCGCCTGCACACCTTCGGACCGGCCGAAAATCTGCGCTATGAAACGGTTCCCGATCCGGTGCCCGGGTCGGGTCAGGTGCGCATCCACGTCGCGGCGGCGGGCGTGGCCCGGATCGTGCTCCGCCAAAAGCCCTCGACCGTTGCGCGCACGGCGCGGTCGAGGTTGCCGGTGACGACCTGCATATCTGCCGGAACAGCCCTGATGGCACCAGTTCTCGGCGCGTTCAGTCGAGAGCCTCACCGTTGACCACCGCGTAGGCGAACCCGTCCCAGCCCTTGCTGCCGACGGTTTGCAAGACGGTGGCGTCGAGGCTCGGTTCGGCGGCGAGCAACGCGACCAGATCGCGACTGGCCTGGACTGCCGGATCGTCCGAATGCTCGTCGGCCACAGCGCCATTGCGCACGACATTGTCGACGATGATCACCGAGCCAGGACGGGTCAGGCGCAGCGCCCAGAGCACATAGTTCGAATTGTTGACCTTGTCGGCATCGATGAACACCAGATCGAACGGTTCCGGATCCTCCTCGGCCAGCACGGGCAGGCTGTCCAGCGCCGCACCCACGCGGATCTCGACCCGCTCCCCGACTCCGGCCCTATCCAGATTCTCGCGCGCCACCCGTGCGTGCCGCGGCTCGAATTCCAGGGTGATGACCTGGCCGTCCTTCCCCACCGCCCGCGCCAGCCACATCGTGCTGTAGCCGCCGAGCGTGCCGATCTCGAGCACCCGCCGCGCCTGGATCGACCGCGCTATCAAATGCAGGAACTTCCCCTGCGCCGGCGACACGTCAATGGCGGGCAGTCCGGCCGCCGCATTGGCGGCCAACGCCGTCGCGGTCGAATCCTCGCCTCCCACCAGAGAGTCCACGATGTAGCTGTCCACGTCGGCCCACTCGAACGTCGTCATACCCGCAGTCTGCCATCAGATGCGGCAATACCGGCCGAACCGGATGTCAGCAACTACCGCCCACCCTCGAAGGTATGCGCGGCTTGCCGAGCGCGCAGATGCGGCCGTCGCGAATTCCTACGTCAGCCTTGACGATTCCCCAGTGATCGATGACAACCACGTAGGTGACCACGGTGTCGGGAGTGCCCTCGGCGCGGGTGGCGCGGGTTTGCCCCATGGATTCGCGCAGGACCTTACCGCCGCCGAAGACAGCCTCATCGCTCTGGAGTCCCGATCCGCCGCTGCGGTCTTCGGTGATCTCGATCAGCAGATCGGTATCCGCCAGGCGACTTCGGTCGCCGGTGGTCGGACCGAACAGCTCGGCGTAGCGCGCGGCTCAGCGCAGTCATGAAGCGCTATCCAAACGTCCGGGGGGATTCAGGCTGATGCCGCCCGGTTCGAAGCGCACCGCGGTACCTGCGGGAATATCGAGCCGACGTCCGCGCGCGGCCTCCCGATCGAAGCGCAGCGCGGCATTGGCCTGCGGGAGAGGCACATGGCTGCCGACCTGGACCGGCCCGGTCACCGGTATTCACCCGGAATCATGGTCGCCTCAGCCGATCGGATGGTGGACGGTGACCAGTTTGGTGCCATCCGGGAAAGTCGCCTCGGCCTGCACGTCGTGCATCATCTCCGGCACCCCTCCATCACATCGGCACACGTGAGAACATTCGCCCCGAGGACATCAGCTCTGCAACGGTGCGTCCGTCACGCGCACCCTCGAGCACATGATCGGTGATCAGCGCAACCGCCTCCGGATGGTTCAGCGCGAGCCCGCGCGCCTGCCTGCCTGCGCCGGGCGAGTTCGGCCGCGTAGCTCAGCAGCAGCCGTTCTGCTCATGCGGCGACAGTCACATCCGGGCTCCTCAGCGCTCGCGCATCAGGACGACAGTAATTCTGGCACGCGGGTTCCGGGGGTGCCGATCAATTTCGGGCGGGAAGATTCTGCAGCCGCACCTGGCCGCGCGCCACCGTGCGACCCTCATCATCGGTCAGCACGACCTGCCACAGCTGCTGTAGCCGACCGCGGTGCAGCGGCGTCGCCTCGCCGAAGACCTTGCCCTCGCGCACCGAGCGCAGGAAATCGGTGTTGTTGTTCACCCCGACCACGGTGCCGTTATTGCCCTGGGCGGTGTACCAGACCGCGCCGCCGACGCTGGCCAACGATTCGACGATCGTGCAGTACACACCGCCGTTGACAATGCCCGCCAGCTGCTGCAACTGCGGTCCCGCGGTCAGCTGGCCGCGCACCCGGTTTGGCGTGACTTCGGTGAATTCGAGACCGATGACATCGGTGAAGGTGTTCTTGCTGAGCTCGGTCATCAGCTCGGGCGTCATGTCGGCCAGCGACTGGATCTGGGCAACTTCCTGCTGTGTCATCCATTCACCATGACACAGGGCGGCCCGCACCTCGCACGACGGCTACTTCCCGCGTTCGCTTACCGAGACAGAGCGGCGGGCTCCACACGCACATGGAGCCCGCCACGGCAATGGATCGGGGGTTCACGGCAGCCCTCCGGAACACTCTGCCGATCCCAACGCCGAGATTAGTGTAGGTCAGGCTTACCTAAGTGAGCAAGTAGCGACCCCGACAACCCGATCTGGCGCGGACGGATTCGATGGTCGGCTCGCCGAAAAGAAGGGCTGCCGCCGACGCTGGAGGAGCACGGCCTACCGGAGCGTCGCATGGCTTGCGCGATCTCAACCTGGCCATTCGCTACCACAACGGGCGCATCGTCGCCCAGGGCGCGCCCGCCGACATCATCGATGTCGCGCTGCTGCGCGGGGTCTTCGATCTCGACGACTCGGCACTCGAGGATACGGTCTGATGATCACGCCCAGCGAGACCCGACACGTATTGCCAGGGTATGACAAATGTCATATCAGCTATCCGGCAGTTACGACGTGGCGTAGTACGCAATTGCGTCGTTGAGTCAACTAAACTTGTGGAATGGCAGGACTTGGTGAACTCGAGAAGGCGGTCATGGACCAACTGTGGGCCAGTGACGAGCCGCAGACCGTACGGCAGGTACACGAGGCTTTGGCCGCCCGCCGCGAGCTCGCGTACACCACGGTGATGACGGTGTTGCAACGGCTGGCGAAGAAGAACCTGGTGGTTCAGCGCCGCGATGACCGCGCCCACCGCTACGCGCCGGTGCACACCCGCGACGAACTGGTGGCCAGTTTGATGGTCGATGCGTTGCAGCAGGCCGATGTGGCGGGCAGCCGCGCGGCGGCGCTCGTGCACTTCGTCGAACAGGTCGGCAGGGACGATACGGATGCGTTGCGGGAAGCACTCGCTAAGCTCGAGGCATCCGAAGACGCTGCGCCACCGAAGCAGTAGTCTTGGGATCCTGGCCTCACAATGAGGTGAGTGCCCTGGCCCCACAACGCAGTGAGCTGAGTCGATGAACGCAACCGCGCCGGTCTTCGCCGGTCTCGCCTTGCTTCTCGCGGGGCCTGCCCCAGCGTTGCTCAGCCGCGCGACTTGGCCGTATCGGACGCCCCGCGCCGCGCTCGTGTTATGGCAGGCCATCGCGCTCGCCGCTGTGCTCAGCGCATTCGGCTCGGGGCTGGCCATCGCAACGCAACTGCTCGTTCCCGGACCGGACGGTCGCCCGACCACCTCCCCAGCCCGGGAAATCGACGCGCTCGGACTGCCGCTGTGGCTGGCCTATGTCTTCGTCTTCGCGCTGACCCTGCTGGTCGGCGCGCGGCTGGTGTACGCGATCGTGCGTGTCGGCGTGCACACCCGTAGGCGCCGGGCGCGCCACCGCATGCTCGTCGACCTGCTCGACCAGAGCGGACCACAGCGCCGCGCGGCCGATATCCGGGTGCTGGCCTCGACCGAACCGATCGCCTACTGCCTGCCCGGCCTGCGCCAACGGGTCGTGCTGAGCGAAGGCACGCTGACCAGCCTGCAGGACGCCGAGGTCACCGCCATCGTCAGCCATGAGCGCTCACATCTGCGCGCCCGGCACGACCTCGTGCTCGAGGCGTTCACCGCGGTGCACGAGGCCTTCCCCCGAGTGGTGCGCAGCAAGGCCGCGCTCGGCTCGGTGAAACTGCTGATCGAACTGCTCGCCGACGACTCGGCGGTGAAGGTGACCGGCCCCAAGCCGCTGGCCCGCGCGCTGGTCGCGTGCGCAAAATCCACCGCTCCGCAGGGCGCGCTGGCCGCCGGCGGACCGACCACCTTGATCCGCATCCAGCGCCTGGGTGGCCGGATCGGCGATCTTCGGGTCGCCTCGGCGGCGTATCTGGGGTCGGCGGCCATCCTGGTGGTCCCGACCATGGCCGTCGCGGTACCCTGGCTGGTCGAACTGGATCGACTGCTGCGTCACTGATTCTCCGGTTCTCCCCGACACACCCGGTCCTACCACATCCCGATGACCGGGCCCAACCATCTCGGCGGCACCACGCGTGCCCGGATCCGCCCGCGCCGAGACATGAAAGGCACAACCCCGTTGACCTCCACCACCCCGGCCACCACCTTCGCGGGTCTGGGCCTACCCACCGTGCTCGTCCAGGCGCTGCGCCGCGACGGCATCGAGGCACCGTTCCCGATTCAGGCCGCGACCGCGACCGATGCGCTGGCGGGTAAGGATGTGCTCGGGCGCGGCCCCACCGGCTCCGGTAAGACCCTGGCCTTCGGGCTGCCCATGCTCGCACTGCTCGCGGGCGCCCAGGCCAAGCCGAGCCGTCCGCGCGGTCTGGTGCTGGTGCCGACCCGCGAACTGGCCGCCCAAATAGAAAAGGCGCTGGACAATGCGGCACTGTCGCTCGGACTGCGGATCGCCTCGGTGGTCGGCGGCGCACCCATCAAGCGACAGGCCGACCGACTTGCGCGCGGTGTCGACCTGCTCATCGCCACGCCCGGGCGGCTAGAAGATCTGATCAACCAGCGCTCCGCCGACCTGTCGGATGTGCGGATCACCGCACTGGACGAGGCCGACCATATGGCCGATATGGGCTTCCTGCCGCAGGTCACCAAGCTGCTCGACCGAACTCCGAAGGATGGTCAGCGCCTGCTGTTTTCGGCCACCCTCGATGGTGAGGTCGACAAGCTGGTCAAGCGCTACCTGCGCAACCCCGTCACCCACTCCACCGCGCCGCCCTCGGCCTCGGTCGCGACGATGTCGCATCACCTGCTGTACCTGCGCAAGGCGCACAAGCGCGAAATCACCGCGCAGATCGCCGCCCGCGATGGGCTGACCATCATGTTCGTGCGCACCAAACACGGTGCGGACCGGCTCGCGAAACAATTGCGTGCGGTCGGCATCGCCGCGGGCGCGCTGCACGGCGGGAAGGCACAGAATAACCGTGTGCGGACGCTGGCCGCATTCGCCGACGGTACGACACCGGTGCTGGTGACCACCGATGTGGCCGCGCGCGGCATCCACGTGGACGGGATTTCCCTTGTCGTGCATGTGGATCCGCCCGCGGAATCCAAGGCGTACCTGCACCGCGCGGGCCGCACCGCCCGCGCCGGTGAGGACGGTGTCGTTGTCACGCTGGTCACCGAGGAGGAGCGCGCCGAGGTCGAGAAGATGACCCGCAAGGCGGGCGTCGACGTCGACGGCGTGCAGGTCCGTCCCGGCGATCGGCGGCTGATCCAGATCACCGGAGCGAAACAGCCATCGGGTGTGCCGATCGTCGCGGCGAGCTCCGCGGTCACGGTGGGTGACGAGGGTGAGTTGCAGGTCGGTCGACCGAGCCGCCGGACGGGTGGTGCGGGTTCCGGCGGTCGTGGTCGCGGCACACGCTCGGGCGGTGCGGGCTCAGCTGGCGCCGGGCGGCGAGGTGCTGGTGCGAATGGTCGCGTTGGGGGTGCGAAGAAGTCCACGGGTGGTTCGCCCAGCTCCACGGCGACGTCGAGTAGGCGCGGGGTCGGAGCTTCGGGTCGTGAGTCGACGGCCACCTCCGCTACAGGTCGAAGTGCAAGTGTGGCGACGGCAGCCCGTGGCCGCGACGCGAGCTCGGCGAAGACGGCTCCGGGGCGGACCGCAAACGCGGCAACGGCTGCGCAGGGTCGTGCTGCTGGATCAATGATGGCGGCCGCGACACGTTCCGCCGGATCGGGCGCTGCCGCGCGCGGCACGGCGGTCAGCCATGGCGCCGGGACTGCTTCCGGTCGCGGCGCCTCCGGCCGCACTGCTGCGACCAGCGGCGACACGCCCGGGCGTACCCGTCGACACGCGAAGCGGGCACAGGGGGTGCCGGGCGGCCGCAATCGCGGGGCAAACTGACCGGGTGGCGAATCATCAGGTCGGCGCGGTCGTCTGCGCACTGATCGCGGCACTGCTCTTCGCGGTGGCCGCGGTCGCGCAACAGCATGCGGCGGCCGCGGTTCCCGAGGGCGAGTCGCTCATGCGTTCGCTGCTGCGTAGTCCGCGGTGGTGGGCCGGAATCGTCGGGGACACCGGCGGTTACGCGATGCAAGTCGCCGCACTGGCCCTGGGTTCGGTCTTGCTCGTGCAACCAATTCTGGTGAGCATGCTGGTCTTCGCGCTCCCGCTCTCCGCCCGCCTCAAGCACCGCCGCATCACCCCGCGCACCTGGGCGACCGCCATCGCCCTCGTCGCGGCCCTCGCCTGCTTCTTGATCGTCGGAGATCCGACCGAAGGCAATACCAATGCGCCCCTGCGTGATTGGTTCCCGCCGCTGGCGGTCCTGCTCGGTCTGCTCGCAGTGGCCATCGTCATCGCCCTCGGGACCTCCGACCCGACCCGCCGCGCACTCCTGTTCGGCACTGCGGGCGGTGCTCTGTTCGGGCTGGCCGCCGCGCTCACCAACTATGTGACCGACCTCTTCAAGGGCGGCCTCACCCATGTGCTGGGCAGCTGGCAAACCTGGCCCCTGGTTGCCTCAGGCGTCATCGGCCTCTATCTCCAGCAACGCGCCTACCAATCCGGCCCCCTCATCGCATCGTTGCCCGCCGTCACCATCACCGAACCCTTGGTCGCCGCCTTCATCGGCATCACCGTCCTCGATGAACGCCTCCGGACCGACCACCTCGGACTCGTCGTCATCATCGTCGCCGTAATCGTCGTGTGCGCGACCACAATCCAACTCGCCCGCGTCCAAGCCGAGGCATGACGCGCCCCGCATCTTGGATGGGGTGGGGGCCGAATGCTCGGTGACTGCACGGAAGTACGGCGCGCCGGTTAGAATCGCTCGAGTGCAGTTTCTCCCTGGTCATCAGCCGCCGTACGACCTGACCTACGACGACCTCTTCCTGGTCCCGAATCGGACGGATGTCGCGTCACGGTTCGATGTGGATCTATCGACCGTAGACGGGTCCGGCACCACCATTCCCATTGTCGTCGCAAATATGACCGCGGTCGCCGGACGCCGGATGGCCGAGACGGTCGCACGTCGTGGCGGCATCGTCGTACTGCCGCAGGATCTCCCGATCGCCGCGGCGTCGGAAACCATCGCCTTCGTCAAGAGCCGCTCGCTCACCGCCGATACGCCGGTCACGCTGGACCCGGAGCGTTCGGTCTCCGAGGCCGTCGCGCTGATGCATAAGCGCGCCCATGGTGCCGTGGTGGTCGTCGACGGCGGTAAGCCGGTCGGCGTGGTCACCGAGGCGTCCTGCACCGATGTCGACCGATTCGCCCGGCTGCGCGATGTTGCGGTCACCGATTTCGTACAGGCACCGGCCAGCACCTCGCCGCGCGATCTGTTCAACCTGCTCGAGGCCAAGCATGCACACCTCGCCGTGCTCGTCGCCGAAGACGGCGGCCTCGCCGGCGTGATGACCCGCACCGGAGCCATCCGCGCCGGGATATACCAGCCCAATGTCGATGCCGACAACCAGTTGCGCGTCGCCACCGCAGTCGGCATCAACGGCGATGTGGCGGCCAAGGTCAAAGCACTCGTCGACGCCGGCGCGGACCTGCTCGTCATCGATACCGCACACGGCCACCAGGCCAGAATGCTCGAAACCCTCAGCGCCATTCGCGATCTCGGCCTTGGTGTGCCGCTGGTCGCGGGCAATGTCGTCTCCGCGCAGGGCACCCGTGATCTGGCTGCGGCGGGCGCTGACATCATCAAGGTCGGTGTCGGCCCCGGCGCCATGTGCACCACACGCATGATGACCGGCGTCGGCCGCCCGCAGTTCTCCGCGGTGGCCGAATGCGCCGCCGCCGCAAGAGAACTCGGCGTGCACATCTGGGCCGACGGCGGTGTCCGGCACCCCCGTGACGTCGCGCTCGCACTGGCCGCGGGTGCGTCCAATGTGATGATCGGCTCCTGGTTCGCCGGCACCTACGAATCCCCCGGTGACCTGCGCGTGGACCGCGACGGCAATGCCTACAAGGAGAGCTTCGGCATGGCCTCCAAGCGCGCCGTCGCCGCCCGCACCGCCACCGACAGCGGCTTCGACCGCGCCCGCAAGGCACTGTTCGAGGAAGGCATCTCCAGCTCGCGTATGCGCCTGGATCCGGAACGCCCCGGCGTCGAGGACCTCATCGACCACATCTGCTCCGGCGTTCGCAGCGCCTGCACCTACGCGGGTGCCCGCACCCTCCCCGAGCTCCACGACAAGGCGGTCCTGGGCGTCCAGTCGGCGGCAGGTTTCGCGGAAGGACGTCCCCTTCCTTCAGGCTGGTGACGCTGCATCCCAGCGGAGCGAGCCCTACAGGCGACCCTCGCGGCCGTCCGAAGGCGCGCTATCGACTCAGCCGAGTCGAAGCGTAGGCGCCCGCGCCGCTGCGCAGGCATACATCCAGTGCCGAACGATCCGCCCAAGGTCACCACAACGGAGCGAGTCTTACGAGCGACCCGAACACGCCGCGCCGCAGGCGCGGCAAATCAGACACAGCACACCGGCCCACGCAGGCACGCGCGTGGGCCGGTAACATAAGGGTTGCCGGTTTCCGGCTTCACAAACCCATTTGCCGAGAGGAACAAGTTGTCACCCGCGTCCGAGGGCGCCGCACAGGAGGGCTCCTCTACCGAGCCGGGTGACAAACCCGGCGCTCTCCGTCCCACAGCCGCCCGATCCGATTCAGCTCATCGCGCGTCTCGCAGGTGGTGCTGACGATGTCCGTCGTGCTCACCGTGCTCAGCCTGATCGGGTTCATCGCCCTCACGGTTGGCACCGCACTGTTCGTTGCCGCTGAATTCTCGCTCACCGCATTGGAACGCAGCACCGTCGAATCGCATGTGCGCACGGTCGGGGATGCCCGCTCGCGCATGGTCCGGCAGGCGCACACCACGTTGTCGTTCCAGCTCTCCGGAGCCCAGCTCGGTATCACCATCACCACCCTGATCACGGGTTATATCGCCGAACCGGTCCTGGCCCGACTGCTGTCGCCGCTGTTCACCCCGCTCGGTTTGAGCGCGAGTGCGGCGCAGGGCATCTCGCTCACACTGGCGCTGTTGCTCGCCACCTCGCTGTCGATGGTCTACGGCGAGCTCGTCCCGAAGAACATCGCGATCTCGAAGCCGCTGGGCACCGCTCGGGTGACCGCGGGCCCGATGATCGCCTTCTCGGTGGTGTTCAAGTGGATGATCCACTTCCTCAACGGCACCGCGAACTGGGTGGTCCGCCGCCTGGGCGTGGAACCGGCCGAGGAGTTGCGTTCGGCGCGCTCCCCGCAGGAACTCGGATCGCTGGTGCGCACATCCGCACTGCGCGGCGCGCTGGATCACCGCACCGCGCAATTGGTCGACCGCTCGCTGCAGTTCGGTGAGCGTAGCGCCGAGGAGTTGATGACACCGCGGGTCAAGATCGAATCCCTGGACAAGTCCGACACCATTGCCGATTTGATCGCAGCCGCCAGCCGCACCGGTTACTCCCGCTTCCCGATAATCGACGGCGATCTGGACAACACCCTGGGCGTGGTGCATGTCAAACAGGCGTTCACCCATTCGGCGAATGTTCGCAACACCATTCCGCTGCATCTGCTCGCCCGGCCGGTGCCGATCGTGCCCGCCAGCCTCGACGGCGACGAGGTGCTCGAGCGGGTGCGCGCCGACGGCATGCAGGTCGCGCTGGTGGTCGACGAATACGGCGGCACCGCGGGCATCGTCACCATGGAGGATCTCATCGAGGAGATCCTCGGCGATGTCCGCGACGAGCACGATGAGGAAGAACGCGATGTCCGCCGGGTCGCCGACGGATGGGACTGCTCGGGGCTGCTACGGATCGACGAGGTCTCCCGGGCCACCGGCTACGACGCGCCCGAGGGCGAATACGAAACCCTCGGCGGTCTGGTACTCACCCGGCTCGGCCGCATCCCGATCACCGGTGACGAGGTGATCCTGCCGAATCCACGGTCCTCGCACCGCTATCCGAACGACGAGGACGGCGGATGGATCGCCAAGGTCGAACGAATGGACGGGCGACGCATCGATCGGATCCGGCTGATCCCGGTCGCGGCCGCAGCGCTGAAGGAGAACAGCCATGGGTGATGTCCTCGGCGTCCTGCTCACGGTGGTGCTGCTGGCCTGCAATGCCTTCTTCGTCGCCGCCGAATTCGCGCTGATCTCCGCCCGCCGCGACCGTCTCGAAGCGCTCGCGGCCCAGGGAAAGCGCCAGGCGGACACGGTGATCCGGGCCGGTGAGAACCTATCCATGATGCTGGCCGCCGCGCAGCTCGGCATCACCATCTGCTCGATCCTGCTCGGCCGGGTCGGCGAACCCGCGGTCGCGCATCTGCTGGAGGGGCCGTTCGAGCTGGTCGGTCTGCCCGAGCAGCTGCTGCATCCGGTGGCCTTCGCCATCGCGCTGACGATCGTGGTGATCCTGCACATTCTGTTCGGCGAGATGATTCCGAAAAATATCGCGCTGGCCGGACCGGAACGCAGCGCGCTGCTGCTGGTTCCGGTGCATCTGATGTGGTTGCGCTTGGCGCGTCCGCTCATCGCCCTCTACAACCTCGCCGCGAATCTGTCGCTGCGCATGTTGCGGATCGAGCCGAAGGATGAGCTGGAGGCGACGGTCTCCAGTGTGGAGCTCGCCGAGATGATCGGTGAATCCCGTTCGGAGGGATTGCTCGACGAGGAGGAGCACCGCCGTCTCACCCAGGCGCTCGGCACCTCCGATCGCGTTGTGGGCGATGTGATGGTACCGCTGGCGACGACCCGCTCGGTTCCGTTGCGCGGCAATGGCACCACGCTCGGCGATATCGAAACCGCAGTCGCCGAAACCGGTTTCTCCCGGTATCCGGTGCGCGCAAGCGACGGTTCGCTCGTCGGTTATCTGCATGTGAAGGATGTGCTCGACAAGGTCGCCGACGACAGCGCCGGACCGAACACGCCAATCCCGCGCACGGATATTCGCCCACTGCCGACGGTCAGCGTCGGCACGCCCCTGTACGAGGCGCTGGCCCGCTTGCGCCGTACCAACTCCCATCTCGGCCGCGTCGTCGACACCCGCGGCAATACGGTGGGCATTGTGGCGCTGGAGGATCTGGTGGAAGAGTTCGTCGGCACCGTGCGCGACGGGACGCACCGGGTGATCGAATGATCGTACTGACCGAGTCCGATTGGCAGGCCAGGGCCGCCGCCCACCGGGCTCGGCTGGACGAGCTCGTCGGAGCGTATCTCGAACGGCGCGCGGCGGGTTCAGCACATCCGGTGATCGACTTCCTGTTCACGTACTACGGACATAAGCCCGCCCAATTGCGGCGCTGGCACCCGGGATTCGGTGTCGCGCTGGCGGGCGCGCGGGAGTACGACGGAGCTCGCGGGTATCACCGCATCGCGCCGAACGGTTTCGGCGCGGTTGCCTACACCGCCGACCCGGCATTCATCCAGCGGCGTCGTGAAACCATCGAGTTCATCGCGAAACTGCTGCGCGCCACGGAATCCCGTCCGGCACAGCTGTCCTGCTTCGGCCTGCACGAGTGGGCCATGGTGTACAAAACCGATGAGATCCGCCACCAACAGGTGCCGCTGCGCCTGGGCGGTACCGGTACCGACGCGGTCGTCGAATCGATGTCCTTGCGCTGCACCCACTTCGACGCATTCCGCTTCTTCACCCCGGACGCGGTCGGTCGCAACGCCGAACCGTTGACCCGCGCCGACCAGGTCGCCCGGGAACAACCCGGCTGTTTGCACGCCAATATGGACATCTACAAGTGGGGGTTCAAACTGACCCCGCTCATCTCCTCCGACCTCCTGCTCGACTACTTCGAGTTCGCCTGCGCCGCACGCGAACTCGATATGCGGGCCAGCCCGTACGACCTCACCGACTATGGCTACGAGCCGGTTCGCATCGAAACCTCCTCGGGGCGTGCCGAATACGTCCGGGCGCAATCAACATTGGCCGAACGGTCAGCGGGACTCAGACAGTCCCTGCTCGATGTCTGCACTTCGATGCTGGCAATCGACGCCGAGGCGCTCCCCGCCAGCTGAGCGACTCGGCGAAACACGCCGACCACCAGGCCTTTCCGCCAAACTGTCCGATAAGTTACCGACTGTTACTACCATTGAGTCCGCGCCGACTCCGTCTGAGTCGGCGCGCTGACCGTGATGAGGGAGTTCGCGGCAACGATGCACCTGAAGCTGAGACTGCGCCTGGCCGCGGCCCGGGGTCACGACGCCGGAATCCTATTCCTGCAGTTGATGTATCGCCATCACCAAGGCGGACTTGTGATGGCTCGTGCCGCCGACGAACTGCTCGCCTCCGGCCCGGTCAAGAAAACCGCGCTCGATGTTCCAGAGCCAGAGCCAGGAAGTCGGTGTGATCAGCATGCTGCTCACCGAACTCGGTTGTCCGGCCCCGCAATAGCCGACTCGCGCCGCTGTCATCGCGCAGCCCCTTCGGACGAAGGGAATCGGTTCACCGGAGATATCGCACTGGGCAAAGGAAAACCCCCGGCCTCGGCACCCATCGAGGGGCCGGGACCGGGGGTCGTCGTACCAGACGTTCAGCTCGGCTACTACAGCGGCGGGAAACCGGCCGAACCGGTGGCCATCCAGTTCCAGAACTGTGCCGCGCGATTCATAACCAGCGCGAATACATCAAGGACAACGCTTCCCATAAAACTTCCTCACATCCGACTATCTCGTGCAGCGCCCAGGGTAACGGATCGTTATACGGGCCGAAACCGGTCATCCGCCCCGCCGGCGGCCGTCGTGTGGTACGGCAAATCCCCCGCCCGGGTTCCCAGGCGGGGGATTCACGAGTTGCTCAGACGCGCAACGTCTTAGACACAAGCCAGCGCCTTGGCCTCGCGCCGACGCCGGTGCAGGATCGGCTCGGTGTAGCCGTTCGGCTGTTTGGTGCCTTCCAGCACCAGATCCTTCGCCGCCTGGAACGCGACGCTGCTCGCGAAGTCCGGCGCCATCGGCCGGTAGTTCGGATCGCCCGCATTCTGCTTGTCGACCACCGGTGCCATCCGCTCCAGGCTGGCCACCACCTCATCGGCGGTGACCACGCTGTGGCGCAGCCAGTTCGCCATCAATTGGCTCGAAATGCGCAGAGTCGCCCGGTCTTCCATGAGACCGACATCGCGGATATCAGGCACCTTGGAGCAACCGACGCCCTGGTCGATCCAGCGCACCACATAGCCGAGGATGCTCTGGGAGTTGTTGTCCAACTCCTGCTGCTTCTCCTCTGTAGTCCAGGTCGGGTTCGCCGCGAGCGGGATCTCCAGAATCTGGTCGACGGTGGCACGGCGGCCACCTGCGGCGATCTCCTGCTGCCGCTCGAACACGTCGACCTGGTGGTAGTGCGTCGCGTGGAGGGTGGCCGCGGTCGGCGAGGGCACCCAGGCGGTGTTGGCGCCCGCGCGCGGGTGGCCGATCTTCTGCTCGAGCATGTCGTGCATCAGATCCGGCATGGCCCACATACCCTTACCGATCTGCGCCTTACCGGGCAGGCCGGCGGCCAGACCGGTATCGACGTTCCAGTCCTCATAGGACAGGATCCAGCGCTGGGTCTTCATCTCGGCCTTGCGGACCATCGGCCCGGCCTCCATGGAGGTGTGGATCTCGTCGCCGGTGCGGTCCAAGAAGCCGGTGTTGATGAACACCACGCGCTCGGCGGCGGCCTGGATGCAGGCCTTCAGGTTGACCGTGGTGCGGCGCTCTTCGTCCATGATGCCGACCTTGAGGGTGTTTCGGATCAGGCCGAGGACGTCCTCGATCCGACTGAACAGCTCGTTGGTGAAGGCGACCTCATCCGGGCCGTGCATCTTCGGCTTCACGATGTAGACCGAACCGGTGCGGCTGTTCGTCAGCCGAGCGGGATGGTCGGAGGCGGAGCCGACAGGGCGGTTGAGCTCGGTATCGCCGAGCAGACTGTGCTTGGCGATCAGCGAGGTGATCAGGCCGTCCATGATGCCCTCGGGCACCTCGTTGCCCTGGGCATCGATGATCGCGTCGGAAGTCATCAGGTGACCGACATTGCGCACGAACAGCAGCGAGCGGCCGTGCAGCACGAGTTCGCCACCGCCGAGCGCGGTGTAGACGCGGTCCGGGTTCATGGTGCGGGTGAAGGTCTTGTCACCCTTTGTCACCTGCTCCGCCAGCTCACCCTTCATCAGGCCGAGCCAGTTGTGGTAGCAGAGAACCTTGTCCTCGGCGTCCACCGCGGCAACCGAATCCTCGAAGTCCATGATTGTGGTGACCGCGGACTCCAACACCACATCCTTGACACCGGCCGGATCGGTCTTGCCGATCGGCGAGGCGGGGTCGATCTGGATGTCGACGTGCAAACCGTTGTGCTTCAACAGGATCGAGGTCGGCGAGGCCGGATCACCCAGGTAGCCAACCAGTTCCGCGCCGTCGGCGGCCAGCGTGGTGACCTCGTCGTTGCTCAGTGTGACGGCCAGCTTGCCGCCATCGATGGCGTAGTGCGTCGAGGCCAGGTGCGAGCCATTGGCCAGCGGGGCGGCGGTATCGAGGAACTTGCGCGCGAATTCGATCACGCGCCCACCGCGGACCGGGTTGTAGCTGCTGCCCTTTTCGCCGCCGTCGGCCTCGGAGATGGCGTCGGTGCCGTAGAGCGCGTCGTAGAGCGATCCCCAGCGCGCATTCGCGGCATTGATCGCGAAGCGGGCGTTCATCACCGGCACCACCAGCTGCGGGCCCGCGGTGGTGGCGATCTCGTCGTCCACATTCTCGGTGGCGATCTTGAAGTCGGCCGGTTCCGCACGCAGATAGCCGATATCGCCGAGGAAGCTCTTGTAGGCGGCCTTGTCATAGTTCGCGCCGGGGCGCTCGGCGTGCCAGGCATCGAGCTTGCCCTGGATCTCGTCGCGTTCGGCCAGCAGGGCGCGGTTGCGCGGGGTGAGGTCATTGATGACCTGCTCGGCTCCGGCCCAGAACGCGGCGGAATCTACGCCGGTTCCGGGGAGTGCCTCGTTCTCGATGAACTCGTGGAGAACGCTGGCCACCTGAAGCCCGCCGACCTGAATCCGCTTTGTCATCTACTGCCTCACTTCTGAGAAAGCCGGGTGGGAAATCGCAGTCAATGTTACCCATCGGTAGTGATGCGACGGTGAGTCGGGGCCTTGATTGCATCGTCCGGCGGAATTAATGTACTGGTTGGAACATTTCCGGCAGCCGAAGCAACGGAGCGCAATGCCAGGACAGTCGATAACAGATAAGGTCGCGCTGGTCACGGGTGGTCGCCGCGGAATCGGTCGCGAAATGGTGCGGACCTTCGCCGCAGCCGGTGCGGACGTAGGAATGCCAGCCGAAAGCTCGACAGGTGCGTCGAACTGGCGCGCGCCGCACCCGCATCGCGCCGGGTGAGACCGTGGTGGTGATCGGACTCGGACCGGCTGGGCTGATGGCCGTGCAGCCGGCTTTCGCGATGGGCGCGTCGCGGGTGCTCGGTGTGGATCTGGTTGCCGAGCGTCGCAGTTGCTCGATACCATACGAGCTGCCCGCACTGCTGCGACTCACCGGGGCCGGGCGAATTCGCCCCGAAGCCGTTGTCACACACCGATTTCCGATGTCCGATGGCGCAAACACGTACCGCATGTTCGCCGACCGCGCCGACGGGGTTTCCAAGGTCGTGTTGGATCCGCGCCAATGAACGCGACATCGCACAGCGATTCGATGCGGGGCGGGCCCGAATCGGCCTCGCCTCGTCGTCGCGGTCGTCCACCGGCCGCGGAAACTACCGCCGAAGCGACCAGGGCGCGCATCGTGGCGGCCGCGATGGAACTGTTCGCGGAACAGGGTTTCCACGGCACCGGCGTCGCCGAAATCGGTGATCGGGCCGGGGTGCGGCGGGGTGCGCTGTACTACCACATCGGTTCCAAGGAAGAACTGCTCTGGCAGATCCTGCGCGACTACATCCAGCTCATGCTCACCGATGCGCAGCGGATCTCGCGTAGCACCGACGACCCGATCATCAAGTTGCGCAAGCTGATCCACAGCCATATCGGGCTGATCGTCGAGCACCGCCGCGAGGTCACCATCCAATTGCGCGATGTCACCGCGCTGACCGGCGATCGCGCCGAAGAACTGCAGGAAATGCGGGACGAGGTGCAGGCCTGCTGGCAGCGCGTCATCGACGCGGGTCATGCGGCGGGTGTGCTGCGCACCGACGACCACGTGGTCACCAACAGTGTGCTCGGCATGCTGAACATGGTGACCTTCTGGTACCGCCCGCACGGCGGGCGCTCCCCCGACGGAATTGCCGACATTGTGGCGTCCACCATTCTCGACGGCATTACCGACACGAAAGGCTGACCATGGCTTGGGATTTCGAAACGGATCCGGAATACCAACAGAAGTTGGACTGGGCGGCGGAGTTCGTCCGCACCGAGGTGGAGCCCCTCGATCTGCTCTACCCGAATCCCTACGACCGCACCAATTCCGAGGCGATGGCGCTGATGCGGCCGCTGAAGGAGAAGGTGAAGGAACAGGGACTGTGGGCCTGCCACCTCGGACCGGAATTGGGCGGCCCCGGCTACGGGCAGCTGAAGCTCGGCCTGCTCAACGAGGTGCTCGGCACCTCGGTATGGGCGCCGTCGGTATTCGGTTGTCAGGCGCCGGATTCCGGTAATGCGGAAATCCTCGCGCATTACGGCACCGCGGAGCAGAAGGAAAAGTATCTGCAGCCGCTACTGGCCGGTGAGATCGGCTCCTGCTATGTCATGACCGAACCGACCGGCGGCTCGGATCCGACGCTGTTCAAGACCCGCGCGGTCCGCGACGGCGACTCCTGGGTCATCAATGGCGAGAAGTGGTTCAATTCGAACGCCCAGTTCGCCAGCTTCCATATCGTTATGGTGGTCACGAATCCGGATGTCAGTCCGTACCAGGGCATGTCGATGTTCATCGTGCCCGCCGACACCCCCGGTCTGGAGATCGTGAAGAACTTCCACGTGCACGGCTTCAGCGAGCACGAAGGACATCTGCGCTTCACCGATGTCCGGGTCCCCGCCGACCACTTACTCGGCCAGGAGGGTATGGGCTTCATCGTCGCACAGACCCGCCTCGGCGGCGGTCGGGTGCACCATGCGATGCGCACAGTTGCATTGGTGCGCAAGGCCTTCGACATGATGGCCGAACGCGCCGTCTCCCGGCCGATGCGCAAGGGACCCCTCGCGGGTCTGCAAATGACCCAGGAACGCATTGCCGACAGCTGGATCGAGATGGAACAGTTTCGACTGCTCGTCCTGCGCACTGCCTGGCGCATCGATAAAGAGCAGGACTATTTGAAGGTGCGCAAGGATATTGCCGCCATCAAGGTCGCGATGCCCAAGGTGATGCACGATATCGCCCAGC
This sequence comes from Nocardia sp. NPDC051990, assembly GCF_040680755.1. Taxonomy (NCBI): domain Bacteria; kingdom Bacillati; phylum Actinomycetota; class Actinomycetes; order Mycobacteriales; family Nocardiaceae; genus Nocardia; species Nocardia sp. NPDC051990. The sequence goes on along the minus strand of NZ_JBFAXH010000002.1, from coordinate 296,387 downwards.
GCGCACTGCATCTGCACGGCGCCATCGGCGTCAGCCAGGACCTGCCCTTCGTCGACATGATGAACTACGCCGAGGTCATGGCCATCGCCGACGGCCCCACCGAGGTGCACAAGATCACCCTCGCCAAGGAAGTGCTGAAAGACTACACCCCCGGCGACCCGGTGTACCCCAGCGGCTACCGCCCCGCCCTCCGCGAACAGGCCCGCGAACTGGTGGCCCGTCGCCTCGAACACATCGTCGGCAACCTCTGAAAATCGCTGCGCCTATTGGGCGGTCACCGGATGGACGCTGAGAGTGCAGGCGTCGATCGTGGCGCTGACCGCGTGTGTGTCGGTGGTGTTCGGTGCGGTGACCAAAAGTCCGGTGTACGTGGGGCATTGGTTGCCGTCCGAGTCGACCGCGCCGCCCTCGACCACTGCCTCGGCATTGTGGTCGTGGTCCAGGACGACGGTGGGTGGGGTATCGACATCCGCAGGGAGACCGCCCATATACCCGCGCACAGTGCGTTCGGCATGCAGGAGCGGCCCGCCGGGGCCGGTATCGACGCCCGGATATCCGGCCAGTGTGCACGCGCCGCTGGCACCCACGACCGAGAAATGCACGCGCACACCGCGGTGGCCCAGGCCGGGCGACATCGGCTCGACGCCGACGATGAGCTGGCTGCCGACGCATGCCGGTATCCGCGGCAACGGCAGAGCCGGTTCGCCGGTCGACGGCTGCGCCCCCATCGGTTGGTTTGTGCCTGCCGCGCTCGGCCCCGGCGTCCGGCTCACGGCACTGCTCGGCACCGCGCTGGTGCCCGCGGCCTTGCCATTACCATCATCGCCATCCGCGCAACCTGCCAACGCGAGAACCGCGCAGCCCAGCAGCGCTACATATTTCACCGTCGATATCGACATCTGAACACATCCCCTTGCGTATTCGATTCGAACTGGTGCCCCCACCGATTCGTTGCGGACGCCACTTCCGGAACTCCCCATTCGACACGCAATCCCCTTGAGCGGACGAGCCTGTCGAGATGTCTATCGGCCGCACGCACCGAACGTTATCGGTGCGCACCCGAATCGGGTCTAGCCTGGATGCCGGAGGTAACCGAGTGATCGCATACGAGGTGCGGCGGGTGCACAGCTGCGAGTTCTGCGGCACCGACGACCAGGGCCTCGGCACCGACGGCTCCTTGGACCGGGCGAAGTCGATCGCCGAATGCGACGCGGGCCTCGCGCTCGAGTGGGCATGGTTCACCGCCGACGGTGAGTGGCCACTGTGCGCCGATCCCGGGGACGGCGTCTACCGCTACTACATCTATGCGCGGGAGCCTGCGTCGTGACGGTCACGCCGCCGATTACGAGGTGCGGACGACCGGATCCGAGTATCCCGCAACCGGACTCGGTTGCAGGACCGACGGCATGGGCCGGGTGCGGGCGGTCGGCCAGGCGAATTCCACTCGGCCGGTGCGCATACGCCTCGGCGGTCTTCGAGAAGGTGGCCGCGGGCGCGATCCTGATCAGCACCATCGCCGCGGACTGCAACGGCCGGGCCGAACGCATCGACGGCGGCTTTCGGGTGAGCGCGCGCAAGCCGCCCGCCAGCGGCGGTGAGGTCGGCGATGTGGTGGCGACCGTGGCCGCCGACGCCCTCGTCGACATCCTCCGACCGGCCATCGAAACCGTTGGCGGCGGGAGCTTTTCGCGCGGCTGCGAGCTGGATATGTGATGTCACGACATCCACACCTGCCGGTTCCGCCCACTGCCACGGGCCGAGCAGACACGATTCACCGGTCGAGTTCTGTTGGGCCACACGCCCATCGGTTGACCCAACCTTCTCCAATGGCAATGCCCGAAGCCGGGACGCGAGCCCGCCTACCAGGTTCAATAGATGGTCACACGATGATGTACGGAGGGAGTCATTGGTGTCCTGATCACCACCACAACCGTGGACGAGGCGGTAGCTGCCCCTCGGACACGATGAAGGAGCCGCGCACCCCCTCGCCCGCGGCTCCTTCATCCCCGCAGCGCCGGGCAAATTGTCGGCATTGCCACGCTCGGTAGCAATATTCGGCGTTCATCACGGGATGTTCTCACATAAACCCCTGGTCGGACCGTACGGTTGACTCCGACGCAACGGCAGGCAGTCGCGTACGACCCCGGTCGCTTCGGAGCTAGCAACACCGGGGTGTGGACCATCTTGATGTGCAAGATGATCGGCGCCATGGCGGGAACCCGTCATGGTAGGCGCCGTCGGCGGCGCGGCCCGATAATCTGCCGCGAAATACCCACACCGACTACGTGACCTCGTGGCTGCGACAGTGGCTCGGTCTGGCCTGAAAAACCCTTCGCCAGTGATGGGTGCGCTGTGCCACCATGGATTTCGATGATGATCACCCGATTCCGCGGGTGCTCACGAGCATGAGGAAGGAGGCGGCGGCCATGACCTTTGTCGTATCGAGCCCGCGTCGGTATGACGCGTACGTCGAGCAGGTACTGCGCCGCCTCCCGGCCGGTAACTGACCGACCCGCGCCTCCCTATCCGCTCGCTCCCTCGAAACATGGTGACTCCCATGACGCTCCACCGTGCCACCGATCTGGTGGCATCGACTGTCGACAACTGGATACACACCCGGGTACTGGTGTTGAACGCCAGCTACGAGGCGCTCACCGAGATCAGCGCCGACCGGGCCGTTGTGCTGCTCATGGGCGGTGCCGCCGAGTCGATCGCGGATCGGGAGCCGCACTTCCCGATTCGGTCCAAGCACCTCGAGCTCGCACTGCCGGAGACCATCCGGCTGCTGCGCTACGTGTACCTCGACCATGTGACGCGCATACACGACGGCAGTCGCGCGACGCTGGCCGGCGTGCTGCGCCGGGACAACCATCGGTGCGGGTACTGCGCGTCCTGGGCGCGCACCGTCGACCACATCCGGCCACGCAGCCGGGGTGGGCCGAACACCTGGGACAACCTGATCGCCGCCTGCGCGCCCTGCAACTCGAACAAGGCCGACCGCACGCCGGAAGAGGCAGGTATGCGGCTGCTGTGGCAGCCGAAGGCGCCCGACCACCTGGCCAAGCGGCAGCAGCGGATCTGGAAGCAACTGGCCGCCACCTGAGCCGAGAGAGAAAGGAGAAGGCTCGAAATGACCGTCGAATTGGAGACCAGCACACTTGTCGATCTGACCGACCTGCTCCCGCTCTCGGATTCCCGAGAGTGGCATCGGGCGGCCTGTCGCGGCGATCCGAACCACGAAGCCTGGTTCCCGTACCCGTCGCAGGACTTCGAGTACGCGCGCGGAGTCTGCGCCGGCTGCCCGATCCGCGATGCCTGCGGTGAATTCGCCGCACGCACCGGACAGTCCGGGGTTTGGGGCGGCCACGAGTTCGACCGCGGACGGATGATCCGTTTCTAGCCGGACGTTCGCGTCACGCCGTGCCGGTGCGCCGCACCGGACACACTGGCACGGCAAATCTCGCGTGACCATACACTGAGCATCGTGGGCACACATCGCAGCGGAACCAGGTCCCGAGGCGTCAGCAAAGGTCCGGTTATCGCAGTGGTTGCCGTCTTGCTGCTAGTCGCGGCGGTCTTCGCGTATTTTCAACTCAGTGATCGCGCCGCGAACCGGGACAAGTCGGCCGCGGCGGAATGTAAGGAAGGACCGTCGACGCTGTTCGTGACGGTCGATCCGGATATCGCCGATCCGGTGCGGGCCGCGGCGGAGCGCTACAACGCGGCCAATCCGAAGGTGCGCGATCATTGCGCGAAAGTAGTGGTGACGGCTCAACCGTCGGCCGCGATCGTCGCAGGGTTCACTGCGGGCACACCATGGAACGGTGCGCTCGGTCCGCAACCGGGGCTGTGGATCGCCGATTCGATGAGATCCATCGAATCCATGCGGGTGCCCGGGCTGATCGAGGGCACACCCGCGCCGGTCGCGATGAGTCCGATCGTGGTCGCCGTGCCCGAGGATCTGCGGAGCGCACTCGAGCAGGCCAAGATCACCTGGGCGGATCTGCCACGGCTGCAACAGGGGTCACTGGATGAGCTCGGGCTGTCCGGGTGGGGTGGGTTGCGGATGGCACTACCGGCGGGGGACTCGACGCTGGCGGCGGCGGCCGCGGTCGGCTCCGCGGTATCGGGGACCGATCCGCTCACCGACGAGGTCGCACGGTCCGGTCAGGTTGTCGCCGCTATCTCCGGGCTCGCCGCAAAGGCGCCGCAGGCAGCGGACACCACGGCCGCACTGGCCGCGATCGGTGCGGCGAATTCCCCCATTCATGCGGTTGTGGCTACCGAGCAGCAACTGAAATCCCTTGGTGGTACGTCGGCATTCCGACCCGCGGGAACCGCCCCGGTCGCCGACCATCCCGCCGCGTTGATGTCCGGAGCATGGGTGGACAAGACCCAGAATCTTATCGCATCGCTGTTCGCCGACTATTTGCGCGCACCCCAGCAGTCCGCGGCCTTCACCACCGCCGGATTCGCCGCCGCACCAGCCACCGCCGCACCAGCGTCGTCCCGGACCGCGCAGGACAAGGTACATGCCACGCTCGCCAATCCCGTTCTCGGCGTGCAGGCCACGGCCATACTCGACGTATCGTCCTCGATGGGCAATAGCGACGGATCCGCCACCCGGCTCTCGAATGTCCTCGGCGCGATTCGCTCGACGATGAATGTGATGCCGCCGGACTTCGGACTCGGCGTATGGACGTTCGGCAAGAACCTCGACGGGACAACGCCGTACAAGATACAAGCACCCACCGCACCACTGAGTAATCAGCAGCGCACCGCGTTGGATACGGCGCTAGAGGCGGTGCAGCCCACCGAATCTCGCACCGACCAGGCCTATCCGTCGCTGACCGCCGCCTACCGGTCAGCTGTTCGCGGATACACCGCGGGGCTCACCAATTCGGTTCTGCTCATTACCGACGGCCCGGATGACGACTCCACTATCACTGGAGCGAAGCTGTTGACCGAGCTGGCCTCCGCCGCCGATCCGGCCCATCCGGTTCGCATCGATGTGATCGTTATCGGCGGCAATGACACCGAGACCCTCCAAACCGCCGCTCAGCGAACCGGAGGGACGTACACGCACCTGCCGACCTCGGATGACGTCAGCTTCGGGACCGCGGTGATGCATGCTTTGACAACGCCGTGAGAATTCGCCGATGCTGCGCGGCAGCACCGAATTTGTCGTATCGGATTCACCGACCACGCACGAACCGGTGACCACGATGGACGCGTGCCTAGCGGCGCACGCGCCATGGCATTGCGCGCAGCAGGTCTCAGTTGCGGCAAAAACCTTGGCCAACACGATGATTCGAGCCTGAGCCGGACCGGATCGAGAAAATTGGCAGCCCGATTGACGCGTAGCGTGCCGATCGCGGGACAGCACACCACCCCGCAGTGCGATGATTTGCGGGTGACTTCCTGGCTTCCGCTCCTGAGCTCGCTGATCGTCGCCGTCGCAGCAGTCCTCGGCGTCGTGATCAATAACCGCACCAACCGTGCTGCGATCACCGCCGCCGACGCGCGCAACCAGACCACACTCGACGCCGCGCAGAGAAATATCGAAGCGGCCAATGCCGCAACCGAACGCCGCGAACAGGACAAATGGCGCCGCGATTCGATCCTGACCGCAGTCTCCTCGATCTTGGAGTCTGCCGCCGACGTGCGTCAGGATCTGTGGGACACCCTCGACCTGAAGGCCGAAAGCGTCGAGGAAGTGGACAGTTTCGGCAAACAGGTCCTCGAAAGCATCTCCGCTCTCAACGGTTTCATCACCCGACTCCGCGTCCTGGCCAACCCCAAAATCCCTAGTCGCTGCGAAGATCTCGTGCGCACCCTCACCGCCGCACAGAGCATCACCGTACAGCGCCTCAAGGTAGAACTCGACGAAGAGGCCACCATGGACGACGTCAACGCCATCCGCACCCTCTGGCACAAGGCCATCTCCAATACCGTCGAAGAAGAACGCGCCGTCGTCAACGCAACCCGCTCCGAACTCGGTATCGAAGCCATCAGCACCCTCCCCCAACTCACCCCCGAACCCATGGACCCGGCCTGACTCATTCGGCCTGATTCCGAGGACACAACCGACGCCGCCCCGGACCGGGACGGCGGCCTTCGAGTCCCCTCAGCACGGCTACGACCGCGATAGTCGCGGTAATGCCTGCGTCGGGGAGTTGCCCGGTACGCAGCGCGATCTCGCGCCACCCTTGTAGCGCCCGCCGACACCTGACTGTTGACCAGAGTCGGCCGCTTCGACCGCCCGAACTCGCGTTGCGCATCGTTGCGGACACGGCGACAGTCGTCACGACGCCTTCTTCGTCATGCCCAACAGCGATTTCATCGCCTGGAGCACCGACCGTACACGTCGGATACGCCTGACCAATCAGCATTCAGTGTGCGCGACCATAGACAACCATATTCCGTAAGTCTAGACTTACGGTTTGTGAGGGCTTACCGAGAGGCAGCGTTGGATGCCTTGGGGGATCCGACGCGGCGGGCGATCTTTGAGCGGCTGAGGGAAGGGCCGTGTGCGGTTGGGGAGCTGGCCAAGGAGTTGCCGGTGAGTCGGCCTGCGGTTTCGCAGCATTTGAAGGTACTCAAGACGGCGGGGCTGGTTACCGATGAGGCGGTGGGCACCAAGCGGGTGTATCGGCTGAATCCGCAGGGGATCGATGGACTTCGGGTGTACTTCACACAGTTCTGGTCGACGGCGATGTCGGCCTTTCAAGACGAGGTGAACCAGCAGGTCGTAACCAAGCGGGCGGCGGACACCTCCGAACAGGAGAAGTCATGACACAGCAGTTGAGCGAGAAGGAAGTTCGGGTCGAATTCGTCGTAGACGCACCGATCGATAGGGCGTACGACGTATTCACCAACGGGATCGACAGCTGGTGGCCACGTGGGCATCACATCGGCAAAGGCGAACTCGCACAGGAGGTTATCGAACCGCGCGAAGGCGGGCGCTGCTTCGGCAGGGAAGCGGATGGCACCGAATGTCCTTGGGGCACCGTACTGGTCTGGGATCCGCCGCGGCATTTCGCGTTCTCCTGGGAGATCGGCCTGGACTGGCAGCACGAGACCGATCCGGAGCGCGCCAGCCGCGTCGATGTCATTTTCGAACCCGTCACGGCCGACCGCACGGCCGTCACCCTGGTGCATTCGGACTTCGAAAAGCACGGCGAAGGTTGGGAATCCATGCGCGACAGCGTGCGGAGCGAGGACGGCTGGCCAGATCTGGCCAATGCCTACGCCAAAGCGGCTGCCGCATAGTGAAGATGGCTACCGAGCCGCACCTGCAACGGGGTCGAGGTGCGGCTCGGTAGCCGTCAGTACGCGTCCAGCGGCGGGCAGGAGCACACGAGGTTGCGGTCACCGTAGGCGCCGTCGATGCGCCGCACCGCGGGCCACACCTTGCCCCGCGTCGGATCCAGCCCCTGCGGATACACCGCGACCTCCCGGCTGTACGGGTGGTCCCACTCCCCGACCAGGCAGGCCGCGGTATGCGGCGCACCACGCAGCGGGTTGTCTTCCACCGGCCACACACCCGCGGCGACCTGATCGATCTCACCCCGAATCGCCGTCATGGCAAGAATGAATTCGTCCAGCTCGGCCAGGTTTTCGCTCTCGGTGGGCTCCACCATCAACGTGCCCGCCACCGGGAAGCTCATGGTCGGCGCGTGGAATCCATAGTCCGCCAACCGCTTTGCCACATCGTCGACGGTCACACCGGTCCGCTTGGTGGTCTCGCGCAAATCCAGGATGCACTCGTGCGCGACCATCGAATTCTCACCGGTATACAGCACCGGAAAGTGCTCGTTCAACCGGCGCGCGATGTAATTGGCCGAGGCAATCGCGGTCAACGTAGCCTTACGCAGACCATCCGCACCCATCATCCGAATGTAAGCCCAGGTGATCGGCAGGATCGACGCCGAACCGTACTTTGCCGCCGACACCGCGTGCGAGCCCTGCTCCAGCGGGTCACCGGGCAGATACGGCGCCAGATGCGAGCGCACCGCCACCGGACCAACGCCCGGACCGCCACCGCCGTGCGGAATGCAGAAAGTCTTGTGCAGGTTCAAATGGCTCACATCGCCACCGAATCGTCCCGGACGGGCAAGGCCCACAAGTGCGTTCAGATTCGCACCGTCGACGTACACCTGGCCACCCGCATCGTGCACCAGCGCGCACAACTCGGCGACTTCGTGCTCGTACACACCGTGCGTCGACGGGTAGGTGATCATGATGCAGGCCAACCGGTCGGCGTGGTCGGCGATCTTGGCGCGCAGATCATCCAGGTCCACATCGCCGTTCTCCCGGCATTTCACGACCTCAACGCGTAGTCCGGCCATGGTGGCCGAGGCCGCATTGGTGCCGTGTGCACTGGACGGAATGAGGCACCTATCCCGGTGTGTATCACCACGATCCAGGTGGTAACGCCGAATGGCCAACAGACCCGCGTACTCACCTTGACTGCCCGCATTCGGCTGCAGGCTCACCTGGTCGTACCCGGTGATGGCCGCGAGCCAGCTCTCGAGATCGGTGATCACCCGCAGCAGACCGGGCGCATCCTCGACGGGGGCGTATGGATGTACCCGTGCGAAACCGGGCCAGGTGATGGCCTCCATTTCGGCGGTGGCATTGAGCTTCATGGTGCAAGAGCCGAGCGGAATCATGCTGCGGTCCAATGCGATGTCCTTATCGGAAAGCCTGCGTAGATAGCGCAGCATCGCGGTTTCGGTGTGGTAGCTGGTGAAGGCCGGATGGGTAAGGAATTCCGACGTGCGGGTCTCGATCGAACCGCCGGGCACGCTCGGCACACCCGCCGGATCGGTGACACCCGACGGCAGTCCGGTGCTGAAGGATTCGAGCACCGCGGTGACATGCGCTTCGGTGGTGGCCTCGTCACAGGCGATGCCGACGTGATCGGCATCCACCAACCGCAGGTTGATCCCGCTCGACTTCGCCTTCGCGACAACGGATTCCGCGCTGCCGGGTACGCGCACCAGCAGCGTGTCGAAGAAAATCCCGTGCACCACAACACCATCGAGCCCGGCCGCGATGGCGGCGGCGCGGGCATGAACGCGGCGGGCGATCGCACGCAGCCCGTCGGCACCGTGGTAACTCGCGTACATCGCGGCCACGATGGCGAGCAGCACCTGGGCGGTACAGATATTCGAGGTCGCCTTTTCCCGGCGAATGTGCTGCTCACGGGTCTGCAATGCGAGCCGGTAGCCTTTGTTGCCGTCGGCGTCCACGGAGACACCGACCAACCGACCGGGCAGCTGCCGCGCGTGCTTGGTGTGCACCGACAGATATCCGGCATGCGGACCGCCGAATCCCATCGGCACCCCGAAACGCTGTGTGGTGCCGAAACATACATCAGCGCCCTGTTCCCCCGGCGGCGTAATCAACGTCAGCGCAAGCAGATCCGCGCCGACCGCCACCAATGCACCACGCTCGTGCGCAGCCTCGATCACCGGCCGCCAGTCCACGATCCGGCCCGACGCACCCGGAACCTGAACCAGCACACCGAAGAACTCACCCTCGGGCAACTCGCCACTGGACAGATCCGCCGAGACGATCTCGATGCCCAGCGGCTCGGCCCGGGTGTACAGCACGGTCTTGGTCTGCGGGAACAGATCGTCGTCGATGAGCAGACGTGCGGACTTGGACTTGCCCGCACGGCGCAGCAGTGTCATCGCCTCGGCGGCGGCGGTGGCCTCATCCAGCATGGAAGCATTGGCCACCTCCATCCCGGTCAGATCCGACACCATGGTCTGGAAGTTGAGCAGCGCTTCGAGCCGCCCCTGACTGATCTCGGGTTGATACGGCGTGTAGGCGGTGTACCAGGCCGGATTCTCCAGCAGGCTGCGAACCAGCACCGGTGGGGTCAGTGTGTCGTAGTAGCCGAGCCCGATCATCGAGGTGGCGACGGTATTGGAGTGCGCGAGCTCGGCGAGTTCGGTGAGCACCTCGTGCTCGGTGGCCGCGGGCGGCAATACCTCCAGGCCAGAGCCGTCCAGAATGGACGCGGGTAGTGCCGCGGTGGCGAGCTCGTCCAGCGAGCCGACGCCTACGACGTCCAGGATCCGGGCGAGTTCGTCCCGGTCGGGTCCGATATGGCGGTCGGCGAATGATCGAGTCACTGCAGCTCCAAGGTCGGGCGGGGTCGACCAACAGCGGCCGACGAGTATCAGCCCTCCCCCTCTGTCGTGGAGCCTGAGAGATTCGGACGCCGCGACACTCCTGCCTCGAATGGACAGGGCCCGGGCCCCTTTCCCCATGGGCGGGCGATCGCCGCGTTGTGCGCCGGTCACCACTTTCCAGAGACGTCGAAGCCCGTACGGTCCTTTTGCCTGAGAGATTGACGGGGAGGTGCTGCTCCTTCGGCGCCCGAACTCTTGTGAAGTCCGGAACTCTCCCGCACGGCGGCGACGCATCGCTAGTTTATGCCGCGCGCGCAACGATTGACGCCACCGGACCATGGACAGGCGTGTAGCGCTCATCACTGCGGTACATACGACAAGTGCCCGCCGCGGTAGCGACGGGCACTCGATACGATCTCTAGCCGGTCTTCCGGTTCATCCGAGCCTTACGCCGGAAGGACAGTTCATCCTCCGGACGTTCGCTCGCACTGCCGCTCACCGCCCGCTCCGCCGGGAAGTTGGCGATGGCCCCGGTCAGTTCCCGCATGGCGCCGCTGACCGCGATTCCGAAGACGCCCTGCCCACCCTGCAGTAAATCGACTACCTCCTCGGGCGAGGTGCATTCGTACACCGAGGTGCCATCGGAGAACAGCGTGATACCCGCCAGATCCTGTACGCCGCAGCTGCGCAGATGATCGACCGCAATGCGGATGTTCTGCAGCGAGATGCCCGCGTCCAACAGTCGTTTCACGATCTTCAGGACCAGAATGTCCTTGAACGAATACAGCCGCTGGCTGCCCGACCCCGCGGCACCTCGGATGGAGGGCACGACAAGTCCGGTCCGCGCCCAGTAGTCGAGCTGCCGATAGGTGATCCCGGCCACCTGGCATGCGCTGGGCACACGATAGCCGACCAAATCGTCGGGTACCGAATCATCCGGGAACAGGCCTGGCTGTACCACATCCTGCGATTGATCTGCCACTGACCACTCCCTTGCTTCGCCGACGCCTTGCCTCATCGATGACCCGGCTCCGTAACGACCAACGACCGGCCATAACGGACGTGGCCCAATTGTCGAGATTACTCCCTCTGATTGTCCCGGGAGCCGCATCATCCGACCAAACGCGACGCGCGGTAAGAGTCTCCACCTCTACTTTAGGGCCAGGAAAAGGTGGGTACACCGGACCGACGACACCGGTCCGCCCGGTCGGCTCAGCTATCGGTGGCTTTGAAGTCGTCCGGGGAGACCGACTCCAGGAACTCCTTGAACTTCTCCACCTCGTCCTCGCGCTCGTCCGGCATGACCAGCCCGGCCTCCTCGAGCACCGACTCCTCGGCATGGATCGGGCAACCGACCCGCAAGGCGATCGCTACCGAATCCGAAGGCCGTGCCGAGATCCGCAGGTCGTTCTCGAAGACCAGATCCGCGTAGAAGGTGCCCTCCTGCAGATCCACGATCCGCACTTCCTTGAGGGTGTGCCCGAGGTCGGCGATCAAGATCTTGATCAGATCGTGAGTCAGCGGACGGATCGGAGTCACCCCCTCTTGTTCGAGCACGATCGCGGTCGCCTCGGCCTGCCCGATCCAGATCGGCAGATACCTGTCTCCGGACACCTCGCGGAGCAACAGCACGGGCTGGTTCTGTGGCTGCTCGACACGAATGCCGATTACGCGCATCTCACTCATCGCACTGCCTCCCAATGACTCGCCGGCCGCCCGGCATGACCGCTGCAGAGCTCGCCGTACCACGAGTCTAAGCGAACCTCGAGGCGTGCAGTATTCCCTGTGCACAGCCGAAACCGGCGTGTTGTCCGTCTGGAACGCAAAGCGAACCGATGCACTCGCCGTAACTCAGGCGCCGAGCGAGGACCGGACCGACGCTTTCACCAAGCAGGTATGCAGTGTCAACGACAATGCCGCCAACTCGCGCACCGTCTCCTCGGCACGGGCCCGCGCACCGGCATCGCGGCTCTTCGCGATCGGGGCGGCGATCTGCGCCACCAGTGCGGCCTCACGATCGGCGGCCAACTTGAACGCACGCAAATGCCGTGCCTCCAAGCCGAATTCGGCCATCGCCTTCGCGGTCTTGGCCAGCGTCACCGCATCCTCGTCGAAGAAACCGGCGGCGCCCGAAGTGATCAGATTGGCCCGGATCAGATCGGCGAGGAACGTCTCGTCGATCTCGGCCTGCGTGAGCAGATCCGCGCGGGTGAGCCGGGTTTCGTGATCGAATCGCAGCTCGTCGGGCGAGATTTCACCGGGTACGACGCCAAGTCTGCGCGGCGCCGCGGTCCGCCCGGCATGGTTCGCCGCGGGTGTTGCGGTGGGCTCGGAGTCGGGCATGGCGTGTCCGGGCTCCAGCGCACCGTTACGGCCGGAATGCGCCCGGGCGCGGGCTTCCCGCACACCGAGCGTCGCCGCACCGCTGTCGATCGCTTCGAGCTGCTCCTTGATCACCTTCAAGGGCAGGTACTGATCACGTTGTGCGGTCAGCACGAATCTGAGCCGTTCGCAGTCCGCGATCGAGAACCTGCGATAACCCGACGGCGTGCGTTCGGGTCGGATCAGCCCCTCGGCCTCGAGGAAACGGATCTTCGAGATGGTGATATCCGGAAAGTCCGGTCGCAGCAGGTCCAGCACGGAGCCGATCGACATGCCTCCGCGAGCCCACTGCGCCGCGCCCGTCATAGCACCGAGTCTTTCATGACACAGCGTTCTTCCCTGTCAACGCCACCGACACGCGAAATCCGTGCCGCTGATGTCACAGGCTGCCCGCACCCGCCGACGGTTCGTTCACCTGAGCCCGCGGTCCGGTGAGGAAGACCAGGCGGAACTTGCCGATCTGAACCTCGTCACCGTTCTGCAACTCCGAGGAGTCCACCGGCTCCCGATTGACGTAGGTGCCGTTGAGGCTGCCCACATCCACCACCTGGAAGGAATCGTCGTCCTGCCGGAATTCGGCATGCCGACGGCTGACGGTGACGTCGTCGAGAAAGATGTCACTGTCGGGATGGCGGCCCGCCGACGTGGTCGGCTGATCGAGCAGGAACCGCGAGCCCGCATTCGGGCCTCGCTTCACGACCAAGAGGGCGGCACCAACCGGCAGACCCTCGACCCCTTGGACCGGCTGTTCGCCGGTCACCTCAGCGGAGCGCGACGCCTCGACCTCGTTCAGGAAATCCGCGCGGAAGACCGACGTCGTCTCGGCCGCGGTCTCCCCGTAACCCGGGTCTTTGTTCTCGCTCACCGTTTCTCTCCTCCTCGAACCTGATTATCCATGCAAGCAGGTGCTGCTTTCACCGCCACGACCTGGGATCCTGACGCTAGAACACCGGCTGCCAAGCACCGGCATATCTATTGGCTTTGACCGTACCCTGCCGGGGCGTACCCGTGCAGGTAGAACTGGGAAGGCTGGGTCAGCCCCCGATAACTCCTTGATAACCCGCGGCATCCAATAGTTCACCGAGCGCGGCATCCACGCTCGTCTCGTCGCTCAATTCGAGCTCGAAGATCCATCCCTCCCCGTAGGGATCGGTGTTCAGCGTTTCCGGTGCCGAGTCCAGAACATCGTTCACCGCAACGACTTTCGCGGCCAGTGGGGCGTATATATCGGACACACTCTTGGTCGATTCCACCTCGGCGATGCTGTCCGCTGCGGCCACCTCCTTATCGACCTCGGGCAACTGCACGAACACAACGTCACCGAGTTGAGACTGGGCGTAATCGGTGATGCCGACCCGAACCCGGGTCGGGCCGATTCGCTGCACCCATTCGTGTTCTTCGGTGTAGCGCAGATCCTCGGGGGTCTGGGTCACAGGCCGTCCTTTCGTCGTCTACTCGACGCAACTCTAATCGCTACTCGCTGCGGTGTGACACAGCCGGTATCGCTCGCGCGACGGTGAAAGCCTTCCAGATGTAGAGCACGCCGGTCCACACATACACCGCCGTGCCCCAGACCAGGAATGCCCCACCGAAGGCGCGGCCGAAACCTGCCAGCGCCCAATCCATCTGACCGGCCAGCAACCACGGCAGCGCCGACATCAAACCGAAGGTGGCGGCTTTACCCAGGTAGATGACCTCGGGCGGATCCAGTTCACGACGTTTGTACACCGAAAGACTCAAGGCCAGGATGGCGTCGCGACCGATCAGGATCACCGCGACCCACCAGGGCAGCAACCCCCGGATCACGAATGCCGCCAGGGTGGTCACCAGGTACAGCCGATCCACGAACGGGTCGAGCAGTGCACCCAAGCGCGACGACTGATCCAGCAGCCGGGCCAGCTTGCCGTCCAGGAAGTCGGTCACCCCGCTGAGCACCAGCAACGTGAATGCCCATCCGTCGGCCCGCACGACCAGCAGCAACCACACAAAGAGCGGGACGCCGACCAGTCGCAGCACACTCAAAACATTCGGGACGGTGAAGATGCGGTCGGCGAAGATGCCGCCCGCGGCCGGATCGCCCGCATTGCCCGGGTTGTCCGCGCCGGAGCCGGCCTGCTCGCCAGGTTCCGTTTTCCCCGATTCGGTTGTCACAGCCCGTGCATACCGCACCGACCCCGCTGCACGCCATCCGGGCACGCCGGCGACGCCTCCGATACCTGCCTGTTGTGTGATACACCGCATCTACTCGGATGACAGAATGAGTGTGAAGTCATCTCACATGGTTGTCGCACGGTTCAGAGAGGGAAACCATGCCAGCATTCGACTACGACGTGGTAGTGATCGGGTCTGGATTCGGCGGCAGCGTCAGTGCGCTGCGCTTGACCGAGAAGGGCTACCGGGTCGGCGTGCTCGAGGCCGGACGGCGCTGGCCCGCCGAGGACATTCCGAAGACGAATTGGAATGTGCGCAAATCGATCTGGGCTCCGCGGCTGGGTTTGACCGGACCGCAGCGGATCAGTGTGCTCGGTAAATGCGCGGTCTTCTCCGGCGCGGGCGTCGGCGGTGGTTCGCTCATCTACGGCAATACCCTCTACGAGCCGCTGCTGAACTTCTACACCGATAAGCAGTGGGCCCATATCACCGATTGGAAGGCCGAACTGGCGCCGTATTACGACCAGGCGCAGCGCATGCTCGGCGTGGCCCCGAATCCGCGGATAACGCCCGCCGACGAGGTGATCAAGGCGATCGCCGACGATCTCGGCGTCGGCGATACCTTTCACCCCACCAACGTGGGTGTCTTCTTCAATGAGGCCGATCCGGGCACCGAGGTCGAGGATCCGTACTTCGGCGGCGCGGGTCCGCACCGCCGCGGCTGTGTGCACTGCGCGCAGTGTTTCACCGGCTGCCCGAATAATGCCAAGAACACCACCACCACGAATTACCTTTATTTGGCCGAAAAGGCCGGAGCCGAGGTACATCCACTGACCACCGCGACCGCGGTTCGGCCGCTGTCCGGCGGCGGATACGCGGTCGAGACCGAGCGTTCCGAGCGCTGGATCCGCAAGCAGCGCAAGACTTTTACCGCCGAACAGGTGGTATTCGCCGGCGCGGCGCTCGGCACGCAGAAATTGCTGCACAAAATGCGCGATGAGGCGATGCTGCCGAATCTGTCGCCGCGCCTCGGCGAACTGACCCGCAGCAATTCCGAGGCGATCCTCAATGTGGTGAGTCGCTCGCGTCGCGATTTCGCCGAGGGCATCGCGATCACCTCCTCGATCCATCCGGAGGCCGATACCCACATCGAGGTCTGCCATTACGGTAAGGGACAGAATGCGCTGTTCCCGATGTCGGTGCCGATCGTGGACGGCGGGGCATTCCGATTCCTACGCTTCCTGCTGGCAATCGTGTTGCACCCGTTGGTATTCCTGCGCAGCCTCAATGCTCGCCATGCCTCGGAGAAATCGGTGATCCTGCTGGTGATGCAGTCATTGGACAATTCGCTGACCTCTTACCGCAAGCGCGGACAGTTGAAGACCAAACAGGGCACCGGCGAACCGAATCCGACCTGGATTCCGTTGGCGCACGATATCGGCAGGCGGTTCGGCGCCAAGGTGAACGGCGATACCCACGGTCTGATCATGGATGTGCTGAATATCCCGGCCACCGCGCATTACATCGGCGGTTGTGTGATCGGCGAGGGTCCGGAGGCCGGTGTGGTCGACCCGTATCAGCGGGTATTCGGACATCCTGGGCTGCATGTCGCGGACGGTTCGGCTGTTACCGCGAACCTCGGCGTCAATCCGTCGCTGACGATCACCGCCCAGGCCGAGCGCGCAATGGCCTTCTGGCCCAATAAGGACGAAGCCGATCCGCGCCCGGAACTGGGTTCGGCGTATCGCCGGATCTCCCCCGTCGCCCCCAAGCATCCGACGGTGCCGGCCTCCGCCCCGGGTGCGCTGCGCCTGCCGATCACACCGGTCGATCCCATCGTGCCCGCGACCTGACCGGGCCCGGGTGCGTCAGGAGTCCCGATGCCTACCTCGCTCGACGTCCGAGCGATGGCGCGGCCATCGACTGAGCCGAGTCGTCGCAGCGCATGCGCCGCAGGCGCGACAAATGAACACAGCGTAGGATAGCGCCATCGATCTTCGCTCGTATGTTTCTACCGAGGATGTCCGCAGCCGCGGCCGGGCGCTGCGCCAGCGGGTTCCGGTCAGCGCCCGGGATCGAGCGGCCATCTGGTCCGAGCGACCAGATCTGCTCGATTTCGTGGCGGCGAGCAATGCCGGTCGGTTGCCGCATCTGGTACCGCTGCGGGTGGGGCATATGCTCGCCTCGCCGTTCGCCTTCTATCGTGGTGCGGCCGGGCTGATGGCCGCCGATCTCGCGGGCAGTCCGGACACCGGCGTGCCCGCGCAGATCTGCGGTGACGCGCACGCCGCGAATTTCGGTCTGTACGGCACACCACGCGGCGAAATCCTCATGGACATCAATGATTTCGACGAAACGATTCGCGGCCCGTGGGAGTGGGATCTGGAACGGCTCGCGGCCAGTCTGGTGCTGGCGGGCCGCGAAGGCGGTGCGGGCGAAGACGATTGCCTGCGGGCCGCGCGGGATGCGGCCCGCGCCTATCGCCTCGCCATCGATCGTCTCGCCGAGCAACCGTTCATGGAATCGTGGAGCGTGCTGCCAGACGAGTCGATCATCAGCAAGGCCAGGGCCGATGATTTGCTCGACGACTTCAAGAAGGCCGCGAAGAAGGCGCGCAAGAACACCAGCGCCAAAGTGCTCAAGAAGTGGACCGAACATCTCGCAGATCACGAAACCGGGATCACCAAGCGCCGATTCATCAGTGACCCACCGATTCTCACGCCGGTCGATGCCAAGGTCGCCGAGGAGATCATCGACGGGTTGGAGCGCTACGGCGATACCCTGCGCGAGTCCCGGCGCAATCTGCTGGCCCGATTCGCGGTGTCCGACACCGCGTTCCGCATTGTCGGCACCGGAAGCGTGGGACTGCACAGCTATGTGGCTCTGCTGCACGGCAATGCGGGTGAGGCGCTGGTACTGCAACTGAAACAGGCCACCCCGTCGGCCCTGGCTCCGTACCTGCCCGCGCCGCCGCCCGCGCATGAGGGTGAGCGAATCGTGCAGGGCGCCAGGCTGGTTCAGTCGGAGACCGATATTCTGCTCGGCTGGACCACACTGCGCCTGGAGACCGGCGAACTGCCGTTCACGGTGCGTCAGTTCCGCAATATGAAGGGCAGTATCGATCCGGCGGAGCTGTCCTCGGACGATCTCGACGATTACGGCAGACTGGCCGGTGCGCTGCTGGCCCGCGCGCATTCGCGTTCGCTCGATCCACGCCTGCTCGCTGGATATTTCGATGGTGACGAGGCGTTCGAGGATGCCGTTGCGCGGTTCGCGGTCCGCTATGCCGATCGGACCGAGGCCGACCACGCCGAATTGGTCGATGCAGTGCGGGCTGGAAAGATCGCCGCAGAACAACCAGGGTGACACACCGCGTCTGGTCGCAGGCGCGGCGAACCGGGCGATGTTGTCCGTATCCTTGCCACCATCGAGTGATGACGTGAAGGGCGGTCGCGAATGCTCGTGCGAGTACAGAACCCGGCAGGCACCAATGCCGAGCGGGCCCTGATCGATCGGCTGCGCACCTGGAAGGATCCGGGTAGTCCACACGGCGTCGCCACGGTCAATTGCAGTCTGTTCCACAACGATCGGCTGCATCAGTTCGATGCCGTGGTCTGGACGCCGACCACGTGTGTGGTGATCGAGGCCGAAGCACTGCTCGCGCGCCAGGACGGCGTGCTGGAGGTGCCGCTCAGCGGTCCGTGGATGATCTCTGGCGAACCGATCGCCAGCGAAGGCCGCGATCGCCGCACCCCACTGGACAAATCGCGCGAACATACACTCGCACTGCAGAATTGGCTGGCCGCGCGCGGTCTCGGCCAGCGCGCGGTGCACGGTGTCGCGCTGATCGTGCCGCTGCCTGGCGCCCAGCTGTCGGTCAAGCAGGAGTGGAGCGATCCGAGTTTCGATGTGATTCTCGACACCGATCCGGAACGGCTGCGGCACTATTTCGAGACGCTGGCTGATTCCGAGAAGAACATCCACGTGTGGACCGCAAACGATGTCGCGGTGGCCTTCCGCAGCCTTGGCATCCTGCCCTATCTGCCCGCCCCACAGGATCTGATCAACGAGGGGTTCCTCGGCCCGATCGATATCACCCTGTGGCACGGCGGCCCGCAGCAGGCGCAGGCGGAGGCCTATGCTGTGGAGCTCGCGGAGGCCGAAAAGAATGTCAATGCACCGGCCCTGGTCATCGACGCGCCCTGGTACAGCCCGTGGAAGCTGTATCCGCGGCAGGCGGGCGATATGGATCTCGGGCGGGCGTTCATGCGAATCACCCTGGCAATGGGCATGGTCATCGCCGTCGCGTGGGTGATCTGGTTCGTGATCACCGCGATACTGACCTACGGGCCGGGGTGATCACACGCCGGTCCGACAGGCGTCGGCTGCTCCGCCCCGGATGGTGCGTTGGGGCCGTGCTCGACCACGAGTACCCCACCTGAGAGGGCGCTACATATAGAAACCGGGTCGGCCGGCCCCGGGCGACTGGGCCGTATCGGTCGATCACCGAATTAGAGCCCGAGCGAAGGGTCGGGCTCGAAGGCATCTCGGACCGCTGCGACCGGTCGGCGAGTGATCGCCTTGGCGGCGGACCGTGATCCCGCGCCAGACGATGTGTTCGCATGTGCCCTATCGTCAACCGGTGATCGTGAATGGGGAGAGGTGGCTCGGCCGGGTCCGGGCGAACCTCGTCGCACTGTGCGTGGTGCTCGTCGGCGTCGGCCTCGTGGTTATCTTGCCGTTCACTTTTCCCGCCGACGGCGCTGCCACCGATCTGGATCGCGCGCTCGCCAAGCCGATCCACTCGGCGCTGGACGACCATCCCGGCGGATACGAGGCGCTGGTGATCCCGAGCAATGGCTACATCCTGATCCCACTATTGCTCGCGGTCGCCGGCTGGTTCGGCTATCGGGGGCAGTGGCGGCGGGCCGTGGCGATGGTGCTGCTTCCAGAGGTCGTTGTCGGGCTCAACAGCTGGGTGCTCAAACCGCTGTGGGATCGACCGCTGCACGACTATCTCGCCTATCCGAGCGGACATACCGTCCATCTTGTCGCGATCGCCACCGCATTCGTCGTACTGATCGACTCGATGCGGGCGCGGGTAGTCACCATCGCGATCGCCACCGTCGCGCTGGTCTGCGCCGCAGTCGGCATGATCGGCCTCGGCTATCACCTGCCCACCGATATCCTCGGCGGCGCGGCGGTGGCGATCGCGCTGGTTGTCGCGTGTTGGAAGCTCACCGAGCGATTTGTCGCGGGGCAGGCACGGGTGGACTCCTAGGTCCGCTCTACCGTCGTACGGCTGGTCGTCCGATCGAATACGCTCGCATCGTCCAGCAGCGCCGCCCGCAGCATGCTCTCCGGCACCCCCATGCCCCTGACCAGCGTCAACACATCCGATCGCAGCCGGTCGACCAGTTCATTGACACCGCGACGCACGGCCTTCGCACGTTCGACCGACATGAACCGGTGCATGATGAACCACGCCTGGTTCTCCTCTAGCATCGAGTAGACATACAGATCGCAGACGGTCTCGGCGAGTTCGCGGGCCTGCGGATCCGCGATTGTGGCAATACCTTCGATGAACTCCTCGAGGATCAGTCGGTCGATATGCGCGGTGCCCGCGGCGAGGATGTGGTCCTGCGCATTGTTGAACGCCTCGAACGGTGTGGTGTCCTTGGCGCGAGCCCGCAGCCGATGTCCAGCGGTGCGCACCAGATAGTCCTCGCGGTCGGCGAACAACTGCAGCTGCACCGAACGACGGGACAGATCCCCCTCGTCGACGGTGTCGTCACTGCGGTCGCGCAGCGTCTGGATCAGTTGGCGCACACCGGAACGGTTGCGCACCACATCGCCGGCCATGGTGGCGGCGAATCGCACCCAGCCGAGCGCGTCCAGATCGCGGATCTCATCGGAGTAGGCGGTGAGCAGTTCCTTGGCCACCAACTGGGTGAGCACGACATTGTCGCCCTCGAAGGTGGTGAACACATCGGTATCGGCCTTGAGGGTGACCAGGCGATTCTCGGTGAGATAGCCGGCACCGCCACAGGCTTCGCGACATTCCTGGATGGCGCGGGTGGCGAACCTGGTCTGCGCGACCTTGAGTCCGGCGGCCCGCTTTTCCAAGGCGCGCTGTGCGCCGGGATCGAGATCCTGACCGGTCTGCACCAGATGCATGCGGCGGACCAGATCGTTCTGTGCGAAGGCAAGCGCATACGATCGGGCGATCAAGGGCAGCAATCGTCGCTGATGAACGCGATAGTCTAGCAGCAACGTCTCCTGGCAGCTGTCCGGATCCGAGAATTGGCGGCGCTTCAGCGCATACCGTGTGGCAATGCTCAATGCGACCCGGGCACCCGCCGCGGCCGCACCCCCGACACTGACCCGCCCGCGCACCAAGGTGCCCAGCGTGGTAAAGAATCGGCGGCTCGGATTCTCGATATCGGAGCGGTAGGCGCCGTCGGGCGTGACATCGGCGTACCGGTTGAGCAGGTTCTCCCGGGGAATGCGGACCTGATCGAAGACGATGCGGCCATTGTCGACACCGAGCAGGCCACCCTTGAGACCGTCGTCGTAGGTCGTCACACCCGGCAGGTCGGCGCCGTGTTCATCCCGGATCGGTACCAGGAAGCAGTGCACGCCCTGACTCGAACCCTCGGTGATCAGCTGCGCGAACACCGCTGCCATCCTGGCATGTTCGGCCGCACCGCCGATGTAGTCCTTGCGTGCCGACGGTGTCGGCGAATGGACGACGAACTCCTGGGTCCGCGGATCGTAGGTCGCGGTCGTCTCCAGATTCGCGACATCGCTGCCGTGTCCGGATTCGGTCATCGCGAAACAACCGAGCAGATCCAGTGAGATCAGCCGCTTGACCACATCGCGATGCCGTTCGGTCCCGAGGTTCTCCACGGCACCGCCGAACAACCCCCACTGCACACCGGATTTCACCCACAGCGACAGGTCCGCATACGCCACCATCTCCAGCCCGACCACCGCCGCACCCGGCTCCCCTGTGCCCCCGTTCTCACGCCGGAAACCGGCCTCCGCGTATCCCATCGTCGCGATGACCTGCATCTGCTCGAGGACCCGGGCCCGCGCCGCGCGGTAGTCGAGAGCGGGGTCGCCGGAAAACCGGTCGTCGGCCAGCCGCACCCGGGCTTCGGTGCGCACCGCGCGCCATGGGCCGTCGAGTGCATCGCGCAGGTGATCCGATGTCGAGGGAATCTCGGTGTCAGCCATGGCACCGACACTAGCGTTTCGCCGCCGTCCAGCGACCGGTCCGCGCGGATGGCATACCACCCCCAGTAACCGCCCCAAGGCGCTGACCAGCAGATTCAGCCAGCACAAATATCATGACACGACATCTTCGTCGAACTCTTGCCTTGCTATTGAACGCGCGTTTAATATACTAAACATGTGTTCAACCAGAGAGCCGTATCGCAAGGATCCGCCGAGCTAGGAGGCGCCCCGTGACGCCCACCCCGAATCCGGATCTCACCACCGCCGCCCGCATTCGCGATATCGCGATCGAGGTGTTCGGTGACAACGGATTCCAGGTCGGAGTGCGCACGATCGCCGCGGCGGCCGGTGTCTCCCCTGGACTGGTCAATCATCACTTCGGCTCCAAGGACGGTCTACGGGCCGCCTGCGACGACCGGGTGCTGGAGTTGATCCGGGACCAGAAGTGGAAGACCGTCACCGACACGAACGTGGCGAAAAGCATGCTCACCGCCCTGTCCGAGGTCGAGACATACGGTCCGCTGGTCGCCTACATGGTGCGCAGCCTGCAGGCGGGCGGGCCGTTGGCCGAATCCTTGCTCGAGCACATGATCTCGGATGCCATGGAGTACATCGAGGCAGGCGTCGAGGCAGGCGCCATCAAGCCGAGCCGCGATCCGGCCGCGCGGGCCAGATATCTGACAACGGTCAATGTCGGCGCGACCGTCCTGCACTTCACCCTGCTGCAACAACGCGGCGAAAAGCTCGACTACCGCAAGCTCGTTCGCACCTTGACCGAGGAGTTCTTCGTGCCCGCCGCGGAGCTCTACACCCAGGGATTACTGACCGACCCAACGATCTTGGACACCCTCACCAAGGAGACCTGATGTCCGACATCATCGAAGTTCGCGATCTGCACAAGAACTTCGGCCACTTCGCCGCCCTGACCGGGCTGGATCTCGCGGTCCGCGAGGGCGAAATCCATGGCTTCCTCGGCCCGAACGGCGCAGGTAAGTCGACCACCATCCGCATTCTGCTCGGCATCCTGCGGGCCAGCTCCGGTGAAGCCCGGCTGCTCGGGCGCGACCCGTGGACCGATGCGGTCGAGCTGCACCGCGAACTCGCTTATGTACCAGGCGATGTCACGCTGTGGCCGTCGCTGTCCGGCGGTGAGACCATCGACCTGCTGGCCAGAATGCGCGGGGAAATCAATCCGCAGCGTCGTGCCGAACTCATCGAGCGATTCGACCTGGATCCCCGCAAGAAGGCCCGCACCTACTCGAAGGGCAACCGGCAGAAGGTCGCGTTGATCTCCGCTCTCGCCTCCGATGTGCGTCTGCTGCTGCTCGATGAGCCGACCTCGGGTCTGGATCCATTGATGGAACAGGTATTTCGCGATTGCGTCGAAGAGGCCAAACAGCGCGGCACTACCGTACTGCTCTCCAGCCATATCCTGTCCGAGGTGGAGGCGCTGTGTGACCGGGTGACCATTATCCGGGGCGGACGCACCGTGGAGAGCGGATCACTGTCCGAGATGCGACACCTGTCGCGTACCTCCATCACCGCCGAATTGCTCGGCGACCCAGGCGATCTCAGCCGTGTACCAGGTGTCGAGGACATCGAACGC
Source organism: Nocardia sp. NPDC051990 (assembly GCF_040680755.1). Lineage (NCBI taxonomy): Bacteria > Bacillati > Actinomycetota > Actinomycetes > Mycobacteriales > Nocardiaceae > Nocardia > Nocardia sp. NPDC051990. The sequence goes on along the minus strand of NZ_JBFAXH010000002.1, from coordinate 272,861 downwards.
GACGGTTCGATGCTGCGGTGCCAGGTCGACGGGGAACATCTCGGCGGGTTGATCCGGATCCTCGGCGATGTCGGCGTGCGCAGCCTCACCAGTGCGCCGCCGACGCTGGAAGAGCTGTTCATGCGGCATTACCACGTCGACGGCGCGACATCCGAGCAGGCGAAAGCGACCACGGAGAAGGTGGGATCATGACAACCGCAACCACGGGCGGCCGGCATTACGCCGCACCCGCCGTACGCGGATCGGCCGACTTCGCCGGCACCGCACAATTACTGCGATTGTTCCTGCGTCGCGACCGAATCGTCTTGCCGCTGTGGGTACTCGCCTTCGGACTGCTGCCCGCCTTCTACGTCAGCAGCGCCAAGGCCGTCTACATCACACAGGCCGACCTCGAGCACTCCGCGAAGTCGATCATGGAAAGTCCGGCGCTCGTTGCCATGTACGGGCCGGTCTTCAGCACCGACCTCGGCTCGGTCGGGCTGTGGAAGGCTGGGCCTTTCTACGCGATGATCGCGATCGCGACGATCCTCACCGTCATCCGGCACACCCGGGTCGAGGAGGAGTCCGGTCGCGCGGAGTTGGTCGGCGCCACCAGCATCGGCCGCTATGCCGGGCTGACCGCCGCCATGATCATGACGGCGACCGGCTGTCTGATCGTCGCCATCCTGAGTGCCCTCGCGCTGTACGGCATCGACCTGCCCGCCGCCGGTTCACTGGCCTATGGCGCGACGCTCGGCAGCTCCGGTCTGGCCTGGGCCGGGGTCGCCGCCGTCGCGGCACAGGTGAGCGTGGGTGCGCGGGTCGCGCGCGGGGTGGCGTTCGGCGCACTCGGCACTGCCTTCGCGCTGCGCGCGGTCGGCGATGCCGGAAACGGTGTGCTGTCGTGGGTTTCGCCGCTCGGCTGGTGTATCAATATGCGGCCGTACGCGGATGAGCGCTGGTGGGTGCTGATTCCGCTGATCACCGTCGCCATTGCTACCACCGCTGCCGCGTATATGCTGCTGCAGCGACGTGATACGGGCTCGGGGCTGCTCGCCGAGCGCCCCGGCGCACCGGTCGCGGCACCCACCCTCTCCGGTCCATCGGGACTGGCTTGGCGGCTGCAGCGCGGCTCGCTGCTGGCCTGGTCGATCGGTTTCCTGCTTTACGGATCGCTGATGGGCGGCGCCATCAACAGCGTCGGCGATATGCTCAACAACAGTAGCCAGATCCGCGATGTGATCAACCGGATGGGCGGCACCGATGTGCTGCAGAACTCGTTCATCACCTTCGCCCTCAGCATGTTGGGCATCGCGGCGTCGGCCTACTCCATCTCGACGGTGCTGCGGCTGCACGACGAGGAGTCCAGCCAGCGCGCCGAGGCCACACTGGCCGGTTCGGTGAGCCGAGAACGCTACGCGCTCAGCCATATCGGCATCGCCCTGCTCGGACCGGTGGTGCTGTTGTTCCTCGCGGGTGCGGCGGTCGGCGTCATCTACGGCGTGTCGGCTGGCAATCTGGCGGGCAAGCTGGGCGACTGCCTCGGCGCCGCGGCGGTCCAACTGCCCGCGGTTTGGGTGCTCACCGCGATCACGGTGGCGATCTACGGGTTCGCCCCACGCTACACCCCGGTCGCCTGGGGCGTACTGAGCACGATGATCCTCATCTTCGTGCTCGGCGCGCTCGACGGACTCCCGCAATGGGTCCGCGATCTGGTTCCGTTCACGCATCCGCCGAAGCTGCCTGGCTCAGCCTTCGAGGCTGCGCCGATCCTGTGGCTGCTCGGGATCGTGGTCGTACTGCTCGGGGCCGGGATCGCAGGCTTTCGCCGCCGAGATCTGCGCTGAGATTCGGATGGCAGCGCCTCGCAACGGATTTCACCGCTCGTTGCGAGGCGCTGTCGCGCGTCTTCAGTCGAGGAATCGAGGAGCCGCCGTGCGGTGAGCGCGAGTCGGGCCCGAACCAGTCCCTTGGACGCATGACGCACTCCCGCGCGACGGTGGCCGCCACGCCGATTTCTGGAATGTCTCGCTGACACCGGTAACACCTTGATCAGTCGAGACCGCGGATCAGTAATGCCAGTGCGCGTTTCACGAATGGGAAGACCAGATAGCTTTGGGTAACATCTAATTCGTTATCAAAGCGAAATAAGCAGACGAGGCCTATGTCGAGAATTACCCAGCGCTTTATCCGACTGACCGCGGCAACTGCGGCGGGTTTACTCGGACTTGCCGTGGCGGCGCTGCCCGCGCAGGCACAGCAGCGTCCGGACAACCCGCAGTACGCGCCGACCATGCTCATCCTGGACGCATCCGGCTCCATGCAGCGCCCCGATCCGGCGGGCACCATGATGGATGCCGCCAAGAATGCCGTGCGAAACTTCGTCGACTCCGCACCCGCGGAATCCGAAGTGGGACTGACCGTTTACGGCACGAGCACCGGAAATACCGAGGCGGAGAAGACATCCGGCTGCCGTGACGTCCGTGTCCTGCACAAACCCGAAACTCTCGACCGGACCGCATTGACCAGCGCCGTCGACGGAATCAAGGCCAGTGGCTGGACGCCGATGGGCACCGCACTGCACCAAGCCGCCGAGACGCTGCCCAAATCGGGCCCGCGCTCGATCGTTCTCGTCTCCGACGGCGACGACACCTGCTCCCCACCCGAACCCTGTGAAGTCGCGCGCGAATTGAAACAGCAGGGGCTCGATCTCATCGTGCACACCATCGGATTCGCCGTCGACGCCAAGGCCCGCGCCCAGCTGACCTGCATGGCGCAGGCCACCGGCGGTACCTACAGCGATGCCGCCGACGGTCCGGCACTCGAACGGACGCTGCCGCGCATATCGTCGGCTGCCCTGCGCAATTACCACGCCGTCGGCATACCTATCACCGGCGCTCCGACCTACGGTGCGGCGCCGGTCGCCACCCCGGGTCAGTATCTGGACACCATCGGGCAGCGGGAAAAGCGGTACTGGGCAGTCGATATCCCGGCGGGTGCGACCGCGTATTTCAGTGGCACCCTTTCCTTTCCACGCCTGCCCGATATCGCCTCGACCGACGATCTGAACTCGCTGCAAATGCGGGTCTACGGGGCGGACGGTGCGGACTGCAATGTCTTCGAATTCGAGACATCCATCAAATCCAGCGACGGTGTCGCGCTCACCGTGGCCAAGGCCTTCGACGGTGCGACCAAGGAAAGTAAGGGCGGCTCCGGCAAGTGCACGGGCGGCGGCCGCTACTACTTCCAACTGACCTGGGAGAAGGCGTCCGCCGGTGTGCCGGAACGACTTCCGATCGAACTGATCGTCGGTATCGAACCCGCGGTGACCGACGCCGGTCCGGTCGCGATCGGACCGCCGACAACCTTCGTCGAACCGAGCGGTACGGATACATCCGTATCCGGCGGCTCATCGTTCACCGTGGCCGGAACACTGCCGGGCAGCGGTCGCTACACCGATACGCTCCAGCCGGGTGAATTCGTGTTCTATCGCGTCAGATTGGACTGGGGTCAGGGCCTGGCGTATCGAGTTCGGTTCGGGGCCAATGGCAGTCGCGGACTCGACAATCTGTCCAATATCCGAACCAGCCTTTACAACCCGATCCGCGAAGAGATCGATTCGGACTTCGCGTCTTATACCGGCACCGAGGGGCTACTGCCGACGAATAAGGCGATAGCCACCGTGCCGATTCGGTACAACAATCGCAAGGCCGAACAGTTGGAGTCACGGCGCGTGGCGGGTGCCGGTTGGTACTACATCGCCGTCAAACTCGGCTCGACCTTCGGAAAGGGTGAAAACCGCCCGGTGCCGGTGCAAGTGGAGCTCACCGTCACCGATACCGAGGAGAGCGGTCCGAAGTACGCGAGCACCATCGGCGACGGTGTTTTCGGTGAGAATTCGACCGGCGTGAAAACGCCGACGAGCCGCGCGCCCGGCGCGGCTCCCGCGGTGGCGGAATCGCGGGCGTCCGAGTCGAATTCGTCGACCGGATTGATCGTGATCACCGTGATCGGTGTCGGGGTTATCGGCGTCGCCGGTGTGCTGATCGGATGGCTCGTCGCACGTAGACGACGCGGTTAGCGGAAGGCCCGCTGACACCGGTCGGAGTCAGCGGGCCCCTTCGATGCCGAGCTTCCCGGCGAGGCGGGTCAGGTATGCGCGCACGTCGTCTGCATCGCGATCCGGCAGACCGAAAACCGCTTCGGTGACACCCAGTTCGGCCCATTGCGCGAGCTGCGCCGCATCGTGACGTCCGGCCAGCGCGACGATGTCCGGGCTGCCCTGGCGCTCGCGTTCGCGCCAAATCCGGCGCAGCAGTTCGATCTTCGCCCCGAGGCTGTCCTCGGTGGGGGTGGTGAGCCAGCCGTCCGCATTCTTGGCCAGCCAGGTGAACGACTGCTCGGTCCCGGCCGCGCCGAGAATCACCGGAATCCGTTTCTGCACCGGCTTGGGCCAGGACCAGCTCGGCCCGAAATTCACGAATTGCCCTGCGAAGCTGGCCTCTTCCTCCGACCACAACGCACGCATGGCATCCAGATGTTCACGCAATACCGTCCTGCGCTTATTCGCCGGCACCCCGTGATGCGCCATTTCGTCGGTATTCCAACCGAAACCGACGCCGAGGCTCACCCGGCCGCCGGACAGATGATCAAGCGAGGCGAGGGTTTTGGCCAGCGTGATCGGATGATGTTCGGCGGGTAGGGCGACCGCGGTGGACAGGGTGATTCGACTGGTGACCGACGCCGCGGTGGCCAGCGCGACCCAGGGGTCCAGCGTGCGCAGATACCGGTCGTCGGGCAGGCTCGCATCCCCGGTGCGCGGATGCGCGGCCGCCCGAACCACGGGGATATGGGTGTGTTCGGGCACGTAGAAGGCGTCGAATCCGGCTTGTTCGGCGGCGGCGGCCGCATCGGCGGGCGTAATGCCCCGGTCACTGGTGAACAACACAATTCCGTACCGCACTGTGCGCGCTCCCATTCGCTTACTACTGCTTGCGGGTCGCTCGAAAAACCAGCAAATTAGAACAAGTTCTATCACCTTCGGCGGCTTCGACCAAGTGTCCGGACAGCGGTCCAGCCCCCGATCTGATCTCGTGGACCACCACGGATGCGAACCAAGGCCTCAGGTGACTACGGTCTCGCACATGGGTCCGGATACATTTCCTGGAGGAGACGACACCGTCCCGAGCGATCAGGCGGCCAGGCGGCCACGATTGCGCTTCCTCCGCGCACCCCGCATTCCGGTCGTCAAACAGGCAGTCGATCTGTTGGTCGCCGACCGTCCGGCCACCGCCGACACCATCGTCGCCGCGCCGACCCCGCTGCAGCCCATCGACCTCACCGACGATGCCCGCGTCGCGGAGGTACTCGAGCTCGCCGTGCGAGTGGGCGAGGTCGTGCTCGCCTCTGGTACGGGTGTCAACGACACGACGACCCAGGTGCGCTTCATCGCCGCCACCTATGGCCTGTCCCGATGCCATATCGATGTCACCTACGACGCGATCAGGATCTGGGCCGACCGCGGCCCGATGCTGCCGCCCGCCAGCACCATGCGGGTGGTCAAGTACCGCTCCCTTGACTTCACCCGCCTCGCCGCGGTCGACCGGCTGACCCGCCGCATCCGCAATGAGGTCGTTTCCCCCGCGGACGCCCGCGCCCGCCTGGACGCGATCACCTCCGCGCCGCATCCGTACTACCGCTGGGTCGCCACCTTCGGCTGGTCGCTACTCGCAGCATCGATCGCAGCGCTGCTCGGCGGCGGCTGGCTGGCCGCCGCGGTCAGCTTCGGCACCACCCTGGCCATCGACCGCGTAAACCGGATCCTGAATCGCTACGGGCTGCCGTTCTTCTTCCAGCATGTGGCCGGCGGCGCGATCGCCGCGACACCGGCGCTGCTACTGGCCACCCTCGCGGCAACCCTACCTATCGATGTCGACCCGACACTGATCATCGCGGCTGGAATCACCGTGCTGCTCAGTGGGTTGCAGCTGGTCGGCGCGGTACAGGACGCGATAACCGGCGCGCCGATCACCGCGACTGCCCGGATGCTCGAGGTCATGATGATGACCGGCGGCATTATCGCGGGCATCGCATTGGCATTGCGGGTCGGCGATATCCTCGGCGCCACAATCCCGCCGGTCTATCTGACCTCGAGCCGCGATATCACCGATCTGCCGATCAAGATCGCGGCCGGTGCGGTGGCGGCGCTGGCGTTCGCACTCGCCTGCTACGCCGAACGCCGCGCGCTCGCCGCGGCCGCATTCGGCGGTGCCGCGGGCACCATCTGTTTTCTGCTCGTGCAACATTTGGGCTTCGGTCCGGTGATCTCCTCCGCGGTCGCCGCGACGCTGGTCGGTCTGGCCGGTGGCCTGATGGCGCGCCGGGCATTGACTCCCCCGCTGGTCGTCGCGGTCGCGGGTATTACCCCGCTGCTGCCGGGCCTCAAGGTGTATCGCGGACTCTCTGCCCTGCTCAACGACGAGCTGTTGATCGGAGCCAATCAGGTCCTTGCGGCGGTCGGCGTCGGCTGTGCGCTGGCGGCGGGGGTCACCCTCGGCGAGTGGTTCGACCGCACCGTGCGCAGACCGCGCATCCTGAGCCGATTCGGTTCGATCCGCCGACCGGTCATCGTGCGCCGACGCCGGCCGCCGCGCCTTTCGACGCGTCGCGAATTCGGTCGTCGATCATGACGCCTTACGGATCGGTTAGGATGCCCAAAGCTGTTGCACCAGCCCCGTCGACATGAGTGAGGTGGTCCAGAAATGTCGGATGCAGTCCCGTTCTCCACGGCAATCCGCACCGCCACCGCACAACAGCACGAAGATGCGGAGAACTCCTCGTTCATCAGTGACATGCTCGGCGGCGAACTCGGCATCGACTCCTACCACCGCTACACGACCCAACTCTGGTTCATCTACCGGGCCTTGGAAGACCACTGGAACGCATTGGCCGACGATCCGATCGTGGGTCCGTTCATCCGTCCCGAACTGGCCAGGACCGCGGAACTGGAACGCGACCTCGCGCACCTCATCGGCACCGACTGGCGTGCTGCCCTCCAAGCGTTGCCCGCCACGGCCGCCTACGCCGCCCGCATCGATGAATGCGCCCGCGAATGGCCCGCCGGGTATATCGCGCACCACTACACCCGCTATCTCGGCGACCTCTCGGGCGGCCAGGTCATCCGGGGCACCGCCGAGAAGTTGTGGAATCTCCCGCATCGCGGCGACGGTGTGCGCTTCTACGTCTTCGACGCGCTCGGCAATCCGGCGGCCTTCAAACGCGAATACCGCGGACTGCTCGACCAATTGCCGCTCGACGAGCTCGAGCGGCGCCGGGTGCTCGACGAGGGACAGCGGGCCTTCGCGCTGAATACCGCCGTATTCGCCGAACTCGCCGCCGAGTTCCCGGCACGCCGTCCCTGCTGATCAGCGCGGTTCAATACGCACCCTCCCCGCGCGCGACCGCGCCGATCGTCTGGGTGATCAACAGCGGATCCAGGATCATCGACTAGTTCTCGACATAGGACAGGTCGAGACGCACCGCATCCCCGAGCGAGAGATCCGAACGCCCGCTCACCCACCACAGACCGGTGACGCCCGGCCGCACCAGCAGCCTGCGTCTCCCGTCGTAGCTGTCGGCCTCGCGCCGCACCTGCGGACGCGGGCCGACCAGGCTCATCGCACCGCGCAGCACATTGATGAACTGAGGTACTCGTCGAGGCTGTACTTGCGAATGATCTTGCCGATCGCGGTCGGCCTTCACACAATGCCACCAATGCCCTTTGCCACCCACGGCCTTTCGGCGATACCAGCCAACTCACAGGCCTTGACCGCGCATCGGCGAGCCAGCCGCCGCAAGGTCGGCTCATCCATGGTGGCGATCGCCTCGGCGAGCGGTCAGTCGACGCGGGCCAGTTCCGCGGCCGAAAGGTGTTCGCGCAGTTTCGGTATCGGATCGCCACCCCATTTCAGGCGATCGAGAACATAGCCGACGGCATGGGCGGATTCGGGGGCGGGAATGATGCCCTCGGTGCGGGTGAGGTGGTTTGGACCGCGCAGGACCACGGCGTCGGTGGCGGTGCGGTAGCCGACACGACCGGCGTCCTCGAGTCTCAGGAAATTCGCACGCTGTTCCGCCAGGAACTGTTGGCCGCGGTGTACTCGGCCAGTTCTTCGTCACCCCGGCCGCGCATACCGAATCCGATATCGCCCAAACCATTAGGCGTGCCGCGAGGCGGTGAGTTTGTACCGCAAGGCATTTGAGCAGGGCACGTCGACACGGGCAGTCGGCCGAGCCCTAGTTGGGCGATTCCGATAGGTCGGTTCTCAGGTGTTCCAGGCCCGCCCGGATCCGGGATTTGACCGTGGGGAGACCGACGCCGAGACGCGCCGCCACCTCGGGATAGCTGAGTCCGGAGTAGTACGCGAGTGCGATGGATTCGTGCTGGAGTGCGGTCAGATGAGTGAGGCTGCGACGCAGGGCATCCCTTTCGTCGTGACGCACTGCCTCCTCGGCCACGACATCGGCCGGGGGCTGATAATCGCGACTGCCCCAGGAGTGATTGTGGTCCGTGGTGGCGCGCTCGTGCCGGACCCGGTCCACGGCCTGGCGATGGGCCAGCATGCGCAACCAGGTGAGCACGGAACCGCGGCGCTCGTCGAACCCGATAGCACAGCGCAACACCTCGAGGTAGACGTCGTGACAGGTCTCTTCGGCGTACCCGCGGTCACGGACGATCGCCAGGACACGCCGGTATACCAGACCGCGGGTGCGGCGGTAGAACTGCGCGAAAGCCTCTTGATCGCCGTCGCCGATGCGATGTACCAATTCAGCATCGACACCATCGGATTCGATATCAATCGGATCACGAACGGGATGAGCTACGGACCGCACAGGGGTTGGAATTCGTTCGGACCGATACGAAATGCGTTCAGGCCGAGATGACACGAGCAGGATCACGATTGCCCCCAGACAAGCCGGTGATGCAACTAGCAAGTTCGATTCGACGAATGAAGCTGCGCCAAAGCAGACCGTCGAGAGCATGGACGGATTGTCGGAGAACGGGATCCGGCCGGGGACTGGGGCCGATGGTCCAACTTCACATTACCTCGCCCCGTGCACATGTCCATGCACTTTCTGGCAGGCAGTAGGTTTACTCAGACGCGCAGGCCGAGTTCGACGATCCCTTTCGCCACCGCGTGTACGGCGACCCGATTCTTGCGTGCATGCGTACGGATCAGCTCGAATGCGATCTCCGGCGTGGTACGCCTGGCATTGGCGATCACACCCTTCGCCTGTTCGATGACGATCCGCGAATCCAGCGCACGCTGCAACTGCGCGGTCAATCGCTGCTGACGACGCAGCACGTTGGAACTGAGGATGTGGCCGGTCGCCATGCTCGCCAGCAGTCCGCCCACCGAAAGATCCTGATCGGTCCAGACGCGCGGGCTCGGACTGTACAGGCCGAGCGCGCCGACTGTGGTCTCACCGGCCCGCATCGGGATCTCGGCCACCGATGACAACCCATGCCGGACGGCCTCGGCGGCGAACTCCGGCCAACGCTCGCGGTGTCGACCGATATCGTCGATCGCGACAGGTTTGCTGGATCGGAACGCGTCCACGCTCGGACCGCGTTCGCTGCGATGCTGACAGAGTTCGATGGCCACCAGCTCGTCCGGAGCGGCGGCCGCCATGCGAGATTGCTCATCGGGCGTGAGCGTTTCGTTCGGCATCAGCGTAACGGTGCAACCGACCAGATCCAGCGCGGCAATCGCGCTATTCATCAGCTGGCGAACCATCTCTGCTGTGTCACCCATCGCAGGAAGCAGTTCGGCTAGCCGCGTTGCCGCGGCGACCAGCACCTCGTTGTCAGACACGCCAATCACCCCGCATGCGCGAAAGTCGTTCGTCCGCTCTGGTCCCGCACTTGCTGACATTTCAATGATATGGCTGAGCGAAGTCACACACCACAATTTCGACACGACCATGCTTCATTCGAATTGTCCAGCTACCCATCGAATTCCAGGATCGGCCTGGCGATAGTGGTCGACATGACCAGTATCTGGATGTCACCATGGACGACAGGCTCCACCTCGACCGTGCCCGATGATGTACCCATCAGGCTCGTTTACGCCGAATTCTCTCCGCTAAATGTGCCGCATTGCGGCGAGTAAAAATCACCGCGACCGGGAGACTGCATTGGCGCTCGCATTCGACAATCGGCGGCATGACCGATCCTCCGAACCGCTGCCGGATTCGATCCCGTTATTACGATCACTTGTACGCACGGTCGACTCGCTGGCGGGCGATTTCGACGTCGTCGAACAATGTCAGCAACTGCTCGAGACCTGTACCGAAATCACCAGCGCGACCGATGCCGGATTGTTGCTGGCCGACCAACGCGGTGAGCTACAGGTATTCGCCTCAACCAACGAGTCGCTGCGGCTGCTCGAGTTGTTACAGCGCGACGGGCCGAGCCTGCATGCCTATCGGCACAAGACCGCGGTATCGGTCCCCGATCTGCGGGCCGCCACGGACCGGTGGCCGGGGTTCGCACCCGCGGCGGCGGCCGCGGGATATCGCTGCGCCTATGCCGTGCCATTGCGGCTGCATCGCGACAGCATCGGCGCGCTCACGATTCTCGCCGCCTCGGCCACCGCGCTTGGGCAGCAGGATCTGCGCATCGGGCAGATCCTCGCCGATATCGCGGCCGTCGGCATAGCGCATCATGTGCTGCTCGCGCAGGACGCGACAATCCAGGCGCAGTTGCCGACCGCGCTGAACTCGCGCGTCACCATCGAGCAGGCCAAGGGTGTGCTCGTCGAGCGTGGCGACCTGGATATGGATCAGGCCTTCCAGCTCATGCGCGAACATGCCCGCGCCACCGGACGGCGGCTCACCGATATCGCCGGTGACATCGTCGAGGGGCGCATCGATCCGGGAGCTGAAGCGGCAGACTGAGTCAGGTATCGAAGCGGATCCGGTTGGCCACGACCAGCGCCGCGACCTCGGCCAGCGACAGCCCGTGCGCGAAGGCATAGGCGCGCATACGCGCATACGCGTCCGGCGCGCGAATGTCCAATTGCGCGAGCACGATTCCGGCAGCCTGATGGATCGTGCGACTGGTCAGCGGCTGATCCCACCATTGCCTGGCGGAGTGCACGGATTTCGCCGATCCGGCCACCAATTGCGCGATGACCAGATCGGCGATATGCAGCCCCGCCGAGATCACATAGGGTTCCAGCTTGCCCGGCCCGGCCCGGTACAGATCGAGCACGCCGAAACGCACCACCCCTAGCTGTAACGGCACCGCGACCATCGATCCCGCCACCTCGACCCGGTTCAATTCATCGGCGAAACCCGGCCACCGCATATCGGTTTCGGCCAGATCGGCCACCAGCACCGGCACACCGGCGGCGACGGCGTCCACGGCCGGCCCCTGTCCCGCGGTGGCCTGCACCGCCTCCACCCACGCCGCCACCGAATCAGTTGCGGCCCACGGCTGCAGCCCGGCATCGCGCTCGCGGATCAAGATCGCGGCACGCTGCACCGGCAGCACCCGCACACAGGCGCCGCACAAGGCGGTCATCCCACCACCTCCCGCCGACAGCTTCGCCAGAAGCTGGAGGGCCGACAAAAATTCATCGGTCAACCGATCGAACTGACCCACACCATTCCTACGACTCTCACGACCGTTATCCCTGCCACGAGTTCAACGGTCCCCATGTCCCAGGATTCGTCACGACACGGGTACTGGACCGCACCTACGCCGCAGAAAATACGGCCGGCCGACACGGCCAGAATGCGAAACACCCCTCATCCACACCAAGGCGAACATCCCACGACCGCGGCCGCTTACGCCGTCAGAACTTCCTTACCCATGTCGCCCGGTACCGGAAACCGTCCTGCTGCGCCTGCTCGTATCTGAACTCGACGCGGTCCCCCTCGGTCAATATCCGGAACTCATCGCCGTCGATGGAGCTGAAGTGGACCCAGGCATCGCATCCCGGCGGCAGATCGGGTGAGGCGATCGCACCCCACCCCTGCTCCGCCTCGAAGAACTTGACGGTACCCATGCTGCGATCCTCGGCCATCGGCCCATCATGGCGCGCTCACCACTGTAGGCCGGGGATTACGCGGGTGACCCGCGCAGCTGGGCTGGGCAATGCCATCAGCGGCAGTACCACAGGTGCGAGATAGGACAGCGCGTTACGACCGGAGTCCTGATCCCTCTCGTCGGCAGCGGCCGGCGCCACCGTCTGCTTCCCCTGTGCCGCACGCGATTCACCGAACCAGCGAAACCCCTGGTGCATGATCGTCCGCTTGACCGACGGCATCAGCAGTTCGACCGCCTGGGCGAAGGTGCCGACCGGGGTGTCGATGCGATGCGGGCGGTCCTCGACGGCGCGCACCACGATGGCGGCGGCACGGTCCGGATCCGGCACCGGCAGCGAGCGGTATAGATCGGTCGGCGCGATCATCGGAGTACGCACCAATGGCATGCGCACCGAGGTGAAAGTGATTCCCGCATCCCGATTTTCGACGGCGGCAATCTCGCTGAAGTTGTCCAGTGCGGATTTGCTCGCCACATACGCGGCGAAGCGCGGCACCTTGGTCTGCACGGCGATCGAGGAGATATTCACGATATGTCCGAAACGCCGCGCCCGCATCGACGGCAGCAGCGCGAGAATGAGTCGCACCGCACCGAAGTAATTGACCGCCATGGTCCGCTCGAAATCGTGCATGCGGTCGGTGGAATTCACCACCGATCGACGGATCGACCGCCCCGCATTGTTCACCAGATAATCGACATGACCGTGATCGGCGAGTACTGCGGCGACCACATCGTCCACGCCGTCGGAATCGGTGATATCGCACGGATAGGCATGCGCGACACCACCTTCGGCCCGCACCGAATCGGCCGCGGCGTGCAGGTCGTCGACACCACGCGCCACCATCAGCACGGTCGCACCGCGCTGCGCGAGGGCATGGGCGGTGGCCAAGCCGATGCCCGAAGACGCTCCGGTAATCAGGACGACACGCCCGTCCAGCGGATCACCACTGTCGCCGGGCCGATCCCGGTTCGGGTCCAGGTGCTCAGCCCAGTACCGCCACAGCCGCTCGGCGTAGCTGTCGAACGAGGGCACCGCCACACCCGTGCCGCGCAACTGCGCCCGCGTGGAATCGGAGACGAATTCCGCCGCGAACGAGGTGTGCGGTGCGACCTCGGCCGGAATTCCCAACTGCTCCAACAGGAAATCGCGCACCGTCGCGACGCCCGGGATATGCGCGAGAGCGTTGAGCGCGAGTCCGCTGCCGGGCACTGTGCCGATTCCGCTCGGCGCACCCGCTGCGGCCGCGAGCGCACCGTAGATCTCGCCGAACGGCTGCGGTTGCGGGTTGACCAGGTGGAATGTACGTCTGTCCAGCCCCTTGCGGCGCACCAACTCGACCATCGCACCCGCCACATAGTCGACCGGAACGATATTGGTCGCGCCTAGATCCGGCAGCAGCATCGGCAGGTCGGCCGGCAGCGCGCCGAGGCGCGAGATGGCCGGAAAGAAGTAGTACGGACCGTCGATCTTGTCCATCTCACCGGTGCGCGAATCACCGACCACGATCGCTGGCCGGTACACCCGCCAGCGCACCCCCTCGGATTCGCGAACCAGTCGCTCCGCAGCGAATTTGGTCCGGTGATACGGCGAGGTCAGCCGCTGGCCAAGGTCGAAATCCTCCTCGAAGAATTTGCCCTTGTGGTCGCCGGCGACGGCCACCGAGGAGACGTGGTGCAGCACCGCGCCCAATTCGCGGGCCAGTTCCAGCACTGCGCGCGTGCCCGCGACATTGACCGCATGCGCGGTCTCCTCATCGGCGGTCATGTCGTAGACCGCACCGAGGTGGATCACATGGTCGGCCTTGGGCGCATCCTCGATCAAACCGAGACCTTCGGCGGTCAGATCGCCGAGCATCGGAAAGGCGCGTTCACCACCGGTCCAGCCCGCGGTGAGTTCACCGAATTTCGCCACCGACGCGGTGCGAACCAGTACATGCACAATGGCTTCGGAATCGGCCGCCAGAAGTTCCTGAACGACCCGCCGGCCCAAGAATCCGGTGCCGCCCGTCACGATGAAAGTCGTCATCGCATTTCCTCCTGCTGTCGCACTCGAATTGATTTGTCACACAAGCGCGCCCGGCATGCAGCAGTGAATGCGGACATCATTGATTCGGCTACAGCCAACAGGGTTGCTGAGCCAACGCAGGAACACCATCGCCCTACTGACGGGTAACTTTAATCGGCGCAGCTAGCCCGGGACAAGCGAGTTGCGGCCCTTGACTATGTGTGAATGGTCACCAAAGAGCGCAGCTAATATTTTGTGTTACAACAGTTTTCAGATAATCCTCGAACGCGAATCCTGAATCAGGACACCGCGTTTGCCCACACGGCCGAAGGTTGCGGCGATGGCACTCAGCGCTTCTCGGCGCGGGCGGGCGGGAACTCCAGCGGCGGGCGGCCCTGCAGATATGCCTCGAAGGCGTCCAGATCTATGGGCCCGACGGTTCTGTCGGTGCTCTCGGTGAAGACCGTGAAACCGTCGCCGCCCGAGGCCAGGAAGCTGTTCGTGGTGATGCGGTACGTGGCGACCGGGTCGAGGGGTTGGCCGCCGATACGCACGCTGTCGGCGACGATCTTGTTGCCCTTCGAACCCGATTCGACATAGGTGTAGGTGAGGCCAGCGGGTGAGAGCACGGTCACCTTGCCGTTCGTCCATTGCTGTTCGAGCAGACGGAGGATCTGACTGCCGGTCATGGTGACCGTAACGATTTGATTACCGAACGGCTGGACGCTGTAGATATCGCCGTAGCTGATCTGACCGGACTTCAGATCGGTGCGCACGCCGCCCGGATTCATGAAGGCCGCGACCGCCGCCGCAGGCGCAGCCGCGGTGACCGAGAGCATCGAATCGGCGATGACATCACCGAGCGGGGATTCGCCGGAGCCTGCCGGTTCGTGTGGCAACGACGCCGCGGCGATGCCGACCGGCCGATCCGCGCGCGGCTTGGCCTGCTCGGCATAGAAGTCGATGAGGGAGGTGGTGGCCGCGTCCGGCGTGACATCCCGGGTCACCACCCGGTTGACCGCCGATGCCTGCACCCCGTCGGCGCCGAAGCGCAGGGTCACATCGGTGATCAGTCGACCGTAGGAGGCGGCCTGGGTGACCACCTTGCCGTCAATGGTGCAGACATACGGTTGGTGCGAATGTCCGGTGAACAGTGCCCGCACCGCGGGATCGACACCGGTTGCCAATGTGGTAACCGCGGCGGAGATATTCGCGCAGCCGTTGTAGTCGACCGCCACATTCTGGGCAGTTTTCTGCACGCCGCCGTCGTGCAGCAGCGCCACCACCGTCTGCGCACCAGCCGATTTCACCTCGGGGACATAGCGATTGATCGCCGCGACCTCATCGCCGAAGCTGTAGCCCCGAATACCTTCCGGGAAAACGATACTCGCCGTCTCGGGCGTCACCGTCCCGATGACACCGATCTTGTGTCCGCCGACCTCGAGCAACGTCCACGGCCGCAGCGTGGGCGGCAACTTACCGTCCGCATCGGTGACATTTGCGGCCAGGAACGGGAACTTCGCGCCGGCGAACGGCGCACCGGGCGAGCATCCGGCGGGTGCGCACCCACCTTGTTGCAGCCGCGCCAATTCGATGACGCCGTTATCGAATTCGTGATTGCCCACCGAGGAGGCGGCCAGTCCCATGGAATTCAGGAAGGTAATGGTCGGCTCGTCGTGGAAGAGTCCGGACACCAGCGGGCTCGCGCCGATATTGTCGCCCGCCGACACCACCGCACTGGCCGGATACGCCTTCTTCAGCCGAGCCAGATGGGTGGCGAGATAGGCCGCACCGCCCGCGTCGTATCCGGCGATCTTGCCGGTCGAACCCGCTGGTGGCTGCAGATTGCCGTGTAAATCGTTGAAGCCGAACAGATGTACCTCATCCGACTGCGCGCCGGGCAGATCGTCGGTCGAGATGAGTGGGATCACTCCCGGTGCCGTCGAAGTGGTATGGCTGCTGTCCGATGCAATACCACACCCCGCCACCAGGGCAGTACTCATGAGGCCCGCGATGATCATGCCGATGCGACGGTGCGCTGTCATACCTCCGACTGTCGCACGTCTGGGTGCCATCGGCATGAATCTCACGCGAACACACCGACGGCGGGGTCGGTGCTCGACCCCGCCGCGCGGATTTCCCGGTTATACCCGGCTCGCCGCGAAATCCGCGGCCGGCCACAACGCCCAGCCGTAGTTCGTGTGCTGGCTCGGGTCGATGCCGCCACCGCAGATCGGATCACCACCGGTGCAGTAATCGGCGGTCTTCCAGGCGTAGTTGCCGGGTACGCCCCAACCGATCAGCCGGAGCGGATCACCGAACAACAGGACCGCGGACACCTTCCATTCGAGATCGCCTGGGAGCATATAGGTTCCGGGCAGTGCGGTCACGATGCCGGTGCCGACCACACCGTGCACAACGGCCGCGCCCTGCGAGTAGCCGACCAGGATGAACTGCTGATCCGGACACATGTAGGACTGCCGAATGACATGGTCGGTCATGTCCTTGGTGCCGCGGCTGAGCGAGGTCGGGTCGAGCAGGTCCGCGGGATAGTCCACCCAGTAAGCACTGCTGCTCATCGGAAGCGCTTGCAGCAGTGTGCCATACAGCGGATCGCCGACGACGGAGCCGAGCCGGCCGGGTTCCCCGGTGCCTCTGGCGACGACCACATCAACCGCAGCACAGTCCGCCCGTGCCTGCGCGCCGATACCGGTCGTCACGCCCGCCGCGGCGACGAGCAATAGCACAGCGAATACCCGTGCCGGCCGCCACTTCTCGAATACTCTTACCTTCCGGATTTCCATCGTGATCACCTCTCACGCCGTTGTGAGAAGCCGAGTGACGCTTGTCAGCGACAAGCGTCACTCGGCTATATCCGCGAAGGTAAGAACGGCAGTGAGTTGCGTCAAGCAACTCAGCTGAAACGAGACCAGTTCAACATTGAATCGTGTCCTGGAATCCGGTCCAGCGCACGATGATTCGGGCGGTTATGGGATGAGAACCGCTGCGCCGGTGAAACGTCCGTGTGCGAGATCCGCGAGGGCTCGATCTGCTGTACCGAGGGAGTACCCCGTTGTGGTCACATGTATGCGGTGTTCGCCCGCCAGCGTGAGGAATTCGCGCGCGTCGGCGCGGGTATTGGCAGTCACCGAGCGAATCTCGCGCTCCTGGAACAGGTGCCGCTGATAGTTCAGGACGGGGATATCGCTGAGATGGATGCCCGCGACGGCGAGGATGCCGCCACGGTCGAGAGCTTCCAGCGCGGGCGGCACCAACTCGCCGACCGGCGCGAACAAGATCGCCGAATCCAATTGCACCGGAGGCCGATCCGCCGCACCCTGCACCGAGGCGGCGCCGAGGTCGGCGGCCAACTCGCGCGCGGCCGAATCCCTGGTCATCACATGTACCTCGGCACCGCGCGCCATGGCCACCTGTGCGGCGATATGCGCACTACCGCCGAAGCCGTAGATCCCGAGTCGTCCACCCCTGGGCAGATCCGCGCGCTGCAGTGCCCGATAGCCGATGATCCCGGCACACAGCAGCGGCGCAGTTTCCATATCGCTATATCCGGCGGGCAACCGATGCGCGTAAGCCGCTGGGACAGTGGCATATTCGGCGTACCCGCCGTCCGCATCCCAGCCCGTGTACTCCGAATTCGGGCAGAGATTCTCCGCGCCGCGCAGACAGTATCGGCAGCTGCCGCAGGTGTGGCGCAACCAGGCAATGCCGACGCGATCACCGACCGCGAATTCGGGAGCCGAAGAGCCGAGTGTCTCAGCGGATCCCGACGCAACCGTCGGCCGCTGCGCCACCACCTCCCCCACTACCTCGTGCCCCGGCACCACACCGGGCCGATGCACCGGCAGATCCCGCTCGGCAACATGCAGGTCGGTGCGACACACCCCGCAGGCAAGTACCCGCACCAGCAATTCACCGGCCGCGGGCTCGGGCACCGCTTCGCGGACGAATTCGAGCGGACCGGCATCGATCGGTCCCGGCCGTCGCACCCGCCAGCCGGTCATGCCCGTGGTCGCCGCACTCGCATTCATACCGGTCACTCCTCACCGACAGGGGAACGGTCACTTCGGATTATCCGCGCTGACCATGCTGGTCCACCCGTTCCATCGAAGGTGAGTCGGCCTTCTGATACATTTCTGTATTGAATACACTTCTGTATTGAACAGATTGGATGCCGAGGAGGTGCGCGTTGGTCCCGACCACCGATGCGGATACCTCGGTGCGCCGGGTGACCCGCCGTCGCACCGAGACCCGTAAACGGCTGCTCACCGCCGCGTATCAGGTTTTCGCCGAGGAGGGCTTCGGCCGCGCCACGGTGGAGCGCGTCTGCGAACGGGCGGGCTTCACCCGTGGCGCCTTCTACTCCAACTTCACCTCGCTCGACGAGTTGTTCCTGGCTATGTGGGAGCAGCGGTCGACCGCCATGATCGCCGGTGTCCGCACGACTCTCGACGGCTTCTCGGTCGAGAACGTCGCCGATATCCGCGCCGCGGTCGAGCGGTTGGACCGCGCCGTGCCGATCGATGAGGACTGGTTCCGCATTACCGCCGAGTTCACCTCGCATGCCCTGCGGACTCCCGGCCTGCGGCAGTTGATGGCCGAGCGTGAGGAGGCGATCGTCGCGGCGCTGATGCCGACGATCGTCGCCGCACTGACCCGCGTCGGGCGGACGGTACCGGATCCCGTCGCACTCGGTCAGGCCCTGGTCGCGGTGCACGACGGCACCGCCGTTCAGATGCTGATGGAGCCGCGCAGCCGCACCGTGCGCACGCGACGCACCGACCTTTTCTGCCATCTCGTGCTGGCCTACAGCACCGAAACCGAAGGGTGACCATGACCGACCCGAGTCCCGAATTCACGCAAGAGGCAGATGTCATCGTCGTCGGCGCGGGCCTGGCCGGGCTCGTAGCGACCCATGAACTGGTCAAGGCCGGCCGCAAGGTGCATGTGCTGGACCAGGAGAATCGCAATAATCTCGGCGGCCAGGCCTTCTGGTCGCTCGGCGGACTGTTCTTCGTGGACAGTCCGGAGCAGCGCCGCCTCGGCATCAAGGACTCCTACGAACTGGCACTACAGGATTGGTTCGGTTCCGCAGGTTTCGATCGTGAGGATCAGGACTACTGGGCCCGCCAGTGGGCGCGCGCCTATGTGCGCTTCGCGGCCACCGAGAAGCGGGATTATCTGCACGAGTTGGGTTTACGGGTCACGCCGCTGGTCGGTTGGGCAGAGCGCGGTGGCGCCTTCGCCGATGGCCACGGCAATTCGGTGCCGCGCTTCCATCTCACCTGGGGTACCGGGCCCGAGGTGGTGCGGGTGTTCCAGGAGCCGGTACTCGCGGGTGAGCGACGTGGGCTGGTCGGCTTCAGTTTCCGGCACCGGGTCGACGAGTTGATCGTCGAGGACGGCGCGGTCGTCGGCGTGCGCGGCAGTGTGCTCGAGCCGACCGATCTGGCACGCGGTCGCGCGTCATCGCGCAATGTGTTGGGCGACTTCGAATTCCGTGCCAGCGCCGTGATCGTGACCTCCGGCGGCATCGGCCACAATCACGAGCTGATCCGCCACAACTGGCCCATCGAACGGCTCGGACCGGCACCGGAGACCATGATCTCCGGCGTGCCCGCACATGTGGACGGACGGATGCTCGCCATCTCCGAGGCCGCGGGTGGCGCCTCCGTCAATCGTGATCGCATGTGGCACTACACCGAGGGCATTATCAACTGGGATCCGATCTGGCCCGATCACGCCATTCGGATCATCCCCGGTCCGTCCTCGCTGTGGTTCGACGCCAATGGAAAGCGTTTGCCCGCACCGTGTTTCCCGGGCTTCGACACCAATTCGACGATGAAAGAGATCCTGGCCACCGGCTACGACTACTCCTGGTTCGTGCTCACCCAGTCGATCATCGAGAAGGAGTTCGCGCTCTCGGGCTCGGAGCAGAATCCGGATATCACCGGAAAGGATCTCAAGCTCACCCTCAAGAGCCGGGTGGCCAAGGGTGCGCCCGGTCCGGTCGAGGCGTTCAAACAGCACGGGGTCGACTTCGTGGTCGCGAATACCTTGCGCGAGTTGGTCGATGGCATGAATAAGATCGCGCGCGGCCCACAGCTGGACTACGACGAGTTGGAGCGACAGATCCTCGCCCGCGACCGCGATATCGCCAACAAGTACTCCAAGGACGCGCAGCTGATGGCCATCACCAACGCGCGTCAGTACTTCGGCGATAAGGCGGGCCGCGTCGCCAAACCGCATCGCATCCTCGATCCGGCGCACGGGCCGCTGATCGCGGTACGGCTCAATATCTTGACCCGCAAGACCCTCGGCGGGCTGCAGACCAATCTGGATTCGCAGGTAATGCGGCCGGACGGCACACCTCTGCCCGGACTGTACGCCGCGGGCGAGGTCGCCGGATTCGGCGGCGGCGGTGTGCACGGCTACAACGCGCTGGAGGGCACCTTCCTCGGTGGCTGCATCTTCTCCGGCCGCGCCGCCGGACGGGCCCTCGCCACGAAACTCGGCTGACCGCTAGGACCTACAACCCGTCGCGGCGACGCTGGACGGCGACTGCGGTGTCTTGGCCGTGCTCTCCGGCGTCGGCGTGGGCGACGGTTCCGGATCGGGCTCGCTGTAGAGCTGCAAGCCGGCGTATCGCCTGCCCTGCTCCAAGGCGATCCCGGTGATCTCCACCTGATGTCCGTGGACATCGGTCACCTGCGCCGAGAACGGTCCCGGTCCGGCGCCGCTGATCGTCCAGTAGTTGTCCATACCGCGGTCGAGCTCATGCCACGGACCGCCCGCCGCGGCCCGTAATGCGATCCGCTGGATGGGATTTCCCGATCCGGTCACCTGCATGGCCAGCCAGGAGGCCGAGGAGTCCGGCTCGAGCTCGTAGCTCAGCTCGGGCGGGGGAAGCGGATCGCGGACCACGGAATAGCGGATCTGCGCGACGCCGTCGGACCGATCCGCGATCTGTTCGAAGGCCGCGGTGCTCAAATCCAGTTGCCCCGGAGCACATCCTGGGCAGCGGTCGGCGACGAGGACCCGGACATCGCCGCGCGGACCGTGCACATCGAGGTAGGCACCGCACAGATCCGCGTGACCGTATTCCCGAGTGGAGACGCCCACATAGAAACCATTGGTCGGCAGCCCGGCGAACGAACATGCCGCGCCGGGGCCGAACGAGTAGTACCGCGCCTCGCCCGGCTTGGTGGGTGACGATGCGTCCACCGGATGCCGGTTGGCACCGCCGGCACTACTGTTGACCACCATCATTCGCGATGTGCCGGTCCCGATATCCGGGCCCGAATGTGTCGCCGCGCAGGACGACTGGCGCTCGGGTCTGGCGATCCAGATCGCGACCACCGCCGCGGTCAGCAGAACGCCAACGGACGACCACAGCCACCCCGCGCGGAAGCGCTGCTGTTGAATCGGTATTCGGTGCACCGCTGTCCCCGACTTCCGGCTCACCCAACTCGCGGACTCTCCATCCTGACCCCACCAGGAAAGCAGGCCGACCCGCACCGCAGGACTCGAACGAAAAATCTCCGCAGTGAAACACGCACATGTCGGCAATCTCACGGCAAATAGCCAGCATTCGACAATGCCGATCGGAAAAGATCCGTTACTGCGAGGTGGCCCTTGCCGGTTCGGCGTCCACACCCGAGAGTTGACGATCCATCCGGTCGCGCTTGGCGCGCAGGTAACGGATGTTGTGTTCGGTCGGCGTCGCCTGCAGCGGCAGCCGCCGCATCGCTGTGACCCCGTACTGTTCCAGGCCCGCCTGTTCGGCCGGGTTGTTGCTGAGCAGCCGGACCGGCCGGATAGCGAGATCGGCGAATACCTGTGCACCAGCCGCATACCCACGGGCATCGACCGGCAACCCCAGTGCGAGATTCGCTTCTACGGTATCGGCGTCGCAATCCTGTAATTCATACGCACGCAACTCGTTCAACAATCCGATGCCCCAGTCTCCTGTCCGCACACGTAGACCACCACGCCACTGCCCTCATCGGCGACCGCGCGCAACCGGCGACGAGTTGGTCGCCGCAGTCGCAGCGCAGCGAGCCGAGCGCGTCACCGGTGCGGCATTCCGAATGCAGCCGCGCCAATACCGATTCGCGCCCAGGCACCGAAAACCGGTGCGAGGGCTTCGGTTCCGGAGAGCTCATCGCGGTAGCCGGGCCAGTAGTCCACTTGGTGCGCAGGATCAGGAGGCGCGGCGGCCTTTGCCCTTCGCAGACTTCTTCGGCGCGGTCTTTGCCGCGAGTTTGTCCACGTCGGCAAGCAGTTCCTTCGCGAAATCGCGCTCGGCCTCGTAATGCCGGATGCACCAGCGCAGTACCGCACCTGGATAGGCCTGATCCGAATTCTCGTCGGCGCCCTCGGCATCGACCTCGGCCAGTGCGCGCATCCGCTCCGCATATCCGATGTGCTCGGTCAGGATTTCGCGCAATCGATCCGGTTCGGCGAGATGCCCCAGCCAGGCCCGCAACATGACGCTGTGCTTGAGCACCGGCGCCTCCACCGGCGCGTGGTTCACCCACTGCGCCGCGGCCGCACGACCGCTCTCGGTGATGGCGTACATGCGCTTGCCGCGCACGCCGTCATCCTGCAGCACCGTGCGCGAGGTGGCATAACCGTGTTTCTCGAGGCGTTTGAGCTCAGCGTAGATCTGACTGAACGACGGGCTCCAATAGAAGAATTGCAGGCTCCAGTCGGCCCACTTTTTCAGGTCGTAGCCGGAAAGTTCGTCGGCGTGGGAGAGCATGCCGAGCACTGCCCAACTCGTCGTCGGCAGATCGGGCACCCCGGCACCCAGCGGAGACTTCGCTTCGGTCACAATCAGACTATACCGCTTAGGCATATTCCGGAGTCACAGCAATCCGCAGCGAACTCGCCCCACTCGATGTGCGGTTCCGTCGTTATTGCATCCGGCGAGGCAGATCGTCGAGTTGTTGTCCCAACGGAAGTCGGCCGTTGGCCTATGAAGGCTGTTCCACTTCGGCGAGGTAAGGCTGGGCGAGTGACGGAGTTCGTGCCGTCGATCGTCAGGATTTGAATGTGCGCAGTCGGGTGGTGGCGAGAGTCTGCTGGGCGCCATGTTCTTCGAATGTGCCGACTGTCTGGAACCCCAGGCGGGTGGCGAGTTTCAGTGAACGCTGGTTTGCCGTCTGGGTGATGACCAGGACCGGTTGGTCGGGGAGTTCGTTGGCGGCAGTGCGCAGTGCGGCGGTGGCGGCTTCGAATGCCAGACCTGCGCCCCAGGCGTTGCGGCGCAGCAGATAGGTCAGTTCCAGTTCTTCGCCGTCCTCGGCGAGGTGTCCGGGCTGGTCGGCAGATCGGCGGTTGAGCATCAACGTTCCGACGAGCAGGTTGGTCTCCTTGTCCGCGATGACGTAGGTGCCTGGGCTGGCTGTCACGTTGGTGGTGCCGACGGCGTCGAGATACTGCTCGACAGCGGCGTGTGGCCGTGGTCCACCGAGATATGCCCGCACTTGGGGGTCGGTCTGTAACTCGATGAATCCCTCGCGGTCGTCGTCGTGTGCTTTGCGCAGCCGAAGGCGATCCGAAGTGATCTCGGGGGTGGAGAGCGTGGGCAGTTGGTTCATGAGGTCATTCTGGCGGAACCTTGGACGTTCAACTCAGCCGTACGCGGGTTGTGGTGTTTCCTGAACCAGTGGTGGAGCGGGTCGTAGTGGCTGCCCTCGGGCCGGTAGTTGATGCCGACGCGCGCCCCGCGCCGAGCAGATCCAGACCGCGCTACGCGGCCAGCAGCGCCGTGGCCAGGGCATCCCCGCGATGCACGGTCGCGATCAATTCCGCCTGCAGCACCTCGTTCTGGATTCGGGCGGCGGCCCGAGTGAGCGCGGCGAACGGCACCCCGATACACAGTTCGATCAGCGGCAGCCCGCGGGAAAGACACAATGCGGCAAGCCCTTCGGGCAACACGGGAGTCTGCGCCGTCAAGCCGAAAGCGCTTTCGGCGCGCTCGCGGTACCGGTGCTGCTGCTGATCATGCACGGCCCGATCGCGACCAACATCCTCTACCTGTACTCGTGTTCGCTGGCGGCATTGACCATCGGCATCCGTATCGCCCGGTGGGAAATCACGGCTTTCGCGGGCGTGGTCGCGTCCATGGTCTTGGCCGTATTCATCATCTGACCGCCGCGTCCCCCACTCGCCGCCCCGGTGGTCAACCCACCGTGCAGTGATTCTCGGATGAGCCGGAGGGGTCACAGCCGCCACTCATCGGCCAGCACCGCCCCGACCAGGCCGATGATCGAGCCATGGTCGGGGCGGATGCCGATCGAGCGAGGCGACCAGTTTTGTCAGGCGGCGTAGATCGGTGGGCGACGGTCGGCCCATGGCATCGCCATTTCTAGATTGGCGGCCAGCTGGAGCAAAGTGGCTTCGTCGCCATAGCGTCCAACAAATTGGACACCGATGGGCCATCCGCGCTCGGATTCGGCGAGCGGAAGCGAGATGGCCGGGTTGCCTGTGGCATTGAACAACGCGGTGAACGGGGCGTAGTCGAAGATCTTGCTGTACCAGCCGTGCGCATCGAGGGTCGGGTCGTTGGCGTCGAGGCATCCCAGCGGCAGGTTCGGTCGGGCTGTGGTCGGAGTCAAGTAGATGTCGTAGCCGGTAAGGAAGCGGGCGACTTCGCGTCGGGCGGTGTTGAACACGCGTTCGATGCTGTAGATGTCCGCAGCGGTACGGGTGGCGCCATGTGCTGCACAGGCGAGCGTGGTCGCCTCGAGATGCTCGGGACCTGCCGCGATGCCTGTTTGATCGGCGAAGGTGGTGACGACGTCGCTCAGGAAGCTGCACCATGCATCGAGGTTTGCCCGTCGAACGCCGCCGCGTCGATAGTCGGAGTGGATTCCTCGACATGATGCCCCATCGCGGCGAGCCGATCGGCCACCGCTCGCACTGCATGCACACACTCGGGATCAATCCCGCGGCTGGGATCTAGGGCAGTGGTGCTGAACGCGATGCGCAGCGGAGGCAACTCCTGGGTGATCAAGTCCGCACAAGGTCGGTTCGGGGCGGGAAAGAGGTACTTGTCGCCGGGCTCGGATCCATGCACGGCGTCGAACAAGGCCGCACAATCGCGTACGGTGCGCGTCACAGCGAACTCGATGCCCAACCCAAGCAGTGGGTCCGCATGGTCCGGGCCAGCGGTGATGCGGCCGCGGCTGGGTTTGAGCCCCACCAGTCCGCACGCCGCGGCCGGTATGCGGATGGAGCCGCCGCCATCGTTGGCGTGGGCGAACGGGAGGGCACCAGCGGCGACCAGCGCCGCGGACCCACCACTGGATCCACCGGGACTGCGCTCCGGATCCCACGGATTGCGGGTGGGTCGACCGTAGGCCACTGCTTCTGTGGTGGCGTTGAACCCGAGCTCAGGTGATGTGGTGACTGCCATGGTGGCCAGCCCGGCACGGCGGAATCGCGTCATGAGGTGGTTGTCGTACGGATAGGCGATACCCGGGCCGAACAACCTGCTGCCATTGCGCTGCGGTATCCCCGCGGCGTGGGTGATGAGGTCCTTGATCGCGAACGGCACGCCGCAAAATGGTCCCGACTCGTGGTAGTCGAGTGGATGGTCGAATCGTTCCCCGGCGATGGCGCCCAGCTGGGGATCGACCTGGTCGAGGGCTGCAGCTGCCGCGCGGTGTACCTCGGCGGCGCTGACCTGCCCGGTGCTGATCAGCGCGGCGAGCTCGGTGGCATCGCGAGAGGTGTAGTCGGCGATATCCATCGGAAACCTCCGTGGTGGGTGGTGGAAAGTGGATGCCAGGTTAGGAGTCGACCTCCGTCATGACGTCCGTCGATCGACGGATGTCATCGACCGCAGTGGTGGGGAAAATCTCGTGGCCCTGTGGTCGTGACACGTGAGCCAGGTCATACTGCCTTCATGGAAGCGACCGCAGCTGATCGGCTCGAGGCTGCGATCCGTCTCAGAACTGCATTGGCGGCGGTACCCGGAGCGGGCGCCCGACACGAGATGTCGTCAGGACGGGCGCTGTTCGAGTTGGCCGACGCAGTGCCCTATCGTCACGCGGCACTGTCGCGCTGGGATCCCCGAGTCGGTCGGCACGTCACCGCCGCAAGCTTCGGCTATCCACCCAAGTCCATCCAGATGGTCGAGGGCTCTATGCATACCGACCCGTTGTTCCCTCGGGTCCGGGGCCCGATACCAGTACGACTTCGCGACCTTCCCGATCGAGAAAGGTGCGGTCCGATCTTCGACCAAGTGATCCGGCCGCAGAAATACAGCGATGGTCTGACCCAGTGCCTGTTCGCCCGGGACGGCCGCTACATCGGCATGCTGAACCTGAGCACGACTGGAGGACAACGGATCGATCAGCAATCTGTCGTCACAGTCACCCTGCTGGCTGAGACGCTCGCCGATGTCTTGGATCCCATCGCGCCCCGACCGATCCACAGTCCGATCGGCGTTGCCGATTCAGCTCTGGTCATCGACGCCGACGGGTCATTGCAGGCCCTGACCGGTGATCAATCTCTCGACAAGCTCTTCGCTCGTCACACGACCGGAAACTCCCTAGCCCGTGCGGCCGCGCGAGCGCGGCGTCCCGCCGATCACCTGTTCGTCGGGAACGACGTGGCGATGCAGGTGAGTATGGAGCCCGTCCGGTCCGGCGCGACGCTGGTCGTCTACCGTTCGATCGATCCGCCGCTGGGACTGACCATGCGTGAGCTCGAAGTGCTCGCCAAGCTTCCGACCGGAGCCTCCAACGCCACGATCGGACGGCAGCTCGGAATCGGGGCAGCGACCGTGGCCACCCATCTCGAACGAGTTCTGCGCAAAATCGACGTGCCGAACCGAACGGCCGCCGCCGCGACTGCGGCGCAATGGCATTTGACACAGATTTGAGAGTGGGCCTGCTGCACGGGCAGCTCGGTTGGCTGCCGGGGCCGCGGATCGACATCGAATCTCATGAATGCCTCGCGGTCGTCCGCAATGCCCGCGACGGCTCATCCTCGATCGGATCACACGGCTACCGGCATCTCCCCGCGCACTCGATCACGATGCCGACAGCGCCTACTCCGCCGCCACAGGCGGTTGATAGGTCACTTCCCGGGCAACCGCTTCGTCGATCTGCTCCGGGGTCAGCAGTGTGACCGTATGCGATATCGCCCCGCCGCTGGCCGCGGTGCGAATGGCCAGCGCCGCTGCCGCGACCTCGTTCGGAACGTCGCCGATCACGAACAGATCATCGTCGCCGAAGGCGAAATAGCAGAGCTCCACGTGGCCGCCGACGCTCTCGACCATCTCCTTGATCGCCGCATGGCGGGCACTGCCGCCCTGGGCGATCAGTCCGCGCGCGCCTTCTTGGGAGTAGCTGACCCGCCACAAATACTTCGGCATAGGTGTCGCCTCCTACTCGGGGAACGATCTTGCTGAGATCCGACCATACGGTGCGGGAACAAGTCGAATAGCAGTCTGGACCGCCCGGTACAGCACTGATACGGCACCGTGATAACGGTGAGATTGCGGAGGGCAGTTCGATGTGCTGGTGAACAAATGCGGGGTGGAGCATGCCGGTTCATCGCCGAGGACACCGACCGCGCGAAATGGCAACGGCCCATTGAGGTCAACCCTTACACCGTCATCGCTTCCCAGGCCGCGATCCCGGTGATGCGCGCGGCCGGACAGGGCGCGATCGTGTTCTTTTCCAGCTTCCGCCCAAAGATGGCGCTTCACCAACCACAACGCCCCGCAGCAGACCTCGAATCAATGCCACCGAGCATGCCGCGGAAACAACGCCCGACCCGCCTCATGCGCGGCCTCAACCAACACCCGCGCGAACCGCGCGGCATCCATGGCCGTCCGATCCCCGCCGATTCCGCCGGACAGCGACATGGCCCCCACTGCGGCACCACGCCCCCGAATCGGCACCGCGACACAAACGATCCCGGACACCGACTCCTCGTTGTCCACGGCAATCCCCTGCCGATGCCGGATCCGCGTCAACTCACGGTGCAGTTCCGCCCGATCACAAATGGTCCGCGGCGTCAACTGCGGCAACCGCTCCCGGAAGGAGGTCTCGATAATGCTCGGCTCCAGCGAGGCCAGCATCGCCTTGCCGAGTGCTGTGCTGTGCGCGGGCATCCGCCCGCCGAGGCGAGTCGGAACGCTCGCGGTGTAGCGACCGCCGACCTTGTCCAGATACAGCACCTCGCGCCCGTCGAGCATGCCGAGGTGACCCACCATGCCGGTCCGTTGACACAGATCGTGCAGCAGCGGACTCACCACATCGCGAATCTCATTGTGATCGGCGGCGAGTCCACCGAGTTCCAGCGGACGCAGGCCGAGGCGGTAGCCGCCGGGCGCATGCGCCAACCAGCGCAACCGGATCATCTGGTCCAGGATGCGGTGCACAGTGGACCGCGGCAGGCCGGTTCGCTCGGCCAAACCGAGCAGCGTCAGAGTCGGCGTCGAACCGTCGAAAGCGTCTAGGATCAGGGTCATTCGCTCGATCATGGAAACCGGCGGCTGCGCGGGCCGAGTGGTCGGATGACCCGGACCCGATAACAGCTCGTCGGACCCTGGACCGGTCAGCACCTCGACCGTCATGGCGCACCTCCATTGTATAGCCCATACAGCTTAGAAGTATTTCGATTAGGCATGTCAGTTTTCGGCATACCCGCTTGTGCACCCAATCACAGTGCCGTCACGCCGACGGCGTCGAATCCCGGAAACTACGGAGACAGCTACGGATCTTCTCGGTAGCCGGAACCAGTAATTGACAGCCCACCAACGCGCGCCGCTGACAAACTAGGAGCGCCATAACAGTCGAGTTCGACTTCAAGGCCAATGAATGAGGAGAATATGGCAATCATCAGCTCGCTCGGTTATGTGCGGGTCGCGGTCAGCGCCCCGGATGCCTGGCGCACCTTCGCCTTCGATGTGATCGGATTCGCCGAGGGCGTCGGTCCGGATCCGGAAGCCATCTATCTGCGCATGGACGAGCATGTAGCACGATTGGTCCTGGTGCCCGGCGAAACCGATAAGGTGCTCGCCATCGGCTGGGAGGTACGCGACCATCACGCACTCGCCGCGGCACGAGATGCCGTGGCGAAGGCTGGAATCGAAGTCACCGCGCTTACCGTGGCGGAGGCGGATGCCCGCAGTGTGGAGGAGGCGTTCACCTTCCGCGATCCCGCTGGCACCATTGTCGAGATCTTCCACGGCCCGGTCCTGGACCACAGCCCGGTGGTCGGGAAGTACGGAAACCGTTTCGTCACCGCGGGACTCGGCCTCGGCCACGCAGTGCTGCCG
Organism: Nocardia sp. NPDC051990; assembly: GCF_040680755.1. NCBI lineage: Bacteria > Bacillati > Actinomycetota > Actinomycetes > Mycobacteriales > Nocardiaceae > Nocardia > Nocardia sp. NPDC051990. The sequence goes on along the minus strand of NZ_JBFAXH010000002.1, from coordinate 243,440 downwards.
GTCCCCGATCTCGACGGCGCCTTCCACTTCTATACCGACGTCCTCGGCTTCCTGCCACGTGGTGCGTTCCGGCTGCCGACGCCGCCGGAATACGGTCCGGTGCGTATCCGATTCCTGGGTGTGAATCAGCGCCACCACAGCCTGGCGCTGATCCCCTCCGGTGGTACGGAGGGCTCGGGACTGGTGCACATCATGGTCGAGGTCGACAGTCTCGACGATGTCGGCCGCGCGCTCGACCGGGTGAACAAGGCCGGATATCACCTGTCCTCGACGCTCGGCCGCCACACCAACGACAAAATAGTCTCCTTCTATGTCCGGACACCCGGCGGCTGGGATCTCGAATTCGGTACCGAGGGCATGCTGGTCGACGAGAACACCTACACCGCAGAGGAAATGACCGCCGACAGCTATTGGGGTCACGACTGGGATCGAGGCTGACCAACCCGCCTCTTCGCGACCGCGTTGCGTCGAGTCGAGCGCATCGCACCCACCCGGGTGCGGTTGGAATTCGCCGCGACCCATGAGGAGGAAGCCCGCGACCTCGCGGCCCGCGAGAGCTCCTGCTGCGGATTCTTCGACTTCAGCTTTTCCACCGCGGGCCCGGATGCCATTGCGATGGACATCGAGGTGCCCGCCGGTCGGATCACCACGCTCGACGCATTGGCGAACCATGCCACGGCGGCCCGAAGAAAGTAGAACAGGTTCTTGTCTGCGGCCTCGGCAAATGTCAAGCTGAACGGATGGATCTCGCCGCGATCGAAGCCGTCCGACAGCTCAAATATCGCTACTTCCGGACCCTTGATCTCAAACAATGGGACGATTTCGGCAAGACCCTCGCCGTCGACGTCGCCGGTCGCTACGGCACCCATGCCCTTGGTGAACCGCTGACCCTCGACGGCCGCGACGCGGTCACCGCATTCATGCGCGAGAACCTCGGCCCCAATGTGGTCACCACCCATATCGCGAACCATCCCGAGATAACCGTGGACGGCGATACCGCAACGGGCTCATGGGCTTTCGAGGACACCGTGATTGCTACCGAATACGGCATCCTCATCCGCGGCGCGGGCTATTACTCCGATACCTACCGACTCGATCCGGACGGCCACTGGCGTATCACTTCGACCAGTTACCAACGCATTTACGAATCGATGCAGGCCCTCGCCGACACTCCCAGCTTCCAACTGCTGACCAACATGTGGGCGACACAGAAATAGGACGGCGATTCGCACCCATTGTGGGTGCCCCATCGCGGGTGCGAATCCCCGGGGAACTACGCCGGGCGGGTGGCGGGTGCGGTGATGAGGGGAAGGTCGAGGGCGGTGCGGATGCCCGCCGGGGCCTGAACCACGGCCGGGATCGCATTGACGATGCGCATAGCGGTGGCCAGGAGGGTGGCATGGTTGTGGTCACCGTTGCGGCTCGACGTGACCAGGTCCATGGCGTAGCTCGGCTCGCCGGTTATCTCGACGTGGTAGGAGCCCTCGTGGTGGGCGGGTTGCGGCCAGTCGGGGCACAGGTCGGGACGTAGCCGGGTGACGTGCTCGAGAACCGTCACGGGTTCGTCGCCGACCATGCCGCGGACCTCGAAACGCAGTGCGGCAGCGGTACCTTCGGCGATATGGCCGGTGGTGATATCGAAGGATTCGGGGGCGGGGATGCGTTCATAGGTCTGGGTGACGGCGTCGAGGGTGACGCCGATACCCGCCGCCAACTGGCGGACGGTGCCGCCCCACGCGAGCGATAACACCCCTGGCTGCAACAACATCGGGATCTCGTCCAACGGTTTGCCGAACCCCATGATCTCGAACATGACCTCGCGGTTGTCGTAGCTCGCGTAGTCGACGATCTCCAGACACCGCAATTGGTCGATGCGCAGGCAGGTGCCCGCGAGCGCGAGCGGCAGCAGGTCATTGGCGAAACCGGGATCGATGCCATTGACCCACAGTGACGAATTGCCTTGTGCCGCAGCCTCTTGGATCGGCTTCAGCAGTTCGTCGGGCAGCACGCCGTACGGGTATTGGAAGAATACCGGCGCGCACGCCACCACATTGATGCCCGCGCTGAGCAGTCTGCGCAGCTCCTCGACGGCCTCCAGCAGGCGATTGTCGGTCATCGAGCAGTACACGACACAGTCGGGTTTCGCGGCCAGGATCGCCTCGGTATCCGTCGTCGCGGTCACACCAACCGGATGCTCGAGTCCGGCAATGGTTCCCGCATCGAGCCCGTCCTTCTTTGAACCCGACACCCACACCCCGACCAGCTCGAGATCCGGATTCGCGATCACACCCGCCAGCGCATGCGCACCGACATTTCCGGTGCCCCATTGAACTACGCGGTAGCTCATGACAGATCCGGAAGCGGAAGATCGAGATTCGGCGCGATCAGGCCACCGTCGGGTTCGAGTACCTTGCCCGTGACGTACTTTCCGGCGGGCGACACCAAATACAGTGCGGCGGCGGCGATATCCTCGGGTTCGCCGATGCGGTGCAACGGCGTCTTGGCCTCCAACTCGGTGCGCATCGCATCATTGCCCGCCACGATCTCCAACGCGGAGGTCAGAATCGATCCGGGCGCAATGGCATTCACCCGGATGCGCGGATTCAGATCCATCGCCGCCAACCGAGTGTAGTGCGCCAGTGCCGCTTTCGCTGTTCCGTAGGAGACGAAGGCGCGGCCGGGCAGGCGGCCCATGGTCGAGGTGATATTGAGAATCGAACCGCCACCGGCGGTTTCGAGAATCTTCGGCACTGCCGAGCGAACCAGCGCGTGCGCATTGGTGACGTTGAAGTTGAATGCCTCCACCAGCGCATCCGGCGTCGTATCGAGCAGTGGGCAGGGCAGCGCGCCGCCGACATTGTTGACCACGATATCGAGCCGCCCGAAGCGTTCGACGGCCGCGCCGGCCAACCCGGCAGTCGCCTCGATATCGCTCAGATCCGCAGGCACCACATGGGCCTGGCGGCCCACCGCCGCCACCTGCTCGGCGACCTCGTCCAGCTGACTCTTGGTGCGGGATGCGATGACGACATCCGCGCCCGCCTCCGCGAAGGCCACCGCGATCGCCGCGCCGAGGCCGCGCCCCGCGCCGGTGACGACGGCGACCTGTCCGTCGATTCGGAATCTATCCAGGATCATAGGAGCTCCAACTATCGAATATTCGACGCCAAATGTCGTAATATTCGTCATCGTAGAACCGTTACGCTGAACCGCACAAGGGATTGCCCATGTCCGACCGGTCCCCGTCCCCGCCGACCCGCCGCGTCATCGATATCGTGTCGCTGCTCGCCGCGGCACCGGAGCCGATCAGCGTCGCGGGCATTGCGAACCGCCTTGATATCGCCCGCGCGACCGCGACGGCGATCCTGGCCGAACTGGATTCGGCGGGCTGGGTGCGGCGGGATGCGAACCGCGGCTATGGTCTCGGTCCAACGCTCGCGAATCTGCAGGGTCCGGCGCTGCCACACACACTCGGCGAAATCCTCACCGAACTCACCGCGCGGACCGGCTACGGCGCGACCTTGAGTCGTATCGAACCCGATCACCTCACCGTGCTCGATGTGCGCCACGGGCCCGAACGCGTCGTGCCCGGCATCCCGGTCGGCCACCGCATCCCGCTGCAATTTCCCGCCGGTGCCAGCGTTATGCCATGGCGCTCGGCGGCCGAACAGAACACCTGGCTGGCAACCGCACCCGACTCGGACCGCCGCATCGCGAGCGGACTGCTCATGCTTGTCCGTGATCGTGGCGTCGCCCTGTTTCGGCCACGGACCGACGATGCGGGCACAGTCGAACTGCTCGCCGACCTACTCGGTGCGATGGGGACCGACCTCATGCAGCCGCACCTGCGTGCCCGCGCCCTACGCCGCCTCGCGTTTCTCACCTCGCGGCCATTCACCAAGACCGAACTCGACTCCGACGCCGAACTCCCACTGAGTTACCTCGCCGCACCGGTTTTCGATGCGACGGGCACCGCCGCGTACGAGGTCCAATCGGGACCACTGCTGGCATCGACCACCAAATCCGAACGCGACGAATTCATCGCCACCACAGTCGATATCGCTCGGGCGTTGACGGCAGCGCTGGCCTCCTGAGCTACTTCGTCGAAGCGTGCACCGCACCACGGTGCAGCGACAACGGTCCGGTAATGGTGATCCCTTCGCGGCCGAGGTGGCCTGTTCCAGCTGGGATTTACGGAGGACCGGGTCTTATGCTGTCGAACTCGCCCGCACGCTCGGCATCGCCTGCCCCGACCGGCTGACATCGGCAATCGGCGAGGAGGTCACGGAACTCCTTCGCAAGGACGAGACGCGCAATCCGCCACCATGATTCATGACGCTACGCATCTGTTGCCCGGCCCGCCGCGCGCAGGAGTTTGCGGCCGAGGTCGGCCAGCAAATCCGCCATCTCCGGTGGATCCCTGACCTCGAACTCCAACCCCAGGTGGGCGATTCGGACGGCAGTCCATGCCAAGGAATCGGCGCTGGCGCGCAACAGGCAGGTGTTGTCGTCGATGGGTTCGATTTCCTCGGAGGGGACCCGGAAGCTCTCGATCAGGTCCGGGGCCGAGGCGTGCACGAGGAAGGTCACCCGGTGGATGGGGCGAGACCGGGCCAGCGCTCGGGCGACGAAGACGGCAGCGTCCTCGGTGGGCAATTCCCTTGGTGTACTGCGTATTCCGATCGGCTGCGGCGCGTCGACGCCGTCCACGCGGAAGGTGCGCCAATCGGCGCGGTCGATATCCCAGGCGACGAGGTACCAGCGGCGGCCCGCGGAGACGAGGTTGTGCGGTTCGGCCAGCCGACGGGTTTCGGTATCGCTCTTATCGCGGTAGCGGAAGCGAATGCGTTCGCCGTCGCGGCAGGCGGCGGCCAGGACGACCAGGGTGTCGGGGTCGACGAGTGGTCCGGCGGCGGGTCCGCCCAGCGATACCGTCGCTGACCGCACCGCCTCGACGCGGCGGCGCAGCCGGTCGGGCAGCACCTGTTGGAGTTTGACCAGCGCGCGGGCCGATGACTCGTCGATGCCCTCGACCGCGCCGAGTGCGACATCGCGCAGTCCGAGCGTGATCGCGACCGCCTCGTCGTCGTCGAGCAGCAGCGGTGGCAGCGCGGTCCCCGCCGCCAGGCGGTAGCCGCCGATCGAACCGAGGCTCGCGTGCACCGGATATTCCAGCTCACGCAGCCGCTCGATATCGCGGCGCACCGTCCGCACGGTCACACCGAGGCGTTCGGCCAATTCCGGCCCGGTCCATTCGCGACGGGTCTGTAGCAACGACAGCACTTGCAGCAGGCGGGCGGCGGTTTCGGTCACAGCTCCCAGTATCACTCGAAATGCGGACCGATCCTGACCTCATTCAGGCCTACCGTGGCGATCGTGAACGCAGACCGAGACACCATCCAGATCATCGGGGCCCGCGCCAACAACCTGCGCAATATCTCCCTGGCTATCCCCAAAGGCAAGATCGTCGTCTTCACCGGCGTATCCGGATCGGGCAAATCGTCGGTGGTCTTCGGCACCGTGGCCGTCGAATCGCAGCGTCAGCTCAATGAGACCTTCACCTGGTTCATTCGCAACCGACTGCCCAAGTACGAGCGGCCCGAGGCCGATGTGATCGACAATCTCGCGCCCGCGGTGGTGGTCGACCAGAAGCCCATCGGCGGAAATTCCCGCTCCACCGTCGGCACCATGACCGATATACAGTCCATCATCCGGGTGCTGTTCTCGCGGCACGGTGAGCCGAGTGCCGGTGCGGCGACCAACTATTCGTTCAACGACCCGTTGGGCATGTGCCCGGAGTGCGGCGGACTCGGTCAGGTAGTGCGGCCGGATCTGGACAAACTGCTCGACACCTCGAAGTCGCTCAATGAGGGCGCGATCAACTTTCCACCGTTCGCGGTAGGGACTTTTCAGTGGCAGATCTTCGCGGAGTCCGGACTCTTTGATCCGGACAGGCCACTACGCGACTTCACCCCGGATGAGTGGCAGTTGTTCCTGCGCGGCAACGGATTCCGGGTACCACGCCTGAACAAAAGCGGTTCGATGGGCAGCAATGCCTATGAGGGACTGCTGGAGCGCTTCGATCGGCTCTACATCAAACGCGACCTCGGTGCGCTGAGCGATAAGAATCGTGCGGCAGCGATGGCAGTCGTCCAGGCACAGACATGTCCGGAATGCGGTGGCGCACGGTTGAATTCCGCTGCACTGGCGAGCAGGATCAACGGATTCGGCATCGCCGACTACGGCCGTAAGGAAGTCTCCGAACTCATCGAGGTGCTCGGCGAACTCGATGAGACGCCTGCCACGCCGATCGCTGACGCCGCAATTGTCCGGTTGCGCCGGATCGAGGAGGTCGGGCTCGGCTATCTTTCGCTGGATCGCGAGACAGCCACGCTGTCCGGTGGAGAAGCGCAGCGGCTCAAGGTCGTTCGACATCTTGGATCCAGTCTCACCGGGATGACCTATATCTTCGACGAACCCAGCGTCGGCATGCATCCGCGCGATATCGGCCGTTTGAACAAGCTGTTGATCCAGTTGCGCGACAAGGGCAATACGGTGTTGGTGGTCGAACACTCCCCCGATGTCATCGCAGTCGCCGATCACATCGTGGATATGGGGCCTGGCGCGGGCGGGCACGGCGGTCATGTCGTCTTCCAAGGCACCGTCGAAAAGTTGTGCACCTCAGGCACTTCGACCGGTGAGCGGTTACGGCGGGTGCGACCGGTCAAGAGCGCGAGCCGCACCCCGACCGGCTGGCTCACGGTCACCGGCGCGGATTCGTACAACCTGAAGAATCTCACCGCACGGTTCCCCACCGGCGTGCTCACCGCGGTCACGGGTGTGGCGGGTTCGGGCAAGAGCACATTGGTATCCGGTGCGTTCGTAGCCGCCTACCCGCAGGCGATCGCGGTGGACCAGTCCGCCATCGCCGCCTCCCGGCGCTCGAGCCCCGCCACCTACATCGGCATCATGGACCCGATGCGGCAGGAATTCGCCAAGGAGCACGGCGTCAAACCGGGGTTGTTCAGCTTCAATTCCGAGGGCGCATGCGCCGAATGCGGCGGAGCTGGTGTCATTTTCACCGATCTCGCGTATATGGACCCGATCACCACCGTCTGCCAGAGCTGTCACGGGCGCCGCTACCGTCCGGAAGTGCTGGGCTATACCGTGCGCGGCGCATCCATCGCCGACGTGTTGGATATGACCGCGGAGCAGGCACTCGAATTCTGGAATGGCAATGCGGGCGGCAAGATTCGGACCCCACTGCGGGCGCTCAACGAGGTCGGTCTCGGCTATCTGACGCTCGGTCGCGCGCTGAGTTCACTCTCCGGTGGTGAACGTCAACGCATCAAACTCGCCGACCACTTGCACCGCAGCGGCGGCATCTATGTACTCGACGAGCCGACCACCGGGCTGCACATGGCCGATGTCGACGGCCTCATCGCCCTGCTGGACCGGCTGGTCGACGCGGGCAATACGGTCATCGTTATCGAACATGATCTCGAGGTTGTCAAACGAGCCGACTGGGTGATCGATCTCGGACCGGACGGCGGCAAGCACGGCGGCGAAATCGTCTTCACCGGACCACCCTCGGCACTACTCGACTGTGGGCATTCGATCACCGCCGACTACCTGCGACGCAGCGGCGCATGACACCCGGCCACGCACACTGCGAGCAGTGGTTGCCCGGGAGCATCGAGCTCGGCACATACTGCTGACCGAGACGGCCGGTATACCGAGACCGGGCGGGGGACGCAGGCTGAAGTCGGGCTACTCGCGGCAGGTGCTGTGGGGTTGCGCCATTTGCCAGGGCGTTCGGAGGGCTGGCCAGCGGCTCGGTGATCCACCCGTCGGTGTCCGCCTGCCCCGCAGGGCCGCAGCCGCCAACCCCTGACTCACGACTCGCATTGTTCGGCACCAAGCAGCACGCCACCGACAATTCGCGGGCCGCGCCAGAGCATCCGGACATCATCGACCAGCGGTTCGGTCACCATCTGCCCGAACCGAACGGCTGGCTTCATTGCGATGTCATTCGCAGACTCGTCGGCTGTGTAGCTGCGGGCACGAGTGCGGCGGGTGCGGCACCAGCGAGCAGCCGCTACGGACGACCACTGTCGATGGCGGAAATCCGTGCGGCTGTTCGCAGACCTGACCTCGGCGAGGTCCGCACACGTCATCATGGCTGTATGGCAACGCGCGAGGTAGTGAGAGCAGCCGCGTTCACGCGGATCTACAACCCGAGCGACGGAGAACCGCACCCCTGGTACATCAACGATCACACCGTGATTCGCGACGAATCCGGCCACTGGCACGTCTTCGGCATCACCCATCCCGAACCCGCCGACCCCTTCGACGAAACGGAATTCGCCCACGCCACCGCACACCGGCTGCACGGACCGTGGACCAAGCGATCATCGGCGCTGACCGTTGATCCCGACTACGGCGAAACCCATCTCTGGGCACCACATGTCATCGCCGTCGACGGCCGCTACTACATGTTCTACGCGGGCGGCGGCACCGACCGCACCGCCGCCACCATCAACCTCGCCACCTCGACCGACCTGTTCCGCTGGACCCGCAGCCGGGCCGGGCCGCTGTTCCGCGACGGCTACGACGCCAGGGATCCGATGGTCTTACGCATCGGCGAGCAATGGGTCATGTATTACTGCGCAACCAGCACGCCGAGCGGCGGACACCACGTCGTCGCGTATCGCACCAGCGGCGATCTCGTGCACTGGGGTGAGCGCCATATCGCGTACACCGACCCCAGCATCGGCACCGAAGCGGGCAATACCGAGTCACCGTTCGTGGTGCACCACGGCGGCTGGTGGTACCTGTTCATCGGTCCGCGCCCACACTATGTAGGCACCGATGTGTTCCGCAGCGATAACCCGTTCCGGTTCCACATCGGCGGCAAGGTCGGCCATATCGCCGCCCACGCCGCCGAACTCGTGTGGGACGACGACCGCTGGTGGATCACCAGCGCGGGCTGGGCCCAGGGTGGCGTCCACCTGGCGCCGCTCACCTTCCCGACCGCGCACACCGTCACCGCGGCCGTTCCCCGCTGAGCGATCGCATGGTGTGCACCGCCATGACCGACCCGCTGCCGACGGCGCACCGCATCCTCGACAAGACGCGGCCGCTGGTCGCCGGTCAATCGGTACGCAAGGCCATCGTCCCCATCGCCGTCGACCATCCGCCGACCGAACCCCTCGCCACCTTCGCGCCGCCGCAACCGACCCGCCTCAGCGGCCACGGGCTCGATCCGGACCGCGCCCGGCGACTCGACGCGATTACCGCCGAATTGGTCGACAGCCGGGTCACCGGCAGATAACGACCTCGAACCCGCTCGCCCGAAGCCGACCACCGGTGACGCCCTTCGGATACATAATCCTGAGGGGGCCTGCGCGTTGGGAGGCGGTCGGGATGGCGCGAATCGGGGTCATGAGCGTGTCCGACGGGCGTGATTATGTGCACGCCGGGATCGCGGAGTTCATCGAGTCGGCCGAGGATCGGCTGGTCGCCGCGTTGCGGGCAGCCGGGCACGAGGTTATCCGCGGCGCCGCGCCGATCAATACGAATGCCCTGGCCGGCTCGGTGGCACGCGAAGTGGCCGCCGCCGGTGTGGATCTCACCGTGCTGCACTACGCGGTCTGGGCGTTCCCGCACTTCACCATGCTGGCCGCGGGTGCGACACCGGGTCCGCTGCTACTGCTGTCCAATATCGATCCGGCGCAACCGGGCATGGTCGGCATGCTGGCCGCGGGCGGTGCGCTGGATCAGATCGGCCGCGCGCACACTCGGTTGTGGGGCGATCCGGCCGATACCGAGCTGATCGGGGCCATCGGTCGCCAGGCGACCGCGGCCGCCGCCGTATCGAGCTTGCGCGGCAGCACTTTCGGACGCTTCGGCGGTCGGCCGATGGGAATGAATACGGCCGTCGCCAATACCGATCAATGGCAGCGCCTGTTCGGCATCGATGTCGAGGAGATCGACCAGTGGGAGATCGTCCGCCGCGCCGAGCAGGCCGATGCCGGTGAAGCGAAGGGTGCACGAGAGTGGTTGGAGCGCAATACCGCCGGTGTGCACTACGACGGCGTGAAACTCACTCCCGAATTGCTGGAACGCCAGATTCGCTCATATCTGGCTGTGCGCGAGTTGATCGACGAATGGCGGCTGGACTTCTCGGGTATCAAGGGTCAGCCCGAACTCACTCAGTACTTCGCCACCATGGATATCACCGAGGCGTTCCTCAATGACCCCTACGATTGGAATGGCCCCAAACAACCCCATGTATGTGCGACCGAAGCGGATATGGACGGCGCACTCACCATGCGGCTGCTGCAGCAGATCGCCGACACCCCTGTGCTTTTCGCCGATGTCCGGCATTATCACGCCGACCGCGATATCTGGGATCTGTGCAACTCCGGCCAGCATGCCACCTGGTTCGCCGCCCGCAGCGATGAGCCGACCGAGAATCTCGCCAACGTGCATCTTTATCCGGAGGTGTTCTTCTTCCCGGCGGGTGGCGCATCGGTGCACCATCTGGCCGCGCCCGGCCGCATGACCCTGGCGCGCCTCACCCGTAAGGACGGCGACTATCGAATGCAGTTGATGTTGGGCGATTTCGAGACCTATGACCGAGCGACCAATGAATCGCTGATGAAGCAGTCCACCTGGGAATGGCCACATGCCTTTGCCCGGTTGGACGCGCATGCCGACGACTTCCTGTCCCGCTTCGGCGCCAACCATATTCACGCCGTCCCCGGCGACCATCGGGCCACGGTCCGGGCCGCCTGCGACCTCCTGGATATCACCGTCGACGAGTTCACCCGATGACGAGCGCATATCCCGGCGTCGACATCGGGACCGCCGTCTCCAAGGGCGTGCTGGTCTATACGGACGACACCGTTATCGCCGGATCCGAACGGACGCACGGTGTTTCGACGCAGCGACCGTGTTGGGTCGAACACGATGCCGAGCCCATCTGGTTGGCGGAGTTCCACGCGATCATCCGCGAACTCCTCACCGCGTCCGAGGGTGCGACTCTCGACGCACTCGCGATATCCGGGATCGGCCCGTGGCTGTTGCCCGCCGATGCCGCCGGAAGGCCCCTGCGTCCGGCCATTCTCTATGGTGTAGACACCAGGGCGAAGACCGAAATCGCCGAAATGAACCGGGAATTCGGTGCCGCCGCGGTACTCGAGCGCGGAACAATACCGATCGGCTCATCTCCCGTGAAGCCGCGGCCTATGCGAGGATGCAGGGTTGCGTAAAGGACAGTGATCGCGAGGACCTCGATGCCGACAATGACCGTGACCCGAAGTAATTTCGATGCGACCGTCGCGAACAGCCACATCGTGCTGATCGATTGGGGTGCGCAGTGGTGTGAACCGTCGCGCCGATTCGCCGAGGTCTTCGCGGCATCCGCGGATCTACACCCCGAAATCGTCTACGGCACAGTGGATATCGATGCGGAAAAGCAGCTGACCGAAATGGCTGGGGTCTCGGCCTACCCGACTCTCATGGCTTTCCGCGAGGGCTTGCTGGTGTATTCGGAGGCCGGTGCCCTGCCCGCCGAGACGATGGAGGAATTGGTACAGCAGATCCTCTGGCTGGATATGGACCAATTCCGGCGCGAGCTCGCGCAGCTCTCGGCCACCGTCGCGGTCGGCGAACTCGAGCAGCCGCCGACCGCCTTCCCCCATCAGCAGCGCGCAGGCCACGCCGCCGCCACCGACCGATACGGTTGGCCGGGACTGTGACCGTCCCAGGGTCGGCATCGGAACTCTGGCGGCTCGACGCCGCACGGACCCGCTCGGTCAGCGCGGAGAATCCGACCGGCTCCCCCGGTGCGGGGGCGCGCGCGATCGAGGGCACCGGCGCACATGCTGCGCGGCGGCTCGGCCCCGGCTGGAAAGTCTCCCCGTCCATACACCTCGGTGCGGGCGCAACCGTGACGCTCGCAAATATTTCCGGCCCCGGTGTGCTGCGCCACTGCTGGCTCACCACCGACCGCACCGTGCTACGGCTGCTCACACTGCGTATCCACTGGGACGACGAACCCGAGCCATCGATCGACCTGCCACTCGGCGATTTCTTCTGCAACGGCTGGGACGAACTGGCCTTGGTGCAGTCCGAGATGGTGGTCGTCGCGCCCGCCGGTGGTCTGAACAGCTTCTGGCCCATGCCTTTTCGTGAGCACGCCAGGATCACACTGCACAACGGCAGTGACCGTGTGGTGCCGGTCTACTACCAATTCACCTATACCGAGGAGGATGTCCCCGACCCCGCCGGATATCTGCACGCGCTACGGCGTCACAGCGCGCCACTCGGCGCGCCCGCAGTGCACACAATTCTCGACGCGGTGCCGGGTCCCGGCCGATATGTCGGCACTTACCTGGCGATTCGGCCCGGCGCACCGGGCTGGTGGGGCGAGGGCGAGCTGAAGTTCTACCTCGATGGCGACACCACCCATCCGACCCTGTGCGGTACCGGCACCGAGGATTACTTCGGTGGTGCATGGAATTTCGATCTCGACGGCGCTTACCGCACGTATTCCACACCCTATCTGGGCTTGCATCAGGTCCTGCCGCCCGATGAGATCTACCAGCCGCAGCAGCGATTCGGCATGTACCGCTGGCATATTCGCGATCCGATCTGCTTCCGACAGGACTTGCGCGTGACGATTCAGGCGCTCGGCTGGCATGACGACGGCACCTACCTCCCGCTAACCGAAGCCGATATCGCGACCACGGCGCTGTGGTATCAGAGCCACCTGACCGGCGAAAAGGGCTGACCACCCACCCCACAGGCCGGTGATCGCACCGCGTCGCGGCGGGCGGGTCCGAGCATGTCGGATATCGGATCGACCGGAACTCATTCCTTCGGCGGACCCGGGACGCGGGGGCGTGTGCTGTGATAGGTCGATGCGGCGGTGGGAAGCTTTGTCGGCGACAGCGCAGGACGCGCTGGTCGCCGCCTTCGCGTTCGCGATCGGCGTCGCGCTCTACCCGACCGGCCTGTTCGAGTTGGCCAGTGACCTGAGTCGCCACCCGTCGCTGCCGGTGCGGTTCGGGGTGCTCGCGCTGATCTGTGTGGCGACGTTCCTGCGGCGTCGCCTGCCGATATCTGCGCTCGGTATCGGGCTGATTCCATTCGCCATCGATTTCGCGCTGGGTCCGACGGTGCCGGTCTGGCTCATCTATTCGGATCTGATCTACGCGGGCGTGCTGTATGCCAAGCGCGCACGCGCGCGTGTCCTGGTCGTGGTGTGCGGGGTGATCTCGGTCGCACTGACCGTCCTCGCGCTGGTGCTTGGCGACTGGCGGGTCGCGGTGATCACCATCGCCGCGCTGTTCGCGTTCGTCGCGACCCCGCTGTGGTGGGCACTGACGGTACGCGGGCACAAGGAGATCGCCGAGGCCGAACGCAAACGTGTACAGGCGATGACGTTGGTCGCCGAATTGGATCGGCGCGCCGCCATCGCCGATGAGCGCAAGACGATGGCGCGCGATCTGCACGATGTGATCGCCGGGCACCTGTCGGCCATCGCCATCCAGTCCGAAGCGGCGCTGGGGGTGCTGGCCCGGCAGGACTCCGATCCCACTGTCACCGGGATCATTTCCTCGATCCGGTCCAATAGCGTCAGCGCACTGCAGGAGATGCGCACCATGATCGGCCTGCTGCGCCGCGACGATGGCGCCGAGGACGATGTGGCCGCGCCACGCAAACTGGCCCAGCTGCCGATTCTCGTCGATGCGGCCCGCGCGGCCGGAATCACCGTGCGGGTGCGGAATTCACTGAACGGGACTTCGCTGCCGAGCGCGGTCGACCAGGCCGCCTACCGAATCGTCCAGGAAGCATTGACAAACGCCATGAAACACGCACCGGGACAGGCGGTCGATATCGACGTGCACACGGAAACAACCGATTTGGTTCTCTCGGTGCGCAATCCAACGGTGGCGGTGCACAATCGACCGACCGACGAGGAGCGCCACAGGGGTCTGATGAACATGCGGGAGCGAGCCGTGGCGCTCGGCGGCACCTTCAGCGCCGGACCCGGTGCCGCCGGCTGGGAAATCCTTGCGCGGCTGCCGATCTCGACGACGGAGGTGTCATGATCCGGGTACTGATCGCCGACGATCACGGCGCGATCCGGGCCGGACTGCGGCTGATCCTGGAGACGGCAGAGGGGATCGAGGTGGTCGGCGAGGCCGCCGACGGCGATATCGCGGTGACACAGGCCAAAGCACTGCGCCCGGATGTGGTGCTGATGGATGTGCGCATGCCGGGCGTCGACGGTATCACCGCCACCGGCCGCATCACCGACGACGGCCTGGCCAGGGTGCTCATCCTGACGACCTTCGATCTGGACGAGTACGTCTTCCGGACGCTGCGCGCCGGTGCGTCCGGCTTCGTGCTGAAATCCGCGTCGGGACAGGCACTTGTCGATGCGGTGCGCGCGGTCGCCGCCGGTGACGGGGTGCTCGCGCCCGAGGTGACCGCCGCGGTGATCAATGCGTTCGCCGCGACCAGTGGCGCACGAAGCGCGCCCGCACCGGACGGACTGGCCGAGCTGACCGAACGCGAACGCGAGGTGCTCGACTGTCTCGGTGACGGTCTGTCCAATGCGCAGATTGCCGCGCGGCTGTTCATCGGCGAGACGACAGTCAAGACACATGTTTCACGGGTACTCACCAAACTCGGTGTGCGGTCCCGGGTTCAGGCCGCCATCGTGGCGCGTGAGGCCAGGGACCGGTAGATCACGACTCCGGAAAGTTCGGATCGAGCACGGCGAAGGTGCCATCCTGGGCGGGCTGATACTCGACCACGGCGATGACCGCGCCGACCGGCAGCGGACCGTACAGATGTGGGAACAGCATCGACTCGGGATCGGTGGGCACACCCGGCTCCCATTCCACGGGCGCACCGACGCGGGCCGGATCGATGCGCAGCAGCACCATGTCACGCCGTCCGGCGAATAGTTGATTGGCGGGCAGATGCACCTGCTGTGGCGTGGACAGATGGATGAACCCGATCTCCTCGAACGACTCCGGGCGGTACTCGCCGGTCCGCCGCGCGGTCAGCCATTCGGCGAGCGTGCAAATGTGAACGAGCGTGTGAGTGTCGTAGTTCACGGGTAATCTCCCGGTAGACAACTGGATAGGACTGTTCGTGATCGTGGTCGAGTGAAGTTCGATACGTAACCAGCGATGTTCGCCAGTAGCGAAATCCCAGGTCATGTTACCGAAAACACACTGAATCACTTCCGGGAACAAAGCCCCCGTCCCGAACGTCTGACAGAGTAGTCATACCCCTGCTGGGAAGTAGCGGTAGCGAGCCCGCGGAGTGACCACGGGCCCCACACCAGGTGAACGGACTGTAGTGCCGGGAGCCAGGACGGAGGAGTCATGCCAGGAACCCTGACAAGCACCCCACTGACCGCGGTCGATCGTTGCGACCGCTGCGGAGCTGCCGCACGAGTTCGTGCCGTATTGCCCGCAGGTGGCGAGTTGCTCTTCTGCCAGCACCACGCGAATGAACACGTGGATCGCTTGCGTGAGCTCGAAGCCGTGATCGATACGGAATCGGCTCCCGAGCTCTGACCGATCCTCGCGTCCCGACACAACAGCATCGAACAACAGAACATCGCTGATAAACGACAGCGGGCGACTTTCGAGTCGCCCGCTGTCGGCATTTCCGCACTGTGCTGCTGGTGCACTCGCTGGCGCTCACCCGGCGCCGAGCTCGGCGAGAAGGCCGTCCAGCAGTTTCGCGAGCCCGAAGGCGAAGGCGCCCTGGGGGTCCGACGGCGCTTGATAGCGTTCGCCTACCGCCGCACCGACCCGCGCGGCGATCGGGAACTCCTCGACCGAGATGACCTCGGTCAGCAGCGTGCCGTATTGCTCCCACCACTGCGAGTCGGTCAACTCCGCCGTACTGCGAATTCCGGCGATCGCCATCCGCGCGTTGCCGGTCGCGAATTCCGACAGCACCGCGATCACCCGATCCATAGCCAGATCCGATAACCCGATCTCCTCGATCGCGGCCAGCTGTCGTTCATAGCGACGCATCCGACCCGGACCGAGCACCAGCCGCCATGGTGGCACCTCCAGCAGCCACGGATGCGCGATCAGTTCCGCACGGACCTGCTCGGCGATCGCGGCCATGCGGTCACGGACCGGAAGATCGGTCGGGATGGACGCGTCCTGCAGTGCGACCGCGTCGACCATCAGCACGGTCAAAGCTTCCTTGCTCGGCACGTAGGTATAGAGGCTCATCGGGCGCAGTCCCAGTTCGGCGGCGACCGCGCGGATCGATACTTTCTCGTACCCATCCCGATCGGCGAGGGCGATCGCGGCCGCGATGACCGCATCGACGCTCACCATCTGCTTCGGGCCGCGCCCGCCGGATCGCGGCGGCAGAGCATGTCGCCATAGCAGGCTCATCAACTGTTTCGCCTGATCGGTCACATGGTCCTCTCGGAATTAATCCAGTACGCCGTACGTTGTTATAATACTCCGTACACCATACGACGATCTAGGGGACCGTTCTGCCCAGCACACAAGCCACCTATCTGCCCGAGCGCCACATGTTCGCGCTATGGACTTGGACCGGCTCCGCGCCCGGCCGCGCGCCCGACGGCAATCGGGAAACGTTTTCTTTAGCAGTACCTACGGGTCCGCGCGGCGCGATCGAGGTCGCCGACGTCGATTGCGCACTCGTTGATCCTGACGAACTATTGCATCTCGACCTCGGTGACGCGGGCTCGTCCGTCCACGCTTGGCGCGCGGTGCTGCTGGACGAAGTCGAGCCGCGCGATACACACAACACATCTGGCCCGCATGCCGCCGCGATCGATCAGGCGGACGGCATGACGAAGCTCCGCGCCCAGGCGCGGTACGAGTCGATAAGCGGCCCAGGTGATGCAGTACCGCTGCCGATCGCGGCGCACGCGGTCCCCGACGCCGCCGGGACAGCGATCGTGTCCGCCGAGCGCGCCGTGCGGGTGTTGCGTGAAACCCGATATTTCGGGGCGGAATTGCGGGCGGGACTGAAGGCGGAGCTGCGGCCGTATCAGGTACGCGGCGTTGGCTGGTTGCACGAGACCGTCTCGGCGCACGGTGGGGCGGTATTGGCCGATGAGATGGGGCTCGGGAAGACCGTACAGACCATTGGGTTTCTGCACGGGCTGGCCGGGGATGGGGCGCAGCTCGTGGTTTGTCCGACGTCGTTGGTCGGGAACTGGGCGCATGAGATCTCGCGGTTCGCGCCGGGGCTGCGGGCGGTGGCGTGGCGCGGGGGTGAGGTCCCGGATGCAGCCGGGACCGTTGTGGTGACCGGGTATCCGATGCTGCGGTTGCACGGCGGTGTATTGGCCGACCGATCCTGGGCGACAGTCGTTTTCGATGAAGCACAGGCATTGAAGAATCCACGCACCCAGGTGTCCAAGGCGGCGCGGGCGTTGACGGCACAGGCGAAGGTCGCACTGACGGGTACGCCGGTGGAGAACCATCTCGACGAACTGTGGGCGCTGCTCAATCTGGTGGCGCCGAGACTGTTCGGGCATCGCACGCTGTTCCGGCGTCGCTTCGTCCGGCCGGTTCACGAAGGTTCGACAACCGCGGCGGCCCGGCTGCGGGATGCGCTCGAACCGGTGCTGTTGGCGCGCAAGAAGGCTCAGGTCGCCGCATCGCTGCCCGCCAAGATCCACAGCGATCTGCTCTGCGATCTGACCAGCGAACAGGAGCGGCTCTACGACCAACTGCTCGACAAGGCGATCGATGACGGCTTCGGCCATGGCGCGCAACGGCAGAGCCGGGTACTCGCCGCGCTGACCGCTCTCAAACAGGTCTGCAACCATCCGGGACTGATCACCGGTGAGCTCGGCGAATTGGCGGGTCGGTCCGGAAAGCTGGACCTGTGCACCGACATCGTGGCCAATAATCTCGAAACCGCTGCTCCGACACTGATATTCACCCAGTACCGCGCCACCGGCGACCTGCTGGTCCGCCACCTACACGAACAGTTCGGCGTGCGGGCGCCGTTCTTCCACGGTGGCCTGAATCAGGCCGAGCGGGCCGAGATCGTTTCGGACTTCCAAACCGAGAACGGTCCGCCCGTATTGATCCTGAGTCTGCGCGCCGCGGGCACGGGACTCACCCTGACGCGCGCCGCCGATGTCATCCACTTCGACCGGTGGTGGAATCCGGCCGTGGAAGCCCAGGCGTCCGACCGAGTGCACCGCATCGGCCAGACCCGCACCGTCACCATCACCACCCTGACCTCGGGCACCACCGTCGAGGAGCACATCGCGGGCATGCACGACCGCAAATCCGCCCTCGCGGACCTCGACGATTCGGCGGGCATCGCCGCTCTGGCCCGCCTCGATGACGACCAGCTCATCGATATCCTGCGTCGCAAGAGGGAGAACTGATGGCAGATAACGAATTCGGGTATACGGCATGGGGTATGGACTGGGTTCGGCTCGCCGAACCCCTGCGCCAGACCCGACCCGACCCGCTACTCCCCCGTGCCCGCAGCATTGCCCGCAACAATGGCGTGCAAGCGACCGTCGAAGGCCGCGTCGTGCGCGCCGCCATCCACCGCGGTGGGCAGGCCTCGGTAACCCACCTCGAAGTCGCGCCGCTACCCCGCTCGGCCATCACGGCAATCAGCGAAATCATTCCGGACACAACAGTTCTCACCGATGAGATGCACCGGGCACTGGTCAGCGCCAGCATCAGCCCTGCACCGAACCCGGCGGGAACGGACTGCTCCTGTTCGGTCCGCACGGCCCGCTGTGTGCACGTCCTCGCGGTGTACTACGACATGGCCCGTCGCGTGGACGAGAACCCGCGCCTGACTCTGGAGATCCAGGGCTATTTCCAAGCGGCACAGGAAGATTCGACAGTACCGGTCGAGTCACCCCGTTGGACCCCGATCAACGGACTCGACCCTGTGGACTACTTCGACCGGTGGATGTCCGAACCAAACAGATCGCCGATGCCCTGACCCGCATTCCTCCGGCCCCTCCACCCTTGCCGAATTCGCCGGCGACGCCGCCACGAGCCCGCACACCCAGGGCTCGCCTGGTGCTCGTCGAATCTCCTTCGGCCAGTGGCGAACCCTGCCCGTCTCGCCGCCTCCCTCCCACTACCGGCCAAAGGCCTGCCGATCGCCCGCATCGCGAGCCGGGTCGGCATGCCCCCGGGCGAAACGCCCGGTCCGGTGGCCGTCGCACTCGTTGCCGCGGCACAACGTCAGGTCATCGTAGAGCTGATCGGCGACGTGACCGCGCTCGAAATGCTCGACCCGATAGGTGATCCGAGAGCTTGGAGCCGGAGAACGCGCGGAAGTCCGGCCGCGGCGGCCAGCGGCCCCGTGCGGCGCACGTCGCCGCCTTCCGCCGCACCGTCGGCGTCTCCCCTGGCCGCTACTTCGGCCGGGTAATCGGGCGCGGCGGTGGCTCGCCCTGGATCTGGGAGGAGATGTCTCACACAGCATCAGCGTCGACAACGGTCGCGCGGTGTGGATCGAGCGGCGACGGAATCAGGCGTTGGTGCCGCCGTCGACAGTGAAGGTCGCGCCGGTGATGCTGCGGCCGGAGGGGCCGGCAAGGAAGGTTACGGTGGCGGCGATGTCGTCGGTGGTGCCGAAGCGGCCGAGGGCGGTCAGGTCGATTTGGTGAGTGGCGTGGTCGCCGTCGGCCGGGTTCATATCGGTGTCGGTGGAGCCGGGCTGTACCAGGTTGACGGTGATACTGCGCGGACCGAGTTCGCGAGCAAGGGCTTTCGTGAATCCGTTGAGTGCGGATTTGCTCAGGTTGTGCAAGGCGAGTCCGCCGAATGGGGCGCGTTCGGACAGGTTGCTGCCGATGCTGATGATCCGCCCACCCTCGGTCATATGCCCGACCGCGGCCTGCGCGCCGACGAACGCCGCCCGCGCGTGGATATTGAGCGCGCGGTCGATCTCGTCGACGGCGAACTCCTCGAACGGCTTGGCCGGGAAGATGCCCGCGTTATTGACCAGCACATCGAGCCTGCCGAATTCGGCCGCTGCCCGATGCACCACTGCGATAACCGCGTTCGCGTCGGCGCTGTCCGCTTGGATAGCGATCGCGCGCCGCCCCAATGCTTCCGCCTCGGCGACCACCGATTTCGCCAGCAATTCGTTGTGCTGGTAGGTCAGCACCACATCCGCGCCCGCGGCGGCCAGGTGTCGGACGATCGCCGCTCCGATCCCACGGCTACCCCCGGTGACCAGCGCCACTTTGCCCGTCAGGTCCGACATCGCAACTCCTCCAAATTTTGTGTCAATCAGTACATAAATAGCTAAGCGCATGGGCGACAACGGCGTCAAGGGGTATATTTAACGATCGACACAGAAAGGATCGAGCCATGGCCGAACGTGGACGACCACGCACATTCGACCGCAAGGTCGCGCTGCGTCGCGCCATGGAGGTGTTCTGGGAGCACGGCTACGAGGGCTCGTCGATGAGCGATCTCACCGCGGCGATGGGTATCAACTCACCGAGCTTGTACGCCGCGTTCGGCGGCAAGGAGGATTTGTTCCGCGCGGCGGTTGGCCTGTATGGCGAGACCGAAGGCGGCTACACCGCCCGCGCCCTGCGCGAGGAACCCACCGCACGCGCCAGCATCGAAGCGATGCTGCGCGACAACGCCGCTGCCTATACCCACGCGGACAAACCGCATGGCTGCATGGTCGTGCTGGCCGGCTCCACCTACACTACCCGCAGCGAAACCATCCGCGACTTCCTGGTCGAAATGCGCCGCGAGACAACCGAAGACATCCGCAAACGCCTGGATCGTGGTGTCGCGGAAGGTGATCTGCCTGCGGACACCGATACCGCCGCCCTCGCCAGCTTCTACACCACCATCCTGTACGGCCTGTCGATTCAAGCCCGCGACGGCGTTTCGCACACCGAACTCACCCGATCCATCGACTGCGCCCTGTCGGCGTGGCCCGCAGCGGCCAGCGCACGCTGATCGCCAGCGGGTTACTTCCGGCCCAGCGGTTACTTCCGACGCAGGGCAGCGATGCGCTCACCGAGTTGGTCGGCGGTAGCCAATGCCGTTGGCGGACCACCGCATTCGCGGCGCAACTCACCGTGGATCACACCGTGCGGCTTGCCGGTGCGATGGTGGTGCATGGCGACCAGGCTGTTCAGCTCGCGACGCAGCTCACCGAGCTTATCCGCGGTCGCGACCCGCTCGGCGGCCGAGGCGACTTGCGGACCGGGATCGGGGATCGCGGCAGCACCGCGTTCGGCCAGCTGCCTCGACTGGCGTTCCCGCAGCAGTGCTCGCATCTGCTCCGCGTCCAACAGTCCCGGAATCCCGAGATAGTCCGCCTCCTCGGCGCTGCCTGCGAAAGTGGCTGTGCCGAAGGAGGATCCATCGTAGATGACCTGGTCGAGTTCGGCGTCGGCGGCGAGCGCGACGAAGGGCTTCTCGTCCTCGCCCGGCTCGTCCTGCTGCTTGTTCGCCTCGATCAGCAGCTCGTCTTCGAGGCCGTTCTGCTCCCGGTGCGGTTTGCCGATGACGTGATCGCGCTGCAGCTCGAGCTGCGCGGCCAGATCGAGCAGCACCGGCACCGACGGCAGGAATACGCTGGCGGTCTCGCCGGGCTTGCGCGCGCGCACGAACCGCCCGATGGCCTGGGCGAAGTACAGCGGTGTCGAGGCGCTGGTCGCGTAGACGCCGACCGCGAGGCGCGGCACGTCGACGCCCTCGGACACCATCCGCACCGCGACCATCCACGGCTGGGTGTTCTTGCCGAATTCGGCGATCCGGTCCGAGGAGGACGGATCATCCGACAGCACCACCGCGGGCCGCTCACCCGTGATGTGTTCCAGCAGCTCGGCGTAATCGCGGGCCCGCTCCTGGTCGGTGGCGATCACCAGACCACCGGCATCGGGCATACCGGTCGCACGCAACTGGCGCAACCGGGTATCCGCGGCGACCAGCACCTTGGACATCCAGTCGCCGGCCGGATCCAGTGCGGTCCGCCACGCACGGGCGGTGTGTTCGGCACTGAGCGGCTCACCGAGGCGAGCCGAATACTCCTCCCCCGCACTGTCGCGCCAGTGCGCCTCACCGGAATACGCGAGGAAGACGACGGGCCGGACCACGCCGTCGGCCAATGCGTCCGCGTAGCCGTAGGTGTGGTCGGCGCGCGAGCGCGGAAAGCCGGCCTCATCGGGTTCGTAGGTGACGAACGGGATCTGGCTGTCGTCGCTGCGGAACGGTGTTCCGGTCAGCGCGAGCCGCCGGGTGGCGTCACCGAATGCCTCGGCGGTCGCCTCACCCCAGGACTTCGCATCGCCCGCATGGTGGATCTCGTCGAGAATCACCAGCGTTCTGCGTCTTTCCGTGCGGACGCGGTGCCGGGCGGGATGCGAGGCGATCTGTGCGTAGGTGACCACGACGCCGTGATAGTCACCGGAGGTCGCACCGGTCGCGTTGGAGAAGCGCGAATCCAGCTGAATGCCCACGCGGGCCGCGGATTGGGCCCACTGATGTTTGAGGTGTTCGGTCGGGGCGACGACGGTGACCTGGTCGACGGTGCGGTCGGCCAGCAGCTCGGCCGCGACCCGCAGCGCGAAGGTCGTCTTACCCGCGCCCGGCGTCGCCACCGCAAGGAAGTCCCTCGGCTTGGTGGACAAGTACTTCATCAGGGCCCGGCGCTGCCAGGCACGTAGCGAACCACCTGTGGACCCCACGGCGCTCGATGTTTGCGAATCGCCCGGTGTTCCCGCTTCTCCCGCCACAGCGGTGCCACCCGACCCAGTCACGAAGACGACCCTAGCCGTCCCCCATGGCGTGTCGCCAAACCGACGCGGCATGGGCGACGGGCATCACATGCCGAACCATGCGCCACGCCGTGTTCATCTGCTCCCCATCGACACGATGCGATGGCAAACCAGAACAAAATGCTCGGATGCGCGATGCTTTAGGCATCATGCCCGAAGAAAGTGCCCCACCGCGCAACACCTCGGGGACCGGCGACCAGCCGATCCGCAGCGGCGGAGGCGGCGCGGAACCCACCGCGGCGACCTATGCTCGCAACGCCGCGACGCGGGTCGCGTATGCCACGCGACAGGGCGGCAAACTTGTCATGCGGGTGGTGGTGAGGTCATGGAACGATTCGATTTTCACCAAATCCGCGGCCGCGGCGTTCTGGCAGACGATGTCGCTGGCACCGCTACTGCTCGGGGTGCTCGGCAGCCTCGGTTACGTGGGGGAATGGTTCGGACCCGACACCGTGGAGATCGTGGAGCAGAAGATCATCGCGTTCAGCCGCGACCTGTTCAGCCCCAGTGTGGTGAGCGATCTGATCGAACCGACCGTCAAGGATGTGCTCGGTCGCGGACGCGCGGCCTTCGTCTCGGTGGGTTTCGTCATGTCGCTGTGGGCCGGATCCTCGGCGATGTCGACGTTCGTGGATTCGATCGTCGAGGCGCACGGTCAGCGGGATGCCCGGCATCCGGTTTGGCAGCGCATCTTCGCCCTACTGTTGTATGTGCTGTTCCTGGTGGTCGCGGTGTTCCTCTTGCCGGTGATCGCGCTGGGGCCGACCTTGATCGGACGGGTGCTGCCGGATTCGTGGCAGGAACCTGGGCTGCAGTTGATCGACTCGTTCTATTACCCGGGCGTCGGCCTGCTGTTGATCATCGGGCTCACCACGTTGTACAAGCTGGCGCTGCACAAATCGCTGCCGTGGCATCGCCTGTTCGGCGGGGCGCTCGTCGCGGGCGTGTTCTTCATGGCCGCCAGCGAGGCGCTGCGCCGCTATCTGGCCTGGGTCAGCAAGACCGGCGTCAGCTATGGCGCGCTCGCGACACCGATCGCATTCCTGCTGTTCACGTACTTCCTGGGTTTTGCGATCATCCTCGGCGCGGAATTCAATGCCACGGTGCAGGAATTCTGGCCCGCCCGCAGCACCCGCATCGACCAGGTGAAGGCATGGTTGTCCAATCAGTTGGGCGGGGACGACCCCGACACCAACCGAGATGATCCGGGCACAGTCCAGCCCCCGAATCCATCGGAGGCTCAGGGGCCGATCGAGCGGGCAGACGGCATCGCCGACGATGCCGCCCGAGCACAGCTCAGCGCACCCGACGGTGCGGCATCGCGGACGCGGTCTCAGCCCTTGCGCAAGCCGTCGTAGACCTTCTTGCACTCCGGGCAGACCGGCGAACCGGGCTTCGGCGAGCGTGTCACCGGGAAGACCTCACCGCAGAGGGCGACCACGTGAGTGCCCATGACGGCACTTTCGGCGATCTTGTCTTTCTTCACGTAGTGGAAGAACTTCGGGATGTCGTCGCCCGTTGTCTCGTCGGTGGTCGTATCCGGGCGAACCAGGGTGTCGGTACTCACGGAATCCATGATGCCGCATCCGTGCGAACTCGACTGATGACGGTCGATGTTCGTCCGCTGACCAGGCCATGTGCGGTGCGCCCTCGACAGTGGGAGACTCAGAGTATGCAGCAGTACGGCGATACCCCCGACGCCGACGACATCGGCAGTGATGATCGCCAGGACGTGACGATGCCGACGCCGCCCCGCAAGTCCACCGGCTACTTCCCCGGCAATGACAAGAAGCACCCGGTGCTGATCACCGAGGCCGCGCCGTCGCTGGAGGATCAGCACCGAGCCAGGGTCCGCCGCTACACCACCATCATGGCGTTCCGCATTCCCTGCCTGATCCTCGCCGCGGTCGCCTACAGCGTTTTCAGCAACGCCCTGCTCTCGATCCTGATCATCGCCGCCTCGATTCCACTTCCCTGGATTGCCGTCCTCATCGCCAACGACCGCCCGCCGCGCAGCAAGGAAGAACCCAGCCGCTGGGACCACCCGCGCACCGCGATCGAATCGCGCCCCCACCGCGCCATCGACTCCTGACGCGGTCCCTGCATCCAGGTCCAGGTCCGGCAACGAAACGGTGCCGAAGTCACTATGCCGGTGCCGACACGCCGCATTGACGCTGCACACATGACCACCATGCAACACGTCGTCTTGGGTTCAAGGGTGAATGGAACAGGGTTGTCCGGGTTGGACAGTAGCTGGTCCAGGACGTGGGCGAGGGTGCGGTATTGATGGCGTTTGCGGGGTCGGATGTCGAGTTGGATGGTGATGTAGTCCACGGGGAACACCACGAGCGCATTCTCGGCGCTGGCTTCAGGGGTGGCGGCGGATGCCGGAGGACATCAAGGCTGCTGCGGCGCAGAGGGCTCCGGCGATGTACCAAGCGAGGTTGTAGGAGCCTTGGACATCGCGGATGATGCCGGCCCCGGTGGCGGCTATGGCGGAGCCGATCTGGTGCGAGGCGAAGACCCAACCGAAAGCGACTGGGCCGTCCGCGCCGAAGAGTTCGCGGCAGAGCGTGACCGTCGGCGGGACGGTGGCGATCCAGTCCAGCCCGTAGAAGATGATGAAGACCCACATGCTCGGCTGCGTGTCCGGCGCGAACAGTGACGGCAGGATCAGTAGCGACAGCCCGCGCAGGGTGTAGTAGCCGACCAGCAGGTAGCGGGGGTCGACCCGGTCGGTGAGCCAGCCGGAGAAGATGGTGCCCGCCACGTCGAAGACACCGACCAATGCCAGCAGGCCAGCGGCGGTGGTCGGCGGCATGCCGTGGTCGTGCGCGGCGCTGACGAAGTGGGTGCCGACCAGGCCGTTCGTCGATGCGCCGCAGATCGCGAATCCGCCTGCGAGCAGCCAGAATCCGGGACTGCGCGCGATCGTGGCCAGGACCGTCAGCGCCCGGGTCGCACCGCCGCTCGCCCGCACGCGCAGCCCAACCGTGCTGCCCGGTTCGGCACCGTACGCGGAAACGCCCGCGTCACTGGGAAAGTCGCGGATGAACAGCAGGACCAGCGGCACCACCGCCAGCGCGACACCCGCGACGATCAGCGAGGGCACCCGCCAACCGTGCGCGTGTGCCACCGCGGACACCAGCGGAAGGAAGATCAGCTGCCCGGTCGCGCCCGCCGCGGTGAGCACGCCGGTCACCAGTCCACGCTGACGCACGAACCAGCGACCGGTGATCGTCGCCACGAACGGCATGGACATCGATCCGACGCCGACCCCGACCAAGAGCCCCCAGGTCGCTACCAAATGCCAAGGCTGGGTCATAAATACGGTGAGCCCGCTACCGGTCGCGACGAGCACCAGTGCGGACGCCACTACCCGGCGGATACCGAATCGGTCCATCAGCGCCGCCGCGAACGGCGAAATCAGCCCATACAACAGCAGATTCAGTGAGACCGCGGCCCCGATGGTGCCATGCGACCAGCCGAACTCCTCGTGCAGCGGATCCAGTAGCACACTCGGCACCGACCGGAACGCCGCCGCGCCCAATAGCGCGATGAAACCCACACCGGCGACGATCCAGGCGGGATGCAGCCGCCTCGGCACGGAATCGACAGGTACCGGAGGCGTCTGCAGTTCAGTCACCCGCTGAGCGTGCCGGAATTTCGCCCATCGAACGAGTGGCCGGAATGCCATAAACCGCCAAGATCGTGCCAGTTACGGCCGATCCGAAACCGGCTCGACACCATCGCGGGTCGACACCTACTGTGTGGTGGGGGTGAAAGACGGGAACTCCCTCAGCATCAGTGATGTGTGACACATCCGCACCAACCGGGCGCGGGCGCCGCCGAATCGCCAGAAGATGCACAACCGCACACCGGAGGCGGCGTGGGAACTTCCCAGAAAACAGGAGAAAGCATGATTCGGTGGGTCTGGGCCTTCATCGACCGCCCGACGCAACGTTTCGACGAATGCGCGACATTCTGGTCGACGATCACCGAAACCCAGCTCTCGCCGCGACGCGGTGAGAACGACGAATTCCTCACGCTTCTACCGGATCCCGCACTCTTCGCCGATGCGGGCGTCAAGATGCAGGCGGTGACCGGACTCGGCCGGGTCCACCTCGATATCGACGTCGACGACGTCACCGCCGCGGTCCGTATCGCACTCGACCTGGACGCCGAACTGGTCGCCAATCACAAGAGCTACGCCGTGCTGCGCTCACCGGGTGGTCAGATCTTCTGCTTCACCCCCTGCGGCCGGGCGAAGGGCACTCCCGCCCCAGCCGTGCGCGCTCCGGACGGCATCCTCACCCGACTCGACCAGGTCTGCCTCGATATCGGCCCGACCGACCACGCCGCCGAAACCCGCTTCTGGACCACCCTCACCAACTGGGACCTGACACAGGGGCGCCTGCCCGAATTCGCCCGGCTGCGCGCGAAAGAGCCGATGCCCGTACAGCTGCTGCTGCAGCGCCTCGGTGCGGACCGCCCCGCCAGCGCCCACATCGACCTCGCCTCGGCCGATATCGACGCCACCGCCGCTTGGCACCAGTCCCTCGGTGCGACCCTGGTCGAGCGTCATGAACACTGGATCGTCATGTCCGATCCGGCCGATGCGCCCTACTGCATCACCGGCCGCGATCCGAACGGCGTCTGAGGATCGCGCGCGCACTGTCGGTGTGACACGACGACCACGTTTCGGTTGCTGGCGTGTCGCGGTGGCAGAGTACCGGTGTGCCCACCAACCAGACGACCACCGGATCGCTGCTCACCGCGTTATGCCCCGATTTGCGGTCCGCGCTGACCCGCGTCGGTTATGACGCCAATACGCTGCTGGAAGTGCTCGGCGCCGACGCGCACGCCGCGCTGGGCCGCTCCGAACCGGTACCGGTGCGCCGGGCGGCTCGCCAGGCGGGCGCGCTCGGCACCCTGATCCGCCTGTTTCTGCTCGGTGACGCACTGCCCGAACGCGAGGTCGCGGCGGCACTGGCACCGGTGGATATCGACCGCGCGGTGGCGGCGGGGCTGCTCGCCCGCGACGGTGACTGCGTGCGCGCGGCCCTCGACCTGCGCCCGCTCGACGCAGGCGAAGGCACCCGCTGGATCCTGTCCGACCTCGACGATTCCATGCTCCGGCGCACCCTGACCGAGGATCATGTGCTCGGCGTCGGCCACGCCTCCCTCTCGCTGCTGCGTGCCACCCCTACCCGCCGCGTCGGATCGGCTCTTGACCTCGGCACCGGCTGCGGCGTCCAGGCCGTCCACGCCGCCGCCTACGCGGACCGGGTGACCGCGACCGACGTGAACCCGCGCGCCTTGTGGCTGGCCGAGGCGACAGCCGCACTCAACGGACTCGATATCGAACTCCTGGCCGGTTCATGGTTCGAGCCGGTGGCCGGTCGCCGCTTCGACCAGGTGGTCGCCAATCCGCCGTTCGTCGTCGGGCCCGCCCGCATCGAACACACCTACCGCGACTCCGGCCTGGCCCTCGACGGCGCAAGCGAATTGGTGATATCGCAGGCCCCGGCCCTGCTCGCGCCCGGTGGCACCGCCGCGATGCTGGCCGCATGGGTGCACGTGGACGGCGAGGACTGGCGCCAACGCGTCTCGTCCTGGCTACCCGCGCACGGTGTCGATGCCTGGGTGGTCCAACGCGATATCGCCGATCCAGCCCTGTACGTCGGAACATGGCTACGTGACGCCGGTTTGGATCCGCGCGATCCGGCCGCACAGGCCCGTGCCGAACAGTGGCTCGACGCCTTCACCGCCGCGGATGTCGAGGGGATCGGTTTCGGCTTTGTCTATCTGCGTGCCATCGACGGCCCGACCGAACTGCTCGCCGAGGACCTGACGCACGGCTTCGACGATCCGCTCGGCGCCGAGGCCACCGAGTATTTCGCGCGCTCGGACTGGTTGCGCCACGCCACCGCCGATGAAAGTCTCGCCTGGTCAACACGTTTCGTAGTCGATCCAGCGACCGCACTGGAACGGGTCTACCTGCACAGCGAATTCGGTTGGGAGCAGCAGGTCGCGCGGCTGCACCGTGGCGACGGTCCGCGCTGGCAACATGAAGTGGACGAATCCACCGTCGCCCTCGTCGCAGGAATGCGCGCCGACGGTTTGCCGTTACAAGAGCTGTTGGAACTGCTCGCACTCGCCGACGGATCGGGCGAGGTCACCGAGGAGTTCGCGGCCGACGCATTATCCGTGGTGACCGGATTGGTTCGTCACGGTTTGGTGCGGCCCGTGTAACGCGGTGGCAAGCGCTCGCAACCCGCCGGACGCCGTACGCACGGGCTGTTCCGACAGTGGGGGTTCTCAGGAACTTCTCAGACGCGAGTGACGGAAACCGCAGTTCAGAGCGGTTTATCGAAGCAGTAGCGGGGAACTTTCTACCTGTCGGGTCCGTTGTTCGGAGTGAGACACCACCGACAGGAGGCAAGTCATGACAAGCCCCGCCACGACTCGTGTGCGCACCAGCGATTCGGACCTCGACGCCCAGAGCCCTGCAGCCGACCTGGTACGTGTGTACCTGAACGGGATCGGCCGTACCGCATTGCTCACGGCAGCCGACGAGGTCGAGCTGGCCAAGCGCATCGAGGCGGGCCTCTATGCGCAGCATCTGCTGGAGACCGGCAAGCGACTGACGGCCACCCGCAAGCACGATCTGGCCATCGTCGTTCGCGAAGGTCAGGCCGCACGCTCGCATCTGCTCGAAGCCAACCTCCGGCTCGTGGTCTCCCTCGCCAAGCGCTACACCGGCCGCGGTATGCCGCTGCTGGACCTGATCCAGGAGGGCAACCTCGGCCTGATCAGGGCAATGGAGAAGTTCGACTACGCCAAGGGCTTCAAGTTCTCCACCTATGCCACCTGGTGGATTCGGCAGGCCATCACCCGCGGTATGGCCGATCAGAGCCGCACCATCCGCCTCCCCGTGCATCTGGTCGAGCAGGTCAACAAGCTGGCCAGGATCAAGCGCGAACTGCATCAGCAACTCGGTCGCGAGGCCACCGACGCGGAACTGGCCAACGAGTCCGGTATTCCGGTCGACAAGATCTCCGATCTGCTGGACCACAGCCGCGACCCGGTAAGCCTGGACATGCCGGTCGGCAATGACGAAGAAGCCCCGCTAGGCGATTTCATCGAGGACTCCGAGGCCACCTCGGCCGAGTCCGCGGTAATCGCCGGACTGTTGCATCACGATGTGCGCAGTGTGCTCGCCACCCTGGACGAGCGGGAGCAGCAGGTTATCCGCCTGCGCTTCGGCCTGGACGATGGCCAGCCGCGCACCCTCGATCAGATCGGCAAGCTCTTCGGACTCTCTCGCGAGCGTGTTCGTCAGATAGAGCGTGAGGTCATGTCGAAGCTGCGCAAGGGTGAACGGGCCGACCGCCTGCGCGCCTACGCCAGCTGATTCCCGCAACTCGTGCCGGTGATCCCGGCACGTGCCCATGACGCCGGACTATTCCGAGGCGGGTCCGGTGTTCGGCTTGGCGACCCGGTCCGGGTCACCTCGAAACGCCGACCGGTGACCGCGCGTCCCGCCCCCTCCGGGTTTCGCGCGAGCCGGTCGGCGAACCTCCTCGACCCCCAAGTCCGTCGTCGACCGTGACGTTCTCCAGTTTCAGTTCGCGTGCGGAGTTCTCCGCAGGAACGCGAAATTCTCCTGCACTCGACCGCTGCCGATGCTGGCCTGGACGAGTTGTGCGATGGTCGCCGCGAGCGGCTCGGCACGTCGAGTCGGTGGGCCACGCCGAGGCCGAGGTCGAAATCCTTGCGCAGCAGGATCGGGGTGAAAGTCGGTGTGTAGTCGAGGTTGACGCATGACGCTGTTGTTGCGGAAGTCCAGGAAGGCCGCGCGGGATACTCCGCCCGGTCCATCTGTACTCGGCAGCGATTCGCACCAGCCAATGCGAGACCACAACGCCTACCAGTGCAGCCAATCGCCGCCGTGCTGACCGACCAGCGCAGCTCGCCCAGCTCCGCGATCCGGTCGACAGGCGCCGACACTCCCGGGCGCGGCCGAATGCACCGGTCGCCGTCACAGCCAGTCCATCCGCTACCCGGCAGCGATTTGCATCAGGCGGCGTGGGACTCCGACGCGTATGTGTGCTGCAGATTGCTGCGTTGAGCGGGCGACACGCGGAGGTGGGGGACTCAGCCGAGACGGCGGGGGCCGGTGTCGAAGCGGCTGGGTTGGGGGCCGAAGCGGGCTCGGGCGTAGAGGATTGCGGCGGCATTGGCGGAGGCGAGTATGGGATCGAAGGATAGTTCGCGCATTTCGGGGAGGTCGTCGAAGAGGGCCGAGACGCGTTGGGCGAGTTC
Source organism: Nocardia sp. NPDC051990 (assembly GCF_040680755.1). Lineage (NCBI taxonomy): Bacteria > Bacillati > Actinomycetota > Actinomycetes > Mycobacteriales > Nocardiaceae > Nocardia > Nocardia sp. NPDC051990. The sequence goes on along the minus strand of NZ_JBFAXH010000002.1, from coordinate 212,275 downwards.
GACCAGGGCGGGTTTGTCGACGCGCGGGCTAGCGCGGGTGCCGGAGAGGAGTGGTGCGGCGCGCGGGGCATCGATGAGGGCGGTTGCTTCGTCGGCGGTGAGTGGGAGCGCGCGGTAGGCGCGGTCGCCGAGGAGTTCGATGATCATGCCGGAGAGACCGAATTCGATGACCGAACCGAAGGACGGGTCGTCCTGCACCCGCAGCACACAGCCGACACCAGGGGTGGCCATCCTCTGGATGTGCACGGCGGGGTCACCGCAGAGTTCCACCAGATGCGAATAGGCCTGGCGAACGGCCTCCGGGCGCCACAGGTCCAGTCGGACGCCGCTGAGATCCGGTCGGCGCCGCCACATTTCGCCGGTCGCCTTGGCCGCCACTGGATAGCCGAGTTCCTCGGCCGCCGCTGCCGCCTCATCGGCGCTGCGCACCTCACGGAATTCGACAACGTGAATTCCGTAGCACTCCAACAGATCCACGGCTTCCAGATCGGTGAGCCAACGCCCATCGGAGTCGCGCATCCATCCGGCGACGAGCCGCTTGGCCCGGTCCGCATCGATACCCGCCGGACGGACCACCGTCGACACCGGTTTCGTGCGCCACTGCGCGTACCGGTGTGCCCTGGCCAGCGCCCGTGCGGCGCGCTCCGGATCCGGATAGGACGGTATAGAGCCACGCGCCGCCGTACCGCTCGGACCGCGCACCGCTAATAGGTTCGGAATCCCTTGCTCGGCAACGAAAGTAGTGAGAACGGGTTTACCCGCATCGGGCACGGCCGCCGCGGCCTCGCGAATGGATTCGGCGAATCCGGCCATCGGCAGTGGCACCGGTGGCGCGAAAACCACGATCACCGCATCGATCTCATCCGACCGCAGCGCGGCGACCACCGCGTCCAGATACGCACCCGGGGTCGCGTCCGGCCCCAGGCTCACCGGATCGCCGATCGAATCCTCGTCCACCACACGCTCGGTCGGGCGTGGGCGCCGAACGCCGTCGTGCGGCACCGTGGCGGGCCGCCGGACCTCGAGCCCCTCCCCGCGCGCAGCATCGACGGCCAGCCAGTTCAATGCCGCGCTATTGCCTATCACGGCGACCCGCGGACCCGCGGGCAGTGGCTGATAGCCCAGCAGCGCCGCACAGTCGAACAGCTCCGAAATCGAGTCGACCTGAACGATTCCCGACTGCGTGAACAGGTCCCGCACGATGGATCGGTCCATATCGCCGGCCGGCTGAGCCCGCGCGGCCAATCGCCCACTGCTCACTGCGACGATCGGTTTACTCCGCGCGACCCTACGCGCGATACGGGAGAATTTGCGCGGGTTACCGAAGCTCTCCAAATACAGCAGGATTACATCGGTGGCGGAATCGGTGTCCCAGTATTGCAGCAGGTCATTGCCGGACACATCCGCGCGATTGCCCGCCGAGACGAAGGTCGACAAACCGAGGTTGCGCGCGGCGGCCTCGCCGAGGATGGCCGCACCCAACGGCCCGGACTGGCAGAAGAATCCGATGCGTCCGCGCCCGGGCAGTACCGAGGCGAGCGTGGCATTCAGGGAAACCGCGGCATCGGTATTGGCGATACCGAGCGCACTCGGTCCGACCACTCGCATCCCGTGTCCGCGGGCCGCGGCGACCAGATCGTGTTCGGCTACGACACCGCCCGCGCCGGTCTCCCCGAAGCCCGCGGTCAGCACGACCAATCCCTTGACGCCCTTGGCCATACAGTCGTCGAGAACCGAGCCGATCGCCTCCGGCGGCACGGCAACCACCGCGAGATCCACCTCATCGGGAATATCGCGCACGGTCGGGTAGGCCCGCACCCCGCGAACCGATCGCCGGTTCGGATTGACCGGGAATACCGGCCCCTGGAAGACCCCGGACAGCAGGTTGGCCAAGATCACTCCGCCGACCCGGGCCGGGCCCATAGTGGCACCGATCACCGCGACCGACCGCGGGGCGAGCAGATTGCCGACACTGCGCGCCTCCGAGGCGCGCTCACGCGAATCCCGCACCGAGAGCAGCGCTTCGGTCGGATCGATGGCGAATTCCAGATGCAGCACCGACCCGTCCCTGGCCCGCTCCACCTGATAGCCCGCGTCACGGAATACGGTAACCATCACGGTGTTCTCGGCGAGCACCTCCGCGACGAATGTCTCGATCTTGTTCTCGGCGGCCGCACCCGCCAGATGTTCGAGGAGAATCGACCCGAGTCCGCGTCCCTGATGTTCGTCGGCCACCACGAATGCGACCTCGGCGGCGCGCGGTCCGGTGCGGTCGGTCAGCAGCTCATAGCGGCCGACCGCGATGATCGCCTCACCGAGTACGAGCAGCAATCCGACCCGATCGTGATGGTCGACGTGGGTGGAGCGGTACAGATCCTTGGGCGAAATGCGTGGGTACGGACCGAAGTAGCGCAGATACCGGGAACGATCGGACAGTGCGGTGTGGAACTCCTGCAGCCGCTCGGCATCGCCGGGCGTGATCGGGCGCAGTCGCACCACGCCGCCGTCGGAGGCGAGAACATCGGCGAACCAGTGTTGCGGCGGCGGTGGCGGCACCACGGGCGTGCTCGGGGAGTCCGAGACGGGCGGGTTCTCAGTCACGGGGGTCCTCCGGATCCAGGCCGAGCAGCCCGAAGGTGGCTCGGCGGGTAGCCAATACGGCCGTATCGATAGCGCGTTGCGCACGGTCGGTGCGCGCGTCCCCAGTCTCCCCAGTGCCGCCGGGACCATCCCACGGATGGTAGGAGGTGTCACCGCCATCACCCATGGTGCGCGGCGGGTCGACGGTTGGTGCCACGGAGCGGATCATATCGATCCAGTCCTGCGGCACCGCGGTTTCTGGTGCGATGGTGCGATCCAGCGCGGTCGCCAATAGATGCGTCCAGGCGCGTGGCACCACGCGTACCAGGCCATAACCACCGCCACCGACAGCGAGCCAACGGCCCTCGGCGTATTCGTCAGCCAGATCGCGCATGGCGATGAAGGCGGCGCGTTGACCGTCGACGGTCAGTTCCATATCGGCCAACGGGTCCTCACGATGGGTGTCGACACCGCATTGGCTGACCACGATCTGCGGCCGGAAGGCCGCCAGCGCGCCGGGCACGATCGCGTGAAAGCCGCGCAGCCACTGGGGATCTCGGGTGCTGGGCAGGACCGCCAGATTGATCGCGGTGCCCTCGGCGGCGCCGTGACCGATCTCCTCCGGCCAGCCGGTATTGGGCCACAGGGTGGCCGGGTGCTGATGAATCGAGATCGTCAGCACCCGGGGGTCGCCGTAGAAGGCGCGCTGCACACCGTCGCCGTGATGCACATCGATATCGATGTAGGCGATCCGATCGAATCCGTTGTCCAGCAGCCAGGAGATGGCCACGGCCGCATCGTTGTAGACGCAGAATCCGGCCGCCGAATCCGGCATCGCGTGATGCATGCCGCCGCCGATGCTCACCGCGCGCCGGGTCCGACCATGGGCGATCTCGCGCGCGGCGGCCAACGTGCCGCCGACGATCACCGAGGCTGCCTGATGCATCCGCGGGAATACCGGATTATCCGGTGAGCCGAGACCGTACGGCGGCGCGAGCGGCGCACCCGCGGGCGGTGTGGCATGTGCGACGGCCTCGATGTAGTCGGCGGTGTGGACACGCAGCAAATCGGATACTTCGGCCTGCTCGGGCACCAATCGCTCGACACCGTCGAGTATTCCGAGACTTTCCGCCAGGGCCATGGTGAACTTCAGGCGCACCGGGTTCATGGGGTGCTCCGGCGTCCATGCGTAGTCGAGAAAGCGGTCGGTCCAGACAACGGTCCCGGATCGCGCCTCACGATCACCTTCGTCGATCGGCGCGGACTGTTCGCCGTGCGGTGCAGTGTCCATGCTCGCAACGCTACGCGGGAAGGTAACTGCCCCGTTGGGCGTTCGTATGCAGTAGAAATACAAGCAAGAGCCAACACGGTGACGGGCCGTGCGCCGACAGAATTCCCACAGCGCGGTCACGGGTGTAGCGCGAAACCAAGCGGCACGCGGGGGTGTCGGCGTGCGTGGGTAGAATTCGTGCCGACGAAGGGGTAACAGGTGAAGGATCTGGTCGACACCACGGAGATGTACCTCCGTACCATCTACGACCTCGAGGAAGAGGGCGTGGTGCCCCTGCGTGCGCGCATCGCCGAACGCCTCGAGCAGAGCGGACCGACGGTCAGCCAGACCGTCGCGCGGATGGAACGCGATGGTCTGCTGCTGGTCGCCGGTGATCGCCATCTCGAACTCACCGAGAAGGGCCGCAGCATGGCGGTCGCGGTCATGCGCAAGCATCGCCTCGCCGAGCGGCTGCTCGTGGACATCATCGGACTCGACTGGCAGAACGTGCACGCCGAGGCGTGCCGCTGGGAACACGTCATGAGCGAGGATGTCGAGCGGCGGCTGGTCGAGGTGCTCAATCACCCGACCACCTCTCCCTACGGCAACCCGATTCCGGGCTTGGACGAGCTCGGCATCGCCCCGCCGAACGCCGCCGACGAGACCCTCGTGCGGCTGTCGGATCTGCCGCACGGCCAGGTGCACGCGGTCGTGGTACGTCGCCTCGCCGAGCACATCCAGACCGATCCCGAGGTCATCGGCCAGTTGCGGGAGGCGGGCGTGGTGCCCGACGCCCGCGTGACGGTCGAGACCAAGCCCGGTTCGGCGGTCATCACCGTGCCCGGCCACGAAGGTTTCGGGCTCTCGGATGAAATGGCCCACGCCGTCCAGGTGAAGCTGGTCTGAGGCGTGAAACTTCTGGTCACGGGTGGCGCAGGCTACGTCGGTGGTGTCTGCGCGCAGGTTCTGCTCGAATCGGGGCACGAGGTCGTGGTGGTCGATGATCTGTCGACTGGCAACGCCGAGGGCGTGCCGATCGAGGCGCGGTTCGTCGAGGGTGATATCGCGGTCGCAGCACCGACACTGCTGGAGGCCGAATCCTTCGATGGTGTCCTGCATTTCGCGGCGCAGTCGCTGGTCGGCGAGTCGGTGCAGCAGCCGGAGAAGTACTGGCACGGCAATGTGGTGAAGACGATCGAACTGCTGGAGGCGATGCGCCGCACGGAAACACCGCGGCTGGTGTTCTCCTCGACCGCGGCCGTGTACGGCGAACCCGAACGGGTGCCGATCACCGAGGACGCACCGACCCGACCAACCAACCCCTACGGCGCCTCCAAGCTGGCCATCGACCACGCCATCACCTCTTACTCGATTGCACACGGCTTGGCCGCGACCAGCCTGCGTTACTTCAATGTCGCGGGCGCCTACGGCGGCCTCGGCGAAAACCGGGTGGTGGAAACCCATCTCATCCCTCTCGTGCTCCAAGTCGCCCTTGGTCATCGCAAGGCGATTTCGGTCTTCGGCACCGACTGGCCAACACCCGACGGCACCGCGGTCCGTGATTACATCCACATCCGCGACCTCGCCGACGCCCATCTGCTGGCCCTCGACTCCGCGGAATCCGGCACACATCGCATCCTCAATCTCGGCAGCGGCGCCGGTTTCTCGGTCCGCGAGGTGATTTCCGCCTGTGAGCGCGTCACGGGCCTGCCCATCGCGGCCGAGGACGCGCCGCGCCGCGCCGGCGACCCGGCCACCCTGATCGCGTCCAGCGACCGTGCCATCACCGACCTCGGCTGGCAGCCCAAGCACAACAACCTCGACGAAATCGTCGCCGACGCTTGGGAGTTCCTCCGCGACCTCGGTCCGCTGGCACACAGCGCCAAATAGGCAGGTTCCCGCATCAAGCGCAGTCACACGGTGGTGCTGCCCTTGCCACAAACCACCATGTGACTCGCTGGCTCACCGCTGACCGCCCGAGAACGCGAGCAAGGTCACCGGACGACCGGCCCCAGGTCGATGCCGAGGTCCGCGGCAATGCCGAGCCCGCAGTAGGCAAGCCGGCGCAGCGTATCCGGACGCATCCCCGTGTGCAGGGAGATCTCGAGCAGACTCGCCATGGAATGGGCGGGATCGGCCGCCAAGGCCGCCTGTAGTGCGATGCCGGCGAACGGCCCGTCGCCACGGATGTAGGCGCTGTAGCCGAGCAGTGTTGCGGCATCGGCACGGTCGCTGCCCGACAGTGCATGTGTCAGTGTCACCCACAGCGTTTCCGCGGGGGCGGCGTGGTCTCCGACGGCCAGCCCGAACAGTGCGTCACGCACCGTCCGATCACGCAGTGCCGCGGCCAGTTCCGCGTATTCCTTGGCTGTGATGGCCACACCGGAGTCGATATTGGCGATCTGCCACACCACATGTTCGAGTGCCTGCCGGTGATATCCGTCGGGATCACCGCGCCGGACCGCCGCCGCGTACCGCTCATGCGCGAGCGCGAGGGCGCTGTCGAGATATACCGCGACCTGTTGCGCCAGTTCCGCATCCGGTGCGACCAGATCGGTCAGCTCCGAACGGGTGCCACGGATCGGCCGCCCGTCGAGCACATGCGCCACGGTCACCATCGATGTCGCCGGATCCGGCAGCGTCCCATGATGATTCGCGTCGAGCAGACTCCACCACCGCTGCTCGGCCTCGATCGCGCGCACCGCCCAGGCACCTTCGAGGTACACCTCGGCCCGCGCCAGCCGCCGCGCGAACGCCGCTATGAGCGTGCCCCACGGTCCCATACTCGCGGCACCGTTTCGGCGGGTACGCCGCGGTTCGCGCGCCCGGTCATCGACGATTACCGCGAGTACCTCGGTGGCTCCCTCGGCGGCACAGATATGCGAAACACACTCCGCATATGCCGCCGCGAGCCCGCGGCGACCGCCACCCTCCTGATCCAAATCGAACCGCACCACCGCATCGATGATCGGACTCTGCTCCGCATCGGCCGCGCCCCGCAGCACGGCCACCACCAGCGATCGCTCCGGCACGAAGCCGACCATCGCGGGCACCGCCACTATCAATTCTCCAGGATCGTCGACATGCAGCGCATCCCCCGGAATCCGATCCCCGAATTCCGGCGGCGGTTCCGCACAGATCCCCGGGCGCGGCGCTATCGCGAAACCCCGTGTGCACTCCGACGACTCGTCGTCGATATCAGGGTCGAAGAAGGACACCGCATCGATTCGGGCGGCGACCTTGCCAGCGGGCCACGTTCGATACGCGTGCGTCCCAACACCATCGCCTTCGATTCGCACTGCGCCGCCTGTTTCCGCGCCGTCATGCGGGTGCTCCACATCGCGTCGGCCCGAGTCGCTGACACCTGCCGCGCGGACGGATTTGCGGAGGTGAACGGCGGGGCTCGTGCAAAAGCCAGTACGGGGCGATGCGCCATCACCTGGATCGCCGAGGGCGGGAGCGGAGTTCGTGGAAGTCGTCATGCATCGAGGGTGCGCGCATCCACCGCTGCGCCCGGGACGCTGACCTGGGGATCGATTTGCCCTGTGGATAACATTTGGGCTGTGCACGAAACGGGCACCGAATACGAAAACTGCGGCGACGATGTCGGTGCCACCTGCTACCGTCCGGCCGCAAGCTCCAGCCGGCGATCGGCGGACACTGCGGCATTCACCCCTTCTTGACCTTCCCCACCGCCGTCGTGAACAGCTCGTCCAACGCTGCCGTATCCGGCGTCCTATCGCTGAATGTCATGTACGTCACCGTGATTCGCACATCGGCGACCTGCCCGGTCAGCGTCTGCATCGACTGCGTCAACCCGGCCGCGCTCACCTGCGGCGCCACCGTGCGGCGCAGCGCGAGGGTGTCGTCAGCATCGATCGGTGGCGCCGTTTGCAGTTCGGTGGTCACCGTCGTCGTCGCACCCGCCCGGGTCACGTACACCTGCTGACACCGCTTCACCTGCTCCCGCAAGGCCGACAGCGGCTGCCCGGTCCTGGTCAACTCCACCGTCATCGTGGTGCGTGTCCGGTTGTCGGTGCCCACTGTGACGGCCGTCTGATTCGGACCGAATTGCTGAGCGGGCGGAACACATCCATCGGGCTGCACTGTCGAACCGCGCCCGACCCCGGTCAGATCGCCAGCCGCCTGCGCTGCGGCTTCTGATGACAGCACCACGGCCTCGTATCCGACCGGAAACTGCGTGGCATCGGGCAGCAGCGTCGAAAGCTGTGCCGTCACATGCTGGGTCACCGTACTCGGTCCGGAGGCGACCGGATGTCCGGTCACTATCGACGCGCAGCCCGCGAGCAGCACCGCACCCGCGGTGAGGGGCACCCAACCCGATACCCCGAATCCGCGTGGCCCCCAGCGCGACGAATTCGGCACAGTCACCGCTCCACTGTGCCAAAGTCCCCGTGCCCGCCCGCGAAGCCACGCCGATTCTTCGAGTGACCTGCCCGTGATCGCCAGCGGTGACCCGGGCCGGGAATGTGCGGGGCATCACCGATGTTGCCCTGTCTTATGGGTCGGTGCCGCCCGTGGCAACGTGTGTCGCGGCCATGGGGGACAATGGACAGTGGTTAACCGCCGCGAATTGCCCCAAAGGCCTGTGAACCTGGAAGCTCGCATCGGTGAACCGCGCAGGAAGGAGACGCGATGGACCACGAGTCGCGAATGTACGAGTTGGAGTTCCCAGCTCCACAGCTGTCGAACGACGATGGCTTGGGTCCGGTCCTGGTACACGGACTGGAGGGCTTCACCGATGCCGGGCATGCGGTGCGGCTGGCCACGACGCACCTGCGCGAGAGTCTCGAGAGCGAACTGGTCGCCTCGTTCGATGTCGACGAGTTGCTGGACTACCGCTCGCGTCGTCCGCTGATGACGTTCAAGACCGACCACTTCTCTGATTACGCCGAACCCGAGCTGAATCTCTGGGCGTTGCGCGACACCTCGGGCACCCCGTTCCTGCTGTTGTCCGGCCTGGAACCGGATCTGCGCTGGGAGAAATTCAGCACCGCGGTGCGTCTGCTCGCCGAACAGCTCGGTGTGCGACGCAGTATCGGACTGAGTGCCATTCCGATGGCGATACCGCATACCCGCCCGCTCGGCATTACCGCGCACTCCTCCGACCGCGACCTCATCGCTGACCACCAGCGCTGGCCCGGCGAACTACAGGTGCCAGGCAGCGCGTCCTCGCTGCTGGAGTACCGGATGGCCCAGCACGGACACGAATCGGTCGGCTTCTCCGTACATGTGCCGCACTACCTCGCGCAGACCGCCTACCCGGAGGCCGCGCAGACCCTGCTCGAGCACGTCGCCAACAACGCGGGCCTGGAATTCCCGCTCGCCGCGCTCGGTGAGGCCGCCGCACGGGTGCGTGAACAGGTCAACGAGCACATCTCGGGAAATTCCGAGGTCGAGACGGTGGTGCACGCGCTCGAGCGCCAGTACGACAGCTTCGTCACCGCCCAGGAACGCCAATCGAGCTTGCTGGTCGGCGACGGTGAGCTGCCGAGCGGCGATGAGTTGGGCGCCGAATTCGAGCGCTTCCTGGCCGAACAGGGCGGCTACGACGGCGACGGGGACGCAGAGTCCAACTGACCCGATCACCCTGACGGGGGCGTGAACGGCTGCACGTAGGGTAGTCGGAGTGGATCTGACCGAACTGCTCGAGATACCGGGAACCGACGCCGACGCGCTCTACGAATCCTTCGGGGCGTGGGCGGCCGAGCAGGGCACCCCACTGTATCCGGCGCAGGACGAGGCGCTGCTGGAATTGGCGTCCGGATCCAATGTCATCCTGGCCACCCCTACAGGGTCCGGTAAATCGCTGGTCGCGGTCGGCGCGCATCTGTTCGCGCTGACTCGTGGTCTGCGCACCTACTACACCGCACCGATCAAAGCCCTGGTCAGCGAGAAGTTCTTCGCCCTGTGCGATGTCTTCGGCGCGGATCGGGTCGGCATGGTGACCGGTGACGCGGCGGTGAATCCGCAGGCGCCGATCATCTGCGCCACCGCCGAGATCTTGGCGAATATGGCGCTACGCGAGGGCGCGGCCGCCGAAGTCGGCCAGGTCGTAATGGATGAATTCCACTTCTACGCCGATCCGGACCGCGGCTGGGCCTGGCAGGTGCCGCTGCTCGAACTTCCACGCGCTCAATTCCTGCTGATGTCGGCCACTCTCGGCGAGGTAGACTTCTTCGCCACCGATCTGGAGCGCCGCACGGGTAATCCGACCGCCATCGTCGCGGGCACCGAACGTCCTGTCCCGCTGAGCTTTTCCTACGCACGCACCCCGATCACCGAAACCCTCGAAGATCTCGTCACGACCAACCAGTCACCGGTGTACGTCGTGCATTTTACCCAGGCCGCCGCGTTGGAACGCGCCCAGGCACTGACCAGCGTCAACTTCGCCACCCGCGCCGAAAAGGACGCCATCGCAACGGCACTGGGCGATTTCCGCTTCTCCTCCGGCTTCGGCAAGACCCTGTCCCGGCTGATCCGCCACGGTATCGGCGTACATCACGCGGGCATGCTGCCCAAATATCGCCGCCTGGTGGAGCGCCTGGCCCAGGACGGCCTGCTGAAGGTGGTGTGCGGCACCGACACCCTCGGCGTCGGCATCAACGTGCCGATCCGCACGGTGCTGCTCACCGGCCTCACCAAATTCGACGGTGTGCGCACCCGCAGGCTCAAGGCCCGCGAATTCCACCAGATCGCGGGCCGCGCGGGCCGGGCGGGCTACGACACCATGGGCACCGTCGTCGTGCAGGCTCCCGACCACGAGGTGGAGAACACCCGGCTGCTGGCCAAGGCGGGCGACGATCCGAAGAAGCAGCGCAAGGTGGTGCGGCGCAAACCGCCGGAAGGGTTCGTCTCCTGGAGCGAGGAGACCTTCGACCGGCTCGTCGCCGCCAGCCCCGAACCGATGGTGTCGCGCTTCAACGTGACGAACTCCATGCTGCTCAACGTGATCGCCCGGCCGGGCAATTGCTTCGATGCCATGCGTCACCTGCTCGAGGACAACCACGAGCCCCGCCCCGCGCAACGCCGCCATATCCTGCGCGCCATCCGCCTCTACCGTGCCCTGCGCGATGCCGGTGTGGTGCAACAACTTCCGGAGCCGGACGCACAGGGGCGCCGCGCCAGACTCACCGTCGACCTACAGCGCGATTTCGCCCTCGACCAGCCCCTGTCCCCCTTCGCCCTCGCCGCACTCGAGCTGCTCGACAAGGACGTCTCCGGCTACACCCTCGACGTCATCTCGCTCATCGAATCGACACTCGAGGATCCGCGCCAACTGCTGATGGCCCAGCAGCACAAGGCCCGCGGCCAAGCGATCAACGAGATGAAGGCCGACGGCATCGAATACGACGAACGCATGGAGCTACTGGAAGAGGTCACCTGGCCCAAACCGCTGGCCGAGCTGATAGAACCCGCATTCGAGACTTACCGCGCCGGCCACCCCTGGATGTCGGAATTCGCCCCCTCCCCCAAATCGGTCGTTCGCGACATGATCGAACGTTCGATGACCTTCGCCGAGTTGATCTCGCATTACGAACTCGCCCGCTCCGAGGGGGTGGTGCTGCGCTATCTCGCCGACGCCTACCGCGCGCTGCGGCGCACCGTACCGGACGCCGCGCGCACCGAGGATCTCGACGATATGACCGAATGGCTGGGTGAGCTTGTGCGCCAAGTGGATTCGAGCCTGCTCGACGAATGGGAACAGCTCACCAATCCGGGCGCGGAGACCGATGCCGATCAGATCGCCTTCGGCGCGGAATCGGTGCGTCCGATCTCGGCCAACGAACGCGCGTTCAAGGTGATGGTCCGCAATGCCATGTTCCGTCGCGTCGAACTCGCCGCGCTGCGCCGCTGGGAGACCCTGGCCGAGCTGGGCACCGGGCCGGACTGGGCGGCCGAGCTGACCCCCTACTTCGACGAGTACGCGAGCATCGGCACCGGCCCGGACGCCCGCGGTCCACAACTGTTCCAGGTGGAACAACGCCCCGGTTTCTGGCGGGTGCGTCAAGTGCTCGACGATCCTGCCGGGGACCACGGCTGGGCGCTGGCGGCAGTGGTCGATCTCGCCGAGTCCGATGCCGCGGGCGAGGTCGTATTCGACGAGGTCACGGTAGTCGCGGGGTGATCATGACCAGGGTATCGTCAACGAGTTGGTTACCGGGGGCATCGCGCTGATACTCTCTCGCGCGGTACCCGAACAGCGGCCGACCCTCAAACGACGGAGAGTTCCCTTAGATTGACCAGTTCAAACCTGCCCGAATCGCCCTATCTGGTCATCCACCCGGAGCGGGTGCGTGAGAACTACCGCGCACTCCGGGCCGCCGTATCCGGAGCCCGAATTCGCTTCGCGGTCAAGGCGAGTCCGGTGCCGGAAATCATCCGTCTGCTCGACCATCACGGCGCGGAGTTCGATGTCGCCAGTGTCGGTGAGATCGAGCTGTGCCTGCGCGAGGGCGTCGACCCGGGCCGCATGTGCTACGGGAACCCGATCAAGAAGGCCGCCCATATCGCGGCCGCCTACGCCGCGGGCGTGCGCCGCTACGCCTTCGACACCGAGGACGATCTGCTGCGCATCGTCGAGCACGCGCCGGGCTCGGAGGTCGAGTGCCGGTTCCTGTCCTCGGCGCCGCAGTCGACGACGCCCTTCGGCACCAAATTCGGCTGCTCCCCGACCGAGGCGCTGCGCCTGCTGGTACGCGCCCGCGATCTCGGACTGATCGTCGGTGGTCCGTATTTCCACGTCGGCTCCCAGCAGACCGATCCACGGGCCTGGCGCATCGGTATCGAGCAGGCGGGCCGCATCGTGACAGCGTTGGCGGACAAAGATATTCCGGTACGCACCGTGAATATCGGTGGCGGCCTGCCCATTTCGTACGTCGAGGCAGCACCCGCGCTCGACGATATCGGTGCCGTCATCGCCGCCGCCGCCGCCGAATTCCTGCCCGAGACCGCCGGACTCGTCGTCGAGCCCGGCCGCGCGCTCGTAGGTTCGGCGGGCACCATTCACGCCGAGGTCATCGGCGTGCGCAGCGCGCCGGACGGACGGCGCTGGGTGTATCTCGACATCGGCCGCTACAACGGAATGGCCGAGACCGAGAACGAGTACATCGCATACCGCTTCGTCACCGAACGTGACGGAGATCCCGTGGACGAAGCGGTGGTCGCCGGACCGACCTGTGATGGCGACGATGTACTGTATCAACGCACGAAGGTCCTTCTTCCGACCTCGTTGCAAGCCGGTGATCGCATCCAGATCCTCGATACCGGCGCCTACACCGCGAGCTATTCGTCGGTGTCCTTCAATGGTTTTCCGCCCTTGACCGTTCATGTCTCGGGCGCTGAGCGAGAGTGAGTTTGCCCATGACGGCGGAATTCACCGGCTGGCATGTGCTGGCCGAGTTCGGTGGTGTCGATGCAGATCTCTGCGACGATCTCGAACGACTCGAATCGGCGTTGCGTGAGTCTCTGATCGCGGCGGGCGTCACCATCTGCGATGTCGTACACAAGAAGTTCGATCCGCAGGGGGTGACCGTCCTCGCGCTGTTGTCGGAGTCCCACGCCTCGATTCACACTTATCCGGAGTCCGGCGACATCTTTGTCGACGTCTTCACCTGCGGAAGTATCGGCGCCGGCGCGTCGAAGGCCGTCGAGCTACTGCGCGATAAGTTGTCTCCCAAAGATGCTCGCGTACAGATCATCCAGCGCGGGCACGGCTCGACACGGATCGAGGAGCCGGTCGGCAATGGCCTGACCCGCATCTGGGATCTGCACGAGGTCATCGTCGACACCCGTACTCCGTACCAGCACATGGTGATCGCGCGCACCGAACAGGGCATCAGCCTGTTCTCCGACGACGATCGCCAGTCGACGGAGTTCTCCCAGCTGACCTATCACGAGGCGATGATGGTCCCTGCCTTCGCGCTGGCCGCGAAGCTGGACAAGGTCCTGATCATCGGCTCGGGTGAGGGTGTGGCCAGCCAGATGTCGGTCGCCGCGGGCGCGACGCTGGTGGATCACGTCGATATCGACCAGCGCGAGGTCGAGTTGTGCGCTGAGCACCTGCCCTACGGTTACACCAGCGACGAGCTGGCCGCCGCGGTGAAGGGCGAAGGCCCGGTCAAGGTGCACTACGCCGACGGCTGGGACTTCCTGGCCAACGCGTCCGAGGCGGGTACCCGCTACGACGTGATCGTCATCGATCTGCCCGACGAGCGGGTCGAGGACGCGCAGCACAACCGGCTCTACGAGTCGGAGTTCCTGTCGCGATGTCAGGCACTGCTCGCACCCGGCGGCGTGCTCAGCGCACAGGCCGGATGCGCGACGATGTGGCGCAACGAGACGTTGAAGCGCTCATGGAAGCGCTTCCACGACCAGTTCGACACCGTGGTGCAGTACGGCAGTGATGAGCACGAGTGGACATTCCTGTTCGGGTTGAACGAGCGAATCGATGACCCGGTGCAGGCGATGACCGATCGGCTGGGCACGCTGCCCTACCGCGCCGACACGATCGACGCGCGCGCGCTGGTGCGCGGCGCGATCGAACCGCACGCACTGCGCGTTTAGCAGCACTCACGAATCGCGCCGGCTCCCAAGGGATTTTCCCTCGAGCCGGTGCGACTCTGCGTTCGGCCGGGTGCGCGCGACCGGACTCGGTTTTCCGGACTTGTCGGAGGGGGCCGCTACATTCGGTGTCGATGACGTTCCAAGAGACCGAGGGATTGATGATCCAGACTGCGCATGCCGATGAGGATCGGTGGGCGGTGCCCGCCGAATGGTGGACGGAGGCACTGCCGTTCCGAGGGTTGGGGCCCGTCCGGGCGCCGGGTGTGACCGAGGATGCGGCAGCACAATGGGTGGCGCTGCTGGCGGAGAACACCGAATCTATTCGACGGTTGTTGTCCCACAATACTTTTCAATCGGATGCCGAGCTTGCACACGCGGCAATGACAATTCTCGACCAGCCGGACGGTCACACGCCGCTCGGGGTGGCGGCGGTCGCGCTGGCCAGTTGGGCCATGTCCGAGGATTGGCGCTGGGACGAGTGGAACACCCGGATCGCCGATGGCTGGATCGCGCGCTATGGTGCGGGCTTCGCCGCGGAGACCGCGGTGCGGTTCGCCGGGCTGGGTTACAGCTATTCGGGACAGCGTCACCGGCTGCCGATGCGTCTGCCATCGGATTCGAACGGTGATCGTGGGGCGTACCAGGTGCTGGCTCGGGTCCGGGCGCACCTCGCGGTGCTGTCGGATGCCGAATACCGCGGCGTCATCGCCAGGCTGTCCGAAGTGCGAGCGTCGGGTCCGCGCTCGGCGCGCATCGCGGCGACCTATCTGATTCCCACCCAACAGGATTGGCTCGACAGCGAACTCGCTGCCGATGAACCGGTGGACAGTCGCGGGCCGTTCCCGCTGCTCATGACCTGCGCCACGGATATCGCCCAGCTGGACCTGCTTACCGAGCGCTTGAACGAGAGCCCGTTCTCTCCCAACCCGCACAGCTACGACGCTGGGCGGAGTCGCGCCCTTCGCAGCGCCCTCGCACATATCGGGCCCGACTGCGCCGCGCTGGTCGGCCGTGCCCTGAACCAAAAGGACCTGCCCAAGGATTACGTCGAGGTGCTGGCCGAGGTATTGGCCCAGTTACCCACCGATCAAGCATTCGAGCTTCTGCTCCGTCATCTCGACCGCCCGGGTGCGGCGGACGCGGTTTTCGCTGCGGTGCAGCGGTTTCCGCGACGGGCGATGCGACTGCTCGCGGCGTCCGCGCGGTCGTCCAGCACGCGGTATCTCCTGCGGACCCATGCGACGACGCATCCGGAGCTGGCGGTCGAATTCGGGGCAGCATCCGAGCACCAGCCGACATGTACCGAGGATCAGCTGCCCGAACTGCTCAGGAATCCTCCCTGGGAGCGTTCCTATGAAAGCCCACGTCCCGTGGTGTTGACCGCCATTGCCCAGCCACGACCGATCGGGCTGGATTGGGCCCCCGGCGAACAGGACGAGTGGGCGGCGATCCGCGTCGCAGTGCCGGCGTACTTCGGCACCGACTGGGCGGACCGGATCGCCGATGCAGTCGAGCAGCGACAGTGGTCGGTTGTCCCTATCTTCGCCGCCGCACCGCCGGACCTCGTCCGGAAGTACCTGCCCACCGCGAAACCGGCCCATCTGTGGGACGCCGAGGATGGAATGCGTCGCATTCTGGCCAGATTCGGCACCGAGGCGCTCGACTGGGTCCTAGCCAGTGCGCGGGAGAATCGTCCGACCCTCACCGCGGTGATACCGCCGATCACCGGCACGGAAATCACCCGGTTGATGACGAAATGGCTCGGCGGAAAACTCACCTCGGTCACCGCACGAGCCTGGTTCGACCGCCATATCGGCACGGCCGCAACGGATCTGATCGGAGACGCACTGGCCACACCGGGCCGGGACCGAACGGCGGCCGAATCGGCACTGCGCATACTCACCGGCCGGGGCCACCGCGCCGCCATCCTCGCGGCCGCCAATGCACTCGGCGCCGAGGTCGGTGCCGCGATCACCGCGATCATCGATACCGACCCTCTCATGTTGCTGCCGAAGAAGATCCCCGCCGCCCCGTCCTGGCTGGTCCCCGCCGCGCTGCCGCCGATCTTGTTGCGGGACAACGGACTCGCGCTTTCGGACGCCGCCGTTACCAACCTGTGCACCATGTTGGCGATGCCGGGTCCGAGCGGTGACTATGCCGGTGTCGAGCAGGTCGCCGCGATCGCCGAACCCGCATCGCTGGCGGCGTTCACGTTGGAACTGTTCGAGGCGTGGAAGCTCGCGGGGTATCCGCCCAAGCAAGCTTGGGTGCTGCGCGCACTCGGCCTGTTCGGCGACGACGAAACCGTGCGGCGGCTCGGCGCTCTCATTCGCCTCTGGCCGGGCGAATCCGCCCACGCCAGAGCCGTTTCCGCATTGGATGTGCTTACGGCCATCGGCAGTGATGCGGCGCTCACGCAGCTGGCGGGCATCGCGGACAAGGTGAAGTTCAAGGGTCTGAAGACCAAGGCGCGGGAGAAAGTCGCCGAAGTTGCCGCCGAACTCGGTCTGACACCGGACGAGCTCGCCGACCGGTTGGTGCCGACCTTCGGCCTCGATGCGAACGGGACCATGGTCCTGGACTACGGCCCACGCGGATTCGTCATCGGCTTCGACGAACACCTCGCACCCACCGTTTTCGACGCCGCACGCGACGACGGTGGGCAGTGGCGCGCCACCACCCGCCGCAAATCGTTGCCGAAGCCCGGCGTGAAGGATGATCCAGAACTCTCGATGGCAGCCTATAAAGCGTTCGGCGCCTTGAAGAAAGAGGTGCGTACCGGGGCCGCCGATCAGATTCGGCGCTTCGAGCGGGCAATGGTCACCGGTCGGCGCTGGACGGCCGATACGCAGCAGCGCCTGTTCGTCGAGCATCCACTCCTGTGGCATCTGAGCCGACGACTGGTGTGGGCCACCTTCGATGAAACCGGTACCGTCACAGGCTCTTTCCGCATTGCCGAGGATCGCACCCGCGCCGACGCCCACGACGATGCTGTTATCCTCGCCGATGACGTACTGGTCGGCATTGCCCATCCGCTGCATCTCGCCGATACGCTCGGCGCATGGGGTGAGGTCTTCGCCGATTACGAAATCCTGCAACCGTTTCCACAGCTCCAACGCGAGGCTCACGCACTCACCGAGGAAGAACGCGCCGGAGTTTTCCTGCCCCGATTCCATCGGCACACCCTGCCCACCGGCAAGGTCCTCGGCCTGACCAAATACGGATGGGAGCGGGATACCCCGCAGGACGCCGGTATCCAGGGCGCGATGTTGCGGACCGTCGGCACGGATCTGACGGTGATCGTCGAACTGGATCCGGGTATCGCGGCCGGATATGCCATGGAATTCGATGAACAGAAGATCACCGAGGTCAAGCTGGTGAGCGGGGCGTACACCCGCTGGCAGCCCACCGCCGCCGAGCACACCTTCGGCGAGCTCGATGCGATCGTCGCATCGGAACTGTTGCGCGAGTTGGAGATCCTGACCAATGGCCGCTGAGGCAGTCCTCGATTCGACCGATGCGCTGACCGCGTCTGAAATACTGCGCGATATCGCTCGGCTGAAGGCAGGACAACTGTGACGACGACCGAGAATCTGCAGCGACCGCCGGCCGAACTGCGCTGGGCCGAGGATTTGGCGCGGCTGCGTGCGGGCGATACCGCACCGCGGCCACCCGGGTGGGCGCTGTCCATCGATGCCGCCAAGCGGTTCATCGTCGGTGATCCGGCGCTCGGTATCGAGCGCAAATTCGTCGGTGACGCCTCGCTCATCGATCGGGCGCTGGTCAGCCTGGCCACCACGCGCGGGCTGCTCTTGACCGGCGAGCCCGGCACCGCGAAATCGCTACTGTCCGAACTACTCTCGGCCGCAATCTCGGGCGATTCGACACTTACCATCCAGGGCGGCGCGGCGACCACCGAGGACCAGATCCGGTACGGGTGGAACTATGCCCTGCTGGTCTCCGAGGGGCCGTCGCACCGCTCGATCGTGCCGGCACCGATGCTGCGCGGCATACGCGAGGGTAAGATCGTGCGGTTCGAGGAGCTGACCCGGTGTCCACTGGAGGTCCAGGATT
Source organism: Nocardia sp. NPDC051990 (assembly GCF_040680755.1). NCBI lineage: Bacteria > Bacillati > Actinomycetota > Actinomycetes > Mycobacteriales > Nocardiaceae > Nocardia > Nocardia sp. NPDC051990. Next base: position 193,764 of record NZ_JBFAXH010000002.1, on the reverse strand, counting down.
CGATCCTTTCACTGCTGTCGGACCGGGTGCTCGCGGTGCCGGAGCTGAGCGAAATGGTCTACGCGGTGGACGGATTCAACGTGATCGCCACCGCCAATACCCGCGACCGCGGCGTCAACGATATGAGTGCCGCGCTCAAGCGCCGCTTCAACTTCGAGACCGTCTTCCCGATTCCGGACCTACGCACCGAGCTGGCACTGGTCGAATCCGAGGCGACGGCGCTGCTGACCCGTTCGGGCGTGCCCGAGGCGCCACCGCGTGACGTGCTGGAGGTGCTGGTCACCACCTTCCGTGAACTGCGCTCCGGCGCTACCGATGCCGGCGATTCCCTGGATCGGATGTCGGCGGTGATGAGCACCGCCGAGGCCGTCTCGGTGGCGCATGCGGTCGGCTTGCGGGGCTGGTATCTGCGCGGCGAACCGGGCAATGCCGCCGATATCGTCGAATGCCTCGCGGGCACGGCCGCCAAGGACAATCCGGACGATCTCGCGCGGCTGCGGCGGTATCTGGAACAGCAGGTGCCGCGCAAATCCGGTCGGGCGTGGAAGGCGTTGCACGACGCCCGATTCCAGTTGCCGGGCTGATCGACCGTGCCAACCGGTCCGGTCACCTTCCTCGGCGTGCGCCACCACAGCCCCGCCTGCGCGCGTTTGGTGCGCGATACCATTCGCGCCCTGCGGCCCGCGCATGTCCTCATCGAGGGCCCCGCCGATATGAACGGCCGCTTGGATGAACTGCTGCTCGGACACGATCTGCCGATCGCGATCTTCACCAGCTATTGCGACTCCGCTACCCGCCATCTGTCGTGGGCGCCGCTGTGCGACTACTCCCCCGAATGGGTCGCCCTGACCGAAGGCCGTGCCATCGGCGCACAGGTCCGATTCATCGACCTACCCGCCTGGCATCCGGCCTTGGCGGACACCGAAAACCGCTATGCCGATGCCGAACGCCGCTACGACCGAGCCATCTCCCGCCTGTGCGCGGAATTCGGCGTCGACAATGTCGACACCCTGTGGGACCACCTCTTCGAAGTCGGCGACGAAGCAACACTGCCCACCCGAATCGACACCTACTTCGACCTGGTACGCGGCGAGGATGCGGCCGCAGACAGCGACCACGCGCGCGAGGATTACATGTCGCGGTGGATTCGTGCGGCATTGGCCGATGTCACCTGGCAAGCGCAGCGCGTAGGTGCCGCTCCGGCTCCAGTTGTCGTGGTCACTGGAGGGTTTCACCGACCCGCACTCGTTCGGCGGATTACGGCACTCGGCGACTCATTCGTCCCGTTGACGGCCAGCCCAGTGACCGCGGAATCGCGGACCCAAGAAACCGAACCCACAGCCGAGACCGATTGGCCGGAGATTCCACGCTTCCCCGACGAGAGTGTCGGCGGCAGTTATCTGGTGCCATACGCCTTCCGCCGGCTCGATGCCTTCACCGGCTATCAGTCGGGGATGCCATCGCCCGCGTATTACCACAGGCTGTGGCACGATGGCGCATCCGTCGCCGCCGACGGCATCACCGAGGCTGTGGTTGCGCGGTTGCGTGGGCGCGGACAAGCCGTGTCGACCGCCGATCTGATCGGGGCCCGAGCCCTCACACTCGGGCTCAGTCGGTTGCGCGGGCATATCGCACCCGCGCGCACCGACGTCCTGGACGGGTTGGCGGGTGCGCTGATCACCGAGGCACTGGATCGGCCGTTGCCGTGGACCGGGCGCGGGCAGTTGCGGCCCGGTACCGATCCCGTGGTGGTGGAGATGGTGGCGGCGCTCGCGGGTGACACCGTCGGCCGCCTGCACGAGCTGACCCCGCATCCGCCATTGGTCGCCGACGCCGAGCGGGAACTCCTACGCTGTGGCATTCCGGAATCCGGTCGATTCACTGGCGATCTGACCACCGCCGCCGGACTCGATGCGAGCCGCGTCCTGCATCGGCTGCGGGTGCTCGAGATTCCGGGATTCGAGCGCAACAGCGGTCCGGCCGCCGACCGCGCACCGGAGCTCACCGAAATGTGGCGGATTTCGAGCACTGAACTGCGACTCCCCGCACTGATCGAAGCGGGCGCGCTCGGTGCGAGCTGCGCCGAGGCCGCCGCCGCCCGGCTCGGCGACCGTTTCACCGACAGTGGCGCCGACCCGGCCGCCTTGGCGGCCATTCTGTTCGACGCCACCCTCTGCGGATTGTCGGAACTGGCCGACGACATTGTCGGGACCATCCGCACCCTGATCGGATCAAGCAGCGACACAACAGCTCTCGGCAGATTGCTGGCGGTCGCTCTCGGATTGTGGCGGCACGACAGGATTTTCGGCACCAGCGCCTCGCCCACCCTCGGGGTGCTCATGGACGCCGTCGTCATCCGCCTGCTCTGGCTGGTGGAAGGAATTCGCGGCGGGCCCGGACCCGCCGACGACGGCCTCTTGCACGCGCTCATCGCCGTCCGCGATGTCGCGCTGCACGCCGAATCCACCATAGGTGTCGAACGAATCGATCTCACCGGCGTCTTCGGTCGATGCGCCGCCGCCGATCGACCCCCGGCACTGCGGGGCGCCGCCGTCGGCATAGTCGCGGTGCTCGAACCCGAGCGCACGACGACCGACCTCGCCCGAGCCGTCCGGCTGGCCGCGGCGCCCATCGTGCTCGGCGACTTCCTCGCCGGTCTCTTCGCCCTCGCCCGGGAGCAGGTTCTCGTGGATCCCGCTGCTGCCCAAGGCAGCCAGGCGTCCTCGCTCATCGCGGTCCTCGACGACCTCATCGCCCGCTTCACCACGCCCGACTTCCTCGCCGCTCTACCCGCCCTGCGCCTCGCCTTCGCCTGGTTCCCGCCCCGTGAACGCGCGGCCATTGCCAACCGCCTACTCGAACTCCGCGGGGTCACCGGCTCCGCCGCCGCTCTACTCCGCCTCCCCGCCGACCCCGCCCTGGTCGCTCGTGCACAGGCCGTCGAACTTCGGGTAGACGAGCTGCTCAGCGATCACGGACTGATCGCTATCGCGGCCAACACGCCCGCCTCGGTGAGCCGAGCTCTCGACGGTGTCCCCGATGCGGGCGACACGCGCATCCCACACAGCGACCGCCTGCATGTCGGGCCGCCGGAACAGGATTCGGCGCGCGAAAGCCTCCAGCCACATGTCGAGGCAACGGGCGAACATCCCGCTACCGACGACGGTTCCCACCCCATCGTGCCGCGAGCGGCGATGACGGCAGGTGTGTCGTCCGCATCGGTTGAGATCGCGAGCAACACCACGCCCCGCATGGCCGATCGCCGATCTGGCCCCGGGCGGCAGAGCGACCAGCAAACAACCGAATCGGCATGCACCGCAGATCATTCGGACACCGCGACCGGTCATCGCGCTACGGGCGTCGACCGTGCGAGCTCGCGCATTCGGCTCGACCAGGGAACCACGTCAGGGACGAGGCCGCCCGAATCCGGTAGCAGTGCAGCGAGTTCCGGTGTGGCAGCCATCGATCCGGTGCTCGAACGATGGCGGCTCATCCTCGGATCCGCAGGGGCGGCCGCGAGCGCTCTGAGCGGCCAGGGTGCGGCACAGGATGCCGCGCTCGACTGGCTGTACGAGCGTGACGACGATATGGATCGACGCGATGTTCGACGGACCGGCGGGGGCGGTCCATCGCTGGTCAACGCGGTGGACTGGCTCGACGATATTCATCGGCTGTTCCCGAAGACTACGATCGAGCGGCTCGAACGGGATGCGGTGCAGCGTTTCGGATTACACGAGGTGATTACCGATCCTGGTGTGCTGGAACGGCTCGAGCCGAATGCCGAGCTGCTCGGTGCGGTCTTGCGCACCAAGCATCTGATGAATCCCGCCGTGCTGCGGATGGCGCGGCGCATTGTGGAGCGGGTGGTGCGCGAGCTCATGGCGAAATTGGCGACCGAGATCCGTACCAGTTTCACCGGAACCCGCTCACGTCGGCCGAGCCGCCTACCGCGCGCCGCCGACTTCGACTTCCCGAAGACAGTGCGCACCAACCTCGCGCACTACCGACCGCAAGAACGCAAGCTCTATGTCGAGACCGCGCATTTCCGGGCCCGTTCCCGACGGCATATGGATACCTGGCAGGTCATCCTGCTGGTCGATCAGTCCGGTTCCATGGCCGGCTCGGTCATCCACTCCGCCGTCACCGCAGCGTGTCTGTGGGGTCTGCCCGGCATCAAAACCCATCTGATCGCCTTCGATACCGCGGTCGTCGATCTCACTGCCGACGTCGACGATCCGGTCGAGCTGCTGATGCGCGTACAACTCGGCGGCGGCACCAATATCGCCCGCGCCGTCGCCTACGCCGCCCAACTTGTTGAACATCCGCGCCGCAGCATCATCGCCGTGATCAGCGACTTCTATGAGGGTGGTGACCCGGCCTGGTTGATCCGCACCGCGGCCGCCCTGGTCGCCGATGGCACCATCGTGCTCGGACTCGCCGCCCTCGACGAACAGGCCGATCCAGCCTTCGACCGCGATATGGGGCAACGACTCGCCGACGTCGGCGTCCATGTCGGCGCGATGACACCCGGTGAACTCGCCACCTTCATCGCCGAGACGATCGGATAGCCGATGCGTGCCGACCTCCTCGCCCTCACCGACGACTCCCTCATCGCCCTCGCCAACCGCGGCATAGTCAAACGCGCGATCAAGGAAAACGCCGCCACCCCACCACAACTCACCGAAAATCCGGACACCACCATCGAGGCCGACTTTCCCGACGGCACTCACACCACCCTGCCTCCAGGTGTCACCGTCGACGCCGCGCCCTGCTCCTGCGGCGCACCTACGCTCTGCCGCCACCGGGTAATGACCGTCCTGGCCTACCGCGACACTCGGACTGCGGCCCCCGCACGCACACGAACCATAGTCACGACGCCAGACGCGCCCAACTCCGAAATAGCCGAACCGAATTCGACACCGACCGACGCCACGGCGCCGGATCCCACAGACGCCTGCTCCCCGGAGACCGGCTCTCGGTCTGGTGAGCCACACGCGGGCAACCTGTCGTCGAACACTGACGAACAGCCGCGAACTGGCGACGCGAGTTCCAACCGCCTCGGGCATCGATCTCCAGCACTCGCCGATGGCCGCGATACGACCGGCGACCTACCGCACTCCGACGACACCGGCAGATCTCCGAGCACCGACTCTCAGCTGACCGAGTCGGCATCGGCAGTCTCCGGCGAGGCAGCGGAGCCGGAAACGGACTTCGTCGGTGTCGCCGGCGATCAACCAGTACAAAATTCGGTCGATGTCCCAGCACGGCACCCGCATATAGCCGACTGGGAATCACCCGAGTTGATGCCATCCGACATACCGACCGGCGACCCGCATCCTCATACCAGCACGATCAACAGTCACACTTCGCATACAGGTTGGACGCCTGGTGATTTCACTGACGACCAACTGAACGAGTTGCTGGGCAAGCGCGCGTTCACGGCGGCTCGTCGTGCACGGCGGACCGGGTATCGGGCTACCGTACGGCGCGCGACGGCCCAGGATCCAGTGCCTTCGGTCGAGCTCGCCGCGGTGACAGTACGGTTTCTGGTTCCCGGCGATCTCGGGTATGCGCGGGCCGATGCCGCGCGTGGTGCACGCCCGGACGCTATCGCGTTGGCGGTGTGGGCATTTCAGGTGGCCAATGCGCTGAATCAATCCGCCGAATCGGTCACGGTGACGGTAGGTGATGCCGCGGATGGCGCTGCGGCGGTATCGGCCGTCCGGCAGATTCTGGCACCGCTAGCCGACCTGCTCGCCGATGGTGTGGCTCATGCCGGGCCCGGACTACCCGCCATTTTCGCCAACGCACGCCGCGACCTCGACCGCGCGGGTGCGCGGTGGCCGCATGACGCGCTCGACGATCTGCTCGACCAACTCGCCGCCCATCGGGATCGCAGTGCGCGGCACGACCCGGTCCGAACGGCGGCACTCATCGCGGAACTCGTTGCGCGACAACGTGCCTGCAGGCAAGACTGGGTTCCGGTGCTCGGAACCGAGGAACCGGCCGAAACCCCGCTGCGGCATCTGCGACTGACCGGTCTGGGTGCGCGAGTCGACGGCGATGCCGAAACCCGCGGTGTCGAGCTGTATCTCGCGCATCCGGAGGCGCGCATCGTGCTGACACTGCACCAGTCGATTACCGTTTCCGCAGATGCCGAGCCACCCGAGGGCGCCGCGCTCGGCGCGCGTCGCAGTGGCCCGGCCCGCATCGCCGATATCGCGGCGGGCAATGTGGTCACCGAAAGCGCCGTCCGGTCCGCAAATCGTGCGGTGCGCCTTGCCAACAGCCGCGTCGCCCGCACCTCGGTCATGCCCTCGTCAGGTGCGTGGGAGACACTGCCACCGGAGCTCTTGATCGGCGATCTCGACGCGGAGTCCGCGCGCATTGCCGCGCTCCCACCAGCACCCATCCGTCCCCGCGTCCGCGGCGAATCGGTGCGCGCCCTCATAGTCGATGCTGTCGAGGACATCCGCTACCTCCCCGGCGAACAACGCCTGGTCGCCCAACTACGCGGACCGGTCGGCACCGCCACCGCGATCTGCATGCATTCCAGTACGACAGCAGGTGCCATCGACGCGCTCACCGAGTCCCTTTCCGGCGCAGTGGGTCCGGTCCGCTATGTCGCCGGGATCCTCGAGCGCCATGCGGGTCACCTCACCATCACTCCCACCGCTGTCGTCGCGGGCCAACGCGTCATCGTTCCGAGCTTCGCGCCCACCGGAACCCTGGCACCACCCAACGGATCAGCAGCCATAGACGACCCGCTCACCGCAACCATCACCACCGCACTCGCCCTTACCGCCGAGGTAGCCCACCGCGGCATCCGCCACCTACCACCGAGCTGGTTCGATCGCGCCACCGATGCCGCGGGGACTATCCGCCGCCACGGTTTCACCAACGCAGCCGCCACCCTCGACACACTCCGCACCGCCCTATCCACCCCCACCTCGACAGATACCACCCTAAACCTCTGGTCCGACACCCACCTCCGCCTCCTCGTCACCGCCGAGCAGCTCTGACTATGGCGGATCCACCCCGTGACCAAGCCCGTATCAGAGCAGCCTTCGCCATTCGACGCAGTGAGCCACGAATGCGCCCAGATGCTCGGCGACAAACCGCCCGGCATACCAATCATCCTGTGTGACAACGGAAGTCCACACATACGTCCACGCCGAAGGCGCGGCACCCGGCCGGACCCGCCGCAATTCGTACTCGTCATCCTCGAACGCATCCAGCACCGCCCACTCCCCCGCATCGAGCCCCGATAGCACCACACCCCGGGCGACCCCGCCCGCGGCGGGCACGAGCCCCGGATACACCCGCCCCGGCAGCACCGCCACCCGCCACCCGGTCAGCTCCGCCGCCACTGAATCCGGACACCGCCCGATCAACTCGACCAATACCTCCGGAAACTGCAACGTCCCGTAGACGAACAGCCGATCACCGTCCACAATCGAGCGACCGCCCCGCCGGCCCGGCTCGGTCGACACCATGGCACCCGACTCGTCCACCACGCCCCCTTTCCAACTGCCCACCAGCGGAGATTACGCCCGATAAGCACAGACAATCCCGACACCTACGCCCTGCTACCGGGAAATCCGCATCAGAACGCGTGCCGTGCCACGGGAGCCGATACGACCGCCGGGCCGCGACCACCAGCAAGCCCCTACAGCAAGGCGCCCTTGATCCGGCGCATGCTCGGCGGCGGGGATTGCCGTCACCATCGTTTCGGTCCCCCTGGCCGAGTGCACGAACGCACTTGACCGCCACCTACAGGCGGATCGGCTGCGAGCCGAGGTCGTCGACAGGATCAACTCGCCGCCCGTGCCCGCGAGCTACGCCAACTCGGTACGAGCCTGCCCGGAGCCGCCATCACTTGGACCAACTCCGGTATCGAAATCGTCAGACGAACGCGGCGACGTTGCGCTCGCACCACTCGGCGAACGTGCGCGGATTTCTACCGAGCAGCTCACACACGGTGTCGGTCCGGAACCCCACCGTATCGGCTCGCATCAACTCGAACCCTTCGATGATCGCCGCCGCCAACGCCGGTGGCGCACCGCCGGGGTAGCGGGATTCCAACGCCTCCTGCGGGGTGGCCGCCGCGCGCACGTCGATGGTGCGGCCGATAGCATGGGCGATGGTCGCGACTTGTTCTGCGACAGTGCAGGTTTGCGCGCCCGTGAGGGTATAGGTCATGCCGTGGTGACCGTCGCCGGTGAGCACCTCCGCCGCCACCGCGGCGATATCGGCAGGATCGATCGGGGCGTAGCGACCGGGGCCGGTGGGGTCGAGGACCGTGCCGCCGGAGCGAATCGTGCGCGCCCACGCGAGCGCGTTCGTCATGAATCCGCCGGGCCGCAACACGGTCGCCGGTATGCCGGATTCGGCGACGACTCGCTCGCGCTCGCGATGCCAACGCCCCATGGCTGGTACCGGATCACCCATCGCATTGAACGACGACAACTGCACGATATGCCGCACTCCGGCCGCGTGCGCCGCGTGCACCGCATCGACGGTGTGCTGCAGGCCGACGCCGGGCACCAGCAAGAACAGCGTGTCGGCACCATCGAATGCGGGCGTCAGGGTTGTCGGATCCGCCAAATCGCCGACGATCAACTCACCCCGGCCCGAATCCGCGACACGGGCCGGATCACGCACGAGAAGACGGAATTCCGCACCTCCGGCAGCGAGTTCGCCGACGAGTTCCCGACCGATATTTCCGGTGCCACCGGTGACCAGTATCATCAGATCTCCATATCATTAGCCGTCTAACGAATTAGAACGTTAGACGGCTAATGATCCATCCGTCAATCGCCAGGGAGTCCGACAAGTGCCCGAGTTCCTCGACCTACACGGCCGCAGTTCGAAGGTGCTGCGCGAACTCGCGGACCGCGAAATGCGGACGCATGGACTGCATCTGGGCCAGAATCATGTCCTGGCATTGCTGTGGGAGCAGGACGGGCGCACCCCGGGTGAGGTCGCCGCCGCACTGAATGTCACGACCCCGACCGTCGTCAAAATGGCCACCCGCATGGCCGGCACGGATTTATTGGAGCGCCGTCGCGACGAACACGACAACCGCTTGGTCCGCCTCTGGCTCACCGATAGGGGCCGCGCCCTGCAACAGCCGGTCGAGACACAGCGACAGGCCCTGGAGGACAAGGTGACCGCCGATCTCACCCCCACCGAACGCCGTCACCTCATGAGTGCCCTGCGCAAGATCCATCGCACCGCGACCCAACTCCTCGGCGAGGCCACACCCTGATCCCACGGACTCAATCCACCGCGGGCCGCCGCGACCGAATGATCTCCGCCAGTCTTTCGTAATCGTCCACACGCGCCGTCGACGCGCGAAACGCCAGACCGAGGGTGCGCCCCGGTGCGGGTGCGGCGAAATGCGCGGTTTCCAAGGTGCCGCGCGCGGTTTCGGACGCCACCGCCATCTCCGGAATCAACGTGACCCCGAGACCGCCAGCGACGCACTGGACCACGGTCGCCAGCGACGCGGCGCGGGTATCACCGACCGCGCCCGGATGGGCGTCGGCGGAGCGGCAGAGTTCCAGGGTCTGATCACGCAGGCAGTGGCCCTCGTCGAGCAGCAGCAGTGGCAGCGCGTCCAGGGTGGCGGGTGCGATATCGGTGCGACCGGCCAGCTCGTGCCCGCGCGGGGTCACCAGCACGAATTCCTCGGCGTACAACGAGATCTCGACCAGCCCCGGCACCTCGGTCGGTAGCGCGACCAGTGCCACGTCCAGGACGCCGGTGCGTAACCCCTCCAGCAGCCGAGCGGTTTGGTCCTCGATCACCTGAGGCTTCAAGGCAGGCAATGCTTTGCGCAATTCGGGCAGCAGACCCGGCAGCACATACGGGGCAACCGTCGGAATGATGCCGATCCGCAGGGTGCCACCCAGGCTGTCACCGGTCGCCGAGGCGACGAATCGATCGGCCGCCTCTAGGGTCGCCGTCGCCTGCGGCAGCAGCCGCATACCCGCGGCGGTAACGAGCACGCGCCGAGTGCTGCGCTCGATCAGCTGCAGTCCCAGCCCCTGTTCCAATGCGGCAAGTGCCTGCGATAACGTGGGCTGGCTCACACTGAGCCGCGCGGCCGCGGTGCCGAAGTGGCGGTACTCCGCGACTGCCACGAACGCACGCAGCTGCGACAGGGTCGGCTGATAAGTCTGATCAGTCATGCCTATCAGTGTAGTGCGACTGATCACCTTTACCTTTCGCCGGACTTTGGGCATGATCACTGGTGAGCTTTTCGATCCACGCGCTCTAGCAAACCGACTGACGAGGAGACAAGCATGGCTTTGCTGACCATCGGCGACCAGTTCCCGGCATACAACCTCACCGCGGTGATCGGCGGTGACCTGTCGAAGGTCAACGCTCAGCAGCCTGACGATTACTTCACCCAGATCACCTCCGACGACCACGCCGGTAAGTGGCGCATCGTCTTCTTCTGGCCCAAGGACTTCACCTTCGTGTGCCCGACCGAAATCGCCGCCTTCGGCAAGCTCAACGACGAGTTCGAGGACCGCGATGCGCAGGTGCTCGGCGCCTCGGTCGACAACGAGTTCGTGCACTTCCAGTGGCGCGCCCAGCATGAGGATCTCAAGACCCTCCCGTTCCCGATGCTGAGCGACCTCAAGCGCGAATTGGCCTCCGCCACTGGTGTTCTCAACGCCGACGGCGTCGCCGACCGTGCCACCTTCATCATCGACCCGAACAACGAGATCCAGTTCGTCTCGGTGACCGCGGGTTCGGTGGGCCGCAATGTCGACGAGGTGCTGCGTGTGCTCGACGCACTGCAGTCCGATGAGCTGTGCGCCTGCAACTGGAAGAAGGGCGACCCGACCATCAACGCGGGCGAACTGCTCGCCGCGAGCGTCTGAGCACTATCCGAACACCTGAAACCCCCTGCGCAAGAAGAGGATTCGCCGAATGAGCATCGAGACCCTGAAGAACTCCCTTCCCGAGTACGCAAAGGACCTCAAGCTCAATCTGTCGTCCATCGCGCGCACCACCGTATTGAACGAACAGCAACTGTGGGGCACGCTGCTCGCGTCGGCGGCCGCGACCCGGTCGGCGACGACGCTGCGTGAAATCGCCGAGGAAGCCGCGGACAATTTGTCGGCGGAGGCCTACAACGCCGCACTCGGCGCGGCCTCGATCATGGGCATGAACAATGTGTTCTACCGGGGCAAGGCGTTTCTGGAAGGCCGCTACGACGATCTGCGTGCCGGTCTGCGGATGAACATCATCGGCAACCCGGGTGTCGACAAGGCTGATTTCGAGCTGTGGTCGTTCGCGGTCTCCTCGATCAATGGCTGCGCGCACTGCCTGGAGGCGCACGAGAAGACACTGCGTGAGGCGGGTGTCTCGCGTGAGGTGATCTTCGAATCGCTGCGCGCCGCCGCGATCGTGGCCGGCGTCGGTCAGGCCGTGCAATCCACGGAGACGCTGACCACCGCCGCGGTCTGATATCTCGCAAGAAGCGCACAACGGCTCCGTCCGGATGGACGGGGCCGTTGTCGTTTCCGCGCCGACCGGCACATGTCGGAGCGGCTCGCTAGCCTGTTCGCGATACGCACCTCGTGAACAAGGGAGCAGGCCGATGGCTGTCCGCACGCCGCCGACCGATGAGAATGCCTGGGTGGTACCCGCCGCCTGGTGGTCGAAAACCGATCCGTTCCGCGGGCGGTGGCCCGCGCGCAAGGTTGCCGTGAACGCGGCTGCGGCACAAACGATCTCCGACAAATTGGCGCAGTCCACGGATGCGATCCGCGCCATCCTGAGTCATTCCGCCTCGCACCGGGTGCTCGCCGAACGGGGTGCGCAGTACCTGGCCGATCGCCACGCCGACCCGCTCGGCGCGGCGGTGTGCGCCGCGATCGGGATGGATGCGCAGCTGTGGGATGCCAAGGCCCTCGGCCGCTACTACGACAACCACGCGGATCTGGCCGATTATCTGGTTGCCACCCACGGTCTCGGCTGTGCCGTGGCGACCGTAGCAGCACTCACCGGTATCCGCGCGGAGGCATCGGATACCCAGGGCGGGCAATCGAATCGCGTGGTGGTGTCACGTCCTTATGATCCGCCCGCCACCCTGGTCCGGCGATTGCGCACCCTGCTGGCCGCCGCCGGGGAGATGGACTACGCCGATGCCAAGGACCAGGCACACCAGCTGCGCCGCGGCCCGCTCTCGATCCGGTTGCTCACCTCGTACCTTTTCCCCACCGAACAGGACTGGGTGACAACCGATCTCGCCGATCCGAAGCTCACCGACGGCTTCGGATCGATATTCCTGCTCGCCTCGGTGACCGATTCGGCGCACGCACACCGCATCCTCGATCTGCTCAGCTGGCATTGGCATCTGCTGCGCGACAACACATCGCTGATCTACAGTGTCACGGCACATCTCGGCCCCGACGCTGCTTCGGTCCTCACTCGACTGTGGGAGGCTGGTCAGGGCAACAGTTCCGCGCCGGGCGCGGAGACCCTGTCGCGCATCCTCGCCCACCTCCCCGCCGACGACGCCATGGACTTCCTGGCCAGGCGTTCATGGCGCAATTCGACCGCGGCGGCCCTGCTGGCCTCGACCGAACGGTTTCCGACCCGCGCCATGCGGGTGCTCGGTGAACGGACCACCCGGCAAGAAAACACCGCCGAGTTCTGCCAGCACGTCCGCCGTCATCCCGAACTCGCCGTCGCCATGCGCGATGAACTGCCCGAATCCGCTCGGCAGTTGATCACCGAAAGTCTGCCCGGCCTGCCGATGGACACCACCCCGGACGAACTGGTACCGGCGATCCTGCGCGATCCGCCCTGGAATCGCCCGCACCCCAAGCCGACTGCCGCCGCCAGCCTCGAAGTGCCATCCACCATTCAGGTTTCGTGGCGCGACGGCGAACGCGAGCATTGGCTCGACTCGCGCGACACACTCACCGAAGACGAGCTGCACAGACGTCTGAAAGATGCCGCGTCCAATCCCCGCGACCTCGGCGACTGGGCACTGCAGGCGCTGGCTCGGGCGGATCTCGCCATCGCGGAACCGATCCTGCGAGCCGAACACACCGGCTGGTTGCTCTGGGACATCCACGGCTTGATGGCGGTCACGGCCGCGCATGGTGCCGCGGCCCACGACCTTGTCATCGGTGCGGTCACGCAGGACCCCCGTGAGCTCGCCGCAGCGATCACACCCTTCGAAAGTCCCGCCGCCGCAGCGCTTGTCGTAGAGTGGCTCAGGCTGCGCTCACGCCGCAGGATCGCCTTGGACTGGCTGCGCCGTCATCCCGCCTATGCCGCCACCGCGTTGATTCCGGGTGCTATCGGCAAGGCGCGCAAGACAAGACGCACCTACGGCGCGGCATTGCGCACCCTCGTAAGCCTCGGGCACACCGATGCGATCATGACCGCAGCGGACGCCTATGGCGCGACCGTCGCGGTGCGTGAGATGCTCGAAGCCGATCCGGCCGACATCGTGCCGACGCGGATTCCGGTTCTCCCGCAATGGTTATCGATTCTGGCACTGCCACCGATCATGCTGACGAGCGAGCGACCACTGCCGCACGACGCCATCGCCAATCTGATCATCTTCATGATGTTGTCCGAGCCGGGCGAACCGCATGGCGCGCTGGCGCGAATTCGTGCGCATTGCGACACGTCAACTCTGGCCGCCGCGACAGGTGCGATCTTCGAGCAGTGGACCAATGGGGGTGCGCGCTCGAAGGACACCTGGGTCTGGGAAGCATTGGCAGCCTTCGGGAATGACGACACGGTCGCGAAGTTGCTACCGAAGATCACCTGGGACACCGGTAAGGACAACGCGCTGGACGTCCTCGCCGCCATCGGCTCGGATTACGCCTTGTCGGCACTGATCAAGATGAGTGAGCAGGGGCGAAACGCCGTGGTTCGGTCAGCGGCACAGCTTCGAGTCACCGAACTCGCCGAGGAAATGGGGTTGACCGAGGATCAGCTCGCCGACCGTCTGGTTCCGGATCTGGGCCTGCGCCCCGACGGCACGGCGCTGCTCGACTTCGGGCCACGCCACTTCGTACTCGGCTTCGATGAACAGCTGCGCCCCACCATCACCGGTGCCGACGGCACCCGCTACAAGGCCCTGCCCAAGGCCGGGGTTCGCGACGACGATGACCTGGCCGCCGCGGCGACGGCGGCATATCGCTCGATCCGCAAGTCCGTCAAGAAGTTCGCCGCCGACCAGATCCGGCGACTCGAACGCGCCATGGTCACCGAACGCCGCTTCACCCTCGATGAACTGTGCACCCTGTTCATCGCACATCCGGTGCGCATCAACGTGACTCGCCGCCTGATCTGGGCGACCTATCGCGACGACCAGGTGCTCGACTCGTTCCGCATCGCCGAGGACAACACCTTCGCCGATGCCGACGACGCCGCACTCGACATCGCCGAGAACGCCGTCATCGGCATCGTCCATCCGCTCCACCTCGGCACCGAGCTGACCGCGGCATGGGCCGATGTGCTCGCCGATTACGAACTCCTGCAACCATTTCCACAGATCGGTCGAGAGGTGCACCATCCGGATCCGGAGCTGCTCGCCAGTTCCATGGTGCCGATTGCCGCGAATGCCACTGTCCCCCTCGGCCGCATCCACGGCTTGACCAACCGCGGCTGGAATCCGCCCGAACGCGGCAACGGCGGTCGCATCGACACCTTCGGCAAACGGCTCACGAACGACCTGATTTTCAGCATCGGAATCGATCCGGGCATGGAGCCGTTCGAACCGGTCGCTCCCGTGCACGAACTCAGGTACGCCGCGCTCGCCGGCCGCGCTTCCTCCACCTTCGCCGACCTCAGCCCGGTCACCGTGTCGGAGATCCTGCGGGATCTCGCGTGGCTCCGCGGCCCGCATTGACATGCACTTCGTGAGCGGACGGCGCAGGCAAATCGGCACGTCGCACGGCAATTCATCCCAGACGGCAATCCTGCGGCGGTGCACCAACCATTTCTCGGCCGTTAGGCTCACGACCATGGGCACACAGAGTGAACCAGCGGCCATGGGTACGCGGGTCGAGGTCGTGCGTGTTTTCACGGACCCGGCCGGGCACGGCGGCAACGAGCTCGGCATCGCTCGCGCCGCCGACGTCGCCGAGGTCGATCGCCAGGCGCTGGCGGCGAAGGCCGGGTACAGCGAGACCGTCGTTGTCGAGGACCCCGTCGACGAGGTCGCCAAGGTAAGGATCTACACCCCCGCGGTTGAGTTGCCCTTCGCCGGGCATCCGTCGGTGGGTACCGCGTGGTGGTTCGCCGAGCAGGGCCAGCCGGTGCGGATTCTGCAGGTGTCGGCTGGTCCGGTCGCCGTCGAACTCACCGACGGGCTCGTCTGGATCACAGCACGCGGCGAATGGGCCCCGGAATTCACCTTCCATCAGCTCAACGATCTCGACGAGCTGGCGAATCTGCGCCCCGACGATTTCGACAGTGGTTCGCACTACCTCTGGACCTGGACCGACGAGCAGCGCGGCGCCCTGCGCTCCCGTATGTTCGCCCCCGACATGGGCGTCGCCGAGGACGAAGCCACCGGCGCCGCCGCCGTCGCCCTCACCGCGCTACTACGCCGCGGCCTGATCATCACCCAGGGCAAGGGCTCCCAGCTGTTCACCGAATGGGACTCCGACGGTTGGGTCCGACTCGGCGGCCGCGTCGTCGCCGACTCGATCATCGACCTGTAGGCCGCGATTGTCCGGCGGTAGGTCCGCTCGCACGGAACGTCTTGCCGCTGACCAGGATCGATGTGGGACACGGCTCGGAGGTCGGCTATCTCTGCCTGCCGCGGGTGGACGATGCTGCCGCGCATGGCGGTCGGAGTTGGCGTGGCGCCGCAGCAGCGTGACCAGCAGAACCCGTTCGGCGGGCGAAAATGCCTCGTAGGCAGCGCCGAGGCCGTCTTCCCGAGTCTCGCAGCGGCCTGATCGGACAACGGCAGCCACTGGCGGTCTATCCGGAGGCGGCAGCGATCAGCATGTAGGCCGTGCCCAGGTCCATGACGATATGGGGCACGATTGCGGATCTCAGTGCGCGGCCGACCAAGGAAGCCGAGTGCTGGGAGTCGGTTCGGATGCCGATCGGGTGGCCGAGCCAGCGCTGGCACCGGCCGGTACTCGCCGCGACGATCAAGGCGAGCGCATCGGCGGTGAACAGCGTGGCCAGCGACAGCGCCGGTCCGGGTGCGGGCCCGCCGACGTGCGCGCTGGCATGGTGTCCCGCCATTGCGTACAACATGACGGCCGCGACCGCGATGTGATAACCGAGCGCGATCATTCGATCATCGGGTAGCGCGCGAGTCGCGTTGCGCCACTGTGCAATTCGGTCTGCCAACAATGCCGCGAAGACGATGATGAGTGCGATCAGCACCCCGCGCAGCACTACCGGATCCGCTCCCATCGGAAAGACCAGCATCGCGAGCATCACCATGCACATGATCAGATGGGCGGCATCGGACTCGTGACATGCCAGCGCACCGGGCGAATGCGCTTGCACACGAACGGGTTCGGCCCCGCCGACGCCATCCGATGCCACCAACCGCCCGAGCACCACCGTGGCCGCGAACAGAAACGCCACAACCACCGACCACCGCAGCGCGGCATACTCCTGCGCGAACTCCACCACACCCATCACCTCCCGACCCACATCCTCCCCTCTATGCTCGCACCCCGACACCCCACCCTGCTGCCCCTTCCCCGCCAACACTCCCACAGCCACACCCCATCTCAGCCTCCGCGCGGCCCGTGTGAACACCCACAACAAGCGCGGAAATCCGAAGGCACCCGTTGGCCGAACGTGCAAACCATGGCGGCAAACCGCGAGAAGCCGGCGCTACCTGTTGTGATCTTGGTCGATCGCGGCGAAATGGCTGGCGGCCAGCCGATCTGGGGTCAGCGTGCGACGCTGGGACGAAGGCGGTCGGCGGCGGCGCGAGCGAAGCGGCCGGGTGTGATGCCACGCCATTGTTTGAAGGCGTTGGAGAAGCTCGGTGCGCCGGAATAGCCTATGCGATAGGCGACGTCCTCGACGGTGAGACCGGTGGCGAGTAGTTCCTCGGCGAGGGCGCCGTAGGTCTCGGTACACAGCCGACGATAGGAGGTGCCCTCGTCGGCCAGTCGCCGACGCATGGTGCGCAGGCTCATATGCAGGCGTTCGGCCACATCCTCCTGGGTGATGCGACCGTTCATCTGATGCAGCAGCACCTCGCGCACCGACCCGGCCAGGCCCTGTTTCAAACCCCGGCGTTGCAGCAGCTCGGCACACTGTTCCTCGAAGAGCAGTGCGGTCAGCGGGCTGGCGTTGGGCATCGGCCGATCGATATCGGTGGCATCGAAGACCACGAGTTGGAGCTCCGGGGATTCGGTACTGGGAATCTCGAATTGCTCCAGTATCGGCCGTATTCGAGGCAGCAGACCACCCGCGACCTCGGCCCGCACCACCGGCGGCGGCACCCCGAACACCAGATACCAGTTGTACAGCAGGGCCGCCACATCTCGTTCGGCGAGAAAGGTGCGCACATCCGCGGGCAGATCGCGGTCGTCGCCGTAGAGCCAGATCTCGTCGCCGTGATAGACGTGCCAGGCTCGCGCGAACGAGGTCATCATGCTGAAGTAGCGCATCGCGACATCGATGGCCGAACGCATGGTCGGACTGCTCAGCACCGCCATACCGAGTACGCCGAGGGTGGTGATACGCGTGCGCATACCCGCCTCGAAGCCCAGTCCGGGTTGGTCGTCGAGCAGGGTGACGAGATTGTGGACGAGTAGGAGTTCTTGTGCCGCCGTGATCTCCGCGCCGGGCGTTTTCAATGCCATCGGATCGATACCGGTGCCACGCAGGAGATCCGCGCGCGTCAGCTGGTGATCATCCGCGAGCTCGGCAAGGATCGCC
This sequence comes from Nocardia sp. NPDC051990, assembly GCF_040680755.1. Taxonomy (NCBI): domain Bacteria; kingdom Bacillati; phylum Actinomycetota; class Actinomycetes; order Mycobacteriales; family Nocardiaceae; genus Nocardia; species Nocardia sp. NPDC051990. Next base: position 175,845 of record NZ_JBFAXH010000002.1, on the reverse strand, counting down.
GCGTTCCCCACCGACCGCCGCCACTCCCAAGAGGCCACGGATACATCGTGAGCGCAGGTGGCCATACTCGCAAGGTTTTGGCCGAACATCGGATACACCAGGCGAGTTCGGCTCGAACTGACCGGTATGCGCAATCTCATGACCCGATATCGCATGGCAACCGCACCACCGCGTATCTACCGTCATGGCTATCGTCGAGCGAAGATCAAGGTAGGCGAGAACAACATGCCGAGAAAGACCCTTGTCGGCACGCGCGTCGCGATTACGGGCGGCACCTGCGGTATAGGCAAGGAAGCCGCCTTGGCCTTCCTTGCCGCCGGTGCCGATGTGGCGATCGGTGACGCGGATGCCGGCAAAGTGCGTGCGATCACCGCCCAGCTCAACCGGATTCACGCGGCCGATACCGTCGGCCTACCTGTCGAGGTCACCGACGACGCGCGTTTCGCCGAATTCCTGGCGGCCGCCGAACGCCGACTGGGCGGTCTCGATGTCGTGGTGAATGCCGCCGATGTTGAACCAACCGGTTCGTTTCTGGTCGAATCCGATCAGGAATCGGATCGGCAGATCGATACCAATCTCCGCGCGGTGATCACCGGATCCCGGCTCGCCGGAATGCGTTTCGTCGAACAGGGCCACGGACATATCGTCAATATCGGTTCGGCCATCGGCGTCACGGCCGCACTCGGCGCCGCGGTGTACTGCGCGACCAAGCATGCGGTGGTCGGACTCGGCACCGCACTGCATCGCGGACTCGCCGAACAAGGAGTGCTGGTCAGCACCATCGCGCCCGGTTACACACCCGATCCGGAGGCGGTGGCGGATGCGATCGTCGACTGTGTCGAGCACCGACGCGGCGGACTGGTGGTGGTGCCGCCGACCGGGTGGTTCCGTACCGCAATGCCGGATCCGGTGCAGTTGCGTCATACGTTGTGGCGGATGCTCGGCATTATGTGAGCCGTCAGGCCGGGAGTTCTCGCAGCACCCGTTTGAGCACCTTTCCGGTGGGGTTGCGCGGAAGCTCATCGACGAACAACACCTCACGCGGGACCTTGAAGCGCGCCAGATGCGTCTTGACATGCTCACGCACCTCGTCCTCGGTGAGCGAATGCCCTTCGCGAACCACGACGACCGCGCGCAGGCGCTGACCGTATCGATCGTCCGGCACCCCGAATGCGCTGACCTCCGCTATCGCGGGATGCGCGGCGAGCAGTTCCTCCACCTCGCCCGGAAAGACGTTCTCGCCACCGGAGACGATCATGTCGTCATCGCGTCCTTCGATGAAAAGCCTTCCGGCATAGTCGAAATGGCCGATATCGCCGGTGGACATCAACGGTCCGATGCGCGCCTTGTCACCACCACCGGTATAGCCCTCGAATTGATAGTTGTTGCCGACGAAGATGCGACCTGTCGCGCCCGGAGGTACTTCCCGGTCGTTGTCGTCGAAAATCTTCACGACGGTGCTGGGCACGGGCGAGCCGACGCAGCCGGGCTCGACGGCCAGATCCGCGGGAGTGGCAATCGTCGCGTAGGCCACCTCGGTGGACCCGTACACGTTGTACACCACCGGCCCGAATGCCTCGGTCACCCGGACGCACAGATCGGCACCGAGCTGTGAGCCCGCGACGAAAATGATCCGCAACCGCGAAAGATCACGTCCGGCAAAGACTTTCGGCCCAGCGTCGACGAGTCGTTGCAGCATGACCGGCACCGCGATCATGGCCGTGGCACCGTGCCGATCGAGACTGTCCAGCACCGCCTGCGGATCGAAGCGCCGCCGGATCACCAGCGTGGATCCGAAGCCGACCGCGAGAACGGCATGCGCGAACCCGAGCGTATGGAATAGCGGCGCAGGACATTCGGTGACTTCGCGGGCCCGGAACGGCACCTTGCCGAGGATGGCACCCAGTGGTGACAGGGAGGCCGGTTCGCTGCCGCGCGGCGCACCTTTCGGGGTACCGGTCGTCCCGCTGGTCAGCAGGATGATCCGGGCGGCGGTGCGTGGCTTGCGCGGTGGTGTGCGCGCCGCGCCCGCGATCAGATTGTCGATGGTGTCGACGCCCGGTTTATCGGCCCAGCCGCGGTAGCGGCCCCGGCGCGGTGTGAAATCGCCGAGCATACTTGCGTATTCGTCATCGAAGATCAGCAGATCGGCGCCCTCGCGGCTCATCACCTCACGCAGTTGCGGCGCCGCGAAATCGGTATTGAGCAGGATGATTCGAGCACCGCATTTGGCCGCGGCGAAGACCGCGTAGTGGAAGCCGCGATGGTTGCGTGCCAGGATGGCCACCCCCTCGCCGTCGCGCAGTCCGCGCGCCCGCCAGGCATTCGCAAGCGCGGTGCTGCGCTCGTCGAGTTCACGGAAGCTGACGCGGCCGAGTTCATCGATGATGGCGGTGCGATCGCGATAGCGCAGGGCGGCAACGGTTGTCAGCCCACCGAGCAGTCCGGAGCGCAGCACCGCAGCACCCATACGAGCCAGTCGATCCGGGCGTTCGGGGGTCGCGAGTCCGGCACGCACCGTCAGCGCGGCGTAATAGGTCTCATCGGCGGCCCGACGCGCCGCGGTCGTGGCCAGCACGCCGACTCTGTTCGCAAACTTCATGATTCGATCCTGACGCCAACCGCACCTGAACGCGCGGTGACCCGGATCCCTTCGGCCGCAGCCGATTCGGATACCGCAGCTGTCCGGCCGAATCCGCTGAACACGCCAGTGGTCAGCCCCACTCCATCCGGCAGACAGCGCGGCTCGACCAGCGCACGATCTGTGCATGGCGCGAAGTTCTCGAATTTCGGCATCGTTGTCTACCTACGCGGGGGCGAGTGCCCTCACAGTAAGCGTCGCCGACGGATTCGTCGAGTACCGACCCAGACAGTAGGCCCAGCGCAGGCACGATCCATGATGGACGGATGTCCAGCGGATCCGCGACGCACGGTGGATCAGTTCGAATTGATGACGTGCGTCCGCTGAGGCCACGCATCCGACGGACATCTGACACTCAGCGCGCAAGGTCACGCGGATCGGCGAAGCCAGGAGGATCGGTCAGGCCGCATCGATCGCAGTGATCAGCGTGCGGTTGCCCGCCGTTCGTGTCGTGATGATCTGCGTGAAGGTCTGCGGCTGCTCGCCCGGAACCTGCTGGGTCAGCCGGACCTCCCAATGCGCCTCTCCCGCATCGCTGCCAGCGCGCGTGATCTGCACGCAGTAGAGGGTGCCGATCGGTATCTGGTTGATCCCGCGCTGGATCTGGTCGGCGGCGGGCACGTTCGCGTCGTTGGCAACTACGCCGCGTGCGGCGAATCCAGAACGCTGCACATAGTAGGCGCGTTCGAACGCGAGGATCGCCGATGGCCCATCGCTGGTGCCGCCCGGGTCGGTGCCGGAGATGACATCACCGATGCGCCGCTGTTCGCAGCCCGGGGTCGCGACCGTGGACGTTTGGTCAGCGGGTGTCGTGGTCGCCGGGGCGCGCCCGCCGGTCCCCTGGGCGACCGCCGGTATCGACGCCGCGGCCGGTCGCTTCGGATTGCTCGAACCGCCGAAGACGAACATCAGCACCGAGACCACCGCCAACACCACACCGAGCACGATCAGCACCGCGACGACACGGTTGCCGCCACCGGTCGGCTGCGCATCACGGCGACGCGGAGGATGCCGCAATGCCGGACCGGGATTGCCACCGGACCGATCGATAATCGTCGGTACAACGGAACTGGTCTCCGCCGGTAACTCGGCTTCGACCGCACGCGCCCGTGCCCGACTGGGCTCCGCGGCCAGTGGCGCTTGCGCGGGACGCCGCGGTTCGAGCCACTCCTGCCAATCCCCCGCTGGCCGGGGACGGCGCGGCCGTTCGGGTGGATCGAGGGCATCGGTCAGCGGTGTCCCGCGCTGACCCGAGCCACGGCGTGCGCCTGGACGGCGGCGCCGCTTCGGACTCGGAGCGGCGGGCCGGACCATGGGCAGCCCGGTGTCGAACGGATTGTCCTGGTTCTGGCTCGAAGAGCCGGAATCAGAGCTCGTCATCGTCGAATTCGCCGATCACCGCAGGCGGGACGGTCGCCAATACGGTCGGCACGGTGACGCCGAGTTGGCCATCACGTGGTCTGCGGTCCTCATCCGACTGCGACGACGGCGGCATTGCCATACCGCCGGTGGTGCCAGGCTGATTCGCCGGTTCCGGCCCCGACGGACGCGACGGCGGCGTGTCCGCGCTGGCGGCCGGTGCTTGCGGCGCGGGCGCCGGTGCCGGTTTCGTCGCGGTCGAGCCGCCCATATTCGGCGGGATCACCGAATTGGTTCCAGTATTCGGCGCGGGCTTGGACGACTGCCCCGATCCGCCGCCGAAGTCGATGATGTTCGAAGGCTTGCTCGTACTGTCACCGCCGGTGGGCGAATTCGTGGTGCTGCCGGGATGGATGAGTTCGGGAATCGCCTTATCGATGCCCTTATCCGCGGACGCGGCCACGGTATCCATGGCGTGCGTGCCGACTTCGGCGATCTTATCGATGAGGTGGGTGCCGATATTGACCCCGGCATCGATGGCGGCGGTCCCGACCGAAACGCCCGCGTTGATCAGATACTGCTGCAACTGGAGTTGGGCCGCCTGCACCGGATCCAGTGGCGTCGTTATCGTCATGCCCGCGGCGGTGGTGCCGTTGGTCGTACCGGGCGCGACCGTTTGCTGGGTAGTGCCGACACCCTGCGGTGTGGTGACGGTGAGCGGCCCCATCGCATCCAACCGCGCGGTGTGGCCGTCCATTTCCGACTGCGCCGTGCTGACCGCGGTGACCGCGTCGCGCAGCGCCTGGGTCGCCCGCGCGATCACCGCGTCGGTATCCGAGGACGCGCTCGCGGTGCTCAGGATCTGCTTGGCATCGCGGCGGAAGTCCGCGATGATCTGGTCCACCTTTTGCGCGGCGCGGGCGCTGGTGGCATGGGCGTCGCCGAGCACCGACAGGTACTCGGGTCCGCGGTCAGTGATATCACCGATCTGAGTTTGCGTGGTGCGCAATGCCGGAACGGCATCGTCGGCGGCACGGGAGGTCCAGGTCGATTCGAGGGCGTGCAGGCCCTCGCGGTGCGAGCCCTCGGTATCGGCGGCCTGTGTGGACGCGGCGGACAGCGCGTTGACGACGGTCTGGTCCGGCGTCGCGACGCCACTGCCGAGCGAGGCACGCAATTGCAGCAGCGGCTCGACCAGCGCCGCCACGATCGGCGGATCCACATTCGGATCGATGGGCGTGCTCGCGGGAATATCCGACGCGTTGTGCACGGGCCGCCGGCGCAGCAGTCGTCTCATGGCAGCGCCTCTCCTTGCCGGGCAAGGGCGCCCGCGGAATCGACATCGATACCCTGCATTTCCGTGCTGTAATCGTGCAGTATCTGCCCGTAGGCGGCGACCAATTGCCCCGCGGTCGAGAGCGCCTGCACGTGTTCGTTCACCTTCTCGGTGAATCGGGCCACGAATCCGGCACCGACCGGACCGAGGTCGGCGACCAGCCGCTCGGGGTTGACTGCGCCACCCGCGACCGCCGATGCCGAGGCCAGCTGTTGCGACACTGTATTCGCGATCGTGGTGTAGGCAGCCATAGCCGCCGGGTCGAGCTTCAGCGCGTCCACTGTTCCCCCTTGATCAATACGGAAACCAAACTGTCGCGTCATATTTCGACACTCTGAGCGTACTTGGGCCCCGGACAATGCGCGCGGGGATCCTTTCGTTCCGCTGGAGTCTATGCCGCCGGATCCCTCGCTTATTCGACCCCGGCCCGGTTCCACCGGACACCGAGGTCGAATGCGGAAGTGATCAATTTCACCCGTGTCGGTTCTATGCTTGTCGGGACGAAGTTGGTCCCATCATCGCCCTGGCGATCCACGCGCAGGGTGCCGGCACAGGTTAGAGGGGTGGAAGCGTGAAGAACAGCAAACGTTGTCGAAACTGGTCGGTCAGATCCGCAATGCTCGTCGGTACCGTTTCCGCCGGAGTGCTGATGGCGGCTACGGCGCAGGCCGAACCGTTGTGGCCCGGTGGGCCGGATATCGGCACACCGGCGATCATTCCACCGGCTCCGGTGTCCGCACCGTGCGGCGAGACCGCACGGATGTGCATGCGGCTGTCGACGAACGAGGCGTGGCTGATGGACAACGGCAAGGTCACCTACGGTCCGACCCCGATCTCGCACGGGCGGCCCGGATACGAGACACCGCCCGGCGTCTTCAAGGTCGCCTTCAAGCGGGAAGACTTCTGGAGCACCATGCACAACGCTCCGATGAAGTGGGCGGTCTTCTTCAACGGCGATATCGCCACCCATATCGGCCCCATCGAGGAGCAGTCGCACGGCTGCATCCGGATGACCCCCGAGGGCGCCGAAACGACCTACCATTATCTCAATCCCGGTGATGTGGTCGAAGTCGTACGCTGACACCGGATTTGCGCGTATGAAGGTCCCGGGCGGATTTCGCCCGGGACCTTCTCGTCCGCGTCAGCGTTCGCCGACGAGCTGCGGATCCGTGTCTTCGGCCATGACCGCCTCACCGCGAGCGACCATGCCCGCCTCATCGGCGAGTTTCATATGGGGAATGAACAGGGCGAGCACGAAGGCGATTGCCACGCCCGGGAGCAGGTACGAGAAACCCGGAACCAAGGCGTCCACGTAGGCGCCGACGATGGCATCGTGCAGGCCGTCGGGCAGATGCTTGACCACCGAGGGCACCAATCCGCCCGGATCCAGCTTCGCGGCCGCGGCTTCGGGGCCGTGCGAGACGAAGACATCGGTGAGGCCCTCGGTCAAACGGTTGGTGAAGATGGAGCCGAAAATCGCCACGCCCAGCGCCCCGCCCATTTCACGGAAGTAGTTGTTCGCGCTGGTCGCGGTGCCGATCTGGTCGGGGGCCACGGCGTTCTGAACGACCAGGACGATGATCTGCATGATCAGACCGAGGCCCGCCCCCATGACGAACAGCATGGCGGAGACGACCCACATCGGGGTGTCCGCGTCCAGGCGGGTCAACCACAGCATGTCCGCGAACATCAAAACCGCGCCGAGGGGCGGATAGACCTTGTAGCGGCCGGTTTTGGTGACCATCGTCATCGAGGCGACCAAGGCGATCATCAGGCCGACCATCATCGGAATCAGCAGCAGACCCGATACCGAAGCCGAAGCGCCCGTCGCCATTTGGAGATAGGTCGGGATGAAGGCGAGGGCGGCGAACATCACCAGGCCGACCAGGAAGCCGATCGCGGAGGTCAGCACGAAGGTGCGGTTGCGGAACAACCACAGCGGCAGCATCGGCTCCTCGGCGCGCGCCTCCACGAGTACGAAGGCCGCGACCACCACGGCGAACGCCGCGATCATGGTGATCATAACCGTTGAGCCCCAAGCGTATTGCTTACCACCCCAGTCGGTGATCAGGATCAGCAGCGTGGTCGCGGCCGACATCAGCACAACACCGAGATAGTCGGGCCGGGTCTTGGGCCGGTGACTGGGGAGGCTGAGGTAGCGAAAGGCGATGAACAGCGCGGCGATTCCGATCGGCACATTGATCCAGAAGCACCAGCGCCAACCGAGGTGATCGGCGAAGAAGCCGCCGAGCAACGGACCCGCGACCGAGGTGATGCCGAAGACCGCACCCATCGGGGCCATATATTTGCCGCGATCCTTGGCCGGCACCACATCGGCGATGATGGCCTGCGCCAGAATCATCAGACCACCGCCGCCGACGCCCTGCAGACCGCGGAAGGTGATGAACTCCCAGAAACTCGTCGACGCGGCGGCACCGATGGAGGCCACCGTGAAAATCGTGATGGCGAACAGGAACGGCCAGCGGCGGCCGAACAGATCACCGAACTTGCCGTAGATCGGCATCATGATGGTGGTCGCGAGTAGATATGACGTTGCGGTCCATGCCATATGGGAGATGCCGCCGAGATCGCCGACAATGGTCGGCATCGCGGTGCCGACGATGGTCTGGTCCAGGCTGGCCAGGAACATCCCCGCGATCAACGCGCCGAAGATGAGCCAGATCCGCTTCTGGGTCAGGACAATCGGCATCGGTGGCGATTCAGCCGTAATGGTCATCTGTTCCCTCTCCTTGTCGTGCCGTCATGCTGTTCGAACAGCCGCGCGGCCATCGCGCAGTGTTCACGTACTGCCGCCGCCAGCGATACGGCCGGATCGGCGGCCGAAGCCATCGCCGCCCGCGACGTAATGGTTGTCATGAACCCTGCTGCCAGACCGGCGAATCCGGACGAGACCGGACTGCCCAGCCGAGCCGAGAGCAGGTCGGCGATGACGCTTTCCAAGCGGGCGCCGGAGGCAACGAAGGCCGCGACCACCCGCGGCTCGGTCTTGATGATCTCGATTACCAGCGCAATGCCCTCACGCATCTCGCTTTCGGATTCGAAGCCCTGCGCGAACAACCAGGTGAGATCGTCCAACAGCGCCCCGCTCGGGCCGCCCGCGATGAACCGCTCGCGCAACTCCGGAGTGCCGATCTCGCTGGTCGGCCCCACTATCGCAGCCATTTTCGTCTCGTAGTAGTTGAAGAATGTGCGGGGCGAGACCCCCACGGCTGTCGCGATGTCCTCGACGGTCGTCGCGTCCAGCCCGCGCTCGACCACAAGCCGTCGTGCGGCCAGACAGAGATCGAGCTCGGTCTGGCGTTTCTTCTGCTCCCGCAACCCGATCGGGCGGTCGTCCTTGGACACGTCCGACAAAATAGCACAAACTGCAATTTTTCAGAAACTGCAAGTTCATCGGGCGGTGTGTCACCGCAGGACGCCCGGTTCCGCGCAGGTTCGAGGTCGTCGCTTTCACCTCCAACGCCGCCGACTGTGGGCGGGGGAATCGTCACTCCCACCCCCGCAGCCGATCTATTCGCTCAGCTGTCGAACTGATCCGGATGCGAATCCCGGCCCGGCTCAGGGTTATTCGATTCGAGCCGGGCCGGACTGCGCCTTCACCGGCGATGTAGCCGATTGCCGATCAGGCGGGCGGCGTGTGGCCTTGCGCCTTCATGGCGAGGTCTTGCCAGTTCGACCAGGTCTGGAGTCGGTCGGCGTAGACCTGGGAAACAATTGGGTTGCCCTGGGCACCGAAGAAGACCCGCAGGGGCGGGTTGGGCGAGCCGACGATCTCGAGGAGCGCCCGGCCAGCAGCGGCCGGGTCGCCGGACTCGAGTGCCTGCGCTTGGGCCGCGAAGGCTTCGCGGAGACCGGCGTAGTGGGGGTCGGCCTCGGCGTGGACGGCGCCCGCCGCGCCCTCGGTGGCGTACGAGCCGGGCTCGACCAGGGTCACCGCGATACCGAAGGCGGCAACCTCCTGGGCGAGCGATTCGCTCAGACCTTCGAGGGCCCACTTGGAGGCGTGGTACGCACCACCCAGCGGCCAGGCAGCCAAGCCGCCGACCGAGGAAATCTGGATGATGTGCCCGCCGCCGTTCGCACGCAGCTGTGGCAGCGCGGCCTGCACGACCCACACCGCGCCGAACAGGTTGGTCTCCAACTGATCTCGAAGTTGCTGCTCGCTCAGTTCCTCGACAGCGCCGAGCAGGCCATAGCCCGCATTGTTCACGACGACGTCGAGACGGCCGAAATGCTTTGTAGCACGCTCAACAGTCGCGAAGACTCCTGCCCGATCGGTCACGTCCAGGTCCAGGGGAAGGATGGCCTCGCCGTAGGTGCCGACAAGCTCTGCGAGGCTGTCGGCATTCCGGGCGGTCGCGGCCACCATATCGCCGTTGGCCAGCGCCGCCTCGACGAAGTTTCGGCCCAGGCCGCGAGAGGAACCGGTGACGAACCAGACCTTGCTCATGATGTTCTACCGTTCTTTCTGCGGTGATGTTCCGTGCGGCTGCACCGAACGACCATGAGACGCCGACGACCGGATCGCCGTAACGGCACGGCGATGTGACGTGCACCACCACCGTCGAGCGCCTCTCGCAAAGTGACTTATCTCACGTGTTGTTACATCGTGGTGATGGGAGGTGTCTCGAGGGCATGACTGAGCACAACAGCACCTGCACGAGGGTCGTCGTGATCGGTGGCGACTACGCCGGAACCGGGGTGGCCAACCGCCTGCGGCGGCGCGGCAAAGCCACCGCGGTACGCCAGCTGGTGATGACCGGCGCGAAACAGGTGGCCACGATTCTCACGACCTTGTTGCGCCCGATCCAGCGCCGGCCGGACACGCGGATCGAACCGATGATCTGCAACAGCGAGCCCGCGGTGGCCATCTATTCGGGTGACCTCCTCAAGGCCGTCCTCGTACTCGACATTGCCGACGGCATGGTCATCAACGGTTACGCCATCCGCAATCCCGACAAACTCGCCGCTCTCGCGAGCGCGCGCACTATCACCCGCAATCCCGGCATCCCATCCCCGCTCCAGGAGTGACCAACCATGGCAACCACGATCGAACGCAGCGAACTGACCGGTGACTACCTCCTCGATACCGCCCACACAAGGATCGGGTTCATCGCCCGGCACGCGATGGCCACGAGAGTGCGCGGAAAGTTCGCCGAGTTCGAGGGCAGCGCACACCTGGACGGCGAGGAACCGTCGAAGTCGAGCGCCCAGCTCACGATCCAGGCGAGGAGCATCGACACTCGCAACCGGCAGCGTGACGATCTGCTCGGCAGAAAATTCCTGAGCGTCGACGACCACCCGATAATCACCTTCACCATGACCGAGGTGGAGCAGTTCACCTCGACCAACATCATCGTCACCGGTGATCTGACCATTCGCGGTGTCACCAGGGCGGTCACCGTGGACTTCGAGCCGACCGGTGTAGACCGCGACAAGCAGCGCATCCTCCGGGTCTGTTTCACCGGCAGCGTCACGATCAACCGCAAGGATTGGGGCGTGCATTGGAAGGCGGCCACGGGCATGGTCAGCCCCAAGGTGACGCTGGAGTTCGACGTTGCCGCGATACGGCAGTACTGAGCAGCAAAACCCGACATCGGCATTTCACGAGTGTGACGCGCGGCACCGCGAAGGCGCGTCACGAAAATGCTGCAGGGCTCGTCCAAGGGGGCGGGCCCCGCTGCCGCGGGAATGCCGATACGAGAGGAGAGTCGAATGGCGAGTGACGGGACAGTACACCGTCGACGCCGGTGGTTGGGAGCGCTGTCGACGATCGTCGCGCTGGTGTCCGTCAGCGCGACGATGTCGCGGGCGGACAGCCCGGCGGACCGCAGCACAGCGTCTCCGACTGTCGTTGGCGGGCAATTCGTCGAAACCTCGGTGGCGCGCTTTCATTTTCTGAAGACCGGCGAGGGACCGCCCATCGTGCTGCTGCCGGGCGGCGCGCTCTGGTCGTACACCTACCGCGACATCATGCCCGCGCTCGCCGCCAGCCACACCGTCTATGCGGTCGACCTGCCGGGTTCAGGGTTCACCACGCTGCACGATCCGGATTTCGGATACGACGTGCGAGCGATGACGGAGTCCTTGCGCCAGTTCATCGCGGCGGTGGGCCTGACCCGGGTCTCCGTGCTGGCGCATTCCCTCAATGGTTCTGTCGCAGTGGATTTCGCTGCGCGATATCCCTCGGGGGTGGATCAGCTGGTGCTCATCTCACCGCTGGTGCTGGATACCGAGCTCAATGCGAACCTCCGGCTGATGCGCATGCCCGTCGTAGGTGAACTGGCCACACGGGTGATGACCGAAGACATCTATGTGGCGGGATTGCGCGGAGCGTATGCACACCCCGAGACGTTGACGACAGAACTGGCGCACACGTACTGGATTCCGCAGAGCCGCGCCGAGAACCGCACAGCGATGTGGCAGCAGCCACGCAATCTCGATCCGGCCGAGGTGCAGCGGGAGGCGGGCATGGTCAGAGCGCGGACACTCATCCTTTGGGGAGAACTGGATAGTGTCGTCGACCCGTCGCAGGCACAGCCGCTCGCGCACCTGATCTCCGGGTCGACCTTGCGAATGCTCGCGGGCGCCGGCCACAACGCCCACGAGGATGATCCAGTCGCTGTCACTGCGGAACTGACCGAATTCCTCGGCCCCTGAGGATCGAGGGGCACCCAGGAAGACGCCGACTGTGTGGTGTGGTAGCTGTCGGCAGCGTGGGACCTCACCGCCGCATGGGTGCTGCTCCCCGCGGGCACGGCCGCACGGTTCTTCGACATGTACGCGCAAGCGGACGAGGCGGCGATCCTGCGCGCCCGCGGGCTGGCCGCTATGAAGAGCCTCTTCCTGATGCTCATGGGGCAGAACGGAGATCGTGGCCTCCCCGGCGGCAAGCCGAACTGGGGACCTGCAGGCCGGGCGGCACTTGATCGTGTTCTGAAGGGTGTTTGAAGCACACTTCTTTGCTTTGAACAGCGCACGCGTTCCCCGGCGAATTCGATGCGGTGCCAGTGGAACTCGCGATCGAGCGGCTCAGCCTGGTTTCGAGGCGCATTCCACCGACACCGATGCGATGGCAGAACATGAGCTCGTACCTGAATCGCCGGACAACCCGGACAGCAGGGTTGCCTGACGCACGCATTTTCCGAAACTCGAATGACAACATTGTCACGAAGACGAAATTCGTTGCAACGGAAGACGAAACAATGTTATCCACCGCAAATAAGTAAGGCTCCGACTGCATCGTCCGCAGCAGCGACAAAAGGCGTAAGCTCAATCCATTCGGTGTCGATAACATCGAAATGTTGATGAACTATTAGCAGGCGACGGCGAAAGGATGCCAAGTCGACCGAACGTCCCACGCCCGAGAATTGTCGACTCGACACCGCAACCGAGGAGGCAGCATGACAGTGGTCCAGAACTTCATCGACGGCAAGCTCGTCGACTCGGTCGGTGGTGCGACGATGGCGCTCGTCGACCCTGCCACCGGTGATCGGTACGGCACCGCCCGGCGTCCAACGAACAGGACATCGACAACGCGTACGCGGCGGCGGCCAGGGCGTTCGAGGACTGGAAGCGCACGACGCCGTCGCACCGCCAGAAGGCGCTGTTGGATTTCGCGGACGAATTGGAGACTGCCGCCGACGCGCTTGTCACGGCCGAGGGCCGCAACACCGGCAAACCGAACCACATCACCTCGGCCGCGGAGATCCCGCAGATGCTGGACCAGACCCGATTCTTCGCGGGAGCGGCACGGGTACTCGAGGGCAAGTCGGCCTGCGAGTATCTGGCGGGCCATACATCGTGGATCCGCCGGGAGCCGATCGGCGTCATCGGGCAGGTGACGCCATGGAATTACCCGATGATGATGGCGATCTGGAAATTTGTTCCCGCGATCGCGGCAGGCAACACCGTGGTGATCAAGCCGAGCGACACCACTCCGGTGACGACGGTGATGTTGGCCGAACTGGCCGCCGAGCACCTGCCGCCGGGCGTGCTCAACGTGGTCACCGGTGACCGGGTTGCCGGTGCGGCGGTGGTGGCGCACCCGACCCCGCACATGGTGTCGATCACCGGTTCGGTGGCAGCGGGCCGTGCCGTCGCGGAATCGGCCGGTGCCCGGCTGAAGCGCACGCATCTGGAGTTGGGCGGCAAGGCGCCGGTAATCGTGTTCCCTGACGCCGATATCGCCGCTGCCGCCAAGGACATCTCGGCCTCGGGCTATTTCAACGCCGGGCAGGATTGCACGGCGGCCACCCGGGTGCTCGGTCATGCGTCGGTGGCCGATGATTTGACCGCGGCGCTGGCCGAGCATGCAGGTACTGCCACAACGACATTCGGCAAGCCCGCCGATGACAGCGACGCCTGGGTGCCACCGGTCAACAACGCCAACCAACTACAGCGGGTACTCGGCTTCCTCGATGCTGTGCCAGATCATGCTTCGGTCGTGGTCGGCGGACACCGCCAAGGCGACCACGGGTATTACGTCGAGCCGACGGTCATCGGCGGGCTGCTCCAGCATGACCGGCTGAGCCAGAACGAGATCTTCGGCCCGGTAATCACCGTGCAGTCGTTCACCGACGAAGACGACGCGATCCGGTGGGCCAATGGCGTCGAATACGGGTTGGCGTCCTCGGTATGGACCAAGGATGTGTCGCGGGCGCTGCGCGTATCGGCCGCGCTCGACTTCGGCTGCGTGTGGATTAACACCCACACCGCACTGATCGCCGAGATGCCGCACGGCGGGTTCAAGTCTTCCGGGCACGGCAAGGATCTGTCGATGTACGGGCTGGAGGACTACACGCGCGTCAAGCATGTGATGGCCAAGATCGACTAGTGCCGCAAGGGCTCAGCCCAGCGCGCGGGTGAATCCCTCGACGAGTTCGTCCACCTGGTCGTCGGACATGACGAACGACGGCGAGATCTGCATTGCGCCCTGGCCCGCCGCGCGTCCTGAGATGCCGTGCTCCCGAAGGGTTTTCACGAAGGGTAGTCCCTCGGAAGGGTCGGCGAGCTGGATCGCGGCGACCGCGCCGAGACCGCTGCGGACCTCGGCGACGCGCGGGTGGTCCGCAAGCGGGGCGAGTTTGGTGTGCAGGGTGGATTCCAGGCGCTTCGCCTCGTCGAGCAGGCCTTCCTGTTCGACGATGGCCAGGTTGGCGAGGGCCGCGGCGGCGGCTCCGGCGTGGCCGCCGTAGGTGTAGCCGTGCCGCCACCAGACGCCGCCGCTGAAGAAGGGGGCGGCAATGTGCGGGGCGATGAAGACCGCGCCCATCGGGATGTAGCCGGAGGTGAGGCCCTTGGCGGTGGTCATGAGGTCGGGCTCGAGGTCGAAACGGCTTGCGGCGAACCAGGATCCGCCGATGCGGCCGAAACCGGTGACGACCTCGTCGACCACGAAGAGGATGTCGTGGTCGCGGCAGATACGGCGGACCTCGGCGAGGTAGCCCTGCGGCGGCAGGTAGACCCCGCCCGCGCCGATGATGGGTTCACAGAAGAATGCGGCGATGCGCTCCGCCCCGATCTCCTCGATGAGCGCCAGCAGCGCCTTCGCATCGTCCCATGCGACGGTGCGGGCATCGGCCATCAGCTCGCCATAGCCCTCCCGGTTGACCGGGATACCCGCCAAAGCCGTTCCCGCGACATGCATTCCGTGATACGCGCGCTGACGTCCGACCACAATCGTCTTATCCGGCCGCCCCAGCTCGTGCCAGTAGCGGCGCGCGAGTTTCGCGGCGGTGTCCACCGAATCCGAGCCGCCGGAGGTGAAGAAGATCTTGCTGCCCGGCACGGGTGCGATGCTTGCCAGCTTCTCCGCCAATTCCTGAGTGGCCGGCTCGGTGAAATCACCGAAGTTCGAGTAGTGCGCGACCGTACGCAGCTGCGCGGCAACCGCATCAGCGATCTCCGCGCGACCGTGCCCGACATTGGTGAACCACAGCCCGGCCGTCGCGTCCAGATACCTGGTACCCGCCTGGTCGTAGACGTAGGCACCGTCACCACGCGCCACAACGAACGCACCGTCGCGTTCGACCGCGCCCATATCGGCGAACCCGTGCCATAGCGCACCCATATCTACCACCTCTACTCGACAACCAGATCGCTTCGTCGCTCCCCCGGCTCTTCCACGCCGCAGACCAGCCGGGCCCGCGTTCGGCCGCTCGGACAATACCGAGCGCAACCGGGGCCAGCACCCAGTCCACGATCATCACGATAGGCATGAGGCGATGCGGCACGTCATCCACCCACCCCGGTTCATCTCCCACCGACATTGATGATGGTGAAGGCCCACTTTGTGGATCGCGGTCAGCGGGCTGCCGACCTCGGCGCTCGCGCTCACCGCATCCGGATTCCGTCACCCGTGATCAGCGGTGGTCCTGCCTCGCTGATTCGCGACACGTCGCCGTTCGCCCCTGCCCCGAGGGCGGCGACGACCACTGCGAGTAGGGCGAAGACGCCGGTGCGGATGAGCAGGCCGAGGGTGAGGGACACGTAGCCCTGCTCGCGCGGGTCGATGAAGGGCTACGGGTACCAGTCGACAATGGGGCCGCGGATGAGGGTGTACGTGCCATACCGGGCCGGGTGGATGAGCCAGGCGCCGATGAGTGCGCGGGTAATGCCCAGGGGCACCGGGACCAGGATCCACAGTGGCGCGGTACCAGCTGTCATCGTCGGATCGTCCCACATCAGAACCGCTTCGATCGGTGAACCGGCCGGCGCGAGCGGCACAGTGTCGCCGGTGTGCGCACCGGATGCCCACGCCCGACGCGGATTCGGCGCGCCGGCTTCCGCTACCCTGGTGAACGCAATGACCAGGACAGCCGACGCGAATCTCCGCGAGCTTCGGACCCGCCTGGCCGCCGTAACCCTCCGCGATGAACACCGGTTGCGCCGCAACCTGGATCGGGCCCGCGGTGGCGATCTCACCGACATCACGGCCGAGATCGCGGCGGCCGAGCAGCGCGTCGAGGCCCGCCGCGCCGCGGTACCCGAAATCCGCTATCCGGAACAGCTGCCGGTCTCCGCGCGCCGCGACGAGATCGCCAAGGCGATCATGGATAACCAGGTCGTCATCGTGGCCGGTGAGACCGGATCGGGTAAGACCACCCAGATTCCGAAGATCTGTCTGGAACTCGGCCGGGGCATCCGCGGCACCATCGGGCACACCCAGCCGCGCCGCCTGGCCGCGCGCACCGTCGCCGAGCGCATCGCCGAGGAATTGGGCACCGAACTGGGCGATGTCGTCGGCTACACCGTGCGTTTCACCGATCAGGCCTCCGATCGCACACTGGTCAAGCTGATGACCGACGGCATCCTGCTCGCCGAAATCCAACGCGACCGACTGTTGCGCCGCTACGACACGATCATTATCGACGAGGCGCACGAACGCAGTCTCAATATCGACTTCCTGCTCGGCTACCTGAAGCAATTGCTGCCGCGCCGACCGGATCTCAAGGTGATCATCACCTCGGCGACCATCGATCCGGAATTGTTCGCCCGCCACTTTGCGAAGCAAACAGATAACCCAAGCGCGGACCAATCGGGCACTCCCGCACCGATTGTCGAAGTATCCGGCCGTTCCTATCCGGTCGAAATTCGGTACCGGCCGCTATCGCTGGAGCTACCCGTCGCCACCGATGACGACGACGAGGACACCCGCATCGTGGACCGCGACCCGGTCGATGCCATCGGCGACGCGGTGCGCGAACTCTTCGCCGAGGGCGACGGTGACGTGCTGGTCTTCCTATCCGGCGAACGCGAGATCCGCGACACCGCGGATGCATTGCGCGACCTACAACTGCCGCGCACCGAGATCCTGCCGCTCTACGCCCGACTGTCCACGGCCGAACAGCATCGCGTATTCGCCCCGCATCCAGGGCGACGAGTTGTGCTGGCCACCAATGTCGCCGAGACCTCGCTGACCGTCCCCGGCATTCGCTACGTCATCGATCCCGGCACCGCGCGGATCTCCCGCTATTCGATGCGCACCAAGGTACAGCGTCTTCCGATCGAAGAGGTTTCACAGGCATCGGCCCGCCAGCGCGCAGGACGCTGCGGTCGCGTCGCCGACGGCATCTGCATCCGCCTGTACTCCGAGGAAGACTTCGAATCTCGCCCCACCTTCACCGAACCGGAGATCCTGCGGACCAATCTGGCCGCCGTCATCCTGCAGATGACCGCGCTCGGACTCGGCGATATGGAGAAGTTCCCCTTCGTGGAGGCGCCCGACCGCAGGGCCATTCGCGACGGTATCGCACTGCTCGAGGAATTGGGCGCGCTGGCAGCACGCACCACCCCGAAACCGGCTCGGCGGCAGGCCGATTCGATGTCGAAAGACCAGTCGGATGGCGCCGCGGCCGAACGGATCCGAGCCGAGCAGGTGTCGGATGCGACGCTGACCCTCACCACAACCGGGCGTGAAATGGCCCAGATCCCGGTGGATCCGCGAATGGCGCGCATGCTGGTCGAAGCCCAGCGCAATGGTGTGCTCGCGGATGTGCTGATCATCGTTGCGGCGCTGTCCATTCAGGATGTGCGCGAGCGTCCCGTCGACCATCAGCAGGCCGCGGACACCAAACATGCCCGCTTCGTGGTCGAGGGCTCGGATTTCCTGGCCTACCTGCGGTTATGGGAGTATCTGACTGAGCAGCGGAAGTCGCTGTCGGCCAATCAGTTCCGGCGCATGTGCCGTGACGAGTTCCTGCACTACCTGCGGATCCGGGAGTGGCAGGATTTGCACGGACAGTTGCGGACGATCACTCGGAACCTCGGGTGGTCGGCGCTCAGTGACGGTTCCCGTTCGGAGGAAAGTGGTTCGCGCCGTGGGCGATCCGCCACCGATGGCTCCGGCGGTGGACCGCGGCGTGACGCGGACCGCTCTCGCGCGAGAGCAAATCGCCGCGGTCGCGACAGCTCCGCCGTTGCGAAACAACAAGCCGCCGAGACACCCGAAAATGATGGCACCCCATGGGATTCGACCGCCATCCACCAGGCACTGCTGGCGGGCATGCTCTCCCACATCGGCGTCCGCGAGGCCGAGACCCGCGAATTCCTTGGTGCCCGCAATGCCAAGTTCATGATCTTTCCCGGCTCCTCGCTGGCGAAGAAGCCGCCCCGCTGGGTGATGGCGGCCGAACTCGTCGAGACCTCCCGCCTCTGGGGCCGGATGGCGGCCCGGGTGGAGCCGGAGTGGGCCGAGCGCTTGGCCGGAGATCTGGTGAAACGCACATACTCCGAACCGCATTGGTCGGCCAAGCGCGGCACAGCGCGCGCCTACGAGCGGGTCACGCTGTACGGCGTGCCGCTGGTGGTGAGCCGCGCCGTGGATTACGGTCGGATCGATCCGGAACTGTCGCGCGAGTTGTTCATCCGACATGCCCTCGTCCAGGGTGAGTGGCAGACCCGCCACGAATTCTTCCACCGCAACCGCGAACTCCTCAACGATGTCGCCGATTTGGAGCACCGTGCCCGTCGCCGCGACATCCTCGTCGACGATGAGGTGCTGTTCGAGTTCTATGCCGAGCGCATCCCGGCCGATATCGTTTCGGTGCGCCATTTCGACGGCTGGTGGCGCACCGCGAAGCGCAAAGATCCAGCACTGCTGGACTTCTCGACCGATACCGTGGTGAATGGGGCTGCGGCGACCCTCGACCCGACCGACTTCCCGGACGCCTGGCGCCAGGGCGAGTTGAGCTTTCCGCTCACCTACCAATTCGAGCCCGGCAATGACGATGATGGTGTCACCGTGCGGATCCCGGTCGAGCAACTGGCGCATGTGCGCGCCGTTGGCTTCGACTGGTTGGTGCCCGGTATGCGCGAAGAGTTGGCGACCGCGCTGATCAAGACGCTACCAAAGGCCCTGCGCCGCACCGTCGTTCCCGCGCCGGACTTCGCCGCGGCCGCCCTCGCCGCGCTGACGCCGCGCGCCGAGCCCCTGCGCACCGGCCTGGCCAGGGAACTGTCACGGCTGGGTGCGGTCACCATCACGCCGAGCGATCTCGACCCCGCCGCGCTACCGGACCATCTGCGCATGACCTTCGTCGCGATCGACGCCGGCGGCCAGGTCCTCGCGCGCGGGAAGATTCTAACGCAGTTGAAAACCACACTGTCCGAACAGGTTTCGGCCTCGGTGGCCCGCGCCACCGCGGGCGCGGAACGCGCCCCCGCCACCGTGTGGACCTCGGAATCGCTGGGGACGGTCGAGCCGACAGTTCACAGCGAGGTGGCCGGACAGACGGTCACCGGTTACCCGGCGCTGGTCCCCGAGAGCGAAGGTGTCGCGGTGCGTGTCCTGAGCTCTCCCGCCGAGCAGGCCGCCGCCATGCGCGCGGGCACGCGCGCACTGGTGCTCGGTGCGATTCCCACCTCCGTCCGCACCGTCACCGCGAGTCTGCCACCGCGGGATCGGCTTGCGCTGAGCCAGAATCCGTACGGTTCGCTCGACGCGCTCATCGAGGACTGCCGGGCCGCCGCCGCGGACGAACTGATCGCCGCCGCCGGTGGACCGGTGCGCAGTCCGAATCAGTTCGACGCTCTGATCGTGCAGATCCGCCCCGACTTCGTTTCCGCGGTGGCCCGTATCGTGCGTCTGGTCGTGCCGGTGCTGGCTGAGGCACACCAGGTTTCGTCCGCACTCGCCGAAACTTCCGAACGCGATATCGCCGACGATGTCCGCCACCAACTCGACGACCTGATCTTCCCCGGTTTCATCTCGGAGTGGGGCAGCACTCGGCTGCGCGAACTCCCCCGCTACCTGGCGGCCGCCCGCATGCGGCTGGCGTCGCTACCCGGCTCCGCGGGCCGCGACCGACAGGGCATGGTCGAAATCGACCGCGTCCTGGCCGCATACGACCGCCTCGGCAACGCACTGCCCGAAACCCGCAGGCACGCCCCCGATATCACCGAAATCTGGTGGATGATCGAGGAATTCCGCGTCAGCCTCTTCGCGCAGAAACTCGGCACGCCCTACCCGGTCTCCACCAAGCGCATCGAAAAGGCCATCGCCGCCATCCGCCGCTGATGTCCGTCGCGCGTCGGGGCTTGTCGTGTACCGGTAGTCCTGGGGCGCGTCGAGATACAGATAGCGCGGCCACCGACACCAGAGCCGACACTGGTCCACGCCGATAGCGACATGCTGCGGCAACTGGTTCGGCTGCTCGACACTGGATCGGTCACCATCTGTCCCGGGCAGGCGATGGGCAGCTTCGGCTGCTCATGTCCGCCGGGCATCTGCCTGTGACCGTGGGGATCAGTCTGCGCTGGCCGCTACCGTCGCTGCTTCGCGATGTTTGCGCAGATCGGCGATTTCGCGTTCGAAATCGTCGGCGGAGGTGAAGGAGCGATAAACCGAGGCGAACCGCAGGTAGGCCACCTCGTCCAGGTCGCGCAGCGGGCCGAGGATGGCCAAGCCGACCTCGTGGCTGGGGACCTCGGGGGAACCCTTCGCGCGCACCGCGTCCTCCACCTGCTGGGCCAGCAGGTTCAGGGCGTCTTCGGCGACCTCGCGGCCCTGGCAGGCCCGGCGTACACCGCGGATGACCTTTTCCCGGCTGAACGGTTCGGTCACTCCGCTGCGCTTGACCACGGATAGGATCGCGGTCTCGACGGTGGTGAATCGTCTCCCACACTGCGGGCAGGAACGCCGGCGGCGGATGGCCGCGCCTTCCTCGGCCTCACGCGAGTCGACGACCCGTGAGTCGGGGTGTCGGCAGTAGGGGCAATGCATCCGAGAGATCCTTCGTCGATGCGCGCGCCCGCGTCCGAATCGGCTCCGGTTCGCCAGTCCCGATCCGGCGAGCACGTGTACAGGGGTCTAGACCGATACGTCGATATCGAATACAGGATACCCGGGCGGGGTCACCAACCGTCTCACCCGTCCCAACTATCCCGTCGACCGACCGCTCAGCCGAGTTGCCACTGTGTCGTCAGATCGGCGATCAGATCGGGAATGCGCGCGCTCATCCGGCCGTGCGCGAGCTTACTCCAGAAGGATTCACCGAGCACCACCTCGGCGAACGGGCGGTTGCTCTCCATATCGATATGGCGCTGCGCCAGATCTCCCATGATGTAGACCCAGCGGGTATCGCGGTCGGCCCAGTTGAAGTTCGGCAGCGGGATGCGCAGCGAGACGGCGCGCCCCGCGATATCCGCATTGACGGTGGCGGGCGCGAAAACACCGGGTGCGCGGACACCGGGGACAGCGGGCTTACCGGCCACCGTGCTCACGTAGGTCAGCACCCGCCCCATCCCGCCGCGGCCCGCCGAGGTGGCATCCCATTGGTCGGCGATGACTCGGTTCTGCTCACGATCGGTCATGCGGATGAGCGCGTCCACATATCCGTCGTAGGTATGCGATTCGATGGACTGCCAGGCGGCGCGGATATCGGCATCGATCACCCCGGCCGCATACATCTCGTCGATGCCGACCATCCCGAGTGCGGCATAGGCCTCATGCATCGGGACCAGATCGGTGAAGATGTGCTTCTGCATGATTATCAGCCGAGTCTGGTACCAGGCGATATCCTCGGCGCTCAGGCGCGAACCCTCGGTGGCGAGCAGCCGAATGTCGGCGGGCACCTTGGCCACCAATTCCGGTGGGGTGCCGCGTAACAGGTCGGCGACCGCATCGCCGAGTTGATGGATGCCAGGTACATCGAGTACCAGACCGACATCGCTGAGGTCGAAGAAGCCCGAGGCGAAGGAGCCGCCCGCGATTCCGGCCAAGCCCGCCCACCAGAACTCCGGATACTCATTCGCCAGCCGGAAATAGTTGACGTACACCTGGCTGAAGGTGCGCTGGTTGGCACCTACGCCGAGCGCCGGATCCCAGGCCGCGAGGTCGATGTCGGCATTGCGGGTCGAGATCACCAGCCAGTACTGGTGCAGCAGTATGGCATAGCGGCTCGGTGCCACCCCGTCGGCCCTGGCCTGATCGAGCGCCGCGCGCAATGTCGACTCGTCCAGTGGCAGTGCGGGATTCAGACCTCCGCCGCCGGCACCGTCCCCGCTGAGCACGGGTAGATCCAGGTATGTCTCGTATGCGGGTGCCGCCTGTGCGGCCGGAATCACGGTGAGCCCGAAGATAATACAGGCCAGCAGACCTGCGATCCGGGCGGGCAGACGGACGGCGTGTGCAGCGATGGAGCGATACGTCATTGCGTGGTGTCCGAAATCGTTCGTCGGCAAGTGTTGTCTAGGTCACGTTTTCAGGCACAGTAACAACATGCTCTGATTTGCAATCGACAATTTCGGCCGACCTTCGTGGCGGATCGGCCGATCACCGTCCGCCACACCGGTTTTCGACAAGCTACCGCGGCACACCGACTCCCGCACCGTCCGGAATCGACTGCTGCTCGACCACGACGGGCACCGTCACCGGGGTGTCGCCACCGAAAGTTCCGGCGCGCCAATGCGCCAACCCGACCAAAGCCGTCACCACCAGCGCGCTCAACAGCGCCGCCACCGCGAGCACCGCGAAACCGACCCGCGCCCGTTCGACCCGCTTCATCAGATGCGAACCCCCCGCCTGATGTAGCGCGCGCGTTCGAACGGGACCGCGGTCGCACAGCACCACCGCACCGCTGAGCCGACCGTCGCGCGGACGCCGATCCGCCACGGCGCGCGCGGCGTCCAGCGCCCGAACACCACCGCGATGCGGGCGCCGCACCCGCGGACCGGACTCGAAGCCGAGATCGACGTCGGCCTCGTCCTCGAGGTCGATGCTCAGGGCGCTGATCGCTGTGCTCATCGGACAAACCTCCGTGAAGGGATGGTGGTGGGTGCTCAGGTATGTCATGAGATGATGAGAGGTGACTGTTCGATCAAATGTTCGAAGAAGTTGTGATCGATTTCTACCACGCCCAACCGACAAAGTCAGCAGAAAACGCCGACATGCCTCGAACAGATGTTTGATACATCGACGCGACCGGACTAGATTCGTGGAGACGAAATCAATCGACAGGCGACGAGAGCGACGGACATGGAGGCGGCAGCTTGCGTAACCACCCTGCGTGGATAGTCACGCAGCGCCCTCGCGAACGGCGCAAATCGAACACAGAAGGGCGGTTGCGGTGAGCCACACAGACGACACGGGTGACGAGAGCGGAGTTGGCGCCGTCCCGTCCGGTACCGGGGCGGATCTCACCGTGCGTCAGCGCAAGGTTCTCGAGGTCATCCGCACCTCGGTGAGCGAACGCGGCTACCCGCCGAGCATCCGCGAGATCGGCGATGCGGTCGGACTCACCTCCACCTCGTCGGTCGCCCATCAGCTGCGCACCCTCGAACGGAAGGGCTATCTGCGCCGCGACCCGAATCGTCCACGCGCCGTTGACGTTCGCGGACTCGACGAGGCGGTCCGCGCGGTGACCAGCCTGCCGACCACCGAGGATGCCGAGACCGGCCGGCCGGTCCCGACCTTCGTCCCCGTGCTGGGTCGGATCGCCGCCGGTGGCCCGATCCTGGCCGAGCAGGCCGTGGAGGATGTCTTCCCGCTGCCGCGCGAACTGGTCGGCGACGGATCGCTGTTCCTTCTCAAGGTCGTCGGTGAATCGATGGTCGACGCGGCGATCTGCGATGGCGACTGGGTGGTCGTGCGTCAGCAGAATGTCGCCGACAACGGCGATATCGTGGCCGCGATGATCGAGGGCGAGGCGACGGTGAAGACCTTCAAGCGTACCGGTAAGGATGTCTGGCTCATGCCGCACAATCCGCTGTTCGAACCGATTCCGGGTAACGACGCGCAGATCCTCGGCAAGGTCGTCACGGTCATCCGCAAGGTCTGATCCCAGTTCAGTGCGATCTGCCCTGGTTCAGCGGGGCAGCATGGACGTCCAGAAGTCGGCCCGGTGGTTGGCGGCGTAGGAGTCGATGAGCCGATTTCCACTGCGCCGGAAGGACATGACCGGCGGTGCGGCCGGATCGTAGGCCCGGATCGGCTCTGGACCTGCCGGATCCGGGCGGGCGTCGATGGTGAATCGACGCCAGTACCTTCGCATTTCGGTGGCGCGGCGCTGCTGATCCGGCGCCATGACGGCGCCGTGGAGCCAGCCGAGGTCGCGCAGGCGCCGCGCGGGGAATGCCCGCGAACAACCGATGCCCCGCGGCCAGGACATCACGCAACTGATCGGCCTCGAGGGTGATGAGATCGGCGGCGACCGGCTCGGCCGGCCACGCCGATCAGTGCGATGACCGACCGGCCGGGCACCTTCAGCTGGATTCCGTTCGGCGGCGGCGCCCGGCGCTGCATCGGTGCAGCCTTCGCCACCATGGAGTTGAATGTCGTATTACGCATGCTGCTGCGAGATTTCACCCTCGAACCGACCGATGCGCCGGATGAGCGCACGCACTTCCGCGGTGTCGCACTGGTGCCCGCCAAGAAGGGCCGCGCCGTGGTGTACCGCCGCGCGCCTCGGCCCGTCACGGCCGAGGCCGGGGCCGAACAGGTGACCCATGAGCAGAGCATCGCGTAGCGATTCGATCGGGGGTGGTGGCCGGGCGACGGGTGGGCCCGAGCATGTCGATGTGCACGCCGTGGCCGGATCCGAGCATCGCCCCGGAGCCCCTGCTGAATTTCCAATCCGGCTACATCCAACGCTCCATCGACCGTTTTCCAGGGCCGGATCGCGACGCTCCTGGCGCTTGGGCATGAGCTACGCCCACGATGTACTCGCACTGCGTCACGGGCGAATCGAGGACGGCACGATCCGATTCGCGAGCCGGGCCGCCGCACCCGACCATATTCAGGTGCGTGTGAGGTCATGATCGCCGTCGCGGCGGGGCGAACTAACCTGATTCTCGTGACCCGCGCCCAGCCCGCCGCCAGCATCGCCACCGAGGGGACGCCGGAGTCCGCATTCCGGCGTCGGCTCCTCGACGCGATGGCCGATGCCGTGCGCGATCGTGGTTATCGCGAGACGACGGTCGCCGATGTGGTCCGCATCGCGCGCACGTCCCGTCGCACCTTCTACGAACATTTCGACAGCAAACAGGATTGCTTCATCGCACTGCTCGCCGAGCGCAACAATGAGACGATCCAGCAAATCTACGATGCCGTCGACCCGGCCGCGCCCTGGCGCACCCAGGTCCGACAGGCCATCGAAGCCTGGATCCACGCATCCCATCAGGATCCGACGATCACCCTGGCCTGGATTCGGGACACCCCCGCGCTCGGCGAGGCCGCCCGCCTGGTCCACCACGACGCGGGCGAGGCTTTCATCGAGCTGATCCAAAGCATCACCGCCACGCCGAGGTTCGAAGCCCCCGGACTGCATCCGCCGACCCGTCAGATGGCGACCATCCTCTACGGTGGTTTCCGCGAACTCATCGCCTCCACTGTCGAAGAGGGCAGGGACATCCGCGACATCATCGACGTCGCGGTCGATACGGCCATTGCCCTGGTCGGCCCGCGCTACGAGCAGGGGCCTAGCCCTTCACGGCGGTGAACTGCGCCAGCGCGCCATTGCACACCAACTCGACCGCACGCAGACCCGCCGCGGCGATCCAGTCCGATAGCTCGGCCGCGGTGCCGGACGGACCGAATACGCCCGTCGTCCGCATCACCCGCATCTGTAAGTCGAAGCGCGGCCGGATGCCGCGCACCACACAACTGCCGACCAGCCGTCCACCCGGCGCCAGTACCCGGGCGAGCGAAGCGACGGCGGTGGCCGGATCCGGCATGCAGTGCAGGCCGGCGAAGCTCGCTACCAGATCGAATTCGCCGGTGGCGAAGGGCAGATCGACCACATCCGCGCGCACATAGTCGACATCGGACAGCCCGGCGCGCTCGGCCACACGGCGCGCCGCCGCCAGCTGGTCATCGGAGATGTCCGCGGCCACATAGCGCAGCTTGCGACCGTGTTCGAGTCGACGCAGGGTCACGCCGCCGCCGACCGGCAGGTCCAGCAGCGCGGAACCCTCCGGCAGCTGATTGACGATATCCATCGCCGCATACATCCGGCGGGTATCGCAACCCCACATCACCTGTCCGGCGGGCCGGGCCACCTGCGGATGGTCGAGCACGAAGTCGTATACCGGAGCCCCGAGATTCCCCCAGACTCGGCTCTGCCACAGTTCACGGACGTCGGGCACGGTTGTCTCCTCTTCGCACAGTGCGCGTACAGGCTAGGCCGGAGATCATCGACGCGCCAAAACCTTCTTGGGCTCGATCGGCGGCAACGGTCGGTCTGCCGGTACACCGCGCTATGAGATCCGACGCGACCGGGCGGCGACAGCCGAGCTACCGGCAGTTGGACCGGTTCACCAATTCGGACAAAACCAATCGCAATACCACGATCGCATGTTAACAACGTGCCAGAATTTATATCGTTTTGCGCACCTCGATATTACATTCCGACCGTTCATATATGTTACATACACCATCGAAGGATAGGGCATTCCGTCATCGAATCCAGGACCGAAGGTCCCTGCGTCACACAGTGTTACGTTCGACCCCCTGACATGCGATAAAGCTCTCGAAGAAACCTTTAGAGCACTGCCCGGCACACTCCGGAAGTCGTCGACAATTCCGCGCTGCGGATTCCGAAATCCGGGTAGGCACAGCGAACCATTCCGCCTAGACTGGCCGTGGTCGGGATAGAGGAAAGTTCAATGACCGTTCTGCGACCACAGCTTTATCCCAACGAGGGATCGAGCGAAGTTACCGAGCCGGAAGCGTCAGCAATAACGCAGGTGCCGCTGTCAGCTGGGCAACGTGGGTTATGGCTGGCGCAGAAGTTGAGTCCGGATGTGCCGATATCCGAGGCGCAGTACATCGAGTTGCGTGGAGATCTCGATGTCGATCTGTTGCGCACGGTGACGATTCGAGCAGGCCGCGAGTTCCAGTCGGGATACCTGCGGCTGGAAGAGGTCGGCGGCGAGCCATATCAGTTCTTCGACCCGTCACTGGAGGACGCGGGGCCGCTGATCGATGTGCGCGGTGCACCGGATCCCGTTGCGACGGGTTTGGAGTGGATGCGTCGAGAGTACACCACGCCGCTCGATATGACGCGCGACCGGTTGGTGATAACGGCGGTTGTGCAGGTCGGAGATCGGCATTACCTGCTGTACACCAGAATCCATCACGTCGCTTTCCCGCCGATCGACCCGACCTATCCGGCCGAGCGCATCATCTACTTCAGCGCTGCCGCCCACCCGAAGGACAACGCCCGGCCTGTCCTCGCATGGAACAACCTCGTCACCGGCCGGATCACCGACCATCGCATTCCCATCCGGCACGAACGGATGATCGAACCCGACTCGCTCCGCGCGATCGGATTCGTCCTCACCGAGCACTTCCGCTCATTACGAACTACCGCACCGGAGCCCAACACCCCCACAAGGACAAGCCGATGATGAACACGGACCGAATCGTCGGGACACGTTCCGGCATCGAACCAGTCAACCTGTTCGCTCCCGATCCAGAGACGCCGCGGATCGCCGCGCACCCGCGTGCCGCCGAATTGCGAAGGTGGACTCGCGAATATCTGTGTCAGCCGCACCCCGACCTCGGTCGATCCGGCCCGGTCTGTCCTTATACCAGCCGCGCCATCGCGAACCACTTCCTGTGGGCCGCATTCCTCGAAGGTCGTTCCGTCGACGCCGAGCACCTGACCGCGGTCGTCGACGATCTATTCGACCTGTTCCCCGCCTTGCCGCCCCGGGACGAACCCGATTCCAAGCTCAAGGCCGTCCTCGCGGTCTTCCCGGACCTCACCGAATACGCCGACATCGATGCGATCCAATACAAGCAGAAGTCTCGGTTCGTCGAAATGGGCCTGATGCTGGGTCAGTTCTATCCGGGGTGCACCGCCCCGGGCCTGCACAACCCGGACTTCCCCGCACTCGATGCGCCGCTGCCCATGCTCGCCGTTCGCTATATGGCCCCCACCGACTTCCCATTCCTCAGCACCCGCCATGAATGGATGGACTCCTATCTCAAACTATTCGCCCCCGCCATCCCCAAATTCATCACCAGCACCATGTCCGACAGACTCGTACAACCAACCGAAGACTCGACCGGCCACCGCGATCGGGTTCGGGACACGACAACCGCGCCATCGGCCGCCGATCCGCTGCCGAACCAGCGAAATGGTCGGGATAACCGGAATTGAATGGACGACCAGTGCTTCCTCAACGCGCCAGGTGCGGCAGGACGGCGGATGCCACGGCCCGGGTCACCACTGGATTCGTGCTGCGCGCCGTGACGATCAGCACGAGGCATGCGTGACGAAGCTCCTGTACTCCTGAGAATTCTTCTCCGACAACGAGATCGACGACCACATCACCGTGGCTCTCGCACTCGAAACCGGTGAATCTGTCGTAACCCTGCTGTCGCGCCTGCGCGGGGAATCGTCGTGCGCTCACGGTATTCGAAACCGAGCGCGACATGGACAAAAGTTGTTCAGCCGCATCGGCATTGCCATGATCGGCCAGGCACTGGAGCTCGGCGAACCTCTCCCACCGGGTCGGCGGCATCCGAATCCACGATACGCATACATTACGATCGGCTAGCTGTGCGTGCGGAAATCGAGATGGTGACGCTGCCCGCGGGGCAGGTGACGCTGTCGGATCGGCGGACCCAGCGGAGTTGGGCGGTCGAGGTGGCGGGGTTTCGGTTGGCGGCGTTTTCGATTACCCAGTCGCAGTACGAGCAGGTCACCGGGGAGTTGCCGAGTGCGACGCACGGTGATCGGCTGCCGGTCGAGAGCGTTTCGTGGTTCGATGCGGTCCGGTTCTGTAATGGCCTGTCGCTTGGTGCGGGTTTGCCGCCCGCGTATCGCGTGCACGACGACGAGGTCACGTGGGATGCCGATAGCGATGGGTACCGGCTGCCGACCGAAGCCGAGTGGGAGTATGCGTGCCGGGCGGGCACCGCGGGTCCACGATATGGCGAGCTCGACGAAATCGCTTGGTATTGCGGCAATTCCGCGGAGCGCGTACACGAAGTCGGCGGCAAGCTGCCGAATGCATGGGGCCTGTACGACATGCTCGGCAACGTCTGGGATTGGTGCTGGGATATTTACGACGCCGAGGTGTACGACTCGTATCGGGTGCTGCGCGGGGGCGGGTGGTCCGACGAGAAGTGGAGCTGCCGGGCCTCGGTGCGACGGCGCAGCCATCCGACCTACCGCATCGATGATGTCGGATTCCGGATAGCGCGTTCGATATCCGTCTGAGCCCGCGCTTATCGCTTGCCGACCGAGAACATCGGCGGCTTGCGCTTGCCATGCGCCTACAGCGCGCAGCAATCCGGTCACCGCTCGCAACCGTGTGCGCAAGGCCGGGTACCACCTCAACTCATGCTTCAGCGCCGGTCCGCGGCACCGTAATCGCTTTCTGACGGCAGAATTTCCGGATTCCGGCGGCACCGCCCCAACGCGTACCGATCCCGGAGTCCTTCCATCCGCCCATCGGCAGTGCGAAGCTGAACAGATTCGCGAACGAGTCATTGATTTTCCTGCGATGGATAAGAAAGGTTTGATACGTTCCGCCAATAGCAAGACGGGACCAGCTTCGACCAGGATGCAGTTCAGTGTTCGATTGGGATCTACTGCGTAATACATCCAGCGTGCATGTGCTGATGCAATTGGCACAACAACGCGGCATGTCGCCGGAAGCCTGTCTCGAGGGCACGAAACTGGTGCCCGCGGCGATAAACGATCCCGATGCCGCGGTGACGGCGGATCAAGAGGTGCGCGTCGTGCGGAATCTGCTCATGCGATTCGGCGCCGAACCCGGATTGGGCGTCGAGGCCGGGAACCGCTACCACTTATCCCTGTACGGGCCGTGGGGGCTGGCGCTGCTCAGCAGTCGCACGGTGCGCGAGGTGATCGAGGTTTCGCTGCGCTATGTCGATTCGGCCTTCGTCTGCGGCCGGTTGACCTTCGAGGAGGGACCTGAACAGTCGCGGCTCGTCTTCGACGATTCGGAGATTCCGGCGGATGTGCGCGCATTTTTGACCGAACGCAACATCACCGGCATCCAGACCATCGGCCGGGAGCGGTTCTCCGCGGGTGTGCCCGCCACCCGGATCAGCTTCCGCCATCGCGCTCCGGCGGATACGTCGCGCTACCGGGACGTCTTCGGGGTCGAGCCGGAATTCGACACGGCGGTCAACGAATTGGCCTTCGACAGTACGTATCTCGATGTCGCGCTGCCGCAGGCCAACGAATGGGCGCGCGGAACATGCGAACAGCTGTGCCGCGATCTGCTCACCGCCCGCCGCGCCCGCAGCGGTGTCGCCGGTTCGGTGCGCGATCTGCTGGTTCGCAATCCCGGCGAGATTCCGGACCAAATCGCCATCGCCGCAGCGCTTTTCATGAGCCCGCGCACACTGTCACGCCGCCTCCGCGACGAAGGCACCTCCTTCCGCGGTCTCCTCGACGAAGTACGCCAGATGATGTCGGAGGAACTACTCAGCCACACCGATATGACCACCGAACAGGTGGCCGCCCGTCTCGGCTATGCCGAAGCCGCCTCCTTCATCCGCGCATTCCGCCGCTGGCAAGGCTGCCCACCACAGGAATTCCGAGCACGCGGGACGCTCGTCGGAACCAGGTAGCCCTGGCCCACGCGTGCGGCGCGGAAGCCCGCGACGGCGACCACGGCCGCGACTACCGCGATCAACACTCCCCGGCGTTTCTTCGGTGGCGGCGCGCTCGGCGGTGCGACCATGCGTCCCGCGATCGCATCCTGTGCGGCGGCGAGTTCACCACTGGTGGCGAATTGGTGCGCCCGATCACATCGTCGAAAGCCGTTGACAATGTGGGATTCTGCGGGATCTTCCCTCCCGCTGACGGACGGTAGATTGAGGACGTGAACAGTGGTGGAGAGTCTGAGCCGGTGGAGTTTCGTCCTGAGCGGCGGTACCAGCCGGGTCGCTGGCGTCGCATCGAGAATGTCGTCATGACGGCGTTTACCAGCGGCGGTTTGGTGCCGCACTCATATGTGTTGACTACGTTGGGCCATCGAACCGGCCTGACTCGACGAAACCCGGTCACTGTCGTGGACCACGACAGGCGGCTGTGGCTGGTGGCCCCATACGGGGCGGTGCCTTGGGTTCATAACGCCCGCAACGCGGGGCGAGTGACGCTCACCCGCCGGCGCGGGAGCCGCACCTACACGATCCGAGAGGCGTCGGCGCAGGAGGCCGGGCCGGTGCTCCAGCGCTATGTGCAGATCGCCTCTGCCACTCGACGCTACTTTCAGGCCGACCGGAACGATCCGGTTGAGCGGTTTGTCGCGGAAGCCGAGCACCACCCGGTGTTCGAACTCACCTCGATCGGCGCTGGGTAGTCCGCCTCGAGGGGCCGGTTTGCCCGTGATCCAGCTTGGCCCGAGACCGGAACGACAGCGATCGCCATCGCCGACGCCACTGCGTGACATCGGACTCACCCGCCAAACTACGTGGCATTGACCCGCGCCGACGCCGGGCCGCTCCCCTCCGTCACCGCCGAAAGACGCTATGCCGCAGTGCTGACGGTCCACTCGCCGGCACTGGCGCACGGAGGAACAGATAGTCGAACAGCGCCAGAATCCGGTCGATGCCGAATTGCTCGGGATGGTCGAGCACTAGGCCCGCCGCGGTTTGGATGGTGCACTGTACGACCTGGGCCAACACGTCCGGATCCACGCCATCGGCATCGGACTGCTCGGTCAGCCACCCTCCGAGTGCCTGCCGCAGCGGTGCGCGCAATTCGTCGCGCGCCGCGGTGAGCCGGTCCCGCAGTACCAGCGGCACACTGTCGATCGGGAAGTAGACCAGCCGCCAGGTGTCGGGCATCGAGCAGACCTCGGTGAGGAAGTGCCCAAGCATCGCAGGCAGCTGTTCTGGTGCGGCAGAACCGAAGTCGGGCGTCGTGGCGGTCGAGCGGGCCACCGCCGCGGCCATGCGGGCAGTCTCGCGTTCGATGAGCGCCTCCAGCAATTCGTCGCGGCTGCTGAAGGAGTCGTAGACGACCGGCCTGGTCACCCCGCCGCGCTCGGCAACGGCGGCAATACTCACGCTGGTGAACCCCGCCTCCGCCACAATGCGTAATGCTGCGTCGAGTAGTTGCTCACGTCGGTCGGCAGGCTGAAGCCGCCTGGCGTACTTGCGTTTAGGTGCTCGAGGCATCGATAGCTCATGGAGCGCTGTTTCGGCCATCGCTATTTCTCCCCGACTCCGGCCCAGGCGACCGCCCGGCGTGCCAGCCAGCGCAATGTCTCGGATACCGCCGCGCGCCGTTGCGCGCCACCGTCGGCGAGCACAAGTCTGGCGCCGGTTTCGCTCACACTGATCACCGCGTGGCTCAACAACTCCTCGTCCATTTCTCGCTCGGTAAGCGCGGCGATCAGCTCGAGCACCGCTCGACTGCGCGCCCGCAGGGCCGCACGGCCGCGATCCACCCGTTGGTGCGCGGTTTCGGGCAGTCCGTCGCCATGCATGAGCACGAATCGCCAGCTCTGTGGCGCGGCTGCGACGAGGTCGAGAAAGATATCGACGGCATCGGCCGAGACGTCCGCCGCGATCGCGGCCAGATCCACGCCCTCCTGGAATACCGGCATAGCCTCGGCCGCCATGGCGAGCACTCGTTGTTCCTCACGATCGAGCAATGCCTCGAACAAGTCGTCCCGATCGCGGAATTCGGCGTACAGCGCGGGTCTGGTCAGGCCCGCCGCTCGCGCGATCGCATGCATACTGGCGCCGGCGTAGCCCCCGCGCACGATCAGGTCCCGTGCCGCATCGAGAATGTCGTCGCGTCGTGTTGACAATTACCCCTCCAACGTCGGCTGACTGACACCTGTTTCAGATCAATTCCGGCTGGCAGAAGTGTACGCATTCCGTTCGCGCAGCGCAGATTCCACTTCCCAGCGCAAGTAACGCACCGCCGCAAGGTATGCGTCGAATTCGATTCCGTTGTATCCGGTGCGGCGCCCGCCGATAATCGGTACAGGTGTCGAATCCATTCCAGACAGCATGGGCTGTTGGGACATCTTCGAAGGACAGCGATCTCTGCCGTATCGGCAACGCCGACGCGCGCACTCAACGGATTGGTGACCCACGGCGGGAACCGGGCCGCGCAACTCTACAAATTCTCGATGCGGCCGCCGTGCGGTGACTCACCTACTTTCCGCCGCCGGCGGAGATATGGGCGCTGGTCGAGACGGCCGGACTCACCGTTATCGAACAGCGGCCGGTGCATCCACCGCTGCCGAACTCGCTGGTGCCGGACGTGCTCACGGGCGCAAGGCGCTGGTGCCACCCCCCGTGGCATGCTCGTCTTATCGGCGATTCCGACCCGAAGGTGGGTGCGATGCCTGGACCAGCACCATGACCGAGACCGTGTGGTACGCGTCGTACGGCTCGAATATGCATCTGAGCCGCCTGCGCAGCTACCTGGCCGGCGGCACACCCGAGGGCGGCGCGATGACACTCCCAGGCTGCCGCCACCGGGCCGAACCGCTGCGGTCCGTACCGCTCATGCTTCCCGGCGTGCAATACTTCGCCACCGAATCCCTGACCTGGACCGGCGGGCGAGCCTTCTACGACCCCGACGCGCACGGTGCGACCGCCGCCCGCGCCCACCTGGTCACCATCGACCAGTTCTGCGATATCGCCGCCCAGGAGATGTACCGAACCCCCGGCACCGACCTGGACCTACGCGAAGCAATCACCCACGGCCGCTCGACGCTGGGTCCCGGTCGCTACGAAACCATTGTCTGCACCGGCACTTTCGAAGGACATCCGGTGCTCACCATCACCGCACCTTGGCGCTATACCGACCTCCCTGGCAACCCACCGTCGGCCGCCTACATCCGCCACCTCGCCGCGGGCCTGATCGAATCCCACACCTGGACAGTCGAAAAGATCGCCGCCTATATCGCGACCCGCCCTGGCGCGGATCTCGGCTGGACCGCCACGACCATCGCCACCCTGCTGGGTTGTCAGGCCACATGAATGGTGGCTTCAGATAGAAATGCACCACCGACGTGGCCGAATGGGCCTACTCCCAAGCATATTCACCTGGATCGGTGCGTCGACGATATCGATGTCGGTGCGGCGGAAGCCGTGAAACCCGGTGCGCGCCTTGCCGATGAGCAGCCGAGGCCGGATCGCTGGCGGGTCCTGCTGGACCCGGCTGGCCATCCGTTCTGCCTGACCGCGAATATTCCGTTGCTGCCCTTCGGATCCCGGCCCTAGCCAGTGTTGTTCACGACACGGAGGATTTCGCCGACGATCAGGTCGGGTTCGGTGAACATGATGAGGTGACCCGAACGCTCGGCCTCGACCAGTCGGCCGTTGGGAAAGGCGGCAGCGGTGCGGCGGTGGGCGGCGGTGAGTGCGGTTCGGGTGGTCTTGTCGAGTCGGGGAAGTTTGGTCCCCGTGATGACGCTGACATCGACGGCACCGAGTTCGTGCGGCTGGTCGCGGAGATTTCGCAATCCTGCGCTGAATTGGTCCTGTTCGGCGATCATGGTGCGCGCGGCGCGCGGGGTGAAATCCTCTGCTCGGTGATCGGCGGCGATATCGGCGGGCTGCTTGCCGCCGCTCCGGCTGCCGAGCAGGCGGTAGAGGCCGGAGTGGGCGAGTTTGGGCAGTAGAATCCGGGTCATCGCGTACCGCTTCTGCACCGAGGGCAGGAAGTACAGTTCGCAGTTCTCGTCACTCTGATCGACCAATACGATTCCGTGGATGCGGGCGCGGTTCGCGGTCGCGGCGACCCGGACGATGGGGCCACCCCAGCTGTGTCCGACGAGAATGAAAGGACCCTCCCCCAGTTCCGCCAAGACCACGGCGAGGTCATCGGCCATCCGGGCGAGAGTGCGCGGATTCGGATCGTCATCGCTGCGGCCGGTCCCGGCGCGGTCGTAGACAACGGCACGTACACGCTCGGCGACCACCGGCTGCACCAAACCCCAGATCGACCGGGAGAAACCCATACCCGATTCGAAAACAACGGTCGGCCCGCCAGTTCCGCGCACCATGTAGTGGAGTCGACGGCCATCGGACGTGGTCGCGAATGCGCTCGTCCCGAAGGTGTGCTCCTGTCCGAGGGCCTGCTCTGTCACTGTGCCCAACCTACCTTTTGCTCGCCCTTCGAGCCGCGGTGACCCGATAACCGGACTAGTCAGCTTCGGCCGGTGACGCAACAGGTTCGATTTCGACGAAAAAGCCCCAGCCGCGGACCGGAGCCTGCGGCTGGGGCGCGAAACCGGTTGGCATCAACTCAGTTTCAGCGAACGCCCGATGATTTCCTTCATGATTTCGGTGGTGCCGCCGTAGATGGTCTGGACCCGGGCGTCCATGTAGGCCTTGGCGATCGGGTATTCCTTCATATAGCCGTAGCCGCCGTGCAGTTGCAGGCAACGGTCGATGAGATCGAGTTGCTCCTCGGTGCTCCACCACTTGGCCATGGCGGCATCCTCGACGGACAGCTTGCCCGCATTGAGGTCTTCGATGAAGCGGTCGACCAGAACCCGGACGGCGGTGGTCTTGGTGGCCAGTTCGGCCAGCACGAAGCGAGTGTTCTGCTGGGCGCCGATCGGCTTGCCGAAGGCCTTACGGTCGCGTACGTACTGGATGGTCATCTCCAGGCAGGATTCCATGGCCGCGGCCGCCATGACGGCGATCGACAGGCGTTCCTGCGGCAGGTTGTTCATCAGGTGGATAAAGCCCATGCCCTCGGTGCCGAGCAGGTTCTTGCCCGGGACGCGCACATCGGTGAAGCGCAACTCGGCGGTGTCTTGGGCCTCGAGGCCGAGCTTGTCGAGGTTGCGGCCGCGTTCGAAGCCGGGCATGCCGCGTTCCACGACGAGCAGGCTGAAGCCCATCGCACCCTTCTCCGGGTCGGTCTGGGCGACCACGATGACAATATCGGAGTTGATGCCGTTGGTGATAAAGGTCTTGGCGCCGTTGAGGATCCAGTCGTCGCCGTCGCGGACCGCGCGAGTCTTGATGCCCTGGAGGTCGGAACCGGTGCCCGGTTCGGTCATCGCGATGGCGGTGATGATCTCGCCGGAACAGAACCCGGGCAGCCAGCGCTGCTTCTGCTCATCGTTGGCGAGTTCGAGCAGATAGGGTGCGATCACATCGTTGTGTAGGGCGAAGCCGAGGCCGGAGTACTGGCCGCGCACCGATTCCTCGGCGACGATCGCGTTGTAGCGGAAGTCCTTTACCCCGCCGCCGCCGTACTCCTCCGGCATGGCCATGCCGAGGAATCCCTGTTTACCGGCCTCGAGCCAGACATCGCGGTCGACAATGCCCTGCTCTTCCCAGTTCGCGTGATTCGGCGCGACGTGCTGATCGAGAAACTTGCGGAACGATTCCCGGAACAGCTCGTGTTCGGGTTCGAACAGTGTGCGCTCCACGCCAACCTCCTAGTGACCACACGGCCGGTCCACACCGACCCGTCGTTGCTACATACGGTACCCGGAACGAGAACCTTCGTTTACTTCTGGACCAGAAATCATGGTCTCACCTCGAACGGCGGAGGCAATTCGCCGTGCCGATCGGCAAATACGGAAGCGCGCCGACCCTAGGCGGGCAGCCCGAGACCCCGCGCGAGGACAGGCCACGACGCCTTCAGAGCGTCTTCCCAGTAGCCCCAGGAATGGGTGCCGGTGGGCTGGAAGTCGTAGGTGGCGGGGATGCCCAATTGGTTCAGGCGAGTCTGTAGGTTGCGCGAGCAGTAGTTGGCCGCGGCTTCGAGTGCGCCACCAACGGCGACCTGGTTGACGAGGCCACCGGCGCCGGGCAGGGCGTGCGGGCCGTTCAAGGTGTCCCATCGGCCGGGCATACCAGTGCCGTCGGAGATGTACAGGTTCAGGCCGCGCAGCTGGTCGGCGTGCACGTAAGGGTCGTTGGCGGCCCACATCGGATCACCTTGCGGCCCATACATATTCGCCGAATCACCGCCGCCCGCGGCAACGACGGTGTTCACGAAGTTGTAGCCGACCGGGTCGGAGATCTGCGCGCATCCGCTGTAGGCGGCCACCGATTGGTAGAGGCCCGGTGCGGCGATGGGCAGTTGCAGTACCGAAGTGCCCGACATCGATAGGCCCGCAATCGCATTGGTGCCGTTCGCGCCGAGTCCGCTATCGATGAGCGGGGGCAATTCCTCGGTAAGGAAGGTCTTCCACATATTCACGCCGAGCACCGGATCGGGAGTGCGCCAGTCGGTGTAGTAGCTCCATTTGCCGCCGACCGGTGTGACCACATTCACATTCTTGTCGTCGAAGAACTGCGCGGCATCGGTCTGCGCCTGCCAGGTCGCCGAATCCTCCCCGCCGCCTGCGCCATTGAGCAGATACAGGGTCGGGCGCGGGGTGGAGGTGTCGGCGGGGCGCTGCACCTGGATCTCGATGTTTTTGCCCATCGCGGCCGAGTACACCTGCAAGGTCAGATTGCGGTTGTCGTGCACCGCGACATCGGCGACATATGAGCCATCGGACGAACGCGACGAGATGAGCAGTTTGCCGGATGCGATGACCGGATCGGCGACACCGGCCGCGGACGCGAGAAAGCCACCCGATGCGGCTGGAAATCCCATCAGAACTGCTGTTACACCCGCCACTGCTGCCATTCGCACTCTCGTTCCAGCCATTCGGCCAAGGTATGGAGAGTTACTGACAAATAGCTGAGAGCAGACTCAGAACAGACTGCGCAGTCGGCCGAAGAAGGTGCGACCCGGATCCCGATCGCGCTCGCTGAACAGGAACTTCAGCTCCTCCTCCAATTCCTTGCGCACCACGTCACGTAATTGCACCGCGGCGGCATGCTTATCCGGCGCATTCCGCCACGGCGTCGGGTCGATCGGCGCACCGGCGGAGAAGTAGAAGCGCTCAGGACGCGGGATGCCGGTCGGGCCGACACCGCGGATCAGCGGCGGAGTCAGGTCGCGGTTCAGACCGAGTGCCTCGACAGCCCAGCGCACCGGTCGCATGACCGGATGGTCGCCATCGAAGACGATGTCGTAGGCGTCGTCGACGCCGATCATCGCCACCGGCACGATCGGCGCGCCAGCCTCGATCGCCATATGCGCGAAGCCGGAGCGGCCCTCCCACTTGAGAACGTACTTCTCGTTCTTGCGGCGCACCGCTTCTCGACCACCGCCCGGAAATACGATGACGGCTTCGCCGCGGGCCAGCAGCGCCAGGCAGTTGCGGCGGTTACCGCGCACCGAGCCGAAGTGGTGCAGCAGCTGACGGATGCCGGGCACATTGATGAGCACATTCTCGGCCAGCCCGCGGATCAGTCGACCACGCCTGCGCAGCACCTCGGGCAGCAACAGCGGTGCATCGATGCCGCCCATCAGATTGTGGTTGCCGACCAGCAGCACCGGCCCCTCGGCCGGAATGTTCTCCAGGCCGTAGAACCGCGGACTCGTCCACGCGCGCAGCGGCGCGAGCACGGTGTCGAGCAACCGAATATCGGTGTCGCTGAGCGAAACCGATAGTGGCGCACCGTCACTCAGCACCGGCGCATCGAGCGACGAAGCACCGGAACGCCGATCACCCGAATCAGCCGAACCGGAGTGGTCATGCGACATTTACCCTCCTGATGTCGATTCGATGACGATAGCGCAACGAATTCGCCTGCGCTCCTCCGCCTCTCGGGAACCTCTGTCGGCCCGCGAGTCGTTGGCGACTCGGATCCGGCGAACCGGTCCCCGATCAGCGGGTTGCGTTTCGGACGTACCAGGCGAGTTGCCCATGTGTTCCCGAAATCAATGGCGCGGAAGATGTCTCGTCGAACCACTCGGAAACCGCTACGCCGGTCGCTGGTATCCGCCTAACGAGTCCCATTCGCCTCCGATGAACCCGCGCCGTTGGCGTGGGCTGAACCACCCGCATGTGCGTACGGCGACAACGCCGCCGCCAGTGCGTGCGGTACGCGGGCGCGTACCCGGGTGCCGCCCTCCTCATGCTCGGAGGTGGTGATGCGACCGTCCGCGTGGATGCGGGCGAGTAGATCGCCCCGGGTGTAGGGCAGCAGCACACTGATTTCGACGTCGAGGCCGCCGAGCACCTCAGCGAGGCGCTCACGCAGCTCGGTGATGCCGGTGCCCTTGTGCGCGGAAACGTAGGACGCGTCGGGCAACATCGCGCGCAGCCGAGTGAGCTCGACCGGGTCGACCGCATCGATCTTGTTGACCACCAACAGCTCCGGCGGTGCCGGTGTCCCGGATTGCTTGATCACATCGGTGATCACCTCGCGGACCGCCTTGATCTGTTCGGCGGGCAGCGGGTCGGAACCGTCGACGACGTGCAGCAGCAGATCGGCGCCGGTGACCTCCTCCAGGGTGGACCGGAAGGCCTCGACCAACTGGGTCGGCAGATGTCGCACGAATCCGACGGTGTCGGTGAAGACGACCTCGCGGCCGTCGTCCAGTTCGGCACGGCGGGTAGTCGGATCCAGGGTCGCGAACAGGGCGTCCTGGACCAGCAGCCCCGCGCCGGTCAACGCATTCATCAGACTGGATTTGCCCGCGTTGGTATAGCCGACAATGGCGACCGACGGGATACCGCTGGAGGTGCGACGGGCCCGCTTGGTATCGCGCGCGGTCTTCATTTCCCGAATCTCGCGGCGCAACTTGGCCATTCGCTCGCGAATGCGGCGGCGATCGGTTTCGATCTTGGTCTCACCGGGACCACGCAGCCCCACACCGCCACCATTGCCGCCCGCGCGACCACCGGCCTGCCGGGACATGGACTCACCCCAACCGCGCAGTCGCGGCAGCATGTACTCCATCTGGGCGAGCGATACCTGCGCCTTACCCTCGCTGGAGGTGGCGTGCTGGGCGAAGATATCCAGGATCAGTGCGGTCCGGTCGATCACCTTGACCTTGACGACCTTCTCCAGCGCGGTCAGCTGCGCCGGGGTCAGTTCACCGTCGCAGATCACAGTATCGGCGCCGGTTTCGAGTACCACGGCGCGCAGTTCGTCGGCCTTGCCGGAACCGATATAGGTGGCCGGATCCGGCTTGTCTCGGCGCTGGATCAGTCCTTCGAGCACCTCCGAGCCCGCGGTTTCGGCGAGTGCCGCCAGTTCGGCCATGCTGGCCTCGGCCTGCGTTGCGGTACCGGTGGTCCATACCCCGACCAGCACGACCCGCTCCAGTCGCAGCTGCCGGTACTCGACCTCGGTGATATCGGTGAGCTCGGTCGACAGACCGGCGACACGCCGCAGCGAGGAGCGCTCGTCGAGCTGCATCTCGCCGACCGTGGGGTCGGCAGTCCAACCGGACCGCCGCATCCGCGCGGCGTGCTCGGCGACGACATCGCCGGTGTCTTCCGTCGTGTCCTCGACGGCCTCGACGTGGTCGTTGTCGTCGGCGGCCGGAGTGAATTCATAAATCTTCGATTTCCTCATACGTCATCCATGCTGCCACGACTGCTCACTGATGCGCATTCGGTTATCCCCGGACACGGCCGGCGTCGGTGCCGCACCTGGCCAGCACCGCTCTGCTCAGGCGAGGGTTATCAGCACTCAGCTGGACGACTGCGACGACCACCAGTTTTCCGCGATCCGACCGGTCGCAACCAGCACCGACGGTCCGCGCAACCAGGCCGCGCCCTCGGCGAGCCGAACGGTGACCTCGCCACCAAGCACCCGGACGCGCACCTCGCCGGTATCGGTGGCGATGCGAAAGCCGCGGGCGGACAATGCGGCTGCCGCCGCGGCGACGGTCCCGGTTCCGCAGGAACGGGTTTCGCCGACGCCGCGTTCGTAGACGCGCATATCGACCGCGCCGTCGACCAGTCCGGTCAGGATCTCGACATTCACGCCCTGTGGGAACAGGTCTGGATCGAAGCCAGGGGCGACGGTGAGATCGAGTTTGGCCAGCGCGTCCACGGACATGCTCGAATCGACGCACGCCAGATGCGGGTTGCCGACGTCGATCCCGATGCCGGGGAGGGCCCAGCCGCCGATGGTCGCGGTCGAGGAACCGAGCTCTCGCACGATACCCATCCCCACGGTGACCTCGCCATCGGCAGGCCCACCGGCGTGCACGGTGACCGGACGCGCGCCGGCACGACTACCGACGATGTACTCCGTACGCGATTCGAACCCCTTCGCCGCCAGGTAGTGCGCGAAAACCCGCACTCCGTTGCCGCACATCTCGGCGATCGAGCCGTCGGCATTGCGGTAGTCCATGAACCAGTCGGTCCCGGCGATCCCCTCGGGAATCTCGGCGAGCACACCCGCGTCTCGCAGCGCACCGGCACGCGCCACCCGCAGCACACCGTCCGCGCCGAGTCCGCGGCGGCGATCGCACAGCGCGGCGACCCGGTCCGGCGACAGGTCCAGCCGGACCTCCGGATCGGGCAGCACCACGAAGTCGTTCTCGGTGCCGTGGCCCTTCGTGAACTCGATATCCGACACGTCGTGCATTCTCCCTGCTTATCGTCCTCGAACCAACGTACGGCGCTGCCGCGAAATTTCGTACAGCGCGATCGCGGCGGCCGAGGGCGCACCGAGCGAACTGGCCGTGCCGCCCATCGGGATATAGACCATATCGTCACAGGCCTGCTGCCAGGCCGCACTCATACCGCCGGTCTCATTGCCGACGACCAGGATCGTCGCCTCGGCGAAGTCGCAGTCGAAGACCGCGTCCGCGCCGTGTTCATCAGTGCCGACGATCCGGGTCGGGATGCCGCGCTGGACCTGCCGGTCGCGGAATTCGAGCACCTGCGCAGGCCCGGCCGCACGGAAAACCGGCATGGCGAACAGCGAACCGGTGGATGCGCGGACCGTTTGCGGATCGTATTGGTCGGCACCGTGACCGGTCACGATGATGCCGCTGGCACCGAAGGCGTCGGCGGAGCGGATGAGTGTGCCGAGATTGCCCGGCGAGTTGGGACGGTCGAAAACCACCACGACAGGTGGCGCGGCATCACCGGGCTCGCCAGGCTCGAAAGTATCGAGCTCGGGTTGCCTGGATATCGCGACGGCCACCAATTCCGGTATGCCGCTGGACTTTTCGCCGAGATCGGCCATCAACTCCGGCACCAGGCCGACCTGCGGCACACCGCTGGTCTCCAGTAGTTCGCGGGCCCAGGTCGACAGATCCGGCCCGCCGAGGCGGTAGAGCATCGTCTCCAGCGGCCAGTTGTTGGCGATCGCCTGGGTGATCGGCCGCACGCCCTGCACCAGGAAGCGGCCGTCACGGTGGCGCTTGGTCCGATTGTTCAGATACGCCTGCCACACCTGGACCGAGGCATTGCGGGTACTCACACGACGTGTCACTGCGGCATCTGTTCCTTCTCTAGCAGGGACAACGCGGTCGCGACCAGATCGGGATCGGCGCCGTCCACCCACCGCACCCTTGGATCGCGGCGGAACCACGAGCGCTGCCGCCGGACATAACGCCGGGTGCCGATCAGGGTGCGTTCCCGCGCGTGGTTCAGGTCGTACTCGTTGTCCAGATATGACAGGACTTGTGCATAGCCGATCGCCCGACGCGCTGTGACGCCCGCGCGCAGACCCTTATCAATGAGCCCGCGTACCTCGTCGACGAGACCGGCCTCGAACATCAGCGCGGTGCGCCGTTCGATGCGCGCATCGAGTTCGGTGGTGTCGCGGTCCACGCCGATGATCACGGTGTCCCAGCGCGGTTTTCCGATGACCGGCGCAGAGGCCGCGAACGGGCGACCGGTGAGTTCGACGACCTCGAGCGCGCGCACCATGCGGCGGCCGTCGGTGGGCAGGATGGTCGCCGCGGCCGCCGGATCGGCCGCCCGCAATGCGTCGTGCACCGCACCGACGCCGCGCTCGGCCAGCAGTGCCTCCCAGCGCGCGCGGACCGTCGGATCGGTGGCCGGAAATTCCCAATCATCGAGCAGCGCTTGGACATACATCATCGAGCCGCCGACGATGATCGGTGTCCGGCCACGTGCCATGATCTCGCGCACATCCACACTGGCCGCGGCCTGATAGGCGGCGACAGTGGCGGTTTCGGTCACCTCGAGCACATCGAGTTGATGGTGCGGGATATCCCGGCGTTCGGCGGGCAGCAGTTTCGCAGTGCCGACATCCATGCCCCGGTAGAGCTGCATCGCATCGATATTCACGATTTCGCCGTCGAGTCGTTCGGCGAGATCGAGACCGAGATCGGATTTGCCGGTGGCGGTGGGGCCGACGACGGCGATCGGCGTTATCACCGATCACCTCCCGGTGCGCTCGGCCGCCAGACGCTCACGTGATACCCGACGCCGAACGGGGCATCGCTGTACAGGGTTTCGACGGAGGGCGCGATCGGGTCGGCGGCGAACAGTCCGGCGAGCACCTGATAGGCCGCGCGGCCGGACAGCCCGAGTTCGGCGCACAAGGCCGGATCCAGGGCGAGCAGTCCGGCGGTATCGCCTTCGGCCAGTGCGCGGTCCAGTTCGCGCTGCACATCGACGGCGCGCTCGTCGAGGTAACCCGGTGCTTTGCGGGTCAGCGTCGCCGCACCGTCCGCGACGACCAGTACACCCGCCCGCTGGGGCGCATCGTCCAGCGCGGTACGCAACTGCGCGCCGATCCGGGCGCACTCGTCGGCGGGGGTGTCGGCGGCGACGAGGGTGGTCGCGGCCACCGCCTCGGGCGCAACCTGACCACGCAACCACCCCGCGATCAGCGCAGGTAGCGGCTGCTGCGGATCTGCTGCGCCGGGCGTGTGCCGCGATCGCGACAGTGCGTCCTCCGAAAGCCCGACCTGCACGTTCGCACCGAAACCGCGGAAGGTGCCGACCGCATCCGATCCTACGGCCTGCGCGGCGGCGCCCACACCGACAACCGTCCAATGCCGAGTCGTCGCGGCCAAGGCGCCAACCGCCGCGAGTGCGGCCGCGCGCAACACCGCGGGCGCGTCATCGGAATCCGACTCGGCCGCCCGCACGACGGCGCCGCAGAGCTCGGGCACCAGGATCGGCGGCGACGGTACCAGGGCCGCAATGGAGAACACGCCGTAACCGTAGTCG
Organism: Nocardia sp. NPDC051990; assembly: GCF_040680755.1. Taxonomy (NCBI): domain Bacteria; kingdom Bacillati; phylum Actinomycetota; class Actinomycetes; order Mycobacteriales; family Nocardiaceae; genus Nocardia; species Nocardia sp. NPDC051990. The sequence continues at coordinate 131,548 of NZ_JBFAXH010000002.1, read as the reverse complement.
TTCGCCGAATGTGCGATCCACACCACTGCTGCCACGCCCGCAACCACGGGCTTCGAGTGTCTCTGCCGCAAACTCGGCCGGGATTGATAGTGTTCGAGGTGCTACAACCCAGGTCATCACGGTTTGATTTCCCCGGGAATCATCAGTCGGAGGGCATTGATCGATGGTCTACCGGGCTCGAACCGGGTTCAATGGAGTGAGCTAGGACGTAACCAGGCAGCCGTGACGCGCGGCAGGGACGAGGAGCAATGAGCGATAGCAACGGAACGGCGAAAGCGACCCCCGGCAGCGCGCCGCGCCCCTCGGATTCCCCGAAGGCCGCCGCGCCTAAACCTTCCGCCACCCCGAAACCATCCGCGACCCCCAAACCAGGCGGGTCGACGGCCCATCCCAAGCCGCATGCGGTCAAGCCGGCGCCGGGACCGGCCGCGCAGCAGCATCCGCATCCTGTGGTCGTTCCGACTGTCAGCGATCCGAGTGCGTGGGGTCGCGTCGACGACGACGGCACCGCATGGGTGAAGACCGCCGAGGGCGAGCGCGTCGTCGGATCCTGGCAGGCAGGGGACGCCGCCGAGGGCCTGGCGCATTTCGGCCGCCGGTTCGACGATCTGGCCACCGAGGTGGCGCTGCTCGAAGCGCGACTAGCCGCCGGGGCGGATGCCCGCAAGACCAAGGCGGCCGCGGTCGCCATCGCCGAATCGCTGCCCACCGCGGCGGTGATCGGTGATGTCGACGGGCTGGCGCGGCGACTGCAGGCCATTGCCGAACACTCCGAAGAGGCCGCCGCGCACGCCAAGGAGGAGAAGGAAAAGGCCAGGCACGAGCACACCGAGCGCAAGGAAGCGCTGTGCGCCGAGGCCGAGAAGATCGCCACCGAATCCACCCAGTGGAAGGCCGCGGGCGATCGGCTGCGCGAAATCCTGGACGAATGGAAGTCCATCCGCGGAGTGGATCGCAAGGTCGACGACGCACTGTGGAAGCGCTACTCCAAGGCGCGTGAGGCCTTCAACCGCCGCCGTGGCGCGCACTTCGCCGAACTCGATCGCGAGCGCGCGGCCGCCAAGTCGCGCAAGGAAGAACTCTGCGTGCGCGCCGAGGAACTGTCCAGCTCCACCGACTGGGCCGGTACGGCCGGTGTGTTCCGCGAGCTGCTCGCCGAGTGGAAGGCCGCGGGCCGGGCACCGCGCGAGGCCGACGAGGCACTGTGGCGGCGTTTCAAGAGCGCCCAGGACGTCTTCTTCGCCGCGCGCAATGCTGCCGTCTCCGAGCGCGACGCCGAATTCGAGCACAACGCCGCCGCCAAAGAAGAACTGTTGGGCGCCTACGACCACATCGATCCGGCCACTGGTCTGGACGCCGCCCGCGCCGCCCTACGCGAACTCCAGGACAAATGGGACGCGATCGGCAAGGTCCCGCGCGACCGCATCCAGGAACTCGAAGGCAAACTCCGCACTATCGAAAAGCGCGTCCGCGACGCGGTTGACGCCCAATGGCGCCGCACCGACCCGGAGGCCGTGGCCCGAGCCGCCCAGTTCCGCGAGCGCGTCGCCCAGTTCGAGGAACAGGCCGCGAAGGCAACCGCGGCAGGCAATAAGCGCGATGCGGAGAAGGCCCTGGAGCAGGCCAAACAGTGGCGCGAATGGGCCGAGGCCGCCGAAGGCGCAGTCAGCAACCGCTGACCCGGCGACCTGCACTCTGGTGCGGACCGCATCGGTCGGTCGCGCGACCGGTTGCCGAGTTCGGCTGCGATCGGCAACCGGCCGCCGATGCGACTGTGCCCGGTCCGGGACACCGAGCGCCGAAGCGCGCGCAGGACAGCTCAGGGAGTCGCCAACTTCCATGAGCGCGCGTGCTCCGCCGAATCGAATAGTTCCTACCGCATTCTCGCGAAATTGCGCACAAGAGCATTGCATACCGGCCCATCGTCGGCGGCGGATGTTCAAGCCAACAGACGCCGGCAGCTCAGGGCACAGTCAACTCCATGAGCGCTGGTGCTGTGCAGATTCGGGTGGTTTCTGCCACATGCCGCCACAGTGCACGGTCGGCGCGGGTCCGGCACATACGCGCCGGGTAGTTCAGGAGTCGCCGGTGCGGCGACGGCGGTCGCGTTCCTCGGCAGCGGCCGCGGCGTTGCGGCGCTGTTCTTCCGCGGCGAGTTGCAGGGCGGTGCGGCTCCAGACGACGCGGATCCAGTGGAAGGTCAGGATGCTGATGGCGATGGCACCGAGGATGAGGCCGATGCCGGGGCCGGCGCCGTGGTAGTTGCCGAGGCCGGGGGTCTGACGGTGCCAGATCGAGAAAACGCCGAAGGCGCTGCCGACGGCGGAACCGGCGACCGCGATCCAGGCGAGCACCCAGCGGCGGGTCATCAGCGCGAGCAATGAGAAGCCGATGCCGAAGACCACGGCGAACCAGACGAAGATCCGCGACGGCAGGCCGATGTGCTCCGCGCGCGCGGCATCGGTGCCGAGCAGCACATCGAATCCGCGGGCACCACCGGCATGCGATAGCACGAGCGAAAACAGCAGCAGGAAAACCGCGCCCGCGACCACCATCGCGCGCACCCCCGGATCGATCTCCCCCGCGATGCGCCGCTCTACGGCATCGAGATCGTTCTTGAACTGCTCGAAGCCATTACTGCTCTCGACCGAGTTCACTGACCCCTCGTCTCCTTCGGCTGATCCCTGCTCCGCTGCCTTATCGGCATCAACTGTGCCATTACCGCGCCCATACCCCGCAGCCACCCCACTACGTCCGGTAGTACGCCCATCCCCCGCACCCGAATCCCCGAGCGAGTCCACTGCGGGTGAGTTCGGCGTGTCCTCGCCGCGTTCACTGTTCAACGCGGCACTGTCATCAGTACCCGCCCTGCGATCCGGCGCCGCGCCAGCCGAATCCGACTCGGGCGAACCCGCCCCGGACGCACCGGGTGCGCGACCCGCTCCCGCGGCTCGCGTCAGGTCGTCGTCACCCGGCCGGGTGCTCATGCGCCGCAGCCGGTTGAGCAGCCTGTGGCGACGGGTTCGGGGGCTGGGGCACCGATGCGGGGGAGGCCGAGGCCGACGCCGATGGGTTCGGTTTTGGGGGTGATGCCCCTTTCGTGCGCGTCGCCCGCGCGGGTACGGCGGTGGGATTTGACAGGCGCGTCGGCGATCAGATGGTGCGGGGCCGCGTTGGTGATGTCGACGGTGATGATGTCACCGGGGCGGATCTTCTCCGCGGCGCCTTCGGGGCGGAAATGCACCAGTCGGCCGTCGCGGGCTCGGCCGCTCATGCGGGCGGTCGCGGCGTTCTTCTTGCCCGCGCCCTCGGCGACGAGCAATTCGACCTCGGTGCCGATGAGCGCCTTGTTCGCGTCGAGGGAGATCTCCTCCTGCAGCACGATCAGTCGGTCGTAGCGCTCCTGCACCACCGCCTTGGGCAGCTGGTCGGGCATATCCGCGGCGGGTGTGCCGGGGCGCTTGGAGTACTGGAAGGTGTAAGCACTGGTGAACCGCGCCTGCCGAACCACATCCAGGGTCTCCTGGAAATCCTCCTCAGTCTCGCCGGGGAAGCCGACGATGATGTCGGTGGTGATCGCGGCATGTGGCATCGCGGCCCGCACCTTCTCGATGATGCCGAGGTAGCGCGCCTTGCGGTAGGACCGGCGCATCGCCTTCAGCACTCGATCCGACCCGGACTGCAGCGGCATATGCAATTGCGGGCAGACATTCGGCGTTTCGGCCATCGCCTCGATCACGTCATCGGTGAATTCGGCCGGATGCGGCGAGGTGAAGCGCACCCGCTCCAGCCCATCGATGCCCCCGGCCGCGCGCAGCAATTTAGCGAAGGCACCGCGATCGCGCGCCTCATCGGGATCGGCGAAGGACGCACCATAGGAGTTCACGTTCTGGCCGAGCAGCGTGACTTCCAGCACGCCCTGATCGACCAGCGCCTGCACCTCGGCGAGCACGTCACCCGGACGCCGGTCGACCTCCTTGCCACGCAGCGACGGCACGATGCAGAACGTGCAGGTGTTATTGCAGCCCACCGAGATCGATACCCAACCCGCATAGGCGGATTCGCGCTTGGCGGGCAGGCTCGACGGGAATGCCTCCAGCGATTCCAGGATCTCCACCTGCGCCTCGGCATTGTGCCGCGCCCGTTCCAGCAGCACCGGCAGCGATCCGATGTTGTGTGTGCCGAACACCACATCCACCCACGGCGCCTTGCGCACAACGGTGTCGCGGTCCTTCTGTGCCAGGCAGCCGCCGACGGCGATCTGCATACCCGGCCGGTCGGCCTTGATCGGCGCGAGGTGCCCGAGGGTGCCGTAGAGCTTGTTGTCCGCGTTCTCGCGCACCGCGCAGGTGTTGAAGACGACGAGATCGGCCGTCGCGCCCGGCGCGGCCTTCACATAACCCGCATCCTCGAGCAGGCCCGACAAGCGTTCGGAATCGTGCACGTTCATCTGGCAACCGAAGGTACGGACCTCGTAACTGCGTGCGCTGGCCGCGGCCGCAGGGGCGGGAGACAGCACTGCCTGTCCGATCGAATCCACCCGTCCAGGGTACGGGGGTGCGCAACGCTGGTTTTCAGCGCATCGGCGCAGGCTCTGGGCTGCATCGGAAGGGTTACAGCGCTGTGTCGTGTCGGCGCGGCGTTACGGTGTGTCGCCGAAACTCGGGCAAATCGCCGTTTTCCGCTTAAGGTCTTGAACCATGACCGACGACGCCACCGCACCCGACACAATCGGGTTGGCCAAAACCGGGGCAGCTAGTTCTGATGAGGGCAGTACCGCTATGAACGCACCGATGATTTCGATGAGCAATGTGGAAAAGCACTTCGGTGACCTGCATGTGCTGCGCGATATCAATCTCGAAGTCCCCAAGGGGCAGGTCGTCATCGTTCTGGGCCCCTCGGGGTCCGGGAAGTCGACGCTGTGCCGCACCATCAACCGACTGGAGCCGATCGATTCCGGCGATATCGCCATCGACGGCGTACCGCTGCCCGCGGAGGGCCGCGCGCTTGCCGCATTGCGCGCCGATGTCGGCATGGTGTTCCAATCTTTCAACCTCTTCGCGCATAAGACGATCGTCGAGAACGTGATGCTCGCCCCGCTGAAGGTTCGCAAGGCGAAAAAGGAGGATGCCCGCAAGCGCGCGATGGAGCTGCTCGAACGCGTCGGGATCGCCAATCAGGCTGATAAGTATCCGGCACAGCTGTCCGGCGGCCAGCAGCAGCGCGTGGCGATCGCCCGCGCGTTGGCGATGAGCCCGAAAGTGATGCTGTTCGACGAGCCGACCTCGGCGCTGGACCCGGAGATGGTCAATGAGGTGCTCGACGTCATGGTGTCGCTGGCCAAGGAGGGGATGACGATGCTGGTCGTCACCCACGAGATGGGCTTCGCGCGCAAGGCAGGTAACCGGGTGCTGTTCATGGCCGACGGGCTGATCGTCGAGGACGCCACACCCGAGGTGTTCTTCACCGCGCCGAAGTCTGACCGTGCCAAGGATTTCCTCGGCAAGATTCTGAGCCACTGAACCGAGGAATCACCGCATCCGTAAAGACCACGGGCACCGAAATCACCAGAAAGAGAAGGAAATCGATGAGGATCAACCGTACGCTCCGACTCGGCATCGGGGCGTTAGCCCTGGCGCTGGCCGCAACAACCGCCGCGTGTGGCGGTGGTAGCGATAAGTCCGCATTGGACAACGCCAAGGGCGGAAAGCTCACCGTCGGCATCAAATTCGACCAGCCGGGTCTCGGCCTGCGCAATAAGGACGGCTCGTTCAGCGGCTTCGACGTCGAAGTCGCCAAGTATGTCGCGGGCAAACTCGGTGTGCAGCCGGAGAACATCACGTTCAAGGAGTCCCCGTCCGGTCAGCGCGAGACGCTGATCGAGAATGGTCAGGTCGACTACATCGTCGCGACCTACTCGATCAATGACGCGCGTAAGCAGAAGGTCGACTTCGCCGGGCCGTATTACGTTGCGGGCCAGTCGCTTTTGGTGAAGGCCGACAACAACAGCATTAATAGCCCCGACGATCTGAAGGGTAAGAAGGTCTGCTCGGTGAAGGGCTCCACCCCGGCCCAGAACATCGAGAAGAACTTCCCCGCTACGCAGCTGCAGACCAACGACACCTACTCGCTGTGTCTCGAGGGTCTGCAGGCTGGTTCGTACGACGCGGTGACCACCGACGACATCATCCTGGCCGGTTACGCGGCGCAGAGCACGGGCACGTTCAAGGTCGTCGGCAAGCCGTTCACCACGGAGAACTACGGCATCGGCCTGAAGAAGGGCGATAAAGAGCTGCGCGGAAAGGTCAATGACGCGATCGAGGCAATGATCGCCGACGGGTCGTGGAAGAAGGCGTTCGACTCCACGGTCGGCGTCTCCGGCTACCAGGCGCCGACACCGCCGACGGTGAACCGGTACTGAGATTCGTGATCGGGTGGCCCGCACGGGCCACCCGATCGCTTCGCTACGAGCAACCTGTACACCGCGCGCGGCAGGACGATCTCCGGCCGCCGCACAATCCGATCGGAGGGACGCGTCTACCGTGTTCGACCTGATCTCGAGGTATGACGTCCTCGGCGCCTTCTGGGTGACCATCAAACTGACCGCATCGTCGGCGGTCCTCGCCCTGATCCTAGGCACATTCGTCGCTGCGCTGCGCGTCTCGCCCGTGCCGGTCGGCCGCTTTCTCGGCGCCGCCTACGTCACTATCTTCCGCAATACCCCACTGACGCTGATCATCGTGTTCTGCTCACTGGGCCTCTACTCCACCATGGGCTGGAAGCTCGCACCGGAGGGACCGAACTCGCTGGCGCAGAACAACTTCCGCTACGCAGTACTCGGACTCAGCATCTACACCGCGGCATTCGTATGCGAGTCATTGCGCTCGGGCATCAACACCGTGCCCATGGGCCAGTCCGAGGCGGGCCGTTCACTGGGCCTCACCTTCACACAGAATCTGCGAATCGTGGTGCTGCCGCAGGCATTCCGCTCGGTCATCGCCCCGCTGGGCAGTGTCCTGATCGCGCTCACCAAGAACTCCACGATCGCCTCGGCGATCGGTGTCGCCGAGGCCGCGACCCTGATGGCCAAGATGAACGAGAACGAGGCCGCGCTGATCACCATCGGCTTCATCTTCGCACTCGGCTTCGTAATCCTGACCCTGCCGACCGGCCTGCTGTTCGGCTGGCTGGCCAAGCGATTCGAGGTGACTCGGTGAGTGCTGGAGCTTCGGTTCTGTTCGATGCGCCCGGACCCCGCGCGCGCATTCGAAACCAAATCTATTCCGTCATAGCGATTGTCGCGGTGCTGGCACTCGGCTGGGTGTTCTACCGTGGTTTCGCCGATAAGGGGCAGTTCACCGCCGAGAAGTGGAAGCCATTCATCGAGGCGGACGTCTGGAAGACCTATCTGCTGCCCGGTCTGCGCGGCACCCTGGTCGCGGCGCTGCTGTCCATCGTGTTCGCACTGGTGATCGGCATGGTCTTCGGCATCCTGCGCCTGTCCGAGCACCGGGTCGTGCGCTGGGTGGCGGGCGCGATCGTTGAGGTGGCCCGGTCCATTCCGGTGCTGATCCTGATGATCTTCCTGTTCTACGTCTTCTCCGATTACAAGGTGTTCAAGGTCGACCAGCTCGCGCTGTGGGCCGTAGTGATCGCACTGACCGTCTACAACGGTTCGGTCATCGCCGAAATCGTGCGCGCGGGCATCAAATCGCTGCCGAAGGGACAGACCGAGGCCGCCGTCGCATTGGGCCTGCGCAAGGGGCAGCTGATGCGGTTGATCCTGCTGCCGCAGGCGATTACCGCCATGCTGCCCGCATTGATTTCGCAAATGGTTGTGGCGCTGAAGGATTCGGCGCTCGGTTATCAGATCACCTACCTCGAGATCGTGCGTCAGGGGTCGCAACTCGGTGCGGCCGAGCGCAATACGGTGCCCGCACTGATGGTCGTCGCCGTCGTGATGATTCTGCTGAACAGCACGTTGACGATCGTGGCCAATAAGCTGGAGCAGCGGTTGCGCTCGCGCAAGCGGGCCAGGGGCGCGGCCGTCGTGGCTGCCGACTCGATTCTGACCGATGCGACTCCCGGGATGGATATCACCCAGAAGCCATGAGTCCAGCTGGGTAGGTGACTGCCGCTATGGAAGTGGCCGCGCAGACGAAGGCCGCCACTGCGGGTGAGTGGCAGTTTTGCGGCCAGGCTACCGCGAGGGTGGTTGGTTTCAGGTCGGTGACGGGCCGATAGGCGATGCCAGGGCGGGGGTGGCGACGGGCGATCGAGGCGGGCGGGAACCAGATGTTGTCGCCTACTTCGATCAGGTTGAAGATCTGCGCCAGATCCAGACCCCGACGCGGGGTTTCGGGAGGCGAGGCGAGGCCGTCGCGGTCGGCGGGCGCTCCGTCGGGGAGCGTTCGACCGGCCAGGTCGGCCAGGCTCAGGTCTATCCGGGTGGCGAGCGGATCGGATGCGGCCAGCGCGACCAAGCGGGGTTCGGTGAGCAGCGGTTCGACGTCCAGGCCACGGTCGTCGAACGGGCTGGCCAGGAGGGCGACATCCGCGCGGCCCTGATGCAGGGCCGGGACCTGTTCCAACAGTCTCCGGCGCAGCCTACAAAGCCGCCATGCTCGAATCCGACATGTCCGAGGCCATGGCTCAGGGCATGTACGACATGCTGGAAGCAAAGGAGAACGGTCTCGACAATGCCGAACCCCGCACTCCCCAAGCCACGACTCCGACCACCTTCCGCCAGTGGTGCGAAGAAGTCCTCGCCCCCCTCGACTGCTGACTGTCGCCGCAGCGGACCGCTCATCGGCAGAGCACCGAGGCGAAACCGGTACAGGGGCACACTGCGGTCCAGCTGCACGGAGTGCGCACCTCGCGGCAACCATCTCCAGGACAATTCGCCAGAGTAACGACCGCCGCGAACGGAGCGGGCGCGCGACTGCGGCTCAGTCGGAGTCCGGTGCGTCGGACTGTGCCTGTGCGAGTTCAGCTTTCACTACGGTGAAGGCGGTGGATTGGTTGTAACCGCGGCGGGCGAGCATGGCTACGAGACGGCGGATAATTTTGTCGCGGTCCAGGTTGGTGGGCACGGTGCGCAGTTTTCGGCGAACCAGTTCGGCCGCGCGCTGTTCCTCGTCATCGGCAGTGATGGCGTCGAGGGCGGAGGCGGCGTCGGATTGGGATACGCCCTTGCGGCGGAGTTCTTGGGCAAGAGCCTGTTTGCCCTTGCCGGAGAAGGTGTGGCGGGAGTGGACCCATTGTTCGGCGAAGGCGGCGTCGTCGATCAGGCCGACCTCGGTGAAGCGGTCGAGGGCCCGTTCGGTGATGTCGGGCGTAAAGCCCTTGGCCGTGAGACGCTGCGCTAGTTCGGCACGGCTGCGGGCGCGGACGGCGAGCAGGCGAAGACACACCTCCTTCGCCTGCTCGACCGTCCCGCCTTGGGGAGTGCGCTCGGCATGGGACCGCGAATGGTCCCCGTCTGCGCGGGAACCGACGGCACCTGTCTGCTGCGCACCCTCCTCGGATCCGGCCGCCACCGGATCCGCCCATCGGCCTTCGGAACTCTGGAAGTCAGCCGAGTGGGAGTCGTTGCGCCGGAATTCCTTCCGGCGCACGCGACCGCGCCGGGACCCAGTCGAACGCGCCCGCTGCGGATCGGGCGCGCTCGACCGAGTTCCCATGATGTCCGAATCGGCCAAACCACCTTCGGCCAACCGGACTCGCCTATCCCCCCGCCCCCTGACCCGAAAACCCGAGTCCTCCGTATCCCTCTCAGACCACCGGCCCCGGTCCGGCTCTTGCTCGCCTGAGCCGGATCCGGTGGAGGTTGGGACGGGTGGGCGGCCTGAGGCGGAGAGTAGTTCGTTCAGGCGGCGGCGGGCGTCGGTGACCGGGTCGGGCCGCGTTGTATCGGGTGCAGGCCAGGTGGGGGCTGGGCGCCGAGAGGTCATCGGATCAGAAGTCAGCGGGAACCTCAGTGGCCGCGCCATCCGCGGTAACGTCGGCGCCGATGCCGAGCTTCTCCTTGATCTTCTTCTCGATCTCGTCGCGGACGTCGGTGTTCTCCAGCAGGAACTTGCGGGCGTTCTCCTTGCCTTGGCCGAGCTGATCGCCCTCGTAGGTGTACCAGGAGCCGGACTTGCGGATAAAGCCATGCTCGACGCCCATATCGATGAGCGAGCCCTCCTTGGAAATGCCCTGGCCGTAGAGGATATCGAATTCGGCCTGCTTGAACGGCGGCGAAACCTTGTTCTTCACGACCTTCACGCGGGTGCGGTTGCCGACCGCATCGCTGCCGTCCTTGAGCGTTTCGATGCGGCGCACATCCAGACGCACCGAGGCGTAGAACTTCAGCGCCTTACCACCGGTCGTGGTCTCGGGCGAACCGAACATCACGCCGATCTTCTCGCGCAGCTGGTTGATGAAGATGGCGGTGGTGCCGGAGCTGTTCAGCGCGCCGGTCATCTTGCGCAGCGCCTGGCTCATCAGGCGCGCCTGCAGACCGACATGGCTGTCACCCATCTCGCCCTCGATTTCGGCGCGCGGTACCAGCGCGGCCACCGAGTCGATGACGATGATGTCGATCGCGCCCGAACGCACCAGCATGTCGGCGATCTCCAGCGCCTGCTCACCGGTATCGGGCTGGGAGACGAGCAGCGCGTCGGTGTCGACTCCCAGCTTGCGGGCGTAATCGGGATCGAGCGCGTGCTCGGCGTCGATGAAGGCGGCGACACCGCCCGCGGCCTGGGCATTGGCCACCGCATGCAGTGCGACGGTCGTCTTACCCGAGGACTCCGGACCGTAGACCTCGACGATGCGGCCGCGCGGCAGACCGCCGATGCCGAGCGCCACGTCCAGAGCGATGGATCCGGTCGGGATCACCGAAATGGGCTGGCGCGCCTCCTCACCGAGACGCATGACCGCGCCCTTGCCGAAGCTCTTCTCGACCTGAGCCAGCGCCAGCTCGAGCGCCTTGTCACGGTCGTACGCCTGTGGTGCCATATCCTGATCCCCTTTTCGACGGGTAAGTCTCGTTCGTGGTTGGCGCCCACATTAGAGGGCGGCACCGACAAGTTCTGGCGACCAGCCTAGCCGAACAGATGTTCGAGTCAAGCGACGCGCCCGACAACACGCGCCGCAAACTTTCCGAACACGGCAACCGCCACGCTACCGCCGATCGCGGCACCGAATCTCACCGCACCAGCGAGATCCGATCACTGTCCAGCACTGTCTGCGCCTGCTTGTACACCGCGCAACGCGGCCGCCACCTCCACATCCGTGATCCCATCCCGCCCCGTCCAGCGGGAGACCGTCGTCGCCTGAGCATCGACTGTCGCGACCGTCATCAGCCCCGGCAACCCGCGATCCGGCCAGGCACCCCAAGCACCAACCGGGCACCCCATACACGGAGCGCCCGGCCTGGCGACCGGATGCCCGGCACCTGCCGATTACTGCTGCGGCAGAACGGATTCGTCACCTTCGGCCCGCGGGCCGGAGATACGGCGGTCGGATTCATCGATGCGGACGTCGTTGATGCTGGCCTCGCGCCGCGACATCAGGCCTTCCGGGGTGAACTCCCACTGTTCGTTGCCGTAACTGCGCCACCACTGGCCGGATTCGTCGTGCCATTCGTACTGGAAGCGAACCGCGATGCGGTTGCCTTCGAACGCCCAGAGGTCCTTGCGCAGTGCGTAACCGTTTTCGATGGACCACTTGCGGGTGAGGAATTCGACGATGGCGGCGCGGCCGGTGCAGAACTCATCGCGATTGCGCCACACCGAATCCTCGGTGTATGCGGCGGCGACGCGCTCGGGATCTCTGGTGTTCCAGGCATCCTCGGCGGCGCGCACCTTTGCTTTGGCGGATTCCAGGTCGAACGGCGGCAGCGGAGGTCGCATGGCAATTCCCTTTCGGGTATCGAAGGTCAGGGGTTGGCCGGGGAGAGTTCGGCGGGGCCCCAGCGGAGCGGGCCCGCGCCGTGGACTTCGATCACTTCCGCAATGGTGAAGTCGATCGAACACTGGGCCCCGGCGGTGAAGGTTTCGGGCGCCCAGGACAGTTCGGCGGTTCCGGTGAGTTGTAGAACTCCGCCGGTGGTCCAGTCTGGGATCAGGATGCCGCAGCGTGGATTCACCGCGATGTTCCCGAGCGTCATGAACATCGAATTGCCCTGGTAGTCGGGCCATCTCAGCCGAGTAGACGAAAGCACCCGGAGGAAGCCGGGATTCCCGCCACGATGGGAGGCATCGGCACTGCCATCGGCACCCGCGGTGGCGACGAAGAAGGTGTCCGCCGCCGCGATCAGCACACGCTGGCGCGCATCGAGTTCCGTGTCATGACGGGGCGGCGGTAGGTCGACATCGGACCGGTACGATTCGAGCTGCCTGCGCGAGATGTACTTCGGACAGTTCGAATACACCTGTTCGACGGTAATCCGCAGCCCCGACTCCGTCGGCACCGCGAATCCATTGACGCGCATTCGCCTACGCCGCTGTGGCTGCAGCGCGATCATGCCGATCCGAGCCGGACGGGTCAGCGCTTCGTGCAGCGGATCTCCGACGGCCGCAAATGCGTCGACCGCGATCGTCTCGGCATCGATGACGTGCACGAATCCAGGCGACCCGACCAACGCACCTGCCCACATCCGCCCAGCACGATCCGCAGCCGCGATCACAACCATCGGCTGCTCCGCCAGGAAACCCGCCGCGATATCCGGGATATCGGCGCGAATCATTCGTCCCACCCGATCGGCGATATGCGCCTGACCCATTCGCTGCTGCACGGCGACCTCGCCCGAATGAAAGTGCGTCATCTCCGATCCTCCCGCGACGTTCAACAGGAATCGGGCTCAGAAGAATCCACACGTCGGGGCGACACCGCTGGGCGCGGGAGCGGATTCCGCGCCCGTGGGGGCGTATACCTCGAGGCGGATACCGTCGGGATCGGTGAAGAAGATGCCACCCGAGGCGACGCCCTCGCCGTGCGCGACCACACCATCGTGGGCAAAACTCACCGAGAGTTCGCGCAGCAGCGCCTCGATCGAGCGCACCTGTTCGATGGTGTCGACCTGGAACGAAAGATGATGCAGGCCAGGGGTTTCGGCGGAGAACACGCCATCGGACTGCTGCCAGAGGGTCAGCACGAGTTTGCCGTTCGCGCCGAGGAAGGCCCAGCGCCGGTCGTCGTCGGCACTGGCCGCGAGCTGCTCGAAACCGAATGCGCGGCGATAGAAGTCCACCGATCGGTCCAGATCGGAGACGTTCAGGCCGATGTGTCCGGTAGCGAACTGGGGCGCGATGGCTGTCGTCATAGTGATCCTCCTCGGATTGCTTAACCGCTATATAGCGCTTTAACAGTTAGAACATAACGAGAAACGATACGCGAGTCAACCTCTAAAATGAGAATGACTGGTTAGAACGGTGGTGGTTGCCTTGGCGACGAAAGGGAGATCGTTACCCTCAGGTATGCCCGATCCACGCCCCCACCTCGGTGAACCGCTGGCACTCGACCTGCTGAATACCCGGTGGATCCAGGATGGACCGCAGGATCTGCTCACCGATGTCACAGGTCTCGACATCTGGTTGACCACGGCCGGAATCGACGATCGCGCGAATGCGGACGAGCCGACCCTGCAGGCAGTACTCGCCACCCGCACCGCCATCTACGACGTGGTAAAACATGCCTCGCACACCGCGCTCAACGACGTGCTCGACCACGGCCGGATCCGACGCACCCTGACCGACACCGGCCCCGCCGATCTCGTCGACGTACCCGAAACCACCTGGCTCCCTGGCTGGCTCGCCGCCGACAGCCTGCTCCAGCTACTGGCCGAGGCACCGGACCGGATCCGTCAGTGCGCCCATCCGGACTGCGTGCTGTTCTTCTACGACACCTCGAAAAACGGCACCCGACGGTGGCATTCGATGGCGACCTGCGGCAATCGCACCAAAGCCGCACGCCACTACGCGAAAAAGGTCTGAGCTCAGAAGAGTTCGTCGAGCAATCGGTAGTAGGCCAGGCGCCGCCGGTCCGGCTCGACGAGCCCATAGGCGGTGTAGAACGCGCGCAGTTCGTCGGCTTCGAAGTCCGCGCGCAGATCGCGCTCGACCAAGGCCAGATCGCGGTATCGATCCGCGATACCCAGACCGCCCAGGTCGATCAGCAGACCGCCGTCCAGCACATTGGACGGGGTGAAATCGCCATGCGCGACAACAAGATCCTCGTCCGACGGACGTTCGACGAGCAGTCGTTGGTAGATCTGTTCCGGCGTCAGCCCTCGATTGTCGTCGTCGAAGTCGTCGGCGTCGACCAAACCCTCGAGCACGCGCCGCCGCGCCTGGGCCAGCATGACGTCCAGCGTGCCGTCGAACGGGCATTCGGTAACGGGAATGTCGTGCAGACGCCGCAGCAGCGCACCCATGACCGCACCCACCGATTCCGTCGGTTCGGCAGCCAGACTCGGCAGACCCGCGTCGACCAGAACGAGGATATCCGCTTCGAACACAGCGGTGTCCGGGAGCTGAATCCCCTTGTCCCGCAACCAATTAAGCCGCTCATATTCAGCAGTGGCCCGCGGCCCTCGCTTGACCCAGTACGCACCATCGACATGCGCGACACCGCCACTCATCCCCTCGTGCTCCGCCGACCATATGGGGTCGTCACCCAGCACCGCGGCGACCTTCGGCGGCAAGGTCGCCGGCAGGTCGTCCAGGAGGTCGAGGGTGGTGCGCGTGGATTCGATCAGCTCGGCATCCCCCTCGACGACACGCAATTTCAGCGCCTCGGTGAGCCGTGCCTTGGCCTCGGGCAACCGGCCCTGCTCGGCGAGGGCCTTGCCCAGATGCTGTAGCGCGAAGGACAGCACCTCGGAATCGCCAGCTCGGTCCACGGCTCGGCGATACAGCGTTTCGGCGGTGACGGTGTCACCCCAATAGCGGTAGACATCACCCCAATAGCGGTAGACATCACCGAGATTGATCCAGACAGACATCCGGCGATAGTCACTATCCGCGAGTTCGAGTGCGCGATCGAGGTGATCGAGGGCCTCAGCGTAGCGGCCGAGCAGCATCAACTCGATGCCGATCTTGCGGAATTCAGCGAAGTCGACGGGCCGTGCGGCCGCAACGCGGGCGGCCAGCTGCGCATGATCGGTCGCGATCATGCGCAGCCGCTCGTCGAAGCGGTACCTGCTCACCAGCGTGATCTCGGTACGTCGAAATCCGCGCACAGCGCGCGCCACACGTCACGCGGGTCGGTGCCCGCCTCGATGGCGGCGGCACCCGTCCGCCCACCCAATGCCGGGATGGTGTGGTCCTTGAGCAGCGCATCGCCGCGGGCCACACCGAACTCGGTGTGCAACAGCTCCTGGAACTCGGTCAACCGCACCGTAGTCAAGATACTCGCGCCGCTGCGGTACCTCACTCGAGCCGTTCGATTGGCGTCAGCGTGTATCCGGTGAAATCCGGTCGAACCTTGCGCTAGTGGGTCCGAACGCTGAGCACGTCGTGGCAGATGCGGATCGGGTCGGCGACTTCCGCGATACCCGCGGCCGCTCGTTGCGCTGCGGCCGTGTAGTCGGGCGTGTTGAGTAGATCGAGGACCGCGGTGCGCACCGCATCGGCGGTCAGCGGGCGGACCAGGATAGAACTGCCTTGGCGGGCAGCGCGATTGGCCAATTCCCATTGGTCGCCGCCGCCGGGAACCGTGACGATCGGAACACCCGCGAGCAGCGATTTCGCGAGCAGGCCGTGGCCGCCGCCGCCCACTACGACCGAGGCGTGGGTGAGCAGTTCGTCTTGGCGACCGAGTCCGGCGGTCGCCCACGGCGGCAGATCGGTGGGCGGTGTGTCGAGCATGGAAATGGCCACCCGGACGCCCCCACCGTCCAGTGCGGCCAGCACGGTTTCGACCATGCCCGTGACACCGGTGTGCGCGGTCGACGGTGCCACCATGACCAGCGGCTCGGCACCGAGGGGTGGTTCGAGGATCTTCGGAGTCGGCTCCCACAGCAACGGGCCGATGATGTGGGTGTGCTCGGGCCAATCGGGGCGCGGCACCTCGAGCGCGGGCAAGGTGGCGATCAGGCGGGCCGCCGGGCCCGGATCGGCCGCGGGCAGTCCGACACTTTCGCGGGCCCGCTCCCGTTGACGCACACCGTTGCGAATGGCGCGTGCGGTCATGGTGCGCAACATGCCGTCACGCAGTCGTCCGCGCACCCCCTCCCCGGGCGCGAGGCCACTTCCGATGGGCGGCAACGCTTTCGACGGCAGATATAGCGGATGCGGCGATAGCTCGACCCACGGCACCCGGAGTCGCTCGGCAGCCATGCCACCGCCCGCGGTCAGCACATCCGACACCACGAGCTCGGGCAGCATCGCGCTCAGATCGGGCAGGATTTCGGTCGAAATATGCGCCGCACGCTCATGGATGCGCTGACCGGCGTCATCGTCGTCGTCGACCGTACGCGGCGCGAGCCCCTTGAGCCTGCGCACCGCGATGCCCGCCTCCTTGGCGGCGTCGAACCAACGCGGTCCGGTGAACAGCACCGGATCGTCACCGGCGGCCAGGAACCGTTCACACAGCGCCAGCGCCGGGAACGCATGGCCGGGATCCGGCCCGGCAACAACGGCAACACGCATGCGGCCAGCCTGCCACATCGATATCGGAATTCGGTGCGACGCGGTTCGGGTTCCCGATCCGCCCCCGGGTGCGTTCATCGAAATGCCACCCAGGTGCAACGCACCGAGCGCCGATCGACGGCATGCTGGCCTAGACCATTCCCCGACGATCGACAGATTGGGGTCGAGGTGCCGTCACCACCGTCGACGAATTCCCGGACCTGCTGACCGAGTGCGCCGACATCTGGGATAGGCCCGACCGCAGCGACGACCCATCGACATACTGGACCAGGACCTGCCATGCACGGAACTGCTGCGCCGATCTCACCGTGACGACGAGGAACTGCACCCCCGGACGCCTGCACGATATCGGCCACAAACTCGTCCCCGGCTACGGGCCATGGCAAGCACGGCGCGGACGCGATCCGAGCGCTACTCGGCGACCGCGTCCGCCCGACTTGTCGAACTGCACGTTGTGGCCAAGCGCTACTTGGCCGCCACCCGAGACCGCCCACCCTCTCTCCCCCGCCAGCCGGCGCCCCCTGCTCGCCCAGGGCGGCCCCATGACCGAGCCGAAATCGCCGAATTTCGAACCGATCCCGACTTCACCGCCGCCCTCACCCTCCGCCGGGCCGACGACCCGGCCAAGGTGGTCGGTCTGCGCGTCGCCTCCGTCGAGTCCTGGCGCCCAGTGATCGAACGAGTCGCGGACACCCACTGACCCCAACCGATTTCAACACTTCCCCACCCATCCGTTACCCTTGCTGAGCACACCGGTCCGGGTGGCGGAATGGCAGACGCGCTAGCTTGAGGTGCTAGTGCCCTTTATCGGGCGTGGGGGTTCAAGTCCCCCTCCGGACACAACCAATACGGCACGTCACCCGCTCTACCTGCGGTTATGTAGGAAGGGTTGATGATAGTGGCGAGCCGCATCAGTGCAGAACCGCAGGTAGAGGCCCTGTGGGGGTTCAATTCGGGTTCAGCTGAGAGAATCCTGAGAAGCCGACAGGTCGACCCGATGGATTTGGCCGCCGGAGCAGCGGGTGAAGACGACGAAGGCGCGGGCGATCTGCTGGGCCATTTCGCGGCCGTGATCGTCCTCGACCAGGGCCAGGGCCAGGTCGATCCCGGCCGCGACGCCCGCGGAGGTCCAGCGGTTGCGATCGTGGACGTAGATGCGGTCGGGCTCGACGACGACGCGAGGGTAGGTGCGGGCCAGTCGCTCGGTTGTACCCCAGTGGGTGGTGGCTCGGTAGCCGTAGCAGGCCGGCGGCGGCGAGCAGCAGCGCGCCGGAGCACACCGAGGTCACTCGGCGGGATTTGCGGGCCAGGGCCGGTAATTCGCGGACCACCTCCGCGGACACCGGGCCGGAGACCCAGCCGCCGACGACCATCAGGGTGTCGATCTCGTCAGCGGAGGCGGCCAGGTCATGCAGCGAGTGTTCGACCGCGACGGTCAGACCGCCGTCGGTCTTGATCGACCGGCCCTGCGGCGAGGCCGTCACGAGCCGGTACAGCGTCGTCTCGGTGATCGCGTTGACGAACCCGAAAACATCCATCGGCCCGGCCAATTCGACCAACTGCATGCCCTCGTAGGCGACGAAAACGATGGTGCGCGGCGCGGGCATTGCGTCATCATCGCAGTCGGAAGAGGTGGCCGCCACGGTCAGTGTGTGATCGTGACGGCAATCGGGCTCCCACATCGCCGCAATATCGCCGCGCGCAATGGCGATCGGGAGACTCGCCCCGGCAGCCACATCAGCCGACGCGCCCGCCCTCCGTGTCCTTGCCGCGCACCACGTGCTGATCGAGGAATGGGATGATCACTGCGGCAACATGATCTGAGAACTGGGCGTGCGGATAGTGTCCACCGTTGTCGACCATCACCACCCTGCCCGAACTGTCCGGCATGGCGGCCACGATCGCGTTCGCCTCTGCCTCGGGATCGGCGAAATCCGGGTCCGCCGAACCCATGATCACCAGCGCCGGGCAGCGGACGTCCGCCAATCGGGCGTGCGCGTCCGCAGGGGTGGTCTGTCCGGCTTTCATGAATTCCGCCCAGCGCTCAGGCTGCCGCAGGATGTTCTCGAGGCCGGCGAGGTATCGGTCGTAGTCGGCGGGCCCTGGTCGGATAGGCCACATCCAGATACCGCCGCCACCAGGCGAGCGATTTCATGATCGTGGTGAGCGCCAGCCGCACCCCTCCACGGCGGTAGCGACGGTTGGTGAACAAGGCTGCGACATTCAGGCTTTGAGTGAGGGTGAATGGGCCGATCTCGACGATCGCGGTCACCAGCTCCGGGGCCTGCGCCGCGGCGATCGCGACCCGCCCGACAGCGAGTGCCCGACGATCACCGCCGGGCCGCAGAAGTGCCGGATTACGCCCAGCAGGTCCTCCGCTACATCGGTGCGGCTGATGGCGGCTTTTCCGGTCACCGACGGCCAGTCGAGGCTCGATTCGCCGTGCCCGCGCATGTCTACGTTGACCACCCGGTAGCCCGCGTCGGCCAGGGGGCCGACGAGGTGGCGGAAGTCGTGCCGCACGGTGCCCATGCCGTGCGACAGCACCACGAGCGGTCCGTCGCCGACCACATCGCAGGCGAGCTGTCCGTGTTCGAGCGTCACATACTCGGTCATTGTCGTTTCCTTCCAGCGGAATCATCTGGTGGCCGCGACTGCGACCTGCTGGAATTGAACGTCGGAAAATCGGCGCGGCCCGATACTGAAGGCCGGAAGGGTCAGTCGGACAGCCGATTTCGTCAGATCCTGACGAGTGTCACCGCGAGACGTCAGTCGCTCACCGCGGTTTCGACTGTGCCTTTCCGCTTTCGTGAACTCGGTCCGCACCGCCCCGAGGTACGCCCGACAAGGCGAGGTTCAGTGGCCAGATGTTCGGTACGGCCGGGGCAGAACGACTGGATGCTGGCATTGGTTGCACCGGGCAGCGGATTTTTCTCTGCCCCTGCGCTTTCGGAGAAGAGGTGACAGGCGGTCAGGCCCGGCGACACCGCCGGATCCGCGTTGAGCCGGGTCAGAAACGGAGAGCCCGGGACCATATCCCGACAGCCCGGTGACACCCCAGCGCACACCGACGAGAGATCATCGCCTTGTTCCGGGGTGCCGTCATCGATATAGCTTCCGACCGAATCGAGTCCGCCGAGGAACTTCACTTAGTCACGTTGCGCAAGACCACCCATTGAGTGACCGACGAGATCCACCCGCCGAGCGCCGGTCTGCTGCCGGATGTCGGCAGCCTTGTCGGCCACCGCCTGCGCCGACTCCGAGATCGCCTCTGTCCCACTGGGATTCCCGAGCAGCACCATCGAAAGGGCGTGGTAGCCCTGCGAACCGAGCCATGCCCGAAAACTTTCCAGCGCCCCTGGTCCGCGGCGATCCCCCCGATCATGGTCGCCCGCGATCCGTAGACTTCGGCCGCGATATCACTCACGCGGATGGGGGCTCGACCACTGGCGGTCTGTGCGCTCGGATCGGCAGTGGCGTCAGATCAGTCACCCGACAGGACACGGCAGTCAGTGTCCGTACCGGGCGCTGAGGGTCGGTTGGCTCACATTTTGCGTTTCTGCCGTGTATCCATGGGATGGTTATCCGGTGAGATCAGGCTTATCGACGTGATCCGCTTGGCTCATCTACAGAAAAGAATGAATTAAGCAATGACTCAAGGCAGTGTGAAGTGGTTCAACGCCGAAAAGGGCTTCGGTTTTATCGCGCAGGACGGTGGCGGCCCTGACGTCTTCGTGCACTACTCCGCCGTATCCGGCTCGGGATTCAAGTCCCTCGAAGAAGGACAGCGCGTGGAGTTCGAGGTCGGACAAGGACAGAAGGGCCCGCAGGCCCAGGACGTCCGCGCTATCTGATCGACGCAGCTCGGTACAGCCCCGCCCCCTCAGGCGGATTCGAGAGGTCGTCGCAACACTGGTGGTCGAGTTAAGCGGCCGTTAGCTTGGCCAGACGCTCGGCTGGGGTATCCCAGCCGAGCGTTTTGCGTGGTCGGCCGTTGAGTTCGGCGGCGACGGCGTCGAGGTGTTCGCGGGTGTGCACGGACAAGTCGGTGCCCTTCGGGAAGTACTGCCGGAGCAGGCCGTAGGTGTTTTCGTTGGAGCCGCATTGCCAGGGACTGGCCGGATCACAGAAGTAGACAGGGATGTCGGTGGCGATACTGAACTGGTGGTGTTCGGCCAGTTCACTGCCCTGGTCCCAGGTCAACGACCTCATCAGGTGTCGAGGTAGCCGAGACACGGTGTGTTGCAAGGCATCTCGCGCATTCTCCGCGTCGCGGCCGTCGGGTAGATGGACCAGCATGACGTAGCGGGTGCTGCGTTCAACGAGGGTGCCGATCGCCGAGGCGCTGTCCCTGCCGATGATCAGATCGCCTTCCCAGTGCCCGGGCACGGCCCGGTCCTCCACCTCGGCGGGCCGGTCGCTGATCATGACCATCGGGTGGGTGAACCGCAGCTGGCGGCAGGAAGCCCGACAGCGTGGTTTGCGGCGGGCGCGGGCCGCTGCGCAGCGACCGCGCCAGTTCGCGGCGTAGTTCGCCGCGGCCCTGGACGTAGAGGGCCTGGTAGGTGGTCTCATGGACCACGTGCAGCTCCGGCCGGTCGGGGAAGTGTTCACGAAACAGCCTGGCAGATCTGTTCCGGGCTCCACCGTTTGGTCAACCGCTGCTGAATGAACTCGGCCAGCTCGGGGTATCGGGCGGTCTTTTCGAACCTTCGGGCGGGGTCGGCGTGCCTCAGCGCGTGTCTGAGCAGCGTGCGGTCGGTAGGCCAGCTGCCCGGTCGGGCTCACCGTGCCGTTACGGCGGATCTCGCGGCTGATCGTGGACGGATCACGTCCCAACTCGGCCGCGATCGTGCGGATACCGGCTTTCTCCCGCCGCCGGTCGGCGATGTGGATGCGTTCGTCCTCGCTCAGATACCGCGACTTCGACGCAGTGGAGGCTGCCCGCTCGACACGAGCGGGCAGCCTCCTGCGTTTCGGATCATCACGGCCGTTGCGCCACTCGCGCCGGTGCGCTCGTTGACGCCGACCACCTTCGATGCCGCCTTGTTGCTATAGCCGAGTTCCACAAGACGCAGATACTCCGCCCTCTCAGCCCGCAACTTCTTACCCGGCCCCGTACTACGGCCCGTCCGAATCCTGAAGTCCATCGCAACCTCTCCTGAACTGGAGTGTTGCGACGACTCCTAGAACTCAAGTCAGGGTGCGGGGCTGTTGCGTGTTCCGGGGCAATGAACCAGGCCGCCGCCGCTGACCGTCCATCGGAGAAATGGCTTGATTCCAGCCGTACAGAATCGGCTCGAGCGCAACGGTTCCTTGGGGGCTATTTGATCTGAATGGTATTGAGGCTGAGTTGCCGTGGATCCCCACCGAGACTCAGTGGCTGGAGCTGCTGGCCGTGGCTGCCGAGGAGCCGATCCGCAACCGGGTGAAGCTCGCGCTGGCCTACGATGCGGCGCTGCGGCAGGAAAAGCTGTGTTCGATGCGCACTGATGACGTTGATCCGGCTCATCGGACGCTGCGGGTGCGGGCGCAAACAACGAAGAACCGGCTCGAGCGGGTGGTGCCGCACAGTTCATGGCGCCTGCAGCCTGCGCAAGGTGGGTACGCCAGGCCCGGTCAGATCATCGAGATAGGCAGTGCGGCCGGCCATTGCCATGGTCAAGGCGATCGTCGTTCCGCTGACCACAGGGCCTGTTCCGATGGCGAAGGGGCCGTCGGTCGCTTCGAGACGGAGCCCCTCGATCATGCTCCGGCTCGGAACCGTGAAGTCGCGGCTGGCGTAGAAGTGGGCAACTTCGGTAGCGGCTTCGCTCGACGGTTCGCGCAGCATCTGCAGTGGTCGTCGGCGTGGACGACCACCTCCTCGAGCCACGCCGCTGTATGCCCGGCCGCAGATCGACCACATCGTCTGACCGATGGCGCGCCATTCGGCAGAAGCGGGCGATCGCGAGATCGACTGCTAGCCAACGTTTGCGCCTGTTCAACGCGCGGGTCGCGGCATGACAGGATGATTTCGTGGGTGGAAGAGTTCGACTGTGCGGCAGCTTGTTTTGATGTCCGGGAGTCGTGAAACGGCGTCACCGACTCCGTTCAGCGGCGCCGCTGTCGCGGCGGGGATCACGGTGGGGGCGCTGCTGACCTGGCTCGCCTTCTACGTCCGCATCGCCAAGCCGATCAATTCCCAGCAGACCGCCGCTGCGCAGAGCGGCATCATTCCGGTCAATGCCCGTGCGCTGCAGGACAAGTGGGACAGCATTCTGAAGTACCGGGTCACCCTGCAGTTCATTGCTATCGCCGGACTGTGCGCCGCGCTGATCCTATTTTGATCTCAGAGCACGCGATAGGCGGTGTCGCCTTCGTCGGTGGCATGGACAACCCGGGGTTCGACCGGACCTGGACCGAGGAAGACCACCCCGCACTACGCGAAGTGCAACGGTGGGAGGTTGCCCTCCCTACCGCCCACCGCACGGCGGTCCTCCGTACTGATCACATGGCAGATCGCCCCGAAGCGTAGTGGCAGGTATGGGCTGGGGCCGGTAGTCGCCTCACTTCGTCTGTTGACCAGTACGCTGGTCATTGGTCCCGGTGATTGCCGAGCCGCTCAAGGCCTCTCTGCGGTCCTGTTTCTCGAATCGCGATGCCGCCCGAATCACTCGGAGAGGCGAATGTGGCAACGACCGCAGGCGAAACAAATGACCAAGATGCCACTGGCACCTTGGCGGAGCAAGATGACGCCGCGGACGACATCTGGGATGAGGACGAGTCTCCGGCGCTGCGTCGGGCGCGCAAGGAAGCCGAGTTCACCGCCGGTGGGGACTCGACACGCGCGTATCTAAAGCAGATCGGGCGAGTTCCCCTACTCTCCGCGGCCGAGGAGGTCGATCTCGCGGTCCGGATCGAAGTCGGTCTATATGCGGTGCAGAAACTGCAGGCCGAATGCGAGGGCCCCTCGGGTCTCACGATCGCACGTCACCGAGACCTGACTTGGATCGTACAGGACGGCATCGCGGCCAAAGATCATCTGCTCGAGGCAAACCTGCGGCTGGTGGTGTCGATCGCCAAACGGTACACCGGGCGGGGCATGGCCTTCCTCGACCTGATCCAGGAGGGCAATCTGGGTCTGGTGCGGGCGGTCGAAAAGTTCGACTACAGTAGAGGATTCAAGTTCTCGACCTATGCCACATGGTGGATTCGCCAGGCGATTTCTCGCGCCATGGCCGACCAGGCCCGCACCATACGAATCCCCGTGCACATGGTGGAGATCATCAACAAGCTCGGGCGTGTAGAGCGCGAACTGCTTCAGCAGCTGGGCCGCGAGGCAACAGCGCAAGAGCTTGCCGCAGAATTAGGTATTACACCCGCGAAGATTCTCGAGGTTCGGCAAATCGCACGGGAACCGATCTCGTTGGACCAGACGCTCGGTGACGAGGGCACGACCCAGTTCGGCGATTTCATCGAGGACTCCGAGGCTGTCGTAGCCGTCGAGAAGGTAGCGTTCACCCTGCTGCAGGTGCAGTTGCGGTCGGTACTCGACACGCTCAGCGAGCGCGAAGCCGGCGTCATGCGCCTGCGTTACGGCCTGGGTGATGGGCGGCCTCGAACGCTCGACGACATTGGGAAGGTCTACGGCGTCACCCGTGAGCGGATCCGGCAGATCGAGTCGAAGACGATGTCGAAGCTACGTCACCCATCGCGCTCACAGTTGCTTCGGGATTACCTCGAATAGAGGGCAATGGTCCTGCGGACGGTTGCAGGTCAGCAGCGGGCCCTGCCGCAGTTGTCCAGCGTCATCGAGAACACCGCGTAGTCGGTCGAGGCGCTGGCGCACCTCCAGCAGTTTTCGTACGAGATCATCACCGAGGGTCGGAAAGACCGTGACACCGACGTCGTCGTCAGTGAGATCGTCGGAGGCTACTGGCCGCGACCCACTCAACTGTGTCGACCAGTGACCGTCGGTCCCCGAGGAGGCGCTCATTTTCCGTCTTCCCGGGATGACGGCGTGGAGATCGAACAGCGAGCCTTGTCGAGCAGCGTCATGGTGGCGCTTCCATCTCCAGGAGGGCGAGTCGGAGTACCCCCACAAGCGCTGGCAGGATAGCCAACTCGCGGCGGGAACAACACTGCTGGATATAGCTAGCGATAGTGAGCGTACATGTCGCATATCGCGCGTTGATCAGCCATCCAGACCGGTTGGCCGGCAAGGCTTCCGACATGCTGGATGCCGGGTTGAGCGGGCTGCAGACATCAGGCGCGGAGCAGTGCGGGAACTTTCATCCGGCGTTCTGCTGTGAGCCGGTGGTGCGCAGGGGTGCGCCGACGTGGTGCAGGTGCTTTAGTGCCTCGCGGTACGAGGAGATCAGCCCGGTCTCGTAGTATGGCACACCGATTTCGGCGCAGTAGTCGCGGACGATCACCTGGGCGTGACGCAGATTCGGTGTCGGCATGCTCGGGAACAAGTGGTGCTCGATCTGATAATTGAGCCCGCCGAGGGCGAGGTCGGTCAACACGCCACCCCGCACGTTGCGGGAGGTCAGCACCTGTCGGCGTAAGTAGTCGGGGCGGTCGTCGCCGATCAGAGTTGGCATGCCCTTGTGGTTCGGGGCGAAGATGCAGCCCATGTACAGGCCGAACAGCGCTTGGTGGACAGCAAGGAACGCGAAAGCTTTGTCGGCGGGCAGAACCGCGAACAGTGCGGCCAGATAGGCGACGAAGTGGCCGAAGAGCAGCGCGCCCTCCAATCCGCGGTATTTGACCGATCGGCTTCTGAGCGCACGGGCGCCGGCCACATGTAGGTTCAGGCCCTCCAGCATCAGTAGCGGGAAGCACAGGAACGCCTGCGCCCTCCCTATGAGACGAGGCAGACCACGGCTGGCCCGCGCCTGCCGTTGTGACCAGACCAGAATGTCGGGCGCGACATCGGGGTCGAGTTCCTCATGGTTCGGGTTGGCATGATGCCGGGTGTGCTTGTCCTGCCACCAGCCGTACGCCAGGCCTATGCCGGCATTGCCGACGAGTCGCCCCACGACCTCCGTCAGCCGCCGCAGCCGGAAGACTTGGCGGTGCGCGACATCGTGCATGACGAGGGCGACCTGAGCACACGTCACGGCCATGAACGCCGCGACCACGAGCGTCCACCACGAGTCCCCG
Organism: Nocardia sp. NPDC051990; assembly: GCF_040680755.1. Taxonomy (NCBI): domain Bacteria; kingdom Bacillati; phylum Actinomycetota; class Actinomycetes; order Mycobacteriales; family Nocardiaceae; genus Nocardia; species Nocardia sp. NPDC051990. The sequence continues at coordinate 105,758 of NZ_JBFAXH010000002.1, read as the reverse complement.
ACGAGGACGAACGCCGCCCAGCCGACCGTGAACGCGATCCCGACGCCGCCGAGCCGGACCGCGTAGTAGAAGGGACGCCGGTTCATCAGACCCGCATCGGAGATCCGGCGCAACAGACGGGCGTAATCACCGTCGGCGCCGCCGCGACGCGATGATCGTGGAAACAACTCGGGCGCCAAGGCTGGTGTCGTCATAGATCTTCCTGAAAGCTGGGTCGAAGAGGCCACATTCGGCCGTCCTGAATGCCGACCCGAGGCTGTGACTCGAGTGGGAACTGCTCGGTGCGTCGGTTCGGAGGTGACGATTCGAAGCTATCGGCCGGATTCTCGTTCGATGTAATACCTTGGTATGACATGGGTTCGGACTGCGATGTGATAACAAGCGCATACCGCAGACCAGCCTCGGCGGGCCGGGTGCAGAGCGGTCGACACGCGAGATCGACTGCGGCGCAAAACATCCGGAAACGCCCGATTATTGTGCGCCGTCCTGATGCTTCTGGCATGCAGGCGGCGCGATCGTGCTGCGAATCCGCCAAGCCCGCCGATCGTCGCGAACTACCATCGGTACCTTCGGATTCAGGAAGGGAGCCTCGGACCTCCGTCAGATCGCCGGTTGCTCCACTGTCTTGGGCGATCGCCGCCGGACTCATACCGTACACGGTGCGCGTGGGGTCGCCGAGCAAGGATCGCGCGCGTCCCCAGTGGCTCGACGAGTCCGGGGAGATTCGTTCGTCGACTCGGTAGGACGTCGATCTCCCCATATCGGAGCCAAGCCCGTGAGGGCTGAGCTCCGATGCCGCACAGGAGTATGTCTACTTGCGCTTCTTGTCCCTGTTCTCCGAGGCTTCAACGCCGGATTGAGCGGCGGCTGACTTGGCCTTCTTCTCCGCTCGTTTCTCCTTGATCGATTTCCCCTGCTTTTTGGACATCGTGCTACGCGGAGATTTGTCGGACAACTGGGCATCCTTTGGTTGCAAGACCTCTGCGGTCTCGTTCCCTCGACAGTACGCCCCCGGGGAGATTCCGGCCCGGAGCAGGGCGAGGCGCGCTGGCATTCAAGCGTTTCCTCGACGAGCGCGATCATCTTTGGCGCTGCGGGTGCCGAGAGGATGAGCAACGCCCTGTCGACGCGCTCACGCTTCACGACGGCACATACCCGACCAAGGATGCGCTCGTCGGCTATTTACGGACGTTCGGCTGGGCCCGGATGCGTTGTCGGACAACCGCTCAGGCGCGCCACGCCGAACGCGCACCGTGCGGCAGAACGGTGTGGTTCTGTCAGTGACGCGCTTTCGTTGCACTACTTGTCCCGAGCAGGACTCCCATTGTCGTATCAGGACTACGAACAGCTTTCGAGATCGGCCGCCGGCGCGCGTCAAAACAGACCGAACCTACCGGCACTATCTCGCGGCTCTGAAACAAGCTATTCCAAAGGACCTTCTCTCCCAAAGCGATCGGATGGGGAGCGGCGTATGGGTATCACCCCGGTCCGCGGCCGTGGGTTAACGACACCGACAGACCGTGGACCATGGCGACTTTCGCTCGGCCAGTCCGATCAGGAGTGTTCGAGCGACTATTTCAGGTCGCCGTAATGGGCGTTGTGCTGTGGTTATTGCTCGAAAAGGACGACCTGAAGCCGGTACAGGGCGACCATCGCTGGCGGGCCCTAGCCCTCGCATGGACGGGTTTGATCGTCTTTGTCCAGGGACGGTCGAGTCGATATCGTTGAGCCCCTGAGCGCAGTCCTCATTTCCGACCACCCCGACTTGCTCGGCGTCGCCGGTCTGCCCGCCTCGTCGGTTCCAATCGTTCGGTATCGAGGCGCTCGGGCACCCGCTGCGCCACCGACGGCATATGCCCCACCAGGTGAGGGTGCTGATCAGCACGATATCGGCGGCGCGATAGCCGGTTCGGTCGGCGGAGTGTGGTGCCCGCACAGTAGCGTTGGGAATCCCCGAAGGCGGGGCGGGGTTTGAGCGGCAAACGATCATTGGTCTTTGCTCGGCAGCGTTGCCGCGAGTCCGGTGAGCAGAATATCGAGACCTCGTTCGAGTTCGGTGGCGCCGTCATAGCCCACCAGCGCCGGGGCGAGCTCGCGCAGCAATGGGAACTCCGTGATAGGCAGCCGATGCAGTCCGAGGCGCAGTACCTCGTCGGTTTCCTCGGGTCGCTCCACGATCTCCTGCAATTCGTTGAGGACGTGACCGTAGAGAAAGCCGAACAATGCACGGTAGATGTGCAGAGCGTCCGCACCGGAAAATCCGGCACGGGTGAGCAGTGCGAGGATGTCCTCGAGCGGACGGACCACCGCCTGGGGGCGCAGCCCTAACGGCGTCGCCAACGGCCGGGTCACCAGCAGCGGTACCGCCTTCGGATGGGCCAGTGCCAAGCGTCGGAAATCGCGTGCGATCACCCGCAATTGGGCGGCCCAGTCCGCGTCGGAGGCATCGACCGACAACTGCGCGAAGACGACTTCGGCGATGCCGTCGAGCACCGCCGCCTTGTTGGCCACATGCCGGTAGACCACCATCGGATCCCGTCCCACCGCATTGGCCAGCCGCCGCATCGAGAGTCCGTCGATCCCGTCTCGATCGACGATCTCGAGTGCCGCGTGCAACACCGTTGCCCTGTTCACCGGACCGCCGCACCGGGCTCCGGTGACCGTGGCGTGCCGCCCGGATCGGGAGTTCGTGTGACTGGTCGGTGGTTCGGTCATTTCGGCAGTTTTCTCCAGTCCTAGCAACGCCGGTGTATACGTCGTGTATCGTAGACCTACAGCGTTGACACGACGACATAATCGGCGTCTACTGGAAGAAGCAACAGGTCTGAGGATCTGATGCGGTCGCACTTGGGTCGGTGCTCATGTTCGCGGGCACCAACGGCCACCCCATCCGCGGTCGTCGCCACCTCTACTGACCGTCCAGACGGCACGCGCGCCGTCGCGCATTCCCGCGACGCCGATCATCGGCGGGCACCACAGCCGAAACAGGAGCGCCACATGGCACCGAAAAAGATCCGCTCACCGTCCCCTCGGCATCGTGTCGCACCGGAATACACACTTCGATTGAGACTGAGGCCGAAGGCCGAACGCGATGGATATATCGATGGCGCCTGGTGGCCCCGATCCGGCGTACTCCCCGCCGAACTCCCAGATCTGCTGGCAGTCCTATCAGTGGGGCTCGGACCGGTCTGGCGCGTCGTCTATGACCCCGCGTGCTGGTCACGCGCACCCCAGCAAATAACCGTCGACAACCACGTGGTCCGACTCGATCCCTATCGCTTCGAGCGGTGGAACACGATGTTCGTCTTCGGCCGTGACAGCGGCTTGATCGTGCTCCGGGTAATCCCGTCGGCCACCGCCGAGGGCACCGCGCGCGCGGCCCTGATGGCCGCCGTCGAGCCCGAACCGGCGACCCTGGCCGCCGGTGGAATCGAGACCAGATCATGACTCACATCAAGGCGCAGCGCCCGATAACCAATCACCGCGGCATGGTCGGGGATATCGGCCCGCCTCCACGCGACCTGCAACCGTTCCGGACACCTACCCGCACGCCACGCCTGCTGCTGCGTCGAAGCGGCTCCAGTTCGGGGCAGGTCGACGGCGCGTGGTGGCCGTGGACGGCCAATCTCACCGCTGAACTGCACGATCTGATCAGCGTCCTTACCCCACGCCTCGGCGCGACTGTGCGAATCGGCTTCGGCTGGAACGCGGTCAGTCTCGCCCAACGCCGCATCGACGGCGATGACGGCATCCGGTTGCACGGGCCGGGTGCTGCCCAACCACACGATGTCATGCACATGGTCGGCGCTGGCGGCACTCATCTGGCATTGCTGGTCATCCCCGCCGACACCCCGCCCGATCAAGCGAACAAGCGAATGCGGTGGGCATCACGAACCGAAACACCGAACCAACTCGGCATCCAGTCTGAGAACCAGTAGCCTTGGGGCACTGTCGATTACAGTCCGGCGTGTGAGAACAGACCGGGCGAGCCGATGGCCTGTTGCGGTGCCGACTCGGCCGATTCGGCGCGACGTCCGCAATCTCGTACGATCCGTGCGAACAGAGCTAGATAGGCATCGATCATGCGGTCAGCGGTGAAGCGTTCGAAGACGTCGTCCCGGCAGGCGGAGCGGTCGATTCGCTCGATATCCGATACCGCCGCGACGGCACCCGCGACATCGGCGACGAGGAATCCGGTGCGACCGTGGCGGATGATCTCCGGCATCGAACCCAATGGTGTTGCGATGACCGGTGTCCCGGTGGCCATGGCTTCGACGACCGACAGGCCAAACGGCTCGGCGAAACCGATCAAATGCAGTAGCGCACGGGCACCTCCGAGTAGCGCGTCCCGCTCTGCCGGACCAACCGGACCGAGGTAGGTCAAATCGGTGCCGGTGAGATGCGGTTCGACCGCCGATCGGAAGTATTCCTCGTCTTGGATCACGCCCGCGATGATCAATGGCAGTCCGGCCTGCCGCGCTACCTCGATCGCCAGGTGCGTCCCTTTATCCGGATGAATTCTGCCCAGAAAGAGCAGATATTCGCCGTGCTCGGGCCGAAATGTGAACTGGGTGAGATCGATACCGTGATGAATCGTCGCTGCATAGCGCAGATCCAGGTCGCGATCGGCGTCGGAGATTGCCACATAGTGGGCGATGTCACCGAATTCCCGGTAAACCGGAACGATTTTCGGTGAGGAGAAGCCGTGAATCGTCGTCACCATCGGTGTCGACACCAGCCTGCTGTAGGTCAGCGGCATGAAGTCGAAATGGTTTGCGAGTACGTCGAACTCACCGGCCCGCGCGAATGCCGTCGAATTATGCAGCGCTTCGTAGACTTTCGCATCCGCACCCGCCGTCACTTCGTATCCCGACGGTACGGCGGAGACCAGCCGTGCCGACGTCTCGGAGTCCGCCGTCGCGAACAGTGTGACATCGTGCCCACGCGCGACGAACCCCTCGGCCAGCGTCGAAGCGATCTGCTCCCACGGACCATAGTTTTTCGGAGGTGTACGGTGTGCGACCGACGCGATAACGCCGATTCTCATAAAATCCTCGATTACTGGCGGCAAAACCGCCGAGAGCCGCCCCAGATCTGGGCGAACATGATGCGCCGATCATATCACACTAATTTCCGCAGATCCGAGTGTTACGATCGAGGCCTGGTTGCCGATCCCTCCGTGTCTTTTTCCCGGAACGGATTCTCAAGCGCTTCAGCGCAACACGATCAGCCAATTGAGTGGCTACAGACAGCGGCACCTTCGGCGCTGCCTCGAAGTAGAAAGGCTGGCGTAGTGTCGGTTCAGTCCTATGGCGTTCTGAGTACCTATTCGCCGACCCAGTGCGGGCTGGCGACCTTCACCGGCGCACTCGTCGATGCGTTGACCGCACCCGGCGAAATCGGTTTCGTATCGGTCGATTTCGAGCGTCGCCCAGCCATCGGCGTCGTCGCCGTGGTCGACAGTCCGGATCCGACACCGCCCGCTGAGGTGGCGCATCAGTGGGAGCGCAGCGACCACCGCGGTGCCGCTGCCGCGGCTATCGCGCTCAACCGCTTCGATATTGCGATCATCCAGCACGAATATGGCATCTATAGTGGGCGCGACGGCGTCGATGTCCTCGAAATCGTTCGGGCCCTTCGGGTTCCGGCCATCGTCGTGCTGCATACGGTGCTGGTCACCCCGACACCACAGCAGCGGATGATCCTCGAGCAGCTCGCTGGCAATTGCGCGGCCGTCGTCACCATGACGAACACGGCTCGCCGCCGACTCGTCGACCACTACGCCGTCGACCCGGCCAAGGTCCGGGTAATTCCGCACGGTGCCAACGACAATCGCCCCGGACAGCCCGGCGACCAACACCAGCCGATCTCCCGGACGCCGGTAATCCTGACCTGGGGACTGCTCGGCGAGGGGAAAGGCATCGAATGGGGCATCGACGCGATGGCCCACATCGCCGATTTGCGCCCGGCCGCACAGTACCGGGTGGTGGGACAGACACATCCGAGAGTGCTTGCGCGCCACGGTGAGTCCTATCGCGCCGGCCTCGTCGAGCGCGCTCGGCGCTACGGCGTTGCCAATGCCGTGCACTTCGACGCCCGCTACTTGTCCAACGTCGAGCTGTACCGGCTCATCAGGCAGGCGGATATCGTTCTGCTGCCCTACGATTCCCGCGAGCAAGTGACGTCCGGCGTGCTGATCGAGGCGGTCGCGGCGGGCAAACCGGTGATATCGACGGCCTTCCCGCATGCCGAAGAACTGCTGTCGAGCGGCGCAGGCCTGCTGGTCGATCGAGAGTCGCCGACCGATATCGCCGCCGCTCTGCGCCGCGTGATCACCGAACCGGGCCTTGCGGCGAGCATGGGTGCCGAAGCGAAACGTATCGCACCCGGACTGCTGTGGACTTCGGTAAGCGGAAAGTACCGGGACCTGGCAGCGGAAACGCTGCGGGCCGATAGGAAGCTGGCCACGGCATGAATACCATCAGCATCTCCTTCGCGCACCTCTACCGACTCAGCGACGAGTGCGGCATCTTCGAGCACGCGAGGTTCACCACGCCCCGCATCGAAAACGGTTACTGCGTCGACGATGTCGCGCGCGCACTTGTGGTGGCCGTTCGCGAGCCCGAGCCGAGCGAACAACTACTCGACAACGCCGGCGTGTATCTGGACTTCATCATCGCGGCACTGAACAAGGACGGCAGCTGCCACAATCGTCGGGGCTCGGACCGGAGTTGGCAGGACGAACCGAGCCTCGAAGATCACTGGGGCCGTGCCCTGTGGGCACTCGGCTCCGTCGTCGCCCGCCAACCCGATCTGGCGCAGATCGCGTTGGCACACTTCACCATCGGGGCACCACGGCGCTCCCCATATCCCCGGGCAATGGCCTTCGCCGCACTCGGCGCCGCCGAGGTGCTGTGTGTCCAGCCGGGAAACACACAAGCACGTGAACTACTGGCCGCCGCCGCCACCCGGATCGGCCCGCCCACCCGCCGCCTCGACTGGCGCTGGCCCGAGCCACGATTGCACTATGCCAACGCGGTGCTGGCCGAAGCGCTGCTCGCGGTCGGCACATTGCTGCCTGGACAGGGCCGCGTCTATGCCGATGGACTCGCGATGCTGCGCTGGTTACTCGAGATCGAAACCTCGGGTGATCATTTATCGGTCACCCCCGTCGACGGCTGGGCGACCGGCGAAACCCGGCCCGGCTTCGACCAGCAACCCATCGAGGTCGCGACCCTGGCGGACGCCTGCGCCCGCGCCTACGACGACACCGGCGACCAGCAGTGGAAGGATGCGGTACTGCTGTGTGAGGCGTGGTTCCGCGGCACGAACGATGTCGATACTCCCCTGATCGACCCGGTCAGCGGCGGCTGCTGTGACGGACTCGAGCACACCGGCCGAAACGAGAACCAGGGCGCCGAATCGACGCTAGCGCTGATCTCCACGCAGCAACAGGCGCGCCGACTCACCCTGGCCGGGTAGTGGCCAAACCCGCCGATCCCGTCCGGCGCAGTACCTTGGTGCTGCTGCCGGATACCCGCAGAGTCTCGGCCAGGCTATTTCTGCCCGGCCAAGAGATTCTCGGACAAGGGATTTCCCGCGCCAAGGCCATCATCGACCGGGTGCTCGCACTCACCGATGCGGACATGCTGGCCGGCCTGGCTTCCGTGCGTCGCCGGTTCGGCGACCGCCACCGCGATATCGACGCGACCTTCACCACGCACGCGGCGCTCGTCGAACATCTGCTGCCACGGAGGGGGACACTGACGCCCGCCCGTAGACGGCTCATCGGCGCGTACTTCACCCAGGAGTACGCGGTCGAAGCCGCGGCGCTGTTCAATCCGTCGATCGTCGCGCACCCGGACCAATCCGGCCTGGCGGCGGGCGAACTACGGTTCGTCATGAGTGTGCGCGCACTCGGCGAGAGGCACCTTTCGAGCGTCGAGTCCTCGAACAGGAACTCGATCGATGGGGGGCCGAGACCATGGGCAATAATCCGGAGGACGTACGGGCGACGGCGGCCCGGATCTGGGACCGGACGCCGTCGAGCAATCCCGCGGTGCACCAGGCGAACCAGCTCGGGATGGTTTTCTCCCGGATCGACTGCGCCCCGCGCTGGCGGTTCCGGCTAGGTGAGCTCGACGTGCCCACACTCGTGGTGCACGGTCGCGCCGACCCGTTCTTCCCGGTCGGCAACGGCGAGGTCCTCGCCGCCGAAATCCCAGGGGCACGACTGCTCGTCCTCGACGACATGGGTACCGCTCTGCGCCACGCCGCGGCCGATCAGGTCGCTGCCGCCATGCTCGCCCTGTAACCGCCCGGCTCGGAGGCATCCTGAGCGGCGGAACGCACAACAATGCCGCATATCGGTTGTTCGGCAGCCCGAAAAGTGCTGTACAGCAGCTTATCTCACGCCGCCACAGTCAAAGGGGTGCAGTATCGTTCGTTGCCGCCTTTGACGCCATCGAGAACGGTGGCTGTTCGGACATCAATGTGTCGCCTGTTGCGGCGGTCGTGCCAGGCTGGTGACCATATTCGTGGCCAGCCGCAAGGCGACCTGCGACGGTACGACCCATACCGGAAGCTTGACGCGAACTTGCCTTCAGGTAGGACAGTGGACGCATGACAACTCCGACCAACACCGTTACCCGGCGGGGCAAACTCGAGATTCGCGGCGTCCGTCATGATCCGCCCGATGCCGGCAAGATCGCGAAGGTGCTCGTCGAACTCGCGCGAGAACAGATGGCCGACAAGCCACGTCGTCGTGACGACCGCACCGCAATCAGTGGCGAGAGTTCACCGCTGCCGCCCGCCGGTCCACACCGAGGCGGGCACGACAACTCGATCAGAACCACATCCAGATGCTGATACACGACTATGTCGCTGGCGCAACGACCTACGAACTGTGCAACCGACTCGGTATCGACCGCCGCACCATCAGCGCCATCCTGCATCGGCACGACGTGCCGATGCGCCGACGCGGCCTGTCCCCCGACCAGACCGCCTCTACCGTCTCGGTTGGTCCCTGGCACGAGTCGGAAAACACTTTGCCGTCGATCCGGCCACCGTGTTGAATCGTCTGCGCGAGCGTGGCGTCCGCACCCGCGACACACATGGGCGGGCTCGATCCCGACATCAATCCACGATGACCAGGTGAGACCGCACCTGCGACGAGCATGGCTCGTGATCGCGGTAATGAACGAGCGCCTTCCGACTTAATCAACACCGAGCCGAAACAAAAACACCTTGGGAGCTAACTAGAACAAGAAAACAGGCGCTGACCAGGCGATATGAGACACCCGACCGAAGATGGCCCTCATCTTCGAAAGACAGCAAACCCGTGAGCAACGGCCCTATTCGTGTCAATTTGTGGAGCTAAGGGGACTCGAACCCTGACCCCACTCAGGAGTTCGTGATGTCTCGTGATTACCGCTAGGTCCCGCTCCTAGGCAGAACGATCCCTCATCCCAAGTGCCTGTTTCTTGGAATATCAGCGGTCCCCCAGGAAACCACCGGTCAGAACCGTCCCCTCCTTTAGTTCCCCGCCGTGGGGCACGAACCTGCGGCAACCGGACCAAAACCATCACGCCACCGCTATTTGCCGATGACCAGCAGTTTTCGGTGTTGCAGGAGGTTGGCGTACTGGTCGATACCCCCTCCGGACACAAAATTGTGGCATTTATGCCCCCAAAACCGGGTCCGGGCATCGCCTAGACACTCTGTCCTGGCCGTACACCCCCCACCTGCGGTTTTGCTCGGCGATGGTCGATGTGACCGATGACACAGCATCTCCGCTGATCCCTTCCTTCTCCTCCATCGGGCTCGTCGGCGACGATGGCTGCGGAATCGGTGCCGGTCTGCCGATGGCGACCATCGAGCAACCACCCGCACACCGCGGTGTACAGCGTGCGGCCGGTCGACACCAACGGGCGCGTGGTCGACAAAGCCGTTCTGGCAGCGCTGGGATTGGCACCCCGGTGACCTGCTGTCCTGGCGGATCGCCGCGGGGCTGATCGTGATCACCCGGCCCGGCTACGGCCGCCGCGGGGTCACCAAGCACGGGCATCTATCCCTGCCCGCCCATGCACGGCGCGCCGCGGGCATCCAACATCACGACCGGGTCCTGCTGGCCGCCGACCCTCATCAACGCCTGCTGGTGGTTTTCCCACCACACGTCCTCGACGAGATGGCCGCTCGCCGCTTCTGCGAGGGGATACGCCGATGAGCGCACGCAGCGACGCCGACATCGCCGCCGTCCGGATGGACCGGCTCGATCTCACCGTCGCCGAGCTCAGCGACGACACCGGTGCGGCCACAAGCGTCCCGACCTTCGGTGACTACATCCCAGTCGTCGCCGACAGCATGCCCGCGAGCCGGACTCGCGACCACTACCAGACATACTGGACCAAGATTCTTGCCCAGCCGGGGTGGGCCGACCGAGCATTGAACGAGCCGACTCCCGCCCAGTTGCAGGGGCTGTGCGAGGTGATCGAAACCCAGCGACTAATCCGCCGCAACGGGCGAGACGGACGTGACGTCGTCCGCCGCGTCTACACCCACGCCGAAGACAACCGGATCATCGACCCACGCGACAACCCCGCCGCGAGACTGACCAAACCCCGGCGCACTCGATCCAACCGGCGCGCTCTCCCGGAAGAGCTCCTCACCGAGATCAACCGCGTCGCCGCCACCACCGGCAACGACCCGCAACTCGACACCCTGCTGCTGCGCCTGCACACCGAAACCGCCTGCCGCCGTGGCGGTGCACTCGCCTTGCGTCCCCGAGATCTCGATCCCGTGCAGTCGCTGATTCTCTTACGGGAGAAGGGCGGCACCGAACAATGGCAGCCGGTCTCCCCCACCCTGATGCGCGCGCTGTGTCGCCACGCCGAACAGCGCGGAGCCGCACCCAACGAGCAACTACTGCGCACACGCAACGGCAAGCCCATCACTCGCCGCCGCTACAACCACCTGTTCGAGCGCCTGGGCCGATACCTGCCCGGGGTCACCACCCACGGCATCTCCATCCACTGGCTGCGCCACACAACAACCACCTGGGTCGAACGCCGCTACGGCGCCGCGATCGCACGCGAGTTCGCCCGCCACGCGGTCGGCGCAGCCGCACCCACCGGCATCTACACCACCGCAACAATCAACGAAGTCGCATCCGCCCTCGCCCACCTGACAGGAGAACCCCACCCACTCGCCACAGCGGTCAAACCGCCGACCACGAACACCATAACGACATGAAGATGGCGCGAACAGTTCGTTTGCGGCGGTGGCTGATTCGCATCCCATCCCAGCACTGACCGTCCCGGCGCCGTCCTGTTTCGTCAACGGACCAATGCGGTCCTAGACGGCCTTCGGCCCTTCGCACACCCACAGTGACGTTCTTGCCGGCAACCCGGCACGGGAGTCCTCGCGCACGGATCTGCAACATCTTTGGTGGATATCGGTGCCGTGTGCGAGGGGTCAACCCCGTCCTGGCGACGTACCCCTGAGTGTGGCTCAGGTTGAGGGGTTGGTAACGATCTCGGCGGCTCTCCTCGGGGAAGGCCCGGACACCGAGGCAAAGCCGCGGGCACGACTGCCACCTACGTCAAATTCCCATCTTCAAGAAGTCGCCGCTGCGCTGTCGATACTCACCGCCGGCCGCATCCGCTCGCCCCCGGCACCAGCCGGACACGCATACGCCGTCCGCACGCTGATCACCTCGCGACAAAGGACTTTCATGACCGAGATCGCCCTCACCTCACCCACAGCCGTCGTCGTGCGCACCGCCCGGACCGAGGCGACCTCACCGAAGCCGCGTGCGCACGGCTTCTTCTGGACAGTGCTCACCACGGCAGCTGCGGTCAGCATCACTGGCAACGCCACCCAAGCCGTCCTGCACGACACCGCACTCCCCGCTGTCGCCGCCGCGGTCGCGATCATCCCACCCCTCGCTTTACTGGCGGCCGTCCACGGTGTTTCGGTACTCGCGCGTGCGCACGCAGGAGCCCGCAGCACCCACCTGATCGCCACCGCGATGACCGCTCTCATCGCGATCGGCGCGTTCTGGTTGTCGTTCACCGCACTACGATCACTCGCGATCACCGCCGGTATCCCGCACCGGGAGGCATGGCTGTGGCCGCTGATCATCGAGGGCTCAATGGCCCAAGCGACGGTCGCGCTGCTCGCGCTCGCCCACTCCGGCGACCACAGTGACAGCGGTTCGGCCACCACTGAACCGTGCGCACCGCACAACACGTGCACACCATCGGCCACACCGGCATCGACTCAACCCGAGGTGATGATCGACAGCGATCATGCGCGCACGCCACCACCGATAGCCGACCGCACCGACGCAGAGTTCAGGGAACTGGCGGCGCTTCTGTGCGCACGTGACCCCGGCCGCCGCCGCGATCCCGACACAGTCGCCCGAGCACTGACTCACCACCACCTCGATGGGTGGACACCAACCCGAATCGCACGGGAACTGAACAAAAGCCGCTCAACCATCAGCCGAATACTCAGCGACGCAGCGACAATCGACATCCTCGCCGCATCCCGACACGCCCACGTGGACCAGGCTGACACCGACAAACTTCCCTTGGAGCCGTGCTCCCACATCGGCTGCTGACCATCGCCACCCCGCAGGCCCGAAGGCCGGGCCTGCGGGGCGGCGAACGAGATTCTGACGGGGAACTGGCACCGACCGAGGCTCGGCCGCTGCGTGAGTGGTGACCGCCGTCAGTATCGCGGATTCCATTCCATTCCATTGCATTCCGATTCATTCCGATTCACGGGGAATGGAATGCAATGGAATGGATTTCGGTCCGCGGATGCGTACTGGTGTGTGCGGTCAGACGGCCCCGGGCGAGCATGTTCGCACGCACCCGGGGCAGCCGGCGCGCGATGACCTGAGCGGCGGATTCGCTGGCGCGGCGGTCGTTGTGGCCGTAGACGCGGTCGGTAACCGTGACCGATCCGCGCCCGGCGTCGCGGAACACCACGAACATCAGCACGCCGTCCTGCAACATCCACGAATCCCAGTGTGACGCAGCGTGTACTGCATCAGATGCCTGATCCGCAGGGGCTCCAGCGCCGTGCCGTAACGGGCAATAAACTCCTCCGGGCCCGCGCCCGCCACAACGCCCGGCGGGTGAAGGGAATCAGATGTCCACGCGCACCGAACTCGTCGCCGCGCTCGAACGCGGAGGCAGCACGAGCGAACCCGTCGACACACCGCCGGGCGGGTTGCCACGCCTTCTCGAAGAAGTAGGAGACGGTGATCCCCTTTGTCGGTCTGGGCCCATGTGCAGCTGGATCAGACGAACCTGCCTCAACCGTCGGCCACAAGGAAGGACTCATCAATGCATCAGCACGCCAATACCTCTCGACAGCGGCTCGCTGAAGGTGTTGGATACCCCACAGAGCCTTCGTTGCAGGTACCAGCACCACAAACGCGGCGCTACAGCGCAACGGCTTGGGAGGGGGTCCCCGCATGGACATCGACCTCACGTGTCCACACTGCCAACAACTCGACTTCGTCCAAAGCGTGCCAGCCATACACGCCGACGGGGTTTCGACCAGCTCTGGAACGGACGTCTATTCTGGCGTTGGTGTGGCTTCAACTGGCCTGGTCCCGGTGTTCGGTACTGCCACGGTTGAGCGCACTCACACCACATTGCTTGCGCGGAGTCTGGCCCGCGAGCCTGCACGTACTCCAGCCGGGCGCCTGACCTTCTTTGCGCTTGTGCTGCTGTTGCCAGCGATGTGCTGGATCGTTCCGGCAATCATCTCAATCGCCGATCCGTATCCCGGCGTATCACCGTGGATCGCCGCTCTTTCCACCGTAATCTTCTTCGTGGTCCTGACGACGCCCGGCGGCCTCCTGCTCAGCGTTGCTGTACGTCGTATGCGTCGCAACGGGAAAGTCGTACGAGGACGTCGGCGCGCTCACGCTGTATGGCAAGCCGGCTTCTACTGCCATCGGTGCGGTGTCGCGTTCTGGCCCTTGTCGCCAGCGCCGGGCATTCCTTCACGGCAACCCTTCGCGCCGCAGCACTTCCGGTGGTTCGTGTGGAACGCCGGTGGGTACGCCAGCGCCTGAATCCACCATCGAGTCGGAAGAGGTGTTGGTCGGCGTGGCGGTCGGCTTCGGTGATGCACTCGCCGAGATTGTGCCGCCCGTTGCGCGTGCGGCGGTGATCAGTTGCCGGGCTTGTTTGACACTGATTTCGAGCAGATCAGCGACGTCTTCGTCGGTTTGATCTTGGTCACGGATCACTGCGGCGGCAAGAGCCTGGTCGGCGCGGTGGCGGGCGATCTCCTCACCGGCTCGTGATTCGACTGCGCTGATCTGGCTGGCGCAGCGCCTCGATTTCTTGGTCACGCTTGGCTTCACACGCCGTGATCGCCTGCCAATCAGCCAGGTACCGCTTCACCGCGTCGGTGATCGCTGCCTCCCGCTGACGTGCCTGTTCTCGGAGTTCACGAATACGCGCACGCGAGCGTTCCAGTCGCTCAAGGACTTCCGGGGATCGAGCTGTCCGCGGTGACCGCGGCGAACGACGCGACGACATGGCCGACCTCCTAGTCGGGTCTGCCCGCTGATTCTCCCGCGATCGATCATACTCCCGCACTCGCGCGCGGAAGTCTCGGTCGTATTTTCAACGATGACCTGTCGAATCCATTCCTGCGGTCGCCCAAACCGGCGACGAGTGCTCCAGCACTTGTGATCTGGTCGCCGCAGTCTTTCCGCTCAGCTAACCGGCTGACGCCTGATCCAGATTGCGAGCAAATTCCGAGCCAGATCCGGGCGTTATCCGCTCAGGTTGGCGAGCAGAAAGTCGCGGGCAACACTGGAGGCTCGTTGAAACTGCTCCTCGTATACGGCGAAATGCGGGCCCGGGATCAGAGACAGTTGTTTGGGTTCCAGTGCCTCGGCGTAGCTCTGCAGAGCGATATCGGCGGGTGTCAGGGTGTCCTGATCGGCGATCACCATCAGCAGGGGTGTCGGAGATACGCGGCGTAGGAACGCTTCCGGGGCGTAGGACTGAAACTTGTCGATCGCTGGAGAGGGTGACCTCGTTGCGCCAGGTCGGGACCTGCGGGCCGTTGGCCATCAACCAGTTGTAGACCTCGATACCGGGCATGGCCACGAGTTCGGTCGGATCATCGGAAGCCGCCTTGATCGTCTGATGCGGTTTGCCCGAGGCGCGGGCCTGGCGGTCCGCGGCGATGGCCGCATGCACGGTCGGCAACATGACCGACGGCACCAAGCTGCGGAAGTTGGCCCACCCGTTGGTCAGTGGAACCTGCGATACGACCGCACGCACCCGTCGGTCGGTCGCCGCGACCACCAGGACGTGGCCGCCCGCGAAGCTGGTTCCTCAGATTCCGATGCGTTCCGGGTCGATACCATCGAGGGTCTGCGCGAAGGTGATCGCATCGCGGTAACCCTCGATCTGTGCGAAAGGGTCGACCTCGAAACGCGGTTCACCATCAGAGGTCCCGAATCCGGGGTGGTCGTAGACAAGACAAGCCAAACCGGCGTTGCTGAACACTTCGGCGAACGGGGCAACCCATTCCTTTACGCCGGCGAATCCGTGCGTCATCACCACCAGCGGGACCGGCCCCGACGCCTGCTCGGGCCGATACAGCCAACCCCGCAAGCTCACTGCGCCACTGGTGAATTCGACATCAACACGCATCGCAGTTCCTCCCATTGCATCCGTCTTGTAATCAACGTACGGCCCAGGAGATCTGCTGTCGAAGGCTTCTCAAATCCTTGCCTCTGACCAGCTTTGAGAGCTGCGTGGTCAGTGCTGTTGGCAGGTCCCCCTGTCTCGTCGGGTATCGGCCTCCACTCCGCGCACCTCCCCCATCCAATTTCGGCGGTGGCCGGCGTGCACAGCTCCATTCCCAGTGACCGCGGACCCGATCAGGGCCACGACTCAACACACCATCGTCCAGCGCTTACGCAACCCGGACGGCTCCATCCCACTGATCGTCTCATACGACGTCAGGGAGAAAATCTGGAACCCGCCCATGCCAGTGCTGTTCCAGCGCGGAATCGGCAACGAACGCCGGGCCTACACCCCGACCGCGATCCGCAAGGTGCTCATCAACGCCCTCGCCGCGACCCGGCTCACCGATCCGAACGGCGACCCACTGATTTTCAGTCCTCACGACTTGCGCAGGATCTTTGTCACCGACGCCATCATGAACGGCCTGCCACCGCATATTGCGCAGGTCATTTGCGGTCACAAGAGCATCGATACGACGATGGGCTACAAGGCCGTCTACCCGGTGGAAACCATTGAGGCGCACTGGGCTTTCATCGCACGACGGCGGTCCGTTCGGCCCGGCGAGGAATACCGTACTCCAACCGACGAAGAGTGGGATGCATTCCTGTCCCACTTCGAGAAGCGGAAGGTGTCAGTCGCGACCTGCGCGCGAGCATTCTCCACCCCGTACATTCATGAGCACGCATGTGTCCGGTGTTCACTCCTGAGACCGGAACCGGCCCAACGAGCCCGGCTTGAAGAGATCCGCGACAACTTCGAAGCCCGCATCATCGATGCCAAACGCGAAGGCTGGCTCGACGAAGTCGAGGGCCTGCAAGTCAGCTACAGCGGCGTCAATGACAAGCTCGCCCAGATCGAAACCTCGCTTCAACGAACCACGGCAAAGACCGGTCTCGGAATGCCCACGTTCGGGTCTATTTCTGGAAGAACTTCTGCCCCAGGAGAATTAAGATCGTAGGCACTGCGTCCGGTCGATACGCGGCGTCACGGGTTGTTCGGAGTCCTCGGGGCTCGTGCTCATTCGTCGGATGGTGTGGTTTCCGCGTCGGGTGGAAGCCGTTTGCGGGGAGGATAGATCGGATCCGGTTGGTGTCCGAACAAGAAGTCGCGGAAGGTTCGCAGATATTCGTCCTGCTGCTGTTGATCGCGGAACGTGGTCGTGTTCGGGTCGAACCAATCGCTCGGTGTCGGACGTCGCGCGATCACGTAGTCGAGGGCTTCGCGCACCATGTCCCCATAGCTAGGCTCCTTGATGATGGCGAAGCGCAGTTCTGATGCGTAACGCCACATCTGATCGCCCAGATAGGTGTAGGGCATCTTGCCGACCGGCCATAGCAGACTATCGACATGCGGGATTTCGTCCCACCACTCCGGCAGTGGGTCGGGGCGCACGCTGGCCCCCGGCTGTGCGGGTGAATCCGTGAGGCGTTCCGGGCTGGAGGCGGGTGCGCCGGGATTTCGGCCGACGCCACGGGGACGCCACATCGGCCCGGTCCGGAGGTTGCTGGGCGGGTACCAGATGCCGCGCCACACGGGGACTCCGAGATGGGAAGGGTTCAGCGGGAGTTTCTCCGCGAGCGAGATGTCGACCGTGATGTGGCGCACGGGGGGTAGCTCTGTGTCGTCGGGGAACAGATCCGCCACCATCGATAAGCAGTCCCGCTCGTCGAATCCGGTCACACCAACGCCCTGGCTCAGCTGCGGCCAGGAAAGTCGTCTGCTCCCCAGATCGAATTCGATCCAGAACCGCCGCACCGTGGGCATACGCGCCCTCCTCCTATGCCCCTACCGCCGAGCGCTTACCCACGATACCGACGTCCGATCGGTGCCCGCCACTCGATAGTCGACGTTTCAGTGCGTTCGGCGGGCCTCGGATGGGCCGGGGCCCGTTGGTTCAGAGAAGCCTGCCTGCGCTGTAGTCAACTCCACGTCAACCCGAGCATGCTGTACCGCCTCGACCAGCTCGAAGCCGATCTCCAAGATCGTAAACGTCGAGCCGCCGCCCAAGGCTGGCTGGGCGAGATCGAGGGCATCGATCGCACTCTGTCCTGTCTCCGTGAGAGACGAGCGAACGCACAACGGCTCCAAACCACGACCAGAGAGGTGAGTCTCGGGTTCCCGACCGCCAGACCTGAACCAGCGAAGCAAGACCCGTCGACGACGTCCGTACTCGCGTCAGAAGCGGCGGAAGAGTGCGTTCCGGCGGACTTGGTCCGCGATGAGCGATGAGCGATGAGCGATGAGCGATGAGCGATGAGCGATGAGCGATGAGCGATGAGCGATGAGCGATGAGCGATGAGCGATGAGCGATGAGCGATG